>JBJTCB010000015.1:0-17043 GCA_046091605.1 Actinomycetota bacterium | reverse complement strand
CCGTCGTGGGCACCGTCACCGGGGTCGGTACGTCGCCGATGGGGGTGGCGTGGTCGCCCAACGGTCGCCGCGTCTGGGTGAGCAACATCAGTTCGAACACGGTCGCCTCGATCGATGTCCCTACGCTCACGCTCGAGACATCCGGCATCGCCACGGGTGCCTATCCGAATGCAATCGTGGTCTCCCCCGACGGCACCCGGGTCTACACGGCGAATATGAACTCGAACTCCGTGACCGTCATCAACGCCACGACCTCGGCCGTGGTGACCACGGTGAACGTGGGCACGAACCCGTACCACCTCGACATCAACTCCTCGGGCACACGGCTCGCCGTCGCGAACTACGGGAACAGCACGGTGTCGGTCATCAACCCGGCCACGAACGCGGTCACCTCCACGGTCACCGGACTGAGCAACCCGATGGGCATCGACTTCTCCCCCGACGGCTCGCGCGCCTACATCGCAAACCGCGGATCGCTCACCGTGCGCGCGATCGACTACTCCGTCGCGAGTCCGGTCTTGTTGTCGACTCCCAACATCTCGCTCTCGTCGCAGTCACCGTGGGGCCTCGCCATCAGCGCAGACGGGCGCACGTTGGCCGCCACCTTCGACGTGGGCGCGCGGGTGATGCTGATCGACACCGGACTCGCCCAGAGTGCCCCGTGGGTCGTGGACCGCACTGCTCCCACGCTCATGTCCATCGCATCCGACAACACCTCGCCGAACGACTTGAACGAGCAGTCCTGGACCGTGACCTTCTCCGAGGACGTGACCGGGGTGACCGCCTCTGACTTCGCTCTCTCGGGAACCTCGACGGGGTGGTCGAACATCGCCGTCTCGGGAAGCGGGCGCACGCGCACCGTCACGGCGACGAACAATACGCCCAATGCCGGCACCATCATCCTCACGCTCACCGCCGAGTCGGTCGCTGACTATGCGGGCTCGACCGGACCAGTGAGCAGCGCAGCGGCAACCGCGGTCAGCTTCGCCCCGAGCGAGGGTGTCTTCCGCGTCGATGGCCTGTCGACTGCGGGATTCTCGGGCCTCGAGGTGGTTGGTCTCACCGGTGACGACCGCGGTGGCATGGCCCTGACCACGTCCAACGTGCTGCTCACCGGCGACACGAACATTGCCCGGTGGAGCCTGGCTCCGCTCGCGAACGGAACGATTGTGGCGGCGAACGACACCACATGGATGGACGCGATCGCCTCCGATCTGAAGACCCTGCGGGCCTATGCGTTCAACCTGAATTCGGCGCGCACGGGGAACCTCACCACACTCACCGCACTCGATCCGTCGACGGGCCTGCGCACCTCGAACGTGATCACGCTCTCGACGCCCATCCCGCTCGGGGGATCCATGCCGGGCATCTTCTCGGGATACGGGCGCGTGGTGGTCTATGCGAGTGACACCGTGTGGGACATCTCGTTGCCGAGCGGCACCGTCACCAATCGCGGTGCGATGACCGTGATCAACCGGTCCGCGAGCGAGAGCTGGGCGACGTGGGGCGTCGCCGAATACTTCGGTGGCCGCCTCTATCTCACCTACGTGAAAAGCGCGACCGCGATCGAGCGGGCGCGTGTCCCCGACGGCCAGGTGACCACAGTCGCGACCTTCACCGGCCTCGCCGACATGGCATCGTTCGTGGTCAATCCGCGCACCAACCGGTGGTACTTCCACTACGAGGGCAACGCGACGAGTTTCGCCTTCGGCAGTGACGAGACGATCGGGGTGGCCAATGCCACGGTCAATCTCGGTGGCACCACCCCGGACCCGGTCACGAACCTCGTCGCGTCCACGCGGTCGACCACGGCGCTCCTCACGTGGTCGGCCCCTGCGGCGGGGCCCACACCGACCGACTACCTGATCGAGTACACGAAGAACGACGGCACGACGTGGACCTGGGTGAACGACGGGATCTCGACGACGACCAATGCCTCGGTTCCCTCGCTCACGCCGGGCGACAACGTGCGGTTCCGCGTGACGACAGTGGCCAACCTGAACGCGAGCACACCGGTCACCACGGACTCGTCGATCGTCAGCCCGTTCGCCTCGGCCCCGACGATCACCTCGGTCACCACGGGGAACACACAGCTCTCCGTGAACTTCACCGCGCCATCGGTGGCCGGCGCATCGGCGATCACGAACTACCAATGGTCCACCGACGGTGGCACCACCTGGACCACCCGGTCGCCGGCGGCCACCACCTCGCCGCTCGTCATCCCCGCGCTCGTGAACGGCACCTCCTACGGGGTCACGATCCGTGCGGTGAACTCGAACGGCACCGGTGATGCCGCCGTCACCGTGAATGCGACCCCCTCGACCATCGCGAGCGCACCGACCATCACCTCGGTCACCCCGTCGGCGTCGCAGACGCTCTCGGTCGCCTTCACCGCACCGTCGTCCGACGGCGGGAGCACGATCTCGAACTACCAGTACTCGCTGAACGGTGGCGCCTCGTGGACGACGCGGTCACCGGTGGCGACCTCGAGCCCGCTCGTCATCACCGGGCTCGCGAACGGATCGTCGTACACCGTGGTCCTGCGCGCGGTGAACGTGAACGGCGGTGGCACCTCGAGCAACGCGGTCGCGGCGATCCCGGGTGTGCCGCCGAGTGCGCCGACCATCTCGTCGGTGTCGACCTCGAACGCCACTCTCAGCGTCGTCTTCTCCGCACCGTCGAGCAACGGCAGCATCGCGATCACCAACTACGAGTACTCCACCGACGGCACCACCTGGACCGCCCGCACACCGGCGAGCACGGCATCACCGCTCGTGGTCACAGGACTCGCGAACGGCACGTCGTACACCGTGCGGATCCGTGCGGTGAACCCCGCGGGGTCGGGGGCGTCCAGTTCGTCGGCGTCGGGCACTCCCTCGCGCACACCCGATGCACCGACCATCGATTCGATCGAGCCCTCGTCGGGGCGTCTGCGCGTGTCGTACACCGCGCCCACCTTCAACGGCGGGGCCACGATCACGAACTACGAGTACTCCACCGACAACGGCACCGCCTGGACCGCCCTGAACCCGGTTAACACATCGGGCAGCTTCTCGATCACCTCGCTCGTGAACGCCCGCACCTACACCGTGCGTGTGCGTGCGGTGAACCTGCGTGGAGCCGGCACCGCGAGTGCTGCCGTCGATGCGACACCCGCGACCACGCCCGGTGCCCCGACGATCAGTGGCATCATCCCCTCGAACGGCCGACTCGATGTCGCATTCGTGCCGGGTGCCGATGGTGGCGCGACACCCACGAACTACCAGTGGTCGACCGATGACGGCACCACTTGGGTGACCCGCTCACCGGCCGCGATCACCTCGCCGATGCCGATCACCGGACTCGCGAACGGCACCACCTATGCGGTGCGCATCCGGTCGGTGAACTCCCAGGGCGCCGGTGGCGCGAGCGCAGCATCTGATGGAACCCCCGCCACGACCCCGGGAGCACCCACCATCGGCGGCATCACCGCCGCGAACGCGAGGCTCTCGGTGGCCGTCACCGCGGGATCGACGGGTGGAGCCGCGATCTCCAACTACGAGTACTCCACCGACAACGGCGCCACATGGACGATCCGCACACCCGCGTCGGCCGCGAGCCCGATCGTGATCGGTGGTCTCCAGAACGGCACGGACTACGCGGTCAGGGTGCGCGCGGTGAACTCCCAGGGCGCCGGCGCCGCGAGCTCGGCGACACAGGCGCGTCCCGCCACGACCCCGGGAGCACCGACCATCGACGGCATCTCCGGTGACCCCGGTCAGGTGACGATCGCCTTCACCGCCCCCACGACCGACGGTGGCAACACGATCTCCAACTACGAGTACTCCACCAACGGTGGTGCCACCTGGACCACCCGCAGCCCGGCCGCGACCACCTCGCCGATCGTGGTCACCGGCCTCGTCGACGGCACGGTGTATCCGGTGCGGATCCGCGCAGTGAACGCACAAGGTGGCGGCACACAGAGCGCCTCGGTGGAGGGCACACCGGTGAACACCCCCGGTGCACCGACAATCAACAACGTGATCAGCGGCAGCGGCTTCCTGAGAATCGACTTCTCGGCCGCCCCCACACGCGGTGCCGCGGTCACCAACTACGAGTACTCGCTCGACAACGGCCAGACCTGGACCACCCCGAGCCCGGCCGCGACCACGAGCCCGCTCACAGTCAACAACCTCACGAACGGCACGCCGTACCAGATCGTGTTGAGGGGGGTGAACTCCCGCGGATCGGGGGTCTCGAGCACGATGACCACCGGAACCCCGTCGGCTCCGCCCTCGGCCCCGACAATCACCGGCATCCAGGTGGGGAACGTCTCCGGATCACTCAGCGTCGCCTTCACTGCCGGAGCATCCGGTGGCGCAGCGATCACCGACACCGAGTACTCCGTCGACGGGGGAACCTCGTGGGCCTCGGCCGGATCGGCAGTGAGCCCCGTCACGATCACCGGCCTCACGAACGGCAGCACCTACAGCGTGAAGTTGCGCAGCGTCAATGTGCGTGGTGCGGGCTCGGCGAGCGGTGCGGTGTCGGGCACCCCGATCTGGGTGCCGGGCTCGCCGTCGCTCAGTTCGGTGACCGGCTCGGATCAGACCCTCACCCTCATCTTCTCGCCACCTGCCGACACCGGCGGCTCGACGATCACGAACTACGAGTACTCCACCAATGGCGGCACCACGTGGACGACCCGCAGCCCCGTCTCGACGGCGAGACCGCTCGTGGTCACCGGGCTCGTCAACGGCACCGCCTACAACGTGGCCGTGCGTGCGGTCAATGCCAAGGGGTCCGGCATCTCGAGCAACACGATCGGTGCCAAGCCCGCCACGGTGCCCGGTGCCCCCTCGATCACGGGCGTGACGGCCTCGCACACCTCGCTCTCGGTCGCCTTCACCGCCCCGGTGTCCGACGGCGGCGAGGCGATCTCGAACTACGAGTACTCGATCGACAACGGCCAAACCTGGACCGCGCGCAACCCCTCGAACCCGACCAGCCCCCTGCTCATCACCGCCTTGAACAACGCCACCGACTACACCGTCAAGCTGCGCGCGGTGAACGTGCGCGGCGCCGGTCCGGAGAGCACGAGCGCAGTCGGACGTCCCGCCGGTGCGCCGAATGCACCGGTCATCTCACAGATCACCTCGACCGACGGCGGGCTCTCGGTGGCATTCGTCGCCGGGTCGGACAACGGCGCCACGATCACGAATGCCGAGTACTCCACCAACAACGGCGTGACCTGGACCACCCGCAGTCCCGCGTCGGTGGTGAGCCCGTTGTCGATCACCGGCCTCGACAACGGCACCGCATACCCGGTGCGTCTTCGCATGGTGAACATCCAGGGCAGCGGCACGGCGAGCACCGCCACCAGCGCGACACCGGCCACCACACCGTCGGCACCGACGATCGGCTCGATCACCGGTCTCGATGCGGCACTCAGTGCCTCGGTCTCTGCCGGGGCGACAGGTGGGGCCGCGATCACATCGTGGGATGTCTCCACCGACAACGGCGTCACCTGGACCTCCACCGGGTCGGCATCGACGACCATCCCGATCTCGTCGTTGGTGAACGGCACCACGTATGCGGTCAAGGTCCGCGCCGTGAACCGGATGGGTGCCGGCCCCGCCTCGACCGCGGTCTCGGCGATGCCCTCGCGTGCGCCGTATGCGCCGACGATCACCGGTGTCACCCCGGGCAACGGTCGCCTGACGGTCACCTTCACCGAGGGCAACAACGGTGGCAGTGCCACCTCGACACTGCGTTGGTCGACGAACGGCGGTGCCTCGTGGACCAGCCGGTCGACCGACTCGACCGCGAGCCCACTCGTCATCACGGGTCTCGTCAACGGCACGACGTATCCGGTCAAGGTGCAGATGGTGAACCAGAACGGCAACGGTGACCCGTCATTGCCCGTCGACCGTGTGCCATCGACCACCCCGGGTGCACCCACCATCGGCTCGATCACATCGGGGAACCGAACCCTCACGGTGGCCGTGACCGCACCGTCGGACAACGGCGGTGATGCGATCACCTATTACGAGTACTCACTGAACAACGGCTCCACCTGGGCAGCCGAGGCCACGGCGGTGTCGACCGGGTCGTTCACTGTGTCCTCACTCACCAACGGCACCGCCTACTCGGTGCGGATCCGCGCGGTCAACGGACGCGGTGCGGGCACGGCGTCGGCATCGGCCTCTGGCACCCCCACCACGGTGCCCGGCATGCCAGCCATCACCTCGGTCACCCCGGGCAACGGCCTGGTCAATGTCGCCTTCTCGCTCGGTGCGAACGGTGGCGCGTCGATCTCGAATCTCCAGTACTCGATCGACGACGGCGCCACCTGGACGGTGCGCGATCCGGCCTCGATCACCAGCCCGCTCACGATCACCGGTCTCGTCAACGGCGTGACGTATCCGATCAGGGTGCGGGCCGTGAACGTGAACGGCCCCGGCACCTCGAGCCGCACCAGTGGCACGCCCGCGACCGCGCCGGAGAAGCCGACGATCACCCGCATCGTGCCCGGCGACGGATCACTCACGGTCGAGTTCGAGCCGCCGTCGGACAACGGCGGCGCCGTGATCAACAACTACTCCTACGCCATCGACGGAGGCGGATGGGTCAACCTGTCGCCCCAGACCACCGACTCCCCGATCACCATCACCGGGCTCCCTAACGGCACCGACGCCTCGATCACACTGGCTGCCATCAACAGCCAGGGCCGTGGCGCCGCGAGCGACCCGGTCGTCGGCAATCCCGCCACTGTGCCGGGAACCCCGACCATCTCGGGTCCCACCGTGGGTGACGGCTCGATCAACATCAACTGGTACGTGATCGACGACGGCGGTCGCGACGTGACCTCGGTCGACTACTCGCTGAACGACGGCGACACATGGACCAACGTCCCCGGCGATGCCACACCGGTCGTGGTGACCGGGCTGTCGAACGGGACCACCTACGACGTGCGCATCCGGGTCCGCAATGTGATCGGCATCAGCACGGTGTCGGCGAGGCGCCAGCTGACGCCGGCCAGCCCGCCTGCTGCGCCCACGATCGGGGCTATCGCACGTGGAAATGGTGCCCTCACGGTGAACTTCTCCGCTGGGTTCGACGGCGGGTCGGCCGTGACGAACTGGGAGTACTCGACCGACGGCGGCACCACCTGGACCACCCCGAGCCCGGCCGTGGTCGCGAGCCCGCTCGAGATCACCGGACTCCTGAACGGCACGACCTACCCCGTCAAGGTGCGCGGCGTGAACTCACAGGGCAGTGGCACCGCCAGCGCCTCGGTGAGCGGCACGCCGGCCACCGTCGCAGCCGCGCCGACGATCACCTCGATCACGAGCGGCGACGGGTCAGCCTCGGCGGCCTTCACACTGGGAGCCGCCAACGGTGCAGCGGCCACCAACGTGGAGTACTCGGTCGACAATGGTCTCAGTTGGACCGCTCGCAACCCGGCCTCGACCTCGAGTCCGCTGCTTGTTCCCGGGCTCGAGAACGGCGTTCCCTATCAGGTGAGGTTGCGCGCGGTGAACGCGATGGGCACGGGCAGCCAGGGGTCGGCCGTCTCGGTCACTCCGGCCCGCATCCCCGATGCACCCACGATCACGGCCGCCACGGGTGAGAACGGTCGCGCCGTCATCGCCTTCACGCCGAACGGTGACGGTGGATCGGCCATCACCAATTACGCATGGTCCTCCGACAACGGCGTGACCTGGACCGTGCGCTCGCCCGCCAGCACGATCGGCCCGATCATCATCACCGGCCTGACGAACGGAACGACATATCCGATCAAGTTGAAGGCGATCAACAACGTGGGCGAGAGTGATGCGAGCACGACCCTCGACGCGCTGCCGTCGGGTCCGCCCCTCGCCCCGACCATCACCACGATCACGGGTTCGAACGGAACCTTGTCGGTCGCCTTCACCGCCGGCGCCACCGGTGGCGCATCGATCACGGCCTACCGGGCCTCGACCGACGGCGGCGCCACCTGGTCGGCCGTCTCGGGAGTGACGAGCCCGCTCAGCATCACGAGCCTCGTGAACGGCGTGACATATCCGGTCGCGATTCGCGCCGTCAACAGCCGTGGCCCGGGTGCTGCGAGCAGCACCGAGAACGGCGTGCCAGCGACAACTCCCGATGCTCCCCAGATCACCCAGGTCATCTCGGCGAGCGGGGCGGTCGACGTCGCGTTCTCCCTCGGCGGCAATGGTGGCGCCCCGATCACCAACATCGCATGGTCGATCGACGGCGGAGACACCTGGACAGTGCGCTCACCGATCAGCACCGCCGGACCGTTGCGACTGACCGGTCTGGCGAACGGCACCACCTACCCGGTGCGGATCCGTGCGATCAACGACATCGGAAGCGGTGCGGCCTCGCCGGTCGCCGATGCACTCCCGGCCACCACTCCGGGTGCCCCGGCGGTGACCTCGGTGACCTCTGGCAACGGGACCCTGATGGTTGCGTTCACCGCGCCGGCATCGACCGGTGGTGCACCGATCCTGAACTACCAATACTCACTCGACGGTGGCGACAACTGGGCGAACGCGGCGGCGGCGGCGTCGCCGATCGAGATCAACAACGTCACCGTGGGCACGGAGTACGACGTGGCGATCCGTGCGGTCAACCTGCGCGGACCCGGCGTCGCCAGCAACGCGGCAACCAAGCGCGCCACTGCGCCGCCGGCCGCACCCACGATCACCTCGCTCGAGGAGGGCAACCGCGAGATCATCGTGCGCTATGCACCGCCGTCGGACAACGGTGGTGACACCCTGCAGGACTTCTACTACTCGATCGACGGTGGCGTGAATTGGACGCCGACATCATCGGCGCAGTCCGTGCAGTCGGCACAGTCCGTGCAGTCGACACGGACGCTCCAGTCGGTCATGACCGCCTTTTCCGCGCCGGGGGTCGGTGCCTCGAGCGTGCAGACCTCCAGCGCACCCCTGTCGTTCCGGCTCGCGAATCTCGTGAACGGCCAGTCCTACGAGATCGCCCTGCGCGCCTCGAACGTGGACACCCTCGGCGTGCCCTCCACCGCGGTCCAGGCGATCCCCTCGACGGTGCCGAGTCTGCCGCAGAACCTCGCCGTGACCACCGGCGATGCCTCGATGACGATCGCCTGGAACACCCCCTCGTCGAACGGTGGCCTCACCATCTCGCGCTACGAGTACTCGATCGACGGCGGCACGATGTGGAACGACGTCGCCGCGAACCCGACCGTGCTGCGCGGACTCCGCAACGGAACGACCTATGCCGTGAAGGTCCGCGCCTTCAACGACAACGGACCGAGCACGGCAACCGTGGCCGTGTCGGCCACGCCCACCACTGTCCCGCGCACCACGGGGACCCCGGTTGCGACCGCGGGCATCCGCGCCGCCACCCTCGCCTGGACCGCGCCGATCGACAACGGCGGCACAGTGATCACCGATTATGTGATCGAGTACTCCGACAATGCCGGCGGCACCTGGCAGACCGTCACCGACGGCGTCAGCACGGCGACCACGGTGCTCGTGTCCAACCTCACGGCAGGCACCTCGTACCTGTTCCGCGTCACTGCGGTCAATGCCAACGGCCAAGGCGAGACGTCAATGGTCTCGAACTCGGTGACACCAACTGCTCCTGCGGCAGCCGCTCCCGCGCCGACACCCGAGCCCACACCCGAAGCCGAACCCATTGCGACCCCGGTGCCGGCACCCGTCGCCGGGCCGGTGATTCAGCCGGTGAAGAAGACCAAGGCGGACAATCCCGCACCTCAGACGCCAGTTGCGACACCGCTCCCCGATGTCTCGATGCCAATGGACAACACCGCAACCGCGGCCCTCACCGACGGTGCGGGAACGGTGTTCGGCATGCCGGAGTCGGGCTGGGTGAGAGAGACACTCGAGGACCAGGGATACACCGTGAGGACGAGCGAGGATCTCTACATGCAGATCAGAGTGAACACGGGCGCTCCCCGGGTCAACGTGCGCGGCATGCCGATCCTGCGACAGGGCGAGAATCTCGACATCTTGATGACGGGCCTCCTGCCGGGAAGCGACACGACGGCGTGGGTGTTCTCCACTCCCGTCCTCCTTGGTCGCGCCGAGGCGGACGCATCAGGTGCGATCAACGCGCAGTACGCGATTCCCGACTCCCTGGAGCCCGGATTCCACACTGTGCAGCTGAACGGCATCGCTCCCGATGGCACGGTGCGCTCCATTGAGGTGAAGATCGAGGTGGTGCGATCCGCCACGACTGACACGACTCCGGACGACACCGTCTCGGCAGTGCCCGTAGACAATGGGAGTTCAACGCCCACTGGCCTCATCCTCATGGCGGCGACGATGGGACTCCTCCTCGCCCTCGCCGCGGGACTCACCCTCGCACGGCGCAGGCGCACACCGGACTGATCCCCCGCCCGGTGCATCCGGCGGGCCTGCGACTCTGGCGGGTCGTCTCAGTCGCGGTGGAGGAATGCGTCGGCACCGACCTCGGTTCCCGCGCGCACGCTCGCCGTGTTGTGCAGCACCGCGCCTGTTCCCTCGGCGAGTCGCGTCATCATCTCGAAGTTCGCCACCACGGCGGCCGCATCGATCATCGATGCCTCGCCCATCACCTCGGCGAGCCGATCGCGTTCCCGATTTCGAAGCACCGGGTCAGTCGCTGGTGACGTCGCCGCAGCGGCGAATGCCGAGAGCGCATCCGCGTGCGGCACCCCGACCGCGAGTGTCGGAAGATCGACTGCGATTCCCTGTGTCTTGGCGCTCCAACTGAGCATGCCCGCATGCGACGACGTTCAATAGTGGCATTCGCGACTGTGCGACACGCGCGTGGCGATCAATTCGATCTCGACACGAGAGAGCGTGCCACGCGTCCATCGCGGGTCGACCATCTCGGCATCGGGGATGTACTGGGCGTCGGCGAGGTGCCACAACTCATCGAAGGCACTCGGCACCGCGCTGAGCGCCTGCACCACCGCGGCTCGCGTGTCCGCCGGGGCGGCCACGGGCACCCAGTTCCACGCGGCGTCGGCGAGTTCCGGTGGCGGCACATGGGTGGCATCCCCCTCAGCGAGACCCGGGGTATCGATCGCGGGGAGATCCGGTCCCGGGAGCCCCAGCGTGCGGCGCAGCGACGACACCCCAGCCGCCACGGCGACGAGTCCCACAAGTTCCACGTACTCGAGCACGCCGATCTCATCGGCGACCGACTCATACCACGCACGGCCGATGTGCGGGGTGCCGGCGCCGAGGCGCGCCGCGGCCTCGAGCGCGGCCCTCGGCGCACCACCACCCACCACAGGTTCTGTGCCACCGGAGGACCACATCGCGGTGATCGCGGCCGTGGCGAGAGCCCGACGCTCCCCCGACGACCACCAGGTCCCGGCAGAGACGAGCGAAGTGTGCGCGCGCTCATGGGCCTCGGCGAGATCAGCGCGCATGGTGGGGCCCACCCGGACACGGTAACCCGACGGGCAACTAGCGTGCACCCCATGACACGACGCCGACTGACCGTGGCGGATCTCGCGGCGCTGAAGGGACAACGACAGCTCACCATGCTGCGGATCTTCACGATCGAGGAGGCCGAGGCCGCCGAGATCGCAGGGATCGATCTGGCGTCGGCACCGCCCGATTTGGTGACCCACCCCCGGTACCGCGAGGTCGCACCCTCGCTGTTCACGCTCACCGGACGCTCGCATCTCGAGGCGGGCTCGGCCGACGATCACCTGCGGTGGGCCGGCGAGATGCTGATGGCCGGTGCCGATTGCATCTACTGCTCGGGCTCGATGGACAGGGTCGAGCACCTTGCCAAGGAATACATCCCGGTGGTCGGGCACGTGGGTCTCGTGCCCTCTCGTGCGGGATGGACGGGCGGGTTCCGTGCCGTCGGCAAGACCGCCGATCAGGCGATCCGCCTCTATGAGGAGTGTGTCGCACTCGAGAATGCGGGGGCGATCGCCGCCGAGATCGAGGTGATCCCCGCCGCGGTCGCCGCCGAGATCAGCAGGCGCCTGTCGCGGTTGTCGCTGTGGTCGATGGGCGCCGGTTCGGGGTGCGACGCCCAGTACCTGTTCGCGATGGACATCCTCAACGACCCGACCAACCGTGACCTCTCGGGCACCGCGCACATCCCGCGCCACTCGAAGGTGTACCGCGACTTCGCCGCCGAGCATGCACGACTGCAGCAGGAGCGAATCGCGGCGTTCCGTGAGTACAGGGCCGACGTGGAATCAGGGGCATTCCCCGCCGACGGACACCTCGTGCCGATCGCAGATGACGAACTCGAGAGGTTCCGCGCGGCACTGCCACCTGCCTGACCGGGATCCCGGCGTCGGCGACCACATCAGTCGGAATGAATCCTGTTCCTGTCCGACTGTCGGGAGGATCCCCCGGGGGGCAATGATGGGCCGATGCCCACCGCATCGGGAATCCCCCATCTGCGAACACCCGACGAGAACTTCGACGGACTGGTCGACTTCCCCTTCGAGCCCCACTACGCCGACATCGACGGACTCCGGATGCACTACGTCGACGAAGGCCCCCGGGATGCGCCCGTGGCACTGCTCATGCACGGAATGCCCACGTGGGGCTACCTCTATCGCACGATGATTCCCCCGCTGCTGGCCGCCGGCTACAGGTGCGTGGCACCCGATCACATCGGCTTCGGCCGCAGCGACAAGGTGACCGATCCCGCGTGGTACACGATTGCGCGCCACACCAGCAACATGCAGCTCCTCGTGGAGTCCCTCGACCTGGGCGACATCACCTTGTTCGTCCAGGACTGGGGAGGTCCGATCGGCCTCGCACAATTCGCGACGATGCCGGAGAGATTCTCCCGGCTCGTCATCATGAACACCTGGTTGCACCACGACACCTACGAGTACACACCCGGCATCCTCGACTGGATCACGCGCAATTCACCAGGGGGAATGCTGCGGGAGAATGTGCCTGCGAAATTCAACTGGGGTCTGTTGATGACGATGGCGACCCGCCGCGCCACACCGGCCGACAGCATGATCCCCGCAGTCTCGGGTGGAACACCGAACCTCACTCCCGAGGCCGACATGGTGCGTCGCGCCTACGACGCGCCGTTCCTCGGGCTCGGTGAGGATGCCGTGACGGGTCCGCGCAGGTTCCCGCTGTGCATCCCGGTCAATGACCCGGTCGCAGGCAATGCCGACGAGCAGGCAGGCCACTTCGCGGCAGTGAACGCTGCGAGCGTCCCCGTGCACTTCGTGTGGGGTACCGAGGACAACGTGTTCGTGACCGAGTGGGGACGCACATGGCAGTCGATGATCCCGGGAGCGACATGGGACGAAGTCGCAGCCGGTCATTTCCTCCAGGACACCCACGGACCAGAGATCGTGGCGGCGGTGCTCCGGCACGCCGCGGGCCGGTGAGAAGAGGACCCATGGACACCCACCCGTTGAAACTGCGCGGAGCACTCGGTTCGCCGTACTCGCTGAAGATGCGTGCCGTGCTCCGCTACAGGAGGATCCCGTTCCGCTGGGTGCCACAGGGTTCGGCCCAGGACGACCTGCCGCCGTTCCCGTTGATCCCTGTCATCGCCTTTCCCGATGCCACGGGCTCATACATCGATGCCCAGATGGATTCGAGCCCGCTCATCATGCGCCTCGAGACGATGCAGACGGATCGCAGTCTCGTGCCGACCGACCCGGTGGTGGCGTTCCTCGACTATCTCATCGAGGACTTCGCCGACGAATGGGTGACCAAGGCGATGTACCACTACCGGTGGTACTACGACGAGGCGATCGAGAAGGCCAAGCGCCTCCTCCCCCTCGACCGCGACCAGCAGACTCCCGCCCACCAGTGGGAGCGGGCCCAACGATTCATCTCGGAGCGCCAGATCGGCCGTCGGGCCCTCGTGGGATCCACGGAGCAGAACCGTGTCCCGATCGAGGAGTCGTTCCTCAGGTTGCTCGGTCTGCTCGAGACCCTGCTCGCAGAGACGCCGTTCCTGTTCGGCACACGCCCCTCCCGGGCCGACTTCGGCTTGTTCGGCCAGTTGGTGCAGTTGCTCCGGTGGGATCCGGTGTCGGTGCGACTCGGCATCCAGCACGCCCCGCGTCTCGTGAACTGGGTCGACCGCACCGACGACCTGTCGTGGTGGGACGTGAACGGTGACGACGGATGGGTGGGCAGGGCGGCGGTGCCCACCGCGACACTTGCACTCCTTCCCGAGATCGGCCGCACGTACGCACCCTTCCTGTTGGCCAACGACGCTGCGATCGGGGCTGGCGAGGAGATGTTCTCGTGCGTGATCGATGGTCACCCCTATTCCCAGGGAACCTTCGTGTACCAGCGCAAGTGTCTGGCGTGGTTGCGCGAACAGCACGAGTCCCTCGCAGCCTCCGACCGTGCGGCCGTCGACGCACTCCTCGAGGGAACCGGGTGCGAAATCCTCTTCGAGTGAGACTTGGAGGCCTCGTGCATGTTCCACGGGAGCATGCACGCCTCGCATCACGCCGCTGACGCAGCGCTCAGGAGAAGACGCCTCAGGCGCCGGCGAATCGGCGACGACGCCGCACCAGTCGGTCGATTCCCAGCAACACGACCGCGCTCGCTCCCCACAGCGGATAGATGACGGCCAGGATGATCGCGACCACCCCCACCTTCTTGTACGTGCGCTCGTCGGCCGGCCGGCGGGGTACTCCCATGGTCCCCTTGCGCCGCCGGCGCAGCCACATCACGGTGGCCGTCACGATGCTCCAAATCGTCAGTACGCACACCATGGTCAGGAAGATCCTGTTGACCAGACCGAACTGAGTCCCCATGTGGGTCTGCACGCCCAGTTCCGCGGTGCGCTGGATTCCACCCCAGGTGTCCACATCGCTCATCCCGAGCGTCTTGGCACTGAACTGATCGACGTACAGGGCTCCCTGCTCGCCGAGCGAGCTGGGCCAGGGGTTGGTCACCACATAGGCACCGAACGTTTGTGCGCCGGTGTCATCGGTGGAGTCGCTCGGTGGCGCGATCGTGAAACCGGGCACCATTCCCTCTTCAGCGGCCGCACGCATCACTGCATCCCAACCCACGCGCTCTGCAGGCGCGGTAGCCGATGCCCCGTCCATCGAACCGTGGTCATGCCCATCATGGCCGCCATCGCCCGATGGCGGCACCGACTCGTCACCGATGGCCCATGCGACCTTCACCCCGAACCGGGTGAGGTCTCCCACCTTGGGTAGGTTCGACGGCGGGCCCGAGTACTCCCAGAAGTTCTCTGTGTTCGGGGTGACCCGCGAGGCGAACGTGGAGAACTCGTTGCCCCAGAAGGTCGCCCATGGAAGCCCGGTCACCACGAGGAAGATCAGACCGACGCTGACCACGGTCCCCGAGGAGGCGTGCAGGTCGCGCCACATCGGACGACCTCCCTCCTTCAGACGGGGAACGAACAGGCGCTTCTTGGACTTCTTGCGTGGCCACCACAGATAGAGCCCGCTGGCCGCGAGCACCAGACCCCAACCTGCGACGATCTCCACCACCACTTCACCGATCTCGACGTCACGGAACGCCTGTCCCTCGCCCACGATGCCCATCAGCGACGGGATCGGCATGGTGAACTGGCGGGGCAGGAACGAGCCGTGGGTGTTGTTCGCGAACGACACGAGCCCCTTGTCCGAGCGGGTCTTGCCAAGCACCTCACCGGTGTGGGGATCCACGAACACGTTGTAGGGGATGTCCTCAGGCGAGCCCATCGCCACGATGGTGCTGGCACCGTCCCTGCGTGGCGGCGTCACCGACCACACCGAGAAGTCCGGGTTCGCCTCCGTGGCTGCTGCAACCTGGTCGTCGAGGTTCACCGTCGTCGAACCGGTCGGGACGCTGTAGAGGTGTCCCTTGGTCGCATTGTTGACCGTGTCTGTGTAGAGAATGACCAGGCCGGTGACGGCGAACCAGACGAGCGCGGGGGCGATGACGAGTCCGGCGAGGAAGTGCAGTCTCCATAGCCGACGCCACAGCCCCGAAATTCCCTCCCCGTTGCCACTCGGGTCCGTCGCGTCGGATGTTCCGGTGTCGTCAGTGTCGATCGTGTCGCTCATGCTGTCCCCTTCATCTCGTCCTCGACTGCGACCACTCGCAACGGACGGCTCCATCGACCCTTTTCGAGGCGTCGTTGACGTCGGGCAGACCGTGATTGCTTCACCAGCATCCACAGGGCCGCGATGCCCATGATCTCGGGCAGATGTGCGACCTCGGTCACGAGCGGGATGCGTCCGCTCGACACATCGACCACGGCCCCCACCACAAGAGCGGCTCCCAAGACTGCGGCGACGGGCATCAGCATCGCGGCACGGGTGGGGCGCAACGCGACGAGCGCCATCGCAACACCGATCGAGGCCGAGAACGCGCCCAGATGACGCGCATCGTGCGCCGATGAGACGAGATCGAAGGTGGCGAACACCATGATCTCCACCGCGCACACCCCGAGCAGGACCCGCGCGAACATCGTGCGCCGAGGGTCCTCGCCGATACGTATCTCACGTGCCACCCGTGACGACACGTCGGGAACCCGCGGAGCGGCTGCCACTGCACTGCGGCGCAACTCGGGAACGAACCGGGCGAAGGATGCGCACTCGCTGCACGCCCCGAGGTGCTCGTCGAGAAGATGCTCGGGCACCCCAGGGTCCTCGCCGTCGGCCCGGGCACTCAGCGCGTCGCGCCACTGTTCGCACGATGTCATGGTCAATTGGTCGCCCGATGGTCCCATCCAGTTCCCTCGGCGTGCGGAAAGTTGCTGGTCCGCTCAAGGCCTGTGCCACAATCTCCCGGTGCCCAACGACGAACGTCTCCGCGTGCTCCTTGGGCGCGCCAAGGACGGTGACGACACTGCGTTCGCCGAACTCGTGAGGGCGACCCAGTTCGTCGTGTTCAGGACATGTGCTGCCCTCGGGTCGAGCGACTCGGCAGAGGACCTCGTGCAGGAGACCTTTCTCAAGGTATGGAAGACGCGTGCCACCTACCGAGGAGAGTCCGGAGTCCAGACATGGATCGTGGGAATCGCCCGGCACACATGCATCGACCATGTCCGGCGCAGCATGCGCCAGCGCAG
>JBJTCB010000014.1:0-7677 GCA_046091605.1 Actinomycetota bacterium | reverse complement strand
CGGTGATCACCGACGTCGAGATGATGGCCGATCTGCTGCGCACGCTCGGGATGTCGATCACCGTGCGCCCCGCCGCCGCCGGTGAGACGGGTCAACGCCTCGAGATCGTGAACACCGGCGCGATCACACCGGTGGCGCCGTTCGAGCAGGCCGATCGCATCAGGGCATCGGTGAACGTTCTGGGGCCGCTGCTGTCACGGTTCGGCGAGATCGAGATCGGGCTTCCCGGCGGCGCCACCGGTGTGATCGCGCCGGTGTTCACGATCTCGAGGCGTTGACCCGTCTCACCGGCGGCGGCGGGGCGCACGGTGATCGACATCCCGAGCGTGCGCAGCAGATCGGCCATCATCTCGACGTCGGTGATCACCGGGACATTCGTCAGCAGATGCGTCCCGTCGGCCAACAACGCGGCCGCCATCAACTTGAGCACCGAGTTCTTCGCGCCGGGCACCGTGACGGTCCCCGACAACGGGCCGCTGCGTGCGACGACGATCACCTCGCCCCCGTGCGACCGAGGCGCTTCCGACATGTCCATAAGTATGCTCCCGCCGTGACCTCCGATGATGCGACCGTTGTGCCGCACGCACCCGATGCGACTCCCGGTCGCGCATCTGGCACGGAGCGCGGCCGGCGCGCTTGGATGCCGTCGGATGAGTTCACCGATCGTCAGCGTACGGTGCTGGTCCTGCTCGGGCTCGCCTCGATGTCGTCGGCGTTCATCAACACCCTCTTCACCCAGACCGTCGCCTTTGCCGCCGAGGAGTTCGATGTCGGCAACACCGGCCAGGGACTCGGCGCCGCTGTCGTGCGCATGGGGATCATCATCTGCCTGCCGATCGTGGCCTTCGCCGACCGGCGCGGCCGACGCCCGATGATCATCGCCACCGCCTGGGCAGCCCCCGTTGTCGCCTCCCTCGGAGCACTGGCCCCGAACTTTCCGTTCCTCGTGGCGACACAGGCGATCGGCCGGCCGCTGGGATTGACCCTCGACATCTTGCTCGCGGTCGTCACGATCGAGGAGATGCCGGCGAACTCGCGCGCCTGGGCCACCGGGCTGCTCGCGATTCTCTCGGGCGCGGGAGCAGGTGTCGCCGTGGCCTCGTTGCCCCTGGCTGATCTCGGCACGCAGTCATGGCGTTGGGTCTATGTGGTCACGCTCGTCTGGCTCGTGGTCGCCGTCGTCGTCACGAGATCGTTGCCCGAGTCGGAGCGATTCGAACGCCATGTCGGCCGGGGTCGGCGCACCCCGTTCACCCTGACCGCACGAGGGCACCTCGTGAACATCTGCACGGTGGTGTTCCTGTCGAACATCTTCGTGGCGTCGGCCTCGATCTTCCAGAACAGGTACCTGCGCGACGACCGCGGGTTCTCGGCGCTGCTCGTGGCGGTCTTCACCACCCTCACCTCGGCGCCAGCCATGGTGGGGTTGGTCGCCGGTGGACGCATCGCCGACGAACGCGGCCGCCGCGTGCTCGCCACCACGATGGTGCCCTTCGGCACGGTGCTGCTCGCACTCTCGTTCGTCTTCGCGGGCCCCGCAATGTGGACGGTGGCGATCCTCGGTGCTGTCGCGCTCGGTCTGTCGTACCCGGCGATGGCGGTGTATCGCGGCGAGCTCTTCCCCACCTCGGTGCGGGGTATCGCCGGCGGGATCATCATGACGTCGTCGCTGCTGGGCGGGGTGATCGGGCTCGTCTCGGCGGGATGGATCGTCGATGCGGGCGCCTCGTACGGCCAGGTGATGATGGCCTTCGCCCTCGCACCGGTCGCTGCATCGGTCCTGGTGTGGCGCCGTTACCCCGAGACCGCGCATCTCGCCCTCGAGGCGATCACCGGCGAGGATCAGCCAACTCGTTGATCCATCGTGCGACGCGATAGGCGACTTCGTCGTCGCATCGCGCCAGATCGTGGCGCTTCCCCTCGAGCCACGAGAACTGAACCTGGCCGGGCACGACGGCGAACGCCGACTCGAGCGCCCCGGGCGAGCCGAACTCGTCCTTGGTGCCACTCACGCACAGCGTCGGCACGGTGATTCGTGGAAGGTGCTCGATGCGTGGCTTGTCCGGGGTGCGCGGTGGTGCCAACGGATAGGCGATGCACACCAGTCCGCGCACCGCGAGCGGTGCATCGGCATCGGCGACTGCCATCGAGCACATCCGGCCACCCATCGAGCGCCCACCGATGACCAGATCGGCCGTCGACACCCCGAGCCGATCGGCGAAGGCGCGCACCTCGACGCGCACGCACTCGATCAACGCCGGTGCGCGGTCGGGTGCGCGTTTCCCCGCGCGGCGATAGGGAAAATCGATGCGTGCAACCGGCAGCGGTGCGAGCGCGCGCTCGAGTGCGACGAGCGACGAGTGTTCGGCCGAGGTTCCCGCTCCGGGGAACAGAACCACCCCGGCCGGGCTCACAGCGAGTCGAGCAGCACCCGCCGCGCCTCGGTGATGTCCGACATCACCTTGGCCGCCGTCGCGCTGTTGCCGCCGTGGTCGGGGTGGGCGCGACGCATGCTCTCGCGGAAGTGCGACATGATCTCGCGCTTGGAGGGCTTCACGGTGCCTCCGGGGAAGCCCAGCACATCGAGTGCCCATGCCCGCGGGTCGGCCAGTGCGGCCACCGACGACGATGACGTGCCGGCGAGATGGGCGATGAAGTTCGCACCGAGTGGCCCTCGCCATGTGAGCGAACGCCGCATCATCGGCACGAGGGCACGGCGAAGCGGCGCATCGAGACGCTCGAGCGCATAGATCGCACCCAGCACCTGCTGGAGCCCCGTGCCGTTCGAGCGCAAGTCGAAGGTGACCGAGTCGCCCTCGCCGGTGAGCCGGTGCACGCTGTGGCTGAGACCGTGGCGGTCGACCTGGAACCGATGGCGCAGGCGCGGCTGCACCACACGACTGCCCCGCTCGATCTCGTTCAACAGGCGCTGGACATCGAGGTGCAGGTCGTCGTCGACCTCGGGCATGTGCGCCGAGAGCACCCCACCGAGCAGCACACCACCGAAGCCCGGGGCCGGGTCGACGGGGAGCACCAGATGCCCGAGTGCGAGGCGCCGGGTGGGCGCGATGGGCCGGGAATGGAAGATCTCCAGTTCCGCGAGCAACATGACGTGGAACCTACCCAGCCGCGCCGTTGGTGGGTGGCGGGCCCGGCCACCCGATGAGCGATCTCCGGCACAGGCCCCGTCTAGGGTTCATCACGCATCACGAGTGTCGCCCGAGAGGGCGGCCAGCAACCGAGCCGGACCGGCCGCGGTGCTTGCACTCGTGGTCCGGGGCGCTGATGCGATCCGGACCGGGGTGGATGCGACGACCCGACGGTCGTACAAGCAATGGTCGGTCTTCGAAGAGACAGGAGACAGACCATGGCACCACCGATCCCCTCCCGCGCGGGAGATCAACCCGTCCCGTCGCGCGAGGTTCTCGACGAGAGATACGGGTGGCACGCGAGTCGCGGAGCGATCGACCGCGTGCTCCACCACACACACTGGATCCCCGACACTCGGGGCTTCACCAGCCGTTTCCTCGACACGACGTGGCCTGGATGGAGCCTGGCCCGTCTGATCGCGGTGTTTGACGCGGCGGGCATCCGCCTGCGCAGCGAATCAGGACGTGCGAGTGCGCCGCACGGAGGTCACTGCGATTGGAGGGTTCGGGAGCTCCACTTCAATTCAGCGAAGGATCTTTTCGTCGAGTGGAACGACCTCACCGTCGACGACGGCAAGTTCCTCTGCCACAGTCACGATGCACCCCGCATCACGGCATGGTTCGCGGTGCCGGTCGTGCGACCCCGAACCCACGAGGGTCCGCGTCCCGTCGATCTCTCCGGCGAAACCTTCATCGACGACTGAGAACCGAGTCGAGGAACGCCTCGGTGCGATCGTGCTCGAGCCGCAACGACGCCGGATCCTTGAATCCGTGCCCCTCCCCGGCCATCACCACGAACTCGATCGCTCCATCGTGGGCACGCACCGCCTCGACGAGCCGCTCGGAGTGCACGATCGGCACGGAGTGGTCCATGTCGCCGTGGAAGACCAGGATCGGCGTGCGCGCGAGGTGTGCGACACGCGCGAGAGGGCCACGCCCCGCAAGCGACGGCGCGTCGGGATCGTGTTCGCCGATGAGTGCGGGCATGTAATGGCCCTCGAAGTCGTCCTCGTGGCGCAGCATCTCGGCGAGGTCCACGACCGGGTACGAGACCACCACACCATCGACATCGTCGGGTCGCGCGGCCGCGACGGCGAGAGCCGTGAGCCCACCGGCACTGCCACCCATGAGCACGACCCTGCCCGGTGAGAGGTGCGCGCGCACCTCGTCGAGCACCTCTGCGACATCGGCGGCATCGGCGATCCCCCACGCACCGTGCAGTGCCTCGCGGAAGATGCGCCCATGACCGGTCGTGCCGCGGTGGTCGGGCACCGCCACGCTCCAGCCCCGCGAGAGCCACAGGGCGATGCGCGGCCGGAAGGTCACCGTCCATTGGTCGGTCGGCCCACCGTGCACCCACACGATCACGCCCTGCTCCCGCGGTGCACGGTGCAGGCGCCACGGGATTCCACCCGCGGTGCGTCGCACCTCGGGCTCGACGAGCACCTCCTCGTGGTCGCGTCGCCATGCGGGGTGCGCGGTGTCGCAGAGCACCGTGCGCGTCGCCGTCGTGGTGCCGTCGGGGGCGGTCGAGACCTCGTAGGCGACGAGTTGTGTGGGTGTGCGCGCGCCCGATCGAACCGCTGCCAGCACGTCGCCCTCCCACGACAGACACCCGTGCGGGGCGAGCCCGATCCGTGACCGCACACCCGTCGCACGGTGAAGCACCCACAGCGAGCCGTACCCATCCTCGTTGCGCACGTATGCCACGCGCGACCCGTCGCTGTCGAAGCACCACGACCGCTGACCCGGCCCCCACACGGGCCCGGCATGGTCGCTCGCATCATCCAGGCGCACGTGATCTCCGTGCCGATCAACCCCGATCACCACGTTCCACCAGTTGTTCGCATCGTCGATCCATCCGAATGCAGTGCCGTCCGGGGAACGACGCGGCTGTTGCACCGAGACTCCGGGGCGCGCCGCCGACGGCTGCAGGCGGCTCTCGGTCCACGACATCTGCGGCCGGTCCCACGCGAGCGACACTCCGCCCGGGACCCCCGCCGGATCGATCGCGAAGTCGCTGCCGTCGTGGAACACCCACGACTCGAGTGTCTCGGTGTCGAGGCCGATGATCTCTGACCAATCCGCGCTCAGGTGCACCTCACGGCCGTCAGCGGTGAACTCGGGACCGGTCCATGTGCGCGACGGATCGAGTGGCAGGGGATGCACCGACACGACGAGATCGTCGTCGAGCGTGAGCACCACCACCCCGCCACCGCGCAACACGACCGCGAGATGGCGCCCGTTCGGATGCCACGCATGCACGCCGCCCGACAGCCCCCTTGTGCCGGCCGGCTCGGGATCGACGAGCAGATCGACGGGTGCACCCGGGTCGCCTCCGGCATGCACCGGCCACATCCGCAGGCAACGGGTAACTCCCGTCTCCCCCCCCACCGTCTCGATGGCCGAAACCCAGGTGCCACCGGGCCGCACACGGGCATCACCCACGTCACCAGCAGACAGGATCAGCTCGATCGGCACTGGTTTCACAGCGTGCGGGGACACGGGGCGACCCTACACAGAGGATTAGCGTTGATCCCATGGTTGAACGCCCCGACAGGAACCTCGCACTCGAACTCGTCCGCACCACCGAGGCGGCCGCGATGTCGGCGTCGCGCTGGGTGGGACGCGGCGACAAGAACGGCGCCGATGGCGCCGCCGTCGATGCCATGCGCACGGTGCTCTCCACCGTACCCATGAGCGGCCACGTGGTGATCGGCGAGGGCGAGAAGGACGATGCGCCGATGCTCTTCAACGGCGAGATCGTGGGCGACGGCTCGATGCCCGAGACCGACGTCGCGGTCGACCCGATCGACGGCACCACACTCACCTCCCTCGGCCGCGGCAACGCCATCTCGGTGATCGCGGTGTCGGAGCGCGACACGATGTACGACCCGGGCCCGTGCTTCTACATGCAAAAGATCGCCGTCGGGCCCGACGCGGTGGGCTCGATCGACGTCACCGCCACCCCCACGCAGAACCTCAAGTGGATCGCCAAGGCCAAGGGCGAGAGCGTGCGCGATCTCACGGTCGTGATCCTCGACCGCGAGCGCCACCAGAGCCTCATCGAGGAGGTCCGCGAGGCCGGGGCGCGCATCAAGTTGATCTCCGACGGCGACATCTTCGCCGCGATCGCGACCGCATGGCCCCAGGCCGGCATCGACGTGCTGTTCGGCATCGGCGGCACCCCCGAGGGCGTGATCGCGGCCGCGGCGCTCAAGTGCATGGGGGGCGAGATCCAGGGCCGGCTGTGGCCGCGCAACGACCAGGAGCGCGCCGATGCGATCGCCCAGGGCTACGACGTCTCGCGGGTGCTCACCACCGAGGATCTCGTGAAGGGCGACAACTGCTTCTTCGCTGCCACCGGCATCACCGACGGTGAGCTGCTGAGGGGCGTGCGCTACGAGCCGGGCCTCGTGCACACCCAGAGCCTCGTCATGCGCTCGCGCAGCGGCACGGTGCGCCTGATCGACGCCCAGCACCGGTTGGACAAGATCAGCGAGATCTCCGCGATCAATTACTGAGTCAAGATCTCGCGATGCACGATCAATAGAAGACATACACCCCGTTAGTGGTCGACCCCGCCACCTGAGTGGCCCCGGGCGGGCACTCCCGCTAGGACACTGTGTGATGGTGCACGAACTTGCGATCAAATAGTTTCTGTGCCATGGACGAGAAGACGACCGAGACGCAACACATCATCAAGATCGAATGGATGAAGGCCGGAAATGTGGCGCTTGCCGGCAAAGAGTACGAGCTCAGGTTCGATCCGAATGTGCCCGATCGAGGTGGGGTGTACCAACTCATCTCGCACGATTCACGCGAGATCTACGTCGGAGAGAGCAAGAACCTCCTCAGGCGCATGCGCGACTACGCAAAGGCCGGCTGGCGTCCTGAGCGAAAGGCAGCAACTAACCGGACAGTTCAGGGCTGGATCTACAACACTCTCAAGGACGGGATCTCAACCGTGGAACTGATCATTTGCACACGCGCTTGGTTCGAGACAAACGATGGTCACCACGCAGCGATCAATCTCGCGAGCAAACATGAGAGACGGACCGTGGAGGGATTGACCATCCTGTCCGTTCAAGAGGGCTACAAGCTCAAGAACAAGTGAGTTCGCACCGCTCATCACGCCGCGGCTCGGGCGCGTTGTCGATGGCCTTAGTGGCCGGTGGCGATGCCGCCAGTGGCGGCGATGCGCGCGTGAGCGCGGCGCAGGTCGGCCTCGACCTCGGCGGAATGCTCCTTGCGCAGCTGCTCCTCGGCGCGGCTCAGCGCCTCGCGAGCACGGGCCACGTCGATGTCCTGCTCCAGTTCGGCGGAGTCAGAGAGAATGGTGACGTGGTCGGCGCCGACCTCGACGAAACCGAGATGGACCGCGAGATTCTGGATGCCGCCGTCGGCCAGATAGATCCGCGTGTGGTTCTCGGTGAGTGCTCCGAGGAAGGCCGCATGCCCGGGAAGGAACGCGATCTCCCCGTCCATCAGCGTGCGAGTGATCACCTGGGTGGCATCACCGGAAAAC
>JBJTCB010000013.1:0-110759 GCA_046091605.1 Actinomycetota bacterium | reverse complement strand
CCGAGATGGTGATGCCTGGTGACAATGTGACGATGACGGTGGAGCTCGGCAAGCCGATCGCGATGGATGAGGGTCTGCGTTTCGCGATCCGTGAGGGTGGTCGCACTGTTGGTGCCGGCCGCGTCACCAAGATCCTCAAGTAGGACCCGGAACCATGGCCACCCAGAGCATCCGCATCCGCCTCAAGGCGTTCGACCACGACAACCTCGACAAGTCCACCCGGGCGATCGTGGAGACCGTGACCCGGACCAACGCCAAGATCCGCGGCCCGATCCCGTTGCCGACCGAGAAGCACCGCTTCACGGTCATCCGCGGACCGCACATCGACAAGGACTCCCGCGAGCATTTCGAGATGCGGATCCACAAGCGCCTGATCGACATCGTCGAGCACAACAACAAGACGATCGAGGCCCTGCAGCGCATCGACATCCCCGCCGGTGTCGACATCGAGATCAAGATCGGCTGAGGCCCGCTGGGCCGTTCTTACCGACTTCTTGACGAACCCGACCGCCGGACGGCGCGTCGTGGCGATAGAACGACACTATGTCCGACGCCCACTGGATCAATCTCCCCCCCGATCCGCCGGCCTCGCGCCGCGGTGTGCCCCGACTCGTCCTGGCACTGGCTGTCGTTGCCATGTCCGTGGGCGGCGGGATCATCGGCGGTCTGATCGCGGGTGATTCCGGGGCCACCGTCGGAGGTGGCGGACCGGTGGTCACGGCCGCTCCGGTCGACCCGGACAAAGTGGGTGACACCAATGTCGCCCGTGCCGCCGCGGTCATCGCCCCGAGCGTGGTCACGATCGATGCCGTCACCGATGGTGGTGGAGCGACGGGCACCGGGATCATCATCTCGAGCACCGGCGAGATCGTCACCAACCACCATGTGATCGAGGGAGCCGAGACGGTGCGGGTCCTGCTGAACGGCGCCACCGAGGCCGCCGAGGCCGAGGTTCTCGCCTCTGATCCGAGCAACGACCTGGCCCTCGTGCAGTTGAAGAACCCGGGCCCGGGACTCGTCGCCGCGACATTGGCCGATCCCGCGGGTATCGCCGTGGGTGATCCCGCGGTCGCGGTCGGTTATGCCCTCGACCTCGACGGCGGACCCAGCATCACCGCTGGCATCGTGTCGGCGCTCAACCGTTCCATCGAGATCGATGCTGGCGCACTCGACCGGCTCATCCAGACTGATGCGGCGATCTCCTCGGGCAACTCGGGGGGTCCGCTCATCAATCTTCGCGGCGAGGTGATCGGTGTCAACACGGCCGTCGCTCGCAGTGGCTTCGACACCGCGGCCAACAACATCGGCTTTGCCATCGGTGTCGACGAGGTGAAGCGCGTCGTCGAGCAGCTCCGCACCGAGGCCGGCGGCGAACCGCGCCGCCAGGGGTACTTGGGCATCGCGCTGTCGGACCGCAACGACGGCGGCACCGGCGCCGTGGTGGCCGAGGTCGAGTCCGGTTCGCCCGCCGACAAGGCGGGTCTCCGGACCGGGGACATCATCCTGCAGATCGACGACCAGACGATCACCGGCCAGAACGCCCTCATCGCGATCATCCGTGACTCCTCGCCGGGTGAGGAGATCGAGATCTCGATCGAGCGCGATGGCGAGCGCCAGAGCCTGAAGGCGGTGCTCGTCGCCAGACCGGGCGGCTGACCCCGTCAGGGTCGGGGCCGCCCGTCGCGGAGTGGCAGACTTTGCCCGGGGGTGGGGCGATGAAGACTCATTTTGCGACCTTGTGGGAAGCGATCGCCGACGAGATCCCCGACGTCGACGCGGTGGTGCAGGGTGACCGACGCTTCACCTGGGCCGAGTACGAGAACCGTGCGTCGCGGATCGCCGCCGCACTGACGGCCGCGGGACTCGGACCCGACGACAAGGTCGGTCTCTACCTGCACAACTCGCCCGAGTATCTCGAGACGCACTTCGCCGCGTTCAAGCAGCGCATGGTGCCGATCAACGTGAACTTCCGGTACCTGGGCAGGGAACTCGAGTATCTGCTCGACAACGCCGATTGCCGCGCGCTCTTCTACCACTCCTCGCTCGCCGATCGCGTCGCCGAGGTGATCGACCGGTTGCCGAACCTCGTGCTCGTGGTCGAGGTCGACGACGACGAGCGCACCGCCGAGGTGCCCGGCGCCGTGCGCCACGAGGACCTCGTGGCCGCGCACGCTCCCGCGCCCCGGATCGAGCGTTCCGACGACGACGTCTACATGCTCTACACGGGCGGCACCACCGGGATGCCCAAGGGCGTGATGTACATGATGGGCGACATCAGCGCGGCCTTTGCCCTCAACGGGTTCAACGCCCTGGCGATGCCGATGCCGCCGACGGTGACTGAGATGGCGGCCGCCGTGGGCGAGAAGCGCCGTGCCGAGGGCGCCTGGGTCTCTGCACCGTGCTGCCCGCTGATGCACGGAACGGGCATGTGGATCGGGGCGATGATGCCCCATTGCACGGGCGGCACCGTGGCACTGCTTCCGTCGAAGAAGTTCGATGCCGACGAACTGCTCGACCTGGTCGAGCAGGAACGCGTCGCCCAGGTCGTGATCGTGGGGGATGCGTTCGCCCGCCCGATCGCCGAGGCGCTCGATGCGGCCGAGAGGTCGGGCCGTGCCCGCGACACCTCGTCGCTGCAGAGGATGACGTCGTCGGGTGTCATGTGGACCGCCGAGATCAAGCAGCGACTGCTCGACCACATCCCCGGCATCATGCTCGTGGATGCGATGGGCTCGACCGAGGGCGCGATGGCCACCAGCGTCTCGACCCGCGACGCCAAGGCCCCGACGGCCAAGTTCATGATGAATCCGACGACGAAGGTGTTCGACGACGACGATGTCGAGGTCCTCCCCGGAGACGGTCGCACCGGGAAGGTGGCCAACGGTGGTCTCACCCCGTTCGGCTACTTCAAGGATCCGGAGAAGTCGGCGCGCACCTTCCGCGTCATCGGTGGTGTGCGCTACTCGTTCCCCGGCGATCTCGCGACCTTCGACGAGAACGGCCAGCTCGTCCTGCTCGGCCGGGGCAGCCAGGTGATCAACACCGCCGGGGAGAAGGTGTTCCCCGAGGAGGTGGAGGAGGCGGTGAAGCGCGTCGCGGGAGTCGCTGATTGCCTCGTGGTGGGGCTGCCCGATGACAAGTGGGGACAGATCGTGGTCGCGGTCGCCTCTCTCGACGGCTCCGCGTCGCCGTCGGAGGCCGATGTCATCGCCTCGGTGAAGAACGAACTGTCCGGCTACAAGGCGCCCAAGCGGGTCGTGTTCTGCACCGAGGTGCCGCGGGCACCGAACGGCAAGGCCGATTATCCCGGCGCCAAGGCGATCGCCGAAGCCGACGTGCGCAGTCGTTGATGGTCGCAGATCTCGATCACCATCTCGGTGGCCGGCGTCCGTTCGGTCTCAACTACTGGCCGCTCGCCGAGGATGCCCCGTCATCGGAGATCCCGCGTGAGTCGGTGCGCATCGTGACCCCCGATGGCGCGCTCGTGCGCGGGATCTTGTGGACCCCACCGGGTGGCACATGGAAGACAGCGGTGATCCTGAGTCATCCGCGGGGTGACTTCAGCGTGCACTACGCGTGTCCGTTGCTCGCCGCCGCCGGATACGCAGTGCTCGGTTTCGGCACCCGCTACATGAACAACGACACCGATTGTCTGCACGAGGCCTGCATCATCGACGTGAAGGCCGCCCATGACGAGATGATCCGTCGCGGTGCGGAGTCGGTGATCCTCCTCGGCAACTCCGGTGGTGGGTCGTTGATGGCGATGGCGAACGCTCAACTCGGGATCGGCGATGGATGGGTCGGCATGGCCGCACACCCCGGCGAGGGTGTCTTCATGCTCCAGGTGATCGACCCCTCGGTGGCCGACGAGAACGACCCGTTCAGCCGGGTGCCCGAGCTCGACATGTACAACCCCGACAACGGGTGGCGCCCGTGGCCCGAGCCCTGCACGTATGACCGGGAGTGGCTCTCCACCTACAGGCGGGCCCAGGTGGAGAGGGTGGCGCGCATCGATGCGATCGCCCGGCAGTCGATCGCCGATGCCGAGGCGGCGGGGGAGCACCTGACCGGCGTCGACAAGGCCGCCGAGCCGGCCCTGTGGCGAGACCTGCGGGCACGACGGGTCTTCACCAGGTACCTGACGATCTACAGGACCCTCGCCGATCCGGCCTATCTGGACCTCTCGATCGACCCCGACGAGCGGCCGATGGGGTCACTTTTCGCCTTTCCCGACCCCTTCGAGGCCAACTACGGCCGGGGCGGGCTGGCTCGCACGATGACTGCCCGGGGGTGGCTCTCGACCTGGTCGGGCCTGTCCAGCCACGCCAAATTGGCCGACACCATGCCCCAGGTGACCGTTCCGACCATGCTGGTCCACCCCACCGCCGACACCGAGATCAGGGTCTGGCAGGCACAGGAGATCGTGGAGGCCTCCGGGGCCACCGACCGGACATATCTGGAGCTCACGGGCGCCCCCCACTACCTGGAAGGTCACAGGCGAGAGGCGATCGAGGCCGTCGTCGAGTGGCTGCGGGCCCGCTTCCCGCACTGACCCGGGTCCCGTTGTGGGGGAGGGAAATCCCCCGTAGCCTTCCCATTCCGTGCTTTTCGGGCTTCGGCCCGGATCGCAAGATCGACCGTCGATCCCATAATCGACGTCCGTGAAGGCCCACCGGCGGCTCGTCCGCCGAGGGAACCGCACGGCACAACCAGGACCGGTGCTCCGGCGACAGCGATGTTGCCGGAGCATTTGCGTGAGTCACCACTGCAAGACACGAGAGACAAAGGGTTGCCGCCATGGCACAAAGAGCGATCGTCGGCGAAAAGGTCGGCATGACCCAGGTGTGGGGAGACGACCAGCGCGTCATCCCCGTCACCGTTCTGCGCGTCGAACCGATGCGCGTCGTCCAAGTGAAGACGGCTGATCGGGACGGCTACAGCGCCCTTCAGGTCACCTACGGCACCAAGAAGGCGCAGCGTCTCACCAAGCCCGAGAAGGGACACTTCGACTCCGCCGGCGAGAACGGCGTCGAGCCGGGTCGCCGACTCGTCGAGTTGCGCCTCGATTCCGTCGATGGGTTCGCCGTCGGCCAGGAACTCGGCGTCGATGTGCTCGCCGCGGGCGAGAAGGTCGATGTCACCGCCGTCAGCCGCGGCAAGGGATTCGCCGGTGGAATGAAGCGCCACAACTTCAACGGACAGGGCGCGAGCCACGGCAACCACAAGCACCACCGTGCACCCGGCTCGATCGGGTCGTGCTCGTTCCCCGGCCGCGTCTTCAAGGGTCTGCGCATGGCCGGCCACCTCGGCAACGAGCAGGTCACCACGCTGAACCTCGAGGTCGTCCAGAGCGATCCCGAGCGCGGGCTCCTGCTCGTCAAGGGTTCGGTCCCCGGTCCGAACGGTGGCGTCGTCATCGTCCGCAACGCAGTGAAGGCGAAGTGACCACCATGGCATCGATCTCCGTCAAGAACGTCCAGGGCAAGGCCGCCGGCAGCGTCGATCTCGCCGACGAGCTCTTCGCCGTCCAGCCGAACGTGCCGGTGATGCACCAGGTCGTCACCGCCCAGCTCGCGCACCGTCGATCAGGCACGCAGAGCACCAAGACCCGCGCCGAAGTCTCCGGTGGCGGCAAGAAGCCGTTCCGTCAGAAGGGAACCGGCGGTGCTCGCCAGGGGTCGACCCGCGCGCCGCACTTCTCCGGTGGTGGCATCGCGCTCGGCCCGAAGCCCCGCAAGTACGGCCAGAAGACGCCCCGCAAGATGGTGCGTCTCGCCCTCGCGTCGGCGCTCAGCGACCGCAACGCCGAGGGGCGCGTCGTCGTCGTCGACTCGTGGAACCTCGCCGCCCCGAGCACCAAGGACGCCACCAAGGCCCTCGCGGCTCTCGGTGTGTCGGGCAAGGTGCTCGTGGTCGTGACCGGTGATCAGCACGACGCGATCAAGAGCTTCCGCAACCTCCCCGAGGTGCAGTTGATCCTCACCGGCGAGTTGAACGCCTACGACATCCTCTGCAACGACTGGATCGTGTTCTCGACCGAGAGCCTGCCCGGTGCCGCCGCCGACAAGGAGAGCAGCCGATGAAGGACCCCCGCGACATCATCATCAAGCCCGTCGTGTCGGAGAAGAGCTACGGGTTGATGGAGGCCGACGTCTACACCTTCCAGGTGCACGTCGATGCCTCCAAGCCCGAGATCCACGATGCGATCGAGGCCATCTTCGGTGTGAAGGTCCTGAAGGTGAACACCCTCAACCGCAAGGGCAAGTTCCGCCGCACACGCAACACCAACCGACTGGGAAAGACCGCCGCCACCAAGCGCGCGATCGTGACCCTCGAGGCGGGCAGCAGGATCCCGCTGTTCGAAAGCTGAGATCACCATGGCAATTCGCAAGCGCAAGCCCACCAGCCCCGGTCGCAGGTTCCAGACCGTCTCGGACTTCTCCGAGATCACCAAGTCGACCCCCGAGAAGACGCTCCTGGCGCCCAAGCACAACACGGGCGGACGCAACGCGTACGGCCGCAAGACGGCGCGTCACAAGGGTGGTGCCCACAAGCGCCAGTACCGCATCATCGATTTCAAGCGCAACAAGGACGGGGTGACGGCCAAGGTCGCCGCGATCGAGTACGACCCGAACCGCACCTGCCGCATCGCTCTCCTCCACTACGCCGACGGCACGAAGAGCTACATCATCGCGCCGAAGGGTCTCGAGGTCGGGGCGACCGTCGAGAGCGGCCATGGCGCCGACATCAAGCCGGGCAACGCTCTCCCGCTGCGCTACATGCCGGTCGGAACGGTGGTGCACAACGTCGAGCTCCGTCCCGGACAGGGCGGAAAGATCGGCCGTTCGGCCGGGATGGCCGTGCAGCTCGTCGCCAAGGACGGCGACTTCGCCACCCTGCGTCTCCCGTCGTCGGAGATGCGCCGCGTGCTTATCGACTGCCGCGCGACCGTGGGCGAGGTCGGCAACGCCGAGCACGAGCTCGTCAAGATCGGCAAGGCCGGACGCAACCGCTGGAAGGGCGTGCGCCCGCAGACCCGCGGCGTGGCCATGAACCCCGTCGACCACCCGCTCGGTGGTGGCGAGGGCAAGACCTCCGGTGGTCGTCCGCCGGTGTCTCCGTGGGGCAAGCCCGAGGGCCGCACCCGCAACAACAACAAGCCGTCGCAGAAGCTCATCGTGCGCCGCCGGCGCACCGGAAAGGGTCGGAGGTAAACCGTGTCCCGCAGTCTCAAGAAGGGTCCGTTCGTCGACGAACACCTGCTCAAGAAGATCGACGCGGCCAACGAGTCGGGCGACCGCAAGGTGATCAAGACCTGGTCGCGCCGCTCCACGATCGTGCCCGACATGGTCGGACACACCATCGCCGTCCACGACGGTCGCAAGCACGTCCCGGTGTACGTGACCGAGTCGATGGTCGGCCACAAGCTGGGCGAGTTCTCGCCCACGCGCACGTTCCGTGCCCACGCCAAGCAAGAGAAGGCAGCGAAGAAGTAGCCATGCCCGGTCCCAAGCTCAACGAATCGAACCGCGCCCCCCACGGCACCAAGGGCGGCACCCGGGCCGAGGCCCGTTACGTGCGCTCGTCGGCGTCGAAGGCCCGCGTGGTCCTGAACCTCATCCGCAACGCCGACGTGAAGACGGCCGACGAGATCCTCGAGTTCACCGACCGCGAGGCCGCGCGCGTGGTGCGCAAGGTGCTCGCATCCGCGGTTGCCAACGCCGTGGCCAACGACGAGAAGGACGCCGACGACCTCTTCGTGTGCGCGTGCTTCGCCGACGAGGGCCCGACGCTGAAGCGCTTCCGTCCGCGCGCCAAGGGCCGCGCAGGTCGCATCAACAAGCGCACCTGCCACATCACGGTGATCGTCGACACGATGAGCGACGCGCAGCTCGCCGTGCGCGAGGCCAAGACCATGAAGCAGGGCGGTGGACGCGGTGCCCGCGTCGCGGCCAGCCGCGCCGCGCGCGTGGCGGCCAGCCGCAAGGACGAGACAGCCGACGTCGCGCCGGCGACAGAGAACACCAGCGCCGCGTCCGACGACGCGGCCGAGGAAGCAGGCAACTGATGGGCCAGAAGATCAATCCGTACGGGTTCCGACTCGGTGTCACCACGGACTGGAAGAGCCGCTGGTTCAGCGAGCGCCAGTACAAGGACTACCTGACCGAGGACTGGAAGATCCGCGAGTACCTGATGACGACCCTCGAGGACGCCGCGGTGAGCCGCGTCGAGGTCGAGCGCACCACCGACAAGCTGCGCATCGACGTGCACACCGCGCGCCCGGGAATCGTCATCGGCCGCAAGGGTGCCAAGGCCGACGAGCTGCGCCAGGGACTGGCGCGTATCACCGGCAACAACCGTCTCCAGCTGAACATCGTGGAGATCAAGCAGGCCGAGCTCGACGCGGCGCTCATCGCCCAGGGCGTGGCCGACCAGCTCGTGAACCGCATCGCGTTCCGCCGCGCCATGAAGCGCGCCGTGCAGAACGCGCAGAAGTTCGGCGCACTCGGTATCCGCGTGCAGTGCTCGGGTCGCCTCGGCGGCGCCGAGATGAGCCGCACCGAGTGGTACCGCGAGGGTCGCGTGCCGTTGCACACGCTGCGCGCCGACATCGACTACGGGTTCCGCGAGGCGCGCACCGGTTCGGGTCGCGTCGGCGTGAAGGTGTGGCTCTACAAGGGCGACATCCTCCCGTACAAGAGCTCTGCTCAGGACAAGATCTCCCGCGAGGCCGCGATGGCCGTGGGCGAGACCGCCGGCCAAGCGCCCGCCGAGCAGGCCGCGCCGCGCCGTGTCGTGTCGTCGGCGGGACCGCGCGTCGCCGATGCACCCGAGACCGAGGTCGCCCCGCTCGTCAAGGAGGCCGACCCCGAGTTCGAGCGCCTCCTCGAGGAGGAGGAGGCGATCGAGCGTCGTCTGCACGACTCGCACGAGACTCCGAAGCTGCGGGGGGAGGACTGACCATGTTGATGCCACGCAAGGTCAAGCACCGCAAGCAGCAGCGCGGTCGCACGAACGGCAACTCCAAGGGCGCCACGTCCCTCGCCTTCGGCGAGTGGGGCATCCAGGCGCTCGAGCCGGGTTGGATCACCGCCCGTCAGATCGAGGCTGCCCGTATCGCGATGACGCGCCACATCAAGCGCGGCGGCAAGGTCTGGATCAACGTGTTCCCGGACAAGCCCGTCACCAAGAAGCCGGCCGAGACCCGCATGGGCTCGGGCAAGGGCAACCCCGAGTTCTGGGTCGCCGTCGTCAAGCCGGGCCGCATCCTGTTCGAGCTGTCCTACCCGACCGCCGACGTCGCCAAGGCGGCGCTCGAGCGTGCGGTGCAGAAGCTCCCGATCAAGGCCCGCGTGATCTCGCGCGACGAGCCGATCTGAGAAGGAAGGACGACGAGATGGCACGTTCCAACGACAATCTCCGCGAGATGGACCTCGCGTCGCTGCTCGCCGAGCTGCGCGCGACCAAGCAGGAGGCGCTGAACCTGAGGTTCCGCCACGCAACCGGTCAGCTCGACTCGCACCACGAGCTGGGCAACGTCCGCCGCCGGATCGCACGAATCAACACCCTCATCCGCGCGCGCGAGATCGCCGCGGCCGAGGCAGCAGGGAAGTGAGCCGACCCATGGCCGAGACCACCGAGACCACCGAGCGCAGTGCGCGCAAGGTGCGCGAGGGCACAGTCGTGTCCGACAAGATGAACCAGACGGTCGTCGTGGCCGTCGTGGAGCGCGTGCGCCACGCCAAGTACGACAAGTTCGTGCTGCGCACCAAGAAGCTCTACGCCCACGACGAGCAGAACGACGCCAAGGTCGGCGACCGCGTGCGTGTCATGGAGACGCGCCCGATGTCGAAGACCAAGCGGTGGCGCATCGTCGAGATCGTGGAGCGTGCGAAGTGATCCAGCAAGAGTCCCGTCTCCGTGTCGCCGACAACAGCGGCGCCAAGGAGGTCCTCGTCATCAAGGTGCTCGGCGGAACCCGCCGCCGCTACGCCTCGATCGGTGACGTCTTCATCGGAACCGTCAAGGACGCGATCCCCGGTGCCGGCGTCAAGAAGGGCGAGGTCGTGCGCTGCGTGGTGGTGCGCGTGAAGAAGGAGAAGCGCCGTCCCGACGGCAGCTACATCCGTTTCGACGAGAACGCGGCCGTCCTCATCAAGGAGGACCTCACCCCCCGCGGAACCCGCATCTTCGGCCCGGTGGGTCGCGAGCTGCGCGACAAGAAGTTCATGAGGATCGTCTCGCTGGCTCCGGAGGTGCTGTGACCATGAAGCTGCGCAAGGGAGACACCGTGAAGGTGATCGCCGGGAAGAACATCGGCAAGGAGGGCGAGATCATCGAGGTCCTGCCCGACGAGAACAAGGTGATCGTGCAGGGCGTCAACGTGGCCAAGCGCCACACCAAGGCCCGCAGCGCCACGCAGAAGGCCGACATCATCGAAAAGCCCATGCCCATCGACGCCTCGAACGTGATGTTCGTGCACAAGGGCAAGCCGACGAGGCTCGGCTACAAGGTCAAGAGCGACGGCACGAAGGTGCGCGTCGCCAAGAAGACGGGGGACGAAGTCTGATGACGACCGCGACCGCTCCGCGCCTGCGCGCCAAGTACAACTCCGAGATCCGGGCACAGTTGCTCGCGTCCCTCGGTCTGGCCAACCCCATGCAGGTGCCCACGCTCGACAAGATCGTGATCAACATGGGTGTCGGCAAGGCCACCCAGCAGCCCTCGCTGCTCGAGGGTGCCGTGGCCGACCTCACCGCCATCTCGGGCCAGAAGCCCGTGGTGACCAAGTCGCGTGACTCGATCGCGGGATTCAAGCTCCGCGAGGATCAGGCGATCGGCTGCAAGGTGACCCTGCGCGGTGACCGCATGTGGGAGTTCTTCGACCGCCTGTTGTCGATCGCGATCCCGCGCATCCGCGACTTCCGCGGTTTGCCGGCCCACTCGTGGGACGGCCGCGGCAACTACACGTTCGGACTCGCGGAGCAGACAGTGTTCCCCGAGATCGACTACGACAAGATCGACGCTCCGCGCGGCATGGACATCACGATCGTGACGACCGCCGTGACCGACGAGCAGGGCCGTGCCCTGCTCGATGCGTTCGGATTCCCGTTCAAGCGCGGCAACGAGGGCGGCTCCGCCCCGCGCCGCAAGGCGAGCTCCCGTGGACCCGTCCGCGGTGGCAAGAAGAAGTAGGTGACCAAGTGGCCAAGAAGTCTCTGATCAACAAGGCGAACGCGAAGCCGAAGTTCAAGGTTCGCGCCTACACCCGCTGCCGCAAGTGCGGCCGCGCACGATCGGTGTACCGCAAGTTCGGGCTGTGCCGCGTCTGCCTCCGTGAGATGGCGCACGCGGGGGAGATCCCCGGCGTGACGAAGGCGAGCTGGTGAGGTAGCGACATGATGACTGATCCCATCGCCGACATGCTCACCCGCATCCGCAACGCGAACACCGCGTTGAAGGAGACCGTGGTGATGCCCTCCTCGAAGCAGAAGGTGGCCCTCGCCGAGATCCTCAAGAAGGAGGGCTACATCAGCGACTATGCCGTGGCGCCCTCGCGCAAGGGTCCCGGCAACGAGCTGACCGTCCAGATGAAGTACTCCGACGACCGCCATCGCACGATCAGCGGTCTGACGAGGGTGTCGACACCGGGTCTGCGCGTGTACCGCTCCTCGAAGCAGGTTCCGCGCGTGCTCGGCGGCCTCGGCGTCGCAGTCCTGTCCACCAGCCAGGGGCTCATGACCGACCGTGAGGCGCGCAAGCGCAAGGTCGGCGGCGAAGTCCTCTGCTTCGTGTGGTGACCGGAGGTAACTGACATGTCACGAATCGGAAGAAGCCCCATCTCGATCCCCTCGGGGGTCGACGTCTCGATCGCGGGCAACACCGTCACCGTCAAGGGCCCGAAGGGCACCCTGACGCGCGAGATCCCCGAGGGGATCAGCGTGCGCAAGGACGATGCGACGGTCCTCGTCGAGCGCCCGAACGACGAGCGCCAGAGCCGCTCGCTGCACGGTTTGTCGCGCACGCTCGTGAACAACATGGTCGTGGGCGTGACCGACGGGTTCGCCAAGGAGCTCGAGATCGTCGGCGTGGGATACCGCGCCGAGACCCAGGGCCAGAACCTGCGCCTCGCGCTCGGGTTCTCGCACCCTGTGATCGTGCCCGCCCCCGACGGCATCACCTTCGAAGTGCCCGCCCAGACCCGCGTGATCGTGAAGGGGATCGACAAGGAGCTCGTCGGCCAGGTGGCCGCCGACATCCGTTCGATCCGCAAGCCCGAGCCCTACAAGGGCAAGGGCGTGCGCTACCTGAACGAGCGCGTCCTCCGCAAGGCCGGCAAGACCGGGAAGAAGTAGGAACCATGCCGAACATCGCAAAGATCCGCCGCGAGCAGCGCATCCGCCGCCACCGCCGCGTGCGCAAGAAGATCCGTGGCACCGCGGCGCGTCCGCGCCTGGCGGTGCACCGCACCAACAAGCACTTCAACATGCAGCTCATCGACGACGACGCCGGCCACACCATCGCCGCCGCGTCGTCGGTCGAGGCCGCCATGCGCGGTGCCAGTGGCTCGACCGTCGAGGCGGCCACCAAGGTCGGGCAGTTGATCGCCGAGCGCGCCAAGGCCGCCGGGGTCACCGCCGTCGTTTTCGACCGTGGCGGGTACGCCTACCACGGACGTGTCGCCGCAGCCGCCGAGGCCGCGCGCGGAGCAGGACTGGAGTTCTGATGAGCAACACAACGAACACCGCCGGCGCCCCGGGCGCGGCACCCGAGCCGGGTGCGCTCCGTGAGTCGCGCGTGATCCACATCAACCGCGTCGCCAAGGTCGTCCAGGGTGGCCGCCGCTTCTCGTTCACCGCGCTCGTCGTGGTGGGTGACGGCAACGGCCGCGTGGGTCTGGGTTACGGGAAGGCCAAGGAAGTGCCGCTCGCGATCCAGAAGGGGACCGAGGAGGCCAAGCGCAACATGTTCGATGTCGCGCTCGCCGGTTCGACCATCACCCACCCGATCCTGGGAATCTCCGGTGCCGGTCGCGTGCTGCTCAAGCCCGCCGCCCCCGGTACGGGAGTCATCGCCGGTGGCGCCGCCCGCGTCATCCTCGAGGAGGCCGGCATCCACGACGTGCTCGCCAAGTCGCTCGGTTCGGCGAACCACATCAACGTCGCGCGCGCCACGATCGAGGGACTCAAGCAGTTGCAGCGTCCCGACGTGGTCGCCAAGCGCCGCGGGATCCCCGTCGACTCCTTCGCGCCCAAGGGAATGCTGAAGGCATACAACGACCGCAAGAAGGCGGCCGCAGCGGGGGAGGTGCACTGAGATGGCCAAGACCATCACCGTCACACTCCGCCGGTCGCGCATCAGCGAGAAGCCCAAGACCCGCGGGACGCTGCGTGCACTCGGTCTGCGCAAGATCGGTGACACCAACGTGCTGCCCGACCGTCCCGAGATCCGCGGGATGATCGCCCGGGTGCCCCACCTCATCGACATCGAGGAGAACGATTGATCATGCGCGTACACGAACTCGCACCCGCACCGGGCAGCACCAAGCGTCGCAAGCGCGTCGGTCGCGGCATCGGTGGGAAGGGCGGCAAGACAGCAGGCCGAGGCACGAAGGGTCAGTACGCCCGCAACACCGTCGCGCGCGGTTTCGAGGGTGGTCAGATGCCCCTCAAGCAGCGCGTGCCGAAGTTGAAGGGCTTCAACAACCCGTTCCGCGTGGAGTACTACGCGGTGAACCTCGACTCGCTCGCCGAGCTCGGTCTCGCCGAGGTCACGCCCGAGATCCTCGTGGCGCGCGGTGTCGCCCACAAGGGCACGCTCGTCAAGGTCCTCGCCCGCGGCGAGATCTCGATCCCGGTCAAGGTGTCGGCACACGCCGTGTCGAAGTCCGCCGAGCGCGCGATCGTGGCGGCCGGTGGATCGGTCACCCTGATCCCGTTGCCGCACAAGGTCCGCCCCCCCGCCAAGGGCAACCAGTTCACCAACCGCTGATCCGGATCCCCGCCCTCACCGGCGGGTCGGGAGAGCGGTTCGACAGAGACAACAGAGACGCAAGGAGACGGAAGTGTTCGGCAATGTCGGCAACATCTTCAGGGTCGAGGACCTCCGCAAGAAGGTCTTCTTCACGCTCCTGATGATCCTCGTCTACCGCTTCGGGTCCGCGCTGCGCGTGCCCGGCGTCGACGCCGGTGCCGTCGCGCAGTTGCGCGAGGCGGCGAACTCCCAGGGTGCGCTCGGGTTCCTGAACCTGTTCTCGGGCGGTGCGTTCGGGTCGTTCTCCATCTTCGCGCTCGGGATCATGCCCTACATCACCTCGAGCATCATCATGCAGGTGCTCAACGTCGTCATCCCGAAGCTCCAGGAATGGCAGGAGATGGGTGCTGTCGGCCAGCGCAAGATCACCCAGACCACCCGCTACGTGGCGATCGCGATCGCGCTGCTCCAGGGCGCCGGTCTCACGTTCATCTTCGGTCAGGGCAACGGTTCGGCATTCCTCGGTGCCGCCGCCCAGGCACCCGACGTGGTGCTGCTCGATCCGTTCATGCCGCGCGCGTTGCTCGTGATCCCGACCCTCGTGGCGGGAACGGCACTGCTGATGTGGATCGGCGAGTTGATCAGCCAGCGGGGCATCTCGAACGGTATGTCGGTGCTCATCTTCGCCTCCGTGGTGTCGGGGCTGCCCTACAGCTACTACTCGATCCTGCAGGCCAAGAAGTTCATCATCTTCGGGATCCTCGTGGCGGTCTCGCTCGGCATCCTCGCCGCGGTCGTGCGCGTCGAGCTCGGCCAGCGCCGCATCCCCGTCACCTTCGCCAAGCGCCAGGTGGGGCGGCGCATGACCGGCGGGCAGAACACCTACATCCCGCTCAAGGTCAACCAGGCCGGGGTCGTTCCGATCATCTTCGCCTCGTCGGTTCTGCTGCTGCCGGTGCTGTTCTCGAACATGCTCGGCAGCGCCGAGGGATGGCGCGGTGCGATCGCGGGCTTCGTGAACGACTACCTGGTGAACAGCCAGAACATGGTCTACATCGTCGGCTTCTTCATGCTCATCGTCGCCTTCGCGTACTTCTACAACTCGATCGCCTTCGACCCGGTGCGCCAGGCCGACCAGCTGCGCAAGCAGGGTGGCTTCATCCCCGGGATCCGTCCGGGACCGCAGACCGAGAGCTACCTCGCCAAGACCGTGAACCGCATCACGCTGCCCGGCGCCCTCTTCGTCGCTTTCATCGCGATCCTTCCCTACATCATCCTGTGGGCGGGCGACGTGCAGTCGTTCCCGTTCGCGGGGACCACCGTGCTCATCGCGGTGGGCGTGGCACTGGAGTTGATGCGCCAGATCGACAGCCAGTTGATGCTGCGCAACTACGAGGGCTTCCTGAAGTGAGGGATCCCCTCGGGGAGCAGCCGCGATGATTCCGGGAGTTCGTCTCGTCATCCTCGGACGCCAGGGTTCGGGGAAGGGCACGCAGTGCGTGCGCCTTTCCCGCCACTTCGTGGTTCCCCACATCTCGACCGGCGACATGCTGCGCGCGGCCGTGCGCGAGGGGACGCCGCTCGGCAAGATGGCCAAGGCCATCACCGACGCGGGCGGACTGGTGAACGACGAGATCATGGTCGGGTTGGTGCGCGAGCGACTCTCGGCCGAGGATGCGCACGAGCGCGGTTTCATCCTCGACGGGTTCCCGCGGACCGTGGCCCAGGCGATCGCCCTCGACGAGATCGGCGGCGACCGCGGTGTCGAGCTCGCGATCGACCTCGAGGTTCCGCGCGAGGTCGTGCTCTCCCGGCTCTCGGCCCGCCGCGTCTGCCGCGACTGCGGGGCGAACTACCAGGCCACCGGGCGGGACCCGCAGCCGTGGACCTGCGACAACTGCGGGGGAGACGTGGTCCAGCGCGACGACGACACCTCCGAGGCCATCAATATCCGGCTCGACCTCTACGAGACCCAGACCCAACCCCTGATCGAGTACTACGGGCGCACCTCCCGGCTGGTCGCGGTGGAGGGGACCGGGACCCCAGACGAGGTCTTCGACCGGCTGACCCGGGCGGTCGAGAAGAGGAGTTGACCCGGGGAAGTCCCACTTGGGACCGGTCCGGCCCGCCGATAGCCTCGCATCTCGTCCCTGTGGCTGGTCGCCGCGGGGACTCCCGTCCCCAGGAGTCGAAGGAGACCGCTCTGGCAAAGCCCAAGGAAGATGCGATCGTGCTCGAGGGCACGATTCTCGAATCGCTGCCGAACGCGATGTTCAGGGTCGAGCTCGAGAACGGGCACAAGGTGCTCGCGCACATCTCAGGGAAGATGCGCATGCACTACATCCGCATTCTCCCCGGCGACAAAGTCCAGGTCGAACTGACGCCCTACGACCTCACCCGGGGTCGCATCACCTACCGGTTCAAGTGAGAACAGCATGAAAGTACGCCCGAGCGTCAAGAAAATCTGCGAGAAGTGCAAGGTCATCCGTCGCCACGGACGCGTGATGGTCATCTGCGAGAACCCCCGGCACAAGCAGCGCCAGGGCTGAGAACGAAACAACACGATCGAGGACACCCACAGTCATGGCAAGAATTTCCGGCGTCGACATCCCGCGCGAGAAGCGGCTCGAGATCGCCCTCACCTACGTCTTCGGCATCGGCCGTCCCACCGCCAAGCGCATCTGCGAGGTGACGGGGCTCGACGCCGGCACCCGCGTGCGCGACCTCACCGAGGACGAACTGAACCGCATCCGCGTCTGGATCGACCAGAACATCACGGTCGAGGGTGACCTGCGCCGCGACGTGCAGCAGGACATCAAGCGCAAGATCGAGATCGGCTGTCTCCAGGGCGTTCGCCACCGCAAGGGTCTCCCCGTGCGCGGCCAGCGCACGCACACCAACGCGCGCACCCGCAAGGGACCGAAGAAGACCGTCGCCAACAAGAAGAAGGCAGTGAGGTAACTCCGATGGCCAAGGCACAGGCGGGCGGCCGCCGTCCCCGCAAGCGCGAGCGCAAGAACGTCACCACCGGCGTCGTCCACATCAAGAGCTCGTTCAACAACACGATCGTGTCGATCACCGACACCGAGGGCAACGTCATCGCATGGGCGTCCTCCGGTGGCGTGGGCTTCAAGGGCTCGCGCAAGTCGACCCCGTTCGCGGCCCAGATGGCCGCCGAGAAGGCCGCCAAGGCGGCGATGGAGCACGGTCTCCGTCGCGCCGAGGTGCACGTGAAGGGTCCGGGCTCGGGCCGCGACACGGCACTGCGCTCGATCCAGAACGCGGGTATCGAGGTCTCCGGGATCAAGGACGTGACGCCGGTGCCGCACAACGGCTGCCGCCGTCCGAAGCGGGCGAGGAGCTGACGATGGCGCGCTACACCGGACCGAAGGTGCGCATCTCGCGCCGCCTCAGCACCAACATCTTCGAGAACCCGAAGGGCTCCCGTGCCCTCGACCGCCGTCCGTTCCCCCCGGGTGCGCACGGCCGCACCCGCCGCCGTGGACAGGGCAGCGAGTACCTGGCCCAGATGCAGGAGAAGCAGAAGGCCAAGTACATCTACGGAGTCCTCGAGCGCCAGTTCCGTCGCACCTACGAGGAGGCCACGCGTCTCCAGGGTCCGACGGGTGAGAACCTGCTGCGTCTCCTCGAGCAGCGCCTCGACAACGTCGTGTTCCGCGCCGGCTGGGCCTCGACCCGCCCGCAGGCCCGTCAGTTCGTCTCGCACGGTCTGATCCAGGTCGACGGCAAGCGTGTCGACATCGCGTCGTACCGCGTGCGCCGCGGACAGGTCGTCTCGCTGTCGCCCAAGGCGGCCCAGATGATCCAGATCCAGCACAACATCGACACCCTCGACCGTCCGCTCGTTGGCTGGCTCGAGGGTGGCGACAAGCAGGTCACCGTGCGCGACCTGCCCCAGCGCGACCACATCGACGTGCCAGTTCGCGAGCAGCTCATCGTCGAGCTCTACTCGAAGTAATCCCGGAAACCTCCACAGGAGCCACCATGCTTGTCATCCAGCGTCCTTCCGTCGAAGCACTCGGCGACGACCATCCCACGCGCCAGCGCTTCGCAGTCGGCCCGCTCGAGCCCGGCTTCGGCCACACGATCGGCAACTCGCTGCGTCGTGCGCTGCTGTCGTCGATCCCCGGCGCGGCGATCACCACGGTGAAGTTCGACGCGGTCGAGCACGAGTTCTCCACCATCAAGGGCATGACCGAGGACGTCACCGAGTTCATCCTCAACCTGAAGGACGTCGTCGTGGTCTCGACCTCCGACGAGCCCGTCCTGGTCCGCCTCGACATCCGCGGCCCGAAGACGGTGACGTCGGCCGACCTGCCCGCGACCGCAGATTTCCAGGTGCTGAACCCGGATCTCCACCTCGCCACTCTCAGCGCCGGTGGCCACCTGGCCGTCGACGTGACGATCGAGCGTGGGCGCGGGTACCTCTCGACCGACCGTGACGCCGACAGCCGCATCATCGGCGTGATTCCGATCGACGCGATTTTCTCGCCGGTGCGCCGCGTGACCTTCGACGTCGAGCCGACCCGCGTGGCCCAGAGCACCAACTACGACCGTCTCGTCCTCGACATCGAGACCGACGGTTCGATCAGCCCGCGCGAGGCGCTCGCCTCGTCGGCCGCGACGCTGCGTTCGCTCGTCGACCTCATCGCGACGCTCTCCGAGGAGCCCCAGGCACTCGAGTTGAGCGAGCCGATGGGCGCCAAGGAGAACGTGCCCGACCTCGACCTCCCGATCGAGGATCTCGACCTCTCCGAGCGCCCGAGGAACTGCCTGAAGCGCGCACAGATCAACACGATCGGTGAGCTGCTCATCCGCACGACCGACGACCTGCTCAACATCACCAACTTCGGCCAGAAGAGCCTGGACGAGATCATCCAGAAGCTCGACGAGCGCGGCCTCGCGCTGCGCGGCTGATCGATCACCGGAAAGGACGACGACGATGCCCACACCGCGACGTGCACCACGATTCGGCGGGAGCGCCGCGCACCAGCGTCTGCTGCTCGCCAACATGGCCGCCTCTCTGTTCGCGGCCGAGGGGATCGTGACGACCGAGGCAAAGGCCAAGGCCCTTCGCCCGGTCGCAGAGAAGCTGATCACCAAGGCCAAGAAGGCGCACGGCTCCGAGGATGGCTCGGCCCGCCGGGTCCACCTGATGCGCCAGATCCAGGGGTACCTGGGTGACTCCGAGATGACCGCCAAGCTTGTCAAGGAGGTCGCGCCGAGGTACGCCCAGCGCAACGGCGGATACATCCGCATCCTCAAGCTCGGCACCCGTCAGGGCGACGCCGCGCCGATGGCGCGGATCGAACTGGTCTGAGTCGACCGACGGCGTCGACGGGTCACCGACGACGGAACCGGACACGGCGGTGAGCAACCAGCCGGAGAACACAGGAAACGGACCCGCCCTCGGGCGGGTCCGTCTGCGTGTGGCCTACCACGGGGCGGGGTTCCACGGGTTCGCCCGCAACGAGGGTGTCGACACCGTCGAGGGTGTTCTCGCTCCCGCGCTCTCGACGGTGCTGCGCGCGGACACCGAGATCAGCGCGGCTGGCCGCACGGACGCGGGCGTCCACGCGAGGGGACAGGTCGTGTCGTTCGACGCACCGGTGGGCACCGATCTCGTCGCGATGGTCCGCGGAATCAACGCGCTCTGCGGACCCGGTGTCGCGGTCTCCGATGCGACGTGGACCGAGCCCGATTTCGATGCGCGACGCAGTGCGACATGGCGCTCGTACCGCTACACGGTCCTGAACGCGGCCGAGCCCGACCCGTTGCTCGCCGACCGTGCCTGGCACGTGCCGCGTCGCCTCGACACCGTGCTCATGAACCTGGCCTGCGATGCGCTGCACGGAGAGCAGGATTTCGCCGCGTTCTGTCGGCGCGCCACGGGTGCCGACGGGGAGGACAAGTCGCTCCACCGGCGCGTCTTTGCGGCGCGGTGGGTCGCGGGCGATCCTCCAGACGCCGAGCGGACCCTGGTCTTCGAGATCAGGGCCAATGCCTTCTGCCACCAGATGGTGCGTGCGATCGTCGGGTTCTGTGTCGATGTGGGCCTGCGCAAGCGACCCCCGAGCGACACCAGGGCCGTGCTCCTCGCCGGGGACCGGTCGCACGGGTCCCAGGTGGCTCCTGCCCACGGGCTCGTGCTGTGGGACGTGGGCTACGACGGGACCCGCGTCCACCCGTGATCGGACGGCATCGGGCCGGTTGTGGGGGCCCCGAGACCACCCCTATCCTTGCCAAGTCCCCGAAACGACGCGGCACGCCGCCCCGTCGACGGGAAGCATCTCCGAGGATTCCCATGCCGACCTACACACCCAAGAAGAGCGAGATCGAGCGCGCCTGGCACGTCGTCGACGCCGAGGGCATGGTGCTCGGGCGCCTCTGCACCGAGGTCGCGCGCATCCTGCGCGGCAAGCACAAGCCGACCTTCGCCCCGCACATGGACACCGGCGACCACGTCATCATCGTGAACGCCTCCAAGATCGTGATGACCTCGGGCAAGGCCGACGCCAAGACCATCTACACCTACTCGGGTTACCCCGGCGGTCTGAAGAGCGAGTCGTACCGCAACCTGCTCGAGCGCAAGCCCGCCGATGCGATCCGTCGCTCGGTCGCGGGCATGCTGCCCAAGGGCCCCCTCGGTCGCCAGATGATCAAGAAGTTGAAGGTGTACGCGGGGCCGGAGCACCCGCACACCGCGCAGAATCCCAAGGTCCTCGAGATCAGCGGCGCGAAGCGCTGACCCGACCCACGCCGCACAAGGAGCCACAGTGTCCAACGCACCCCTCACCCAGACCACCGGTCGCCGCAAGGAGGCAGTCGCACGCGCCGTCGTGCGCGCCGGCAGCGGAAAGTTCACCGTGAACGGCCGGCCCATCGAGGCCTACTTCACGACCGCGACCCAGCGCATGGTGGTCACCGAGGCGCTTCGCGTCGCCGGACGCGAGACCTCGTTCGACGTCGACGCCAACATCTTCGGTGGCGGCGTGAACGGTCAGGCGGGCGCGCTGCGCATGGCGATCGCCCGCTCGCTCATCGAGATCGATCCCGAGTCGCGCCCCGCGCTCAAGAAGGCCGGACTCCTCACCCGCGACTCGCGTCGCAAGGAGAGCAAGAAGTACGGCCTCAAGAAGGCGCGCAAGGCGCCGCAGTTCACCAAGCGGTGACCGTCTCCCGCTGCGCGGGAGAAGACCACGAACCATGCTGACCTTCGGAACAGACGGTGTCCGTGGCGTGGCCATCGACGAGTTGACACCCGAGCTCGCGCGCGACCTCGGTCGTGCCGTGGCGAGGGTGCTGAGGCCGGCCGCTGTCGTGATCGGGCGCGACACCCGCGAGAGCGGTCGCATCCTCGAGGCCGCCGTCGTCGAGGGATGCGCAGCCGAGGGAGTCCCGGTGCGCCTGATGGGCGTGGCGCCGACGCCCGCGGTGGCCTTCGCGGCCGAGCGCCACGGGTGGATCGGCATCGCGATCACCGCCTCGCACAATCCCTGGACCGACAACGGCATCAAGGTCTTCGCCGCCGGCGGCGTGAAACTCAGCGATGCCGAGCAGATCGAGATCGAGAGGGAATGGCACTCGATCTCCACGGAGCCGGCCGCCGCCGCGATCGGCACGGTGACGCCCGCCGACGAGGTTCTCGGCGAGTACTTCGAGCATCGGGTCGGTGTCGTCGGGGTGAGGGCACTCGAGGGACTGCGGATCGTCGTCGACTGTGCGAACGGCGCGATGTCGGCGGTCGCACCCGCGGTGCTGGCCGCCTCCGGTGCCGAGGTGGTCGCGATCAACGACGCACCGGATGGTCGCAACATCAACGACGGCTGCGGAGCGACCTCACCCGGGATGCTCCTCGCGGCCGTGGTCGCCCACGGTGCGGACCTCGGTGTCGCCTTCGACGGCGACGGCGATCGTCTCGTGGCCGCCGATGCCTCCGGCACCCTCGTCGACGGGGACCAGTTGATCCTCGCCGCCGCGGTCGACCTCGCCGCGCGCGGTCTGCTGCGCAACCGCGGTGTCGCGGTGACGGTGATGTCGAACCTCGGCCTCGTGCGCGCACTCGAGTCCGCGGGAGTCGGTGTGGTGGTGACGCCCGTGGGGGACCGCAGCGTGCTCGCCGCACTCGAGGACAACGATTTCGTGCTCGGCGGCGAGCAGAGCGGCCACATCGTGCACCGCGCCCACGCCACGACGGGCGATGGTCTCCTGGCGGCACTGCTGCTGTGTGAATCACTCGCGCGCCGGGGCACCGTGCTCGCCGATGCCGCGCGACTGGATCGCTATCCCCAGGTGCTCATCAACGTCTCCACGCCGGAGCGTCTCGTCGATCCGGCCGCCGATGTCGCCGTCGAGATCGAGGCGGTCCGTGCGCGCCTCGGTGGGGATGGTCGCGTGCTGGTGCGCGCATCGGGCACCGAACCACTCGTGCGGGTGATGGTCGAGGCGCGCGACGAACGCACCGCGAGCGAGGCGGCCGGATCGATCGTGGATGCACTTGTGTCGCGCCACGACGGGGTCGTCGTCGACCGATGAGGACCGGAAAGTAGCCTCGGAGCCATGTGCGGCATCATCGGCATCGTGTCGCGGCCGGGTTCCCGGGCGGTCCCCGCCGACGCGGACATCACCGGTCTCCTCGACGGTGCCGTGCTGTCGGCGGAGTCGGGTGCACTCGAGGATGCGGCAGCCGCGCTGGCGAGGGTCGACGCACTCCTGAAGGGTGATGCCGGTGTCGAGGCGATGGCCGGCAACCTCGCGCTCGCGGTCGCGATCACGGCGGCGCTCGACCGGATCGATGCGGCCACCGCGGCCCGCGAGACCGCGCTCGACGCGATGCACGCCGACCAAGCCGCGATCGACCGCGAGGCCGCGCGGCTCTCGGCGGTGATGGATCCCTCGTGGGCGATCCGGCGCGACAGGTTGCGCACCGCATCGGCGGTCCACGAGCTCGCCGGGCGCAACGCCCCCGTTCCCGCGTTGCGCGGCTATCTCAGCATCCAGCAGGCACTCTCGGCGATCGACCGGATGGAGGTGCGCGGTCGCGACTCCGCGGGTCTCGGAATCCTGGTGTGGTCCGACGCGATCGCCGAGCTCGCCGGGCGCGAGCGCGCAGAGATCGACCGGCGCGCCTCGGATCCGCTGTTCGTCAACGGCAGCGTCAGGCACGCCGGGTCGACACTCGTTTTCGTCTACAAGGCGGCCGCCGAGATCGGCGAACTGGGTGACAACACGCGGGCACTGCGCGGCGCGATCGCAGCCGACGAGCTGTTGCGCCGGGCGCTCGGGCTCCCCGGCGCGCGCACGACGGTGATCGGGCACACGAGGTGGGCGAGCGTGGGCATCATCTCGGAGCCGAACGCACATCCGGTCAACGGCGAGGAACTCGGCGGATCGGCGACGGTCTCGCTCGCGGTGCTGAACGGCGACATTGACAACCACGCCGACCTGAAGGCGAGGCACGGACTGCGGATCGCAGATCCCATCACCACCGATGCCAAGGTCATCCCGGCGATCATCGACCGGGGTCGCGACGGGGGACTCGACGCATCGTTCCGTGCGGCGGTGGGTCAGTTCGAGGGTTCCACCGCGATCGCATACTGCAGCGCCGACGTTCCCGACGCGATGTGGTTGTCGCTCGCGGGGAGCGGCCAGGGCCTCTATGTCGGGCTCGCCGAGGACCGGTTCGTCGTGGCGAGCGAGCCCTACGGTGCGGTCGAGGAGACGTCGACGATGCTGCGCATGGACGGCGAATCGCTCGCTGATCCCGGGCGTCCCGAGTCGCGCGGACAGATCGTGCGCCTCGACGGGTCCCTCGCCGGCACGGTCGCGGGCATCGTGCGCACGGCCCACGACGGCACCGGGCTCCCGGTGACCGACGCCGACCTGCACGTCGCCGAGGTCACCACGCGCGACATCGACCGCGGGGATGCCCCGCACTTCCTCTTGAAGGAGATCACGGAGGCCCCGCGCAGTTTCGCAAAGACGATCCGCGGCCGCATCGACGTGCGCGACGGACTGTCGGTTCCGGACCTCGATCCCTCGGTCCTGCCGGCCGACATCGCCGCGCGCCTCGCATCGGGGTCGATCAGACGGGTGCGGGTGATCGGCCAGGGGACGGCCGCCGTGGCCGGCACCTCGATCGTGCCCGTGCTCTCGTCGCTGGTCGGGTCGCGCCTGCGCATCGAGGCATCGACGGCCACCGAACTCTCGGGCTTCGCGATGGAGGCCGACATGTCGGATCTCCTCGTGGTGGCCGTCAGCCAGAGCGGCACCACCACCGACACGAACCGGACCGTCGACTTGGTGGCATCGCGTGGCGCCGCCGTGCTCGCGATCGTGAACAGGCGCGGGAGCGAACTGGCCTCGAAGGCACACGGCGTGTACTACACGTCGGATGGTCGCGACGTGGAGATGAGCGTGGCGAGCACGAAGGCCTTCTACGCACAGGTTGCAGCCGGTGCGGTGCTGGCATGCGCGATCGCCACCGCCACGGGCGGCGCCGATCCCGTCGCGGTCGACAGGATCCTCGTGTCGCTCGCCGCGATGCCCGATGCGATGCGCGAGGTGATCGCGTCGCGGCCCGTCATCGCCGGGATCGCGTCTCGGCACGCGCCCTCGCGTCGCTACTGGGCCGTGGTCGGGAACGGACCCAACACCGTCGCGGCCAACGAGGTCAGGATCAAGCTCTCCGAGCTCTGCTACAAGTCAATCTCCTGCGACGTCACCGAGGACAAGAAGCACATCGACCTGTCGTGCGAGCCGATGGTCCTGGTGTGCGCGGCCGGTCTCGCCGACGGCACCGCCACCGATGTCGCCAAGGAGGTGGCGATCTTCGCCGCGCACAAGGCGGTCCCGATCGTGGTCGCCACCGAGGGTGAGACCCGGTTCGATGCCGCGGCCGCGGTGATCGCCGTCCCCACGGTCGAGCCGACGCTCGGTTTCGTGCTCTCCGCGATGGCGGGGCATCTTTTCGGGTACGAGGCCGCGCTCGCGATCGATGCCCTCGCGCGACCGCTGCGTCGTCTGCGCGAGGTGGTCGAGCACGCTGTCGGTACCGGGGCCGACGGCGACTCCGCGCTCGCCCGCGTCGAGCGCGAGATCTCGATCGTGTCCCCGCAGTTCCTGTCCACCCTGGCCACCGGCCGCTACGACGGCAACCTCGAGGCGTCGACGGCCGTTCGGATCACGGCCCTCCTGCGCACGCTCGGCTCCGACGACCCGATCGGTGAATTCCAGCGCCAGACGGGTCGGGTGTCGAGCCCGTCGGTCCTGCTCGACGATCTCGTCGCCGCACTCACGAGGGGCATCGACGAGTTGACCCGGCCGATCGATGCGATCAAGCACCAGGCAAAGACCGTGACCGTGGGTATCTCGCGCAGCGAGGAGGGCCTGCTCGACCGTCCGCTCGTGCGCGCGGTGCTCGAGGCCGGCGCGGCGCGCGAGAGTCTCGGATACGCGACCCTCAAGGTCCTCGCCGCACTCGATGCGGCGGTGGAGTCGGTCGCGGGTTTCACGCGGTACCGCGTCGAGGGTGACCCGGCCTCGTCCACCGCGACGATCTCGATCGTGGAGCGCGGCGGTATCGCGCGCGAGCTCACCTCGCGGGTCGACGGCAATCCCGTGCTCGTGGGCACGAAGCGCCGCGTCGCCGCCGAGCAGGAGGTGCTCGTGGCGCGTGGCCGCAAGGATGGACGCACCGTCGTGATCGTGCCCGAGGTGAAGGGTGCCGAGACTGTCGGGCTCACGCTCGTGCATGTCGCGTTCAGGGACCGTCTCCCGGTGGCGACCGTGCGGCAGGTGTTGCAGGGATACGACCGGCGGTGGGACCGGCTCGTGGACTGGGTCACGGAGACCGAGGGTTCGTTCCGCGAGGATCGTCTCGCCGAGGTGTCGGTCGCGGATCTGTTGATCCTCCCGGTCTCGGAGAGCGCCGATCTGTGGCGCTCGCGGGGGCTCTGATCCGGTCGTGCGGGGTCTCGGTATCGATGCCGTCGAGATCGGGAGGTTCCGGTCGCTCCTCGAGAGACGACCGCGTCTGCGCGAGCGGCTCTTCACCCCGGCAGAACTTGCCTCGCTCTCATCCAGGGTGGATCAGGCACCGTCGCTCGCCGCGCGCTTCGCGGTGAGGGAGGCCACGATGAAGGCGCTCGGGGTCGGTCTCGGGGCCTTCGACTTCCACGATGTCGAGGTGGAGAGCACCGAGCGCGGGGAGCCACGACTCGTGGTGAGGGGACGCGCCGCCGAACTGGCCCGCGAGGCGGGAGTGCACGACTGGAAGGTGTCGATCACGCACACCGACCGGGTCGCAATGGCCATCGTCGCCGCACTCTGACAGCCCTACGCTTGTTGCGTGATTCCGGTCCTCACGCCCGATCAGATGCGCGCCGCCGACTCCGCGGCGCTCGCATCGGTGGTCGACGACGGCGTGTTCATCGCACGCGCCGGCAGGGCCGTCGCCCAGGTCGCCCGCACGATGATGGGCGGCACCTACGGCCGGAAGGTGGTCGTGGTCGCGGGCAAGGGCCACAACGGCGACGATGGCCGCGTGGCCGGACAATGGCTGGCGCAGTGGGGTGCACGGGTCCGCGTGCTCGATGCCTCGGTCGCCGGCGGTGAGTTCCTCGAGCCGGGCGATGTCGACCTCGTGGTCGATGCCGCCTACGGCATCGGCTTCCGCGGGGAATGGTCGCCACCGATCGTGTGGGGTGTGCCCGTGCTCGCCGTCGACATCCCGAGCGGGCTCGATGCCGGCACCGGCACCGTGAGCGGCGGTGTGTTGGTCGCGGACCGCACGGTCACCTTCGCTGCACCCAAGACGGGCATGTTCTTCGGCGAGGGGCCGGCGGCGTGCGGCGAGATCGACCTGGTCGATGTCGGCATCGACACCGCGGGGTGCGCCGATGTGTTCGTCGTCGAGACCGCCGACGTCGCGGCGTGGCTCGAGCCGCGTGCGCGCGATGCGCACAAGTGGAACCATGCGTTGCGGGTCGTCGCGGGTTCACCCGGCATGGGCGGTGCGGCGGCGCTCGTCTCTGCGTCGGCGATGCGCGCCGGAGCGGGCATCGTGCACCTGTCGTGGCGCGGGACCGAGTCGACGGTCCAGCCGCCCACCGAAGTCGTCGGCCGCCACCTGCCCGCAGACGGATGGGACCGGTTCGTCGCCGCCGATGTCTCGCGGTTCGGCGCGATGGTCGTCGGACCCGGTCTCGGTCGCGGCGACGATGTGGGTGCCGAGGTGCGCTCGATGCTGACGGCGTGCACGATCCCCACGGTCATCGACGGCGACGGCATCGCCGCCGCGATCGACCCGGCGGGGACCCACGAGACACTTCGTGCCCGCGGAGCCGACACCCTGCTGACGCCGCACGACGGTGAGTTCGCGATGCTCGGTGGAGACGCCGACGATCCCGACCGCATCGCTGCGACCCGTCGTCTCGCCGCGACCACCGGATGCACCGTCCTGCGCAAGGGACCGACCACGATCGTGGCCGATCCCGAGGGGGCCGTGCTCCTCGTGGTGTCGGGCGACCAACGACTCGCGACCGCGGGGTCGGGTGATGTGCTCGCCGGCATCGCGGGAGCATTCATGGCGCGCGGACTCGCCGCGCCGATCGCCGCCGCCGCCGCCGCGCATGTGCACGGACTCGCCGCCGCCGAGTGCGCGGTCGAGGGAACGATCGCCCGTGATCTCGTGGCCGCGATCGCCGATGTGCTCTCGGCCGTGGCCCGCACAGCCGTGGGAGGCGCCGATGTCGGTTGATTTCTCCTCGAGGTGGGCACATGCCGAGATCGATTCATCGGCGATCGCGCACAACGTCTCGACGATCAAGACTCTCGTTGCGCCGTCTCGCGTGTGGGCGGTCGTCAAGGCCAACGGCTACGGCCACGGATCGGTCGAGGTGGCGCGCGCCGCGCTGGCCGGTGGCGCCGATGGGCTCTGCGTCGCACTCGTCGACGAGGGAGTCGTGCTGCGCAGGGCCGGGATCACCGCACCCATCCTGGTTCTCTCGGAGCAGCCGCACGACCAGGCGCCCTACATCGTGGGCTACGGGCTGACCCCGACGGTGACGACCACGATGGGTGCCGCCGTCATCGGATCGGCCGGTGCGCAGCAGGGTCGCGCGGTGCCGGTGCACCTGAAGGTGGACACCGGCATGCACCGTGTCGGTGTGTCCCCACGCGAGGCACTCCATCTCGCCCGCTACATCGACTCGCACGAGGGGCTCGATCTCGAGGGTGTCTACACCCACTTCGCCGTCGCTGACGATCCCGCACACCCGGCCAACGCGGCGCAGTCTGGTCTCTTCGATGACGTGGTGTCCGCGCTGCGCGCCGACGGGATCGCTCCCCACATTTTGCACTCGGCGAACTCGGCGGCCGCGCTCGCGGCACCTGCGACGCGGCTCGACATGGTGCGGGTGGGTATCGCTCTCTACGGGCTCGAACCCGGTCCAGGGGTGGCGCACCTGTGCACCGGTCTGCGTCCGGCGATGCGACTCGTCGCACGGGTGTCGGCCGTGCGCTGGATCGAGTCGGGCGAGGCCGTCTCCTACGGTCTGCGTCGCCCGGTGGGCACGCGCTCGCTGATCGCAACCGTGCCGATCGGGTATGCCGACGGGGTCCCGCGCTCGCTGTGGTCGACCGGCGTGGGGACGCTCGTCGGTGGAATCGTGCGACCGTTCGCCGGGACGATCACCATGGACCAGATCATGCTCGACTGCGGTGACGACTCCTCGGTGGCTCCCGGTGACGAGGTGGTCCTCATCGGATCCCAGGGCACGGAGAGCATCACCGCCGATGACTGGGCGCGTGCTCTCGGCACGATCGGCTACGAGATCGTCTGTGGGATCGCGCCGCGGATCGCGCGGAGGCACGTGTGATCTCGTGCCTCTCGAACACCGAGGACGACACCCTTGCCATCGCGGCTGCGATCGCCCGGCTGGTGCGGCCCGGAGATGTGGTGCTGCTCGCGGGGGAGATGGGCTCGGGCAAGACGGTGTTCGCGCGCGGGTTCGCACGCGGGCTCGGTGTCGCGGCCGACGATCACGTGGCGTCGCCGACGTTCAACCTCGTGCATGTGCACGACTCGGGTCGGGTCCCGCTGCACCACGCCGATCTCTACCGGCTCGAGACCCGCGCAGAGATCGAGGATCTCGGACTGCGCGAGGCCGCCGACATGGGGTCGGTGGTGCTCATCGAGTGGGGTGATGCCGCACTGGACATCTTCGACGAGTGCCTCGTCGTCGAGCTCGTCGATCCCGACGGAGGAGCGACACGCAGCCTCGACATCTCGGTCGAGGGGCACCGGTGGGATGCGCGGTGGGACCGCCTGCGCACCGCCCTCGGCGAGTGGTCGGGTGCCGCATGATCCTGGGGATCGAGACATCCGTCGAACGGGTCGGTGTCGCGGTCGGCGACGGCCGCGGGATCGCCGCCTCGGCACAGTTGTCGAGTGATCGTCGCCATGCCGAGTCACTCGCACCGATGATCACCTTCGTGCTCGACCAGGCGGGGCTCGCCCCGACCGATCTGTCGGCGGTCGCGGTCGATGTCGGACCGGGACTGTTCACCGGAATGCGCGTGGGGATCGCCACCGCCGATGCCATGGCGTGGGCACTCGAGATTCCCGTGGTGGGTGTGTGCAGCCTGGATGCGCTCGCACTCGAGGCGGTGCGTGGTGACGACACCATCGCGGTCGCACTCGACGCACGACGCGGCGAGATCTACTGGGCGTTGTACCGGCCCGCCGAGGGTGCCGCTGAGCCCGTGCGGATCGGCGAGCCGCGGGTGTCGCCGCCCGATGACCTCGCCGAGCATCTCGCCGACCGCGCCGAGGATGTGGTGTGCGCGGGGAACGGATTCCTCCGTCACGCAGAAGCCCTGGCCGCGCCGTGGATGCACGTGCTCGGTGCGCAATTCGCCGCACCGAGCGCCGAGGCCATCGTCCGGATCGGGACCCACAGAGTCGCCGTCGACGCCACGGTGCCCGCGGGCGGTGTCGAGCCGATCTATCTGCGTGCTCCCGATGCCGAGATCAACTGGCGCACGAGGCGTGAGTCGCGATGAGCTTCATGCGCGAGAGGGCGCACGACACCCTGACCACCGAGACGATGCGGCGCCGGCACCTCCGCCGGGTGCTCGAGATCGAGGAACAGGTGCATCCGAGGCCCTGGACGCACCGCACCTTCACGAGCGAGATCACCAAGATGAAGGACGGCACCCGCTACTACCTCGTGGCCCACGTCGACGATGACCTGGTCGGCTACGGCGGGATGATCTTCGTCGCTGACGACGCCCACATCACCAACGTCGCGGTCGACCCGAAGTGGCAGGGTCGCGGCGTGGCGACCGAGATCATGCTCGATCTGTCGATGCTCGCGAGGGACCACGGATGCTCGGCGATGACACTCGAGGTGCGGCACACCAACACGGCGGCCCAGAACCTGTATCGGCAGTTCGGGTTCGTGCCCGCGGGGGTGCGCAAGCGCTACTACGAGAACACCGAGGATGCGATCGTCATGTGGTGCCACGGGATCGATTCGCCGGAGTTCGCCGAGCGCATCCGTGCGATCGAGGCGAGGCGACCATGAGTGCGGGACGCGCCGCCGTGGACCCGGCCCGTGGCGGTGTGGACGTCACCGCGTCGACTGTGCTGCTCGCCATCGAGACCAGCTGCGACGAGACGGCTGCCGCGGTGGTGATGGGTGGCAACGATGTGCTCTCCTCGATCGTGTCGAGTCAGGTCGACATCCACGCACGGTTCGGTGGCGTGGTGCCCGAGGTCGCGAGCAGGGCGCACCTCGAGGCACTCGTGCCGGTGGTGCGAGCGGCCGTCGACGAGGCGGGGATCGACGCGCATCGCATCGATGCCGTCGCAGCGACCGCAGGACCGGGTCTGATCGGGGCACTGCTGGTCGGGGTCTCCGCCGCGAAATCGCTCGCACTGGCGTGGGACAAGCCGTTCGTGGCTGTGAACCACCTCGAGGCGCATCTCTACGCCGGTTTGCTCGACGATCCGACGCTCGAGTTCCCGCTCGTGGTCCTGCTCGTCTCGGGCGGTCACACGATGATCGTCGAGATGCGCGGCCACGGTGAGTACGAGGTGCTCGGGCGCACCCTCGACGATGCTGCCGGCGAGGCCTACGACAAGGTCGCGCGGTTCCTCGACCTCGGATATCCGGGGGGACCACTGGTGGATCGTCTGGCCGCCGAGGGGAACCCGGATGCGGTCGCCTTTCCGCGGGCGATGCTGCGCGATGGGCTCGATGTCTCGTTCAGCGGCCTGAAGACCGCCGTCATCAACCACGTGCGGGCCAATCCGGATGTCTCCGATGCCGACGTCGCCGCGTCGTTCCAGGCCGCGGTGGTCGACGTGCTGTGTGCCAAGACCATCCGTGCGGCCGAGCAGACCGGTGCACGCGGGATCGTTCTCGGGGGTGGAGTGGCGGCGAACTCGGCGTTGCGCGAGCAGATGGCTGCACGCGGTTCCGCCGCTGGATTCCGTGTGGCTCTCCCGAGCAGGGCGATGTGCACCGACAACGCCGCGATGATCGCGGCCGCGGCGTGGCACCGGCTCGCCGCCGATGGTCCGAGTCCGCTCGACTGCGGAGCGCATCCGAACCTGCGTCTGGCCCCCGTGCCCCGCTCCGATCGCACCCCTGGTGGTCGGCGATGAGCGCGCCGGCTCGGTTGCCCCTCGTCCTCGGTGGTCGGGAGTTCCCGGTGCCGGCGGTGCTCGCACCGATGGCGGGCGTGACGAACGCACCGTTCAGGAGGATGTGCCGGTCGTTCGGTCCCGGTCTCGTCTATGTGAGCGAGATGGTGATGGCGGCCGCGCTCGTCCACGGGAACGCGCGCACGCAGAAGATGGTCGGATTCGACCCCGACGAGGACTTCCGCAGCCTCCAGATCTACGGGAGTGATCCGCACTTCGTGGGTCGCGCGGTCGGAGCGTTGTGCGGGAAGGGTCTCGTCGACCACATCGACATGAACTTCGGGTGCCCCGCCACGAAGGTCACGCGCAAGGGCGGTGGTGCGGCCGTTCCGGTGAAGCGGAACCTCCTGCGCGCGATCATGGCTTCGGCCGTCGAGGCCGCCGCACCCCACGGGGTTCCCGTCACCGCCAAGTTCAGGATCGGCATCGACGATGACATCGTGACCTACCTCGAGACCGGGCGCATCGCCGCCGAGGAGGGGCTCGCGGCGATCGCACTTCATGCGCGCACGGCCGAGCAGCACTACGCCGGCGAGGCACGATGGGACACGATCGCAGAGTTGAAGCGCGAGGTCACCGGGATCCCCGTCCTCGGCAACGGCGACATCTGGGAGGCGCGTGATGCCGTCCGGATGGTGGAAGAGACCGGTTGCGACGGCGTCGTCATCGGCCGGGGATGCCTGGGTCGACCGTGGCTCTTCGGTGACCTGGTCGCGGTGTTCGCGGGGCGGGAGCCCGACCCGGCGCCCGCGCTCGGGGCCGTCCTCGAGACGATGTGCACCCATGCCGAGGCCCTCTGCACACACATGGGCGCCTCGCACGGGATCACCAACTTCCGCAAGCACGCCGGGTGGTACCTGACCGGATACCCGGTCGGGACCGAGGCGCGGCGCAGGTTCTCGATGGTGGCCTCGATGGAGGAACTCGTCGCGCTCTGCGGGTCGATGGATCCGTCACTGCACCTCGTCGCCGGCGGTGAGAGGTTGAAGCGCGGACACACGAACGGCCCCATCAAGGTGGTGCTCCCGGAGGGCTACCTCGCCTCGCGCGACGATCTCGTCGTGCCCGACGATGCAGATGTCGCCGTTCTGAGCGGGGGCTGAACCGTGCGCATCGTGCTCGCGTCACGTTCTCCGAGGCGCATCGAGATACTCTCCCGGCTCGGGGTGGATGCGATCGTCGACCCTGCCGACATCGATGAGACACCGCTGCGCGGAGAATCGGCGACCGAGATGGTGCTGCGCCTCGCGGTCGCCAAGGCAACCGTCGTGTCGGAGCGTCGCTCCGCAGGCGGTGGCGAGATCGTCCTCGCCGCCGACACGACGGTGGAGATCGACGACGAGATCCTCGGCCAGCCCGTCGACGATGCGGAGGCGGCGCGAATGTTGCGGCGTCTCTCGGGTCGCACCCACCGGGTCCACACGGCGGTCGCGGTCATCTCGCCCGCCGGGACTCTCGGCACTGCGGTCGTGACATCGCTCGTGACCTTCCAGCCGGTCACCGACGAGACAGTCGCGTGGTACGTGGGAACGGGGGAGCCCAGGGGCAAGGCCGGGGCCTATGCGGTCCAGGGGCTCGGGTCCACCCTCGTGGCCTCGGTGCGGGGTTCGATGTCGAATGTGATCGGGCTTCCCGTGGCCGAGACCGCCGACCTCCTCGGTCTCGCCGGCGAGCCCCGTTAGCACTCCCCGGCGACGGTTGCTAACCGGCGGGATCGCTCCGTATCCTTGGCGCTCGCACTCCACGAGTGCCAAACCCCCCGGCCGGATCCGGCCCGGGACGACACAACAGAGACATCGTCCGAAAGGAACACCCATGAAGTTGAAGCCACTCGACGACCGCATCGTTGTGAGGCCGAGCGAGGCCGAGCAGACCACGGCCTCGGGTCTGGTCATCCCCGACACTGCCAAGGAGAAGCCCCAGCAGGGTGTCGTTCTCGCGGTGGGCCCGGGTCGCTGGAGCGACGACGAAGGCGAGCATTTCCCTCTCGACGTGAAGGTCGGCGACACCGTCCTCTACTCGAAGTACGGCGGCACCGAGGTGCAGCACGGCGGAGAGGATCTCCTCATCCTGACGAGCCGCGACGTGCTCGCGATCGTGGAGAAGTGACCCCGCGATGCCCAAGCAACTGAAGTTCCACGACGAGGCGCGCCGTGCCCTCGAGGCGGGCGTCAACAAGCTCGCCGACACGGTGAAAGTGACGCTCGGACCCAAGGGTCGCAATGTCGTGCTCGACAAGAAGTTCGGTGCACCCACCATCACCAACGACGGTGTCTCGATCGCCAAGGAAGTCGAGATCGACGACCCGTTCGAGAACATGGGCGCACAGCTCGTGAAGGAAGTGGCCACCAAGACCAACGACGTGGCCGGTGACGGAACCACGACTGCCACGGTCCTGGCCCAGGCGATGGTCCAGCAGGGCATGCGCAACGTGGCCGCGGGGGCGAACCCGATGGGTCTGAAGCGCGGCATCGAAAAGGCCGTCGCGGCCGCCGTCGAGTCGCTCAAGTCCCTCGCCAAGGACGTCGACGACAAGGGCGACATCGCCAGCGTCGCGACCATCTCGGCAGCCGATGCCAGCATCGGCCAGGTCATCGCCGATGCGATCGACAAGGTCGGCAAGGACGGCGTCGTCACGGTGGAGGAGAGCAACACCTTCGGCATCGAGCTCGAGTTCACCGAGGGCATGCAGTTCGACAAGGGCTACCTCTCGCCGTACTTCGTGACCGATCCCGAGCGCCAGGAAGCAGTGCTCGAGGAGCCCTACATCCTGTTCCACTCGGCCAAGATCTCCTCGGTGCAGGCGATGCTGCCCGTGCTCGAGGGCGTGATGAAGTCGGGCCGTGCCCTGCTGATCGTGGCCGAGGACGTCGAGGGCGAGGCCCTCGCCACCCTCGTGGTCAACAAGATCCGCGGCACGTTCAACTCGGCCGCCGTGAAGGCACCGGGCTTCGGCGACCGTCGCAAGGCGATGCTCCAGGACATGGCGATCCTCACCGGTGGCCAGGTCATCAGCGAGGAGGTCGGTCTCAAGATCGAGAATGTCACCCTCGACCTGCTCGGCCGTGCCAAGCGCGTGATCATCACCAAGGACGCGACCACGATCGTGGACGGCGCCGGCGACAAGGCCGACGCCGCGGCCCGGGTGAACCAGATCAAGACCGAGATCGACAACACCGATTCCGATTGGGACCGCGAGAAGCTCCAGGAGCGCCTCGCCAAGCTCGCCGGCGGTGTCGCGGTGATCAAGGTCGGCGCCGCCACCGAGGTGGAGCTGAAGGAGAAGAAGCACCGCATCGAGGACGCCGTCTCGGCGACCCGTGCCGCCATCGAGGAGGGCGTCGTGCCCGGGGGCGGAACCGCTCTCCTGCGCAGCCGTCCCTCCGTCCTCAAGGTCGTCGAGGGCCTCGAGGGTGACGAGGCGACCGGTGCCCGCACCGTGTACGAGGCGCTCGTCGCGCCGGCCCGCCACATCGCCGACAATGCCGGCATGGAGGGCTCGGTCGTGGTGCAGCGCGTCGAGAGCGAGAAGGGTTCGACCGGCCTCAATGCCGCCACTGGCGAGTACGTCGATCTGGTTGCTGCCGGCATCATCGATCCCGCCAAGGTGACCCGTGCGGCCCTGCAGAATGCGGCGTCGATCGCGGCCCTCGTGCTGACCACCGAGTGCCTGGTGGCCGACAAGCCCGAAAAGGGCGCGCCGGCGATGCCGGGCGGCGGCATGCCTGGTGGAATGGGGATGATGTAGGACTTGTCCACAACCCCGGACCCCATGGGTCTGGGGCAGGACCGGTTCTTTCGCCCGCTCCGAGCGACCGAGACGAGTCGCAGAAACCATGTCGACCGGGGGGAATAAACCGTCCCGGGGACTGGTTGACACAAGAGCCTCCCGTTAATGGCTCGGACCGCACGGTCCGAGCCATTAATCATTTCCGGGCCGTAGATTTCCGCACATGCCCTTCGACAGACCAGCCCCCGACCTGAACAAGATGATCGCCGCGTGGGATGCGTGGGAAAAGGGTGAGGAGCTGCCGGGCAAGGTGCTCGCGAACCTGAAGACCGCTGGCCTCGCCGAGGTTCTCGCTCAACTCAAGGCCGAGGGCTGGAGCCCGTCGGCGACGTGAACCGTCGTTCCGGCGGCGCACAGAACATCCCGCGTCCCGACGGGTGGCGCCTCGGTCCACCCGCACCGTGGCACGGTCGGGATCTCTCGGTCCTGTCCGATCATGTCGTGCTCCGCGAGAGGTTGTCCGCGGTCGTCGGCCCACTCGATGGCGCCGTCGCCATCGGTGGTCAATCTCCACGACCCTCCGCGGTGTTGGTCGGTCTCATCGGGTCCGGCGCGAGCCCCGCGTTGCTCCTGACACGACGTGCCGATCACCTGCGCAACCATCGCGGCGAAGTCTCGTTTCCCGGGGGTCGCCTCGAGGCGGGGGAGACCGTCGTGGAGGCCGCCATCCGCGAGGCGCACGAGGAGGTCGGACTCGAGTCGTCCCGCGTGCGCATCCATGGCACTCTCGCTCCGTTGCGCACATGGGTGAGCGACAGCCTCATCACTCCCGTCGTCGCCGAGATCAGCGGCGAGGGTGGGTGGACGATCGACGGGGGCGAGGTCGCGAGGGTGTTCGAGCACCCGCTCGCTGATCTCGTGCGCGAGGACACCTATGCGAGCGAGGTGTGGACCACGCCGCGTGGCGAGAGCACCCTGCCCTTCTTCCACCTCGACGACGAGACCATCTGGGGAGCCACCGCGCGCATCATCGCGGGTCTCATCGATTCCTTGACCGCGCGGTGACGTGCCCGGCGCGAGGTCGGTTCACGTGTGCGCGCCTCACGGACCGCCCTGGGCGCGCACCACGCGGAAGTACACCTCGGCCCACGTCCGGCACGCGACCCGCGCAACGGTCGTGCGTCTCGCGCAATGGGCGCGCATGTCGCGTCGGAACACCTCGTCGACGCGCGAACGCATCGCGGCGGTCCAACGGCGGCCGTTCTCGAGTTTGCCGATGTTGCGGTACCCGAAGTCGTGGCGTCTGCACGCCTCGGTGAAGTCGAAGGAGCGTCCCGTGCTCTCGATCACCGGCGCCGAGCATCCGTCGCTCGACCAGTCCAGTCGGTCGTCGCGGCGCGGGGACTCGGCCGTGCGGATGAAGACCGAGAGGCTCTCGGTGAACACGAGGCGCTCGGCGACCTGCAGCGCACTCGCCGACGGACCCGCCATCCAGACGCTGACGGCGGCGATCGCCGCGATGACCGACACGGGGACCCCGATCACCACGGCGACCTCCCTTCGGCGCCGGGTGTGTGAGCCGCGCGGCACGGACGGCATCGCCGGGGTCGGTCAGCCCCTCAGGCAGCGCACGAGCAACGCCATCTCGATGGCACCGACTGCGGCCTCGTCGCCCTTGTTGTCGGTGCCGTCGCCGGCGCGGTCGATCGCCTGCTGCTCGGTGTCGACGGTGAGCACCCCGAACATCACCGGCACGCCGGTGTCGAGTTGGGCCTGTTGGATCCCGCGTGCGGCCTCGGCACAGACGTAGTCGAAGTGCGGGGTGTCGCCGCGGATCACGGTCCCGAGACAGATCACCGCGTCGACCTTGCCGGCCTGGGCCAGCACCTTGGCGGCGAGGGGAAGTTCGAACGCGCCCGGCACCCACGACTCGATGATGTCGGCGTCGGCGACACCGAGTCGCGCGAGACCTCGACGCGTGCCGTCGCGGAGCCGTCCGACGATGTGGTCGTTGAAGCGCGCCGCCACGATCCCGACGCGCAGGCCACGACCGTCGAGGTCGGGTGCGGGCACGCCGGACGATCCCGTGCGCGTCACTTGCCGGCTCCATCGCCGAACTCGATGAGGTGCCCGAGACGCTCGCGCTTGGTGCGCAGGTACGCCTCGTTCTCGGGGGTGGGCACGGTGTTCAGCGGGACCCTCTCGACCACGCTCAGACCGTAGCCCCCGAGCCCGCCGTACTTGGCCGGGTTGTTGGTCATCAGCCTGATCTGCTCGACCCCGAGGTCGGCCAGGACCTGGGCGCCGATCCCGTACTCGCGGCTGTCGACGGGGAGTCCGAGCTCGACGTTGGCGTCCACCGTGTCGAAGCCGCGGTCCTGCAGCGAGTACGCGCGGATCTTGTGCCCGATGCCGATGCCGCGACCCTCGTGGCCGCGCAGATAGACGATCACCCCGCGTCCCTCTTGCTCGACGAGGTGCATCGCGGCCGCCAACTGCGGCCCACAGTCGCACCTGCGCGATGCGAACACGTCGCCGGTGAGGCACTCGCTGTGCACCCTCACGAGCAGGGGAGCATCGTCGATCTCGCCCTTGACGAAGGCGAGGTGCTCGACCCCGTCGATCGTGGACCGGTAGGCGAAGCACTCGAACGAGCCGAATTCCGTGGGAACCGTCGCCTGGCCCATGCGCTCGACGAGGCGCTCGTGGTGCCTGCGGTAGAGGATCAACTCGGCGATCGACGACAGGAGCAAGCCGTGCTCCGCGCAGAACTCGCGCAGTTGCGGGAGGCGCATCATGGTGCCGTCGTCGTTCTGGATCTCACAGATCACCCCTGCCGGCTCGCAGCCGGCGAGGCGTGCCAGGTCGACGGCTGCCTCGGTGTGCCCCGCGCGCTTCAGCACCCCGCCCTGCCGGGCGCGCAACGGGAAGATGTGTCCCGGTCGGGCGAACGCCTTGAAGGAGGCGCCCGGGTCTGCGAGTGCGCGCAGGGTCGCGGCGCGGTCGGCCGCACTGATGCCGGTGGTCGTGCCGTCGATCAGGTCGACCGTGTCGGTGAACGCGGTGCGCTGGCTCTCGGTGTTCTGCTCGACCATGAGGGGAAGCCGGAGATCGTCGCAGCGTTCGTCGGTGAGCGGCGCGCACACCACGCCGCTCGTGTGGCGGATGATGAAGGCGAGCTTCTCGGGGGTGGCGAACTGGGCCGCCATGATGAGGTCGCCCTCGTTCTCGCGGTCCTCATCGTCGACCATGACCACCATCTCGCCGCGGGCGATGGCCGCGATGACCTCCGAGATCGGGGCGAATCCGTTGTCGCTCATGCCGTGACCGTCCTTTCACGAATCGGTTCGAGAATCATCTCGACGTCGCCGTCGAGCACGCGGTGCGACACCAGGGCGCACCTCTGCAGCGCCGCACCCGGGCCGACAACACCCTCTGTGGCACCGCTGAAGAGCCCGGGTGCCGTGTCGTCCCCGCTCACAACGGGTGCCATGTGAAGCACCCAGCGGTCGACGAGATCGGCGTCACGGAACATCGTCACCGTGCGGGCGCCACCCTCGAGGAGCACCTGCAGTGCGCCGTCGGCACCGAGGGATCGGAGGAGTTCAGCCGGATCACCGTTCCACTCGAGGCACGGGTGCACACGCGCATCGGCCGGGAGAGGCGACGAGGTGAGCACCACGCGTCGGGGCGATTCGCCGTCGGCGTCGCGCACGGTGAGCTGCGGGTCGTCGGCGCGGATCGTCCCGGCCCCGACCACGATCGCATCGGACTCGGCGCGCAACCGGTGCACCTCGCGTCGCGCGGTCTCACCGGTGATCCAGCGTCGTCCGCCGGGTGCGACGGTGCGCCAGTCGAGCGTGCATGCCATCTTGGCCACCACGAAGGGCCGCCCCGTGCGGCGGTGATGGAGATAGGGCGCGAGTTGCGCCGACACATCGGGCGCCAGGGTGCCGACCGTGACCTCGATGCCCGCTGCGCGGAGCCGGGCAATGCCACCACCTGTCACGCGATGGTCGGGGTCCTCGATGCCCACGGTCACCGACGCGATGCCGGCTGCGATGATCGCCTCGGTGCAGGGCCCGGTGCGGCCGGTGTGCGAGCACGGCTCGAGCGTGACGACGAGATGTGCACCGCGGGTGTCGCCCCCGGCTCGCTGGGCAGTGTCGATCGCGACGATCTCGGCGTGGGACTGTCCGGGGGCGAGCGTGGAGCCGGCGTGGATCGAGCCGTCGGCACAGACGATCACCGCGCCCACCCAGGGATTGGGTCTGCTGCGGAACCGCGCCCCGGATGCCTCGGCGATCGCGCGTCGCATCAGCGTCCCTCGCGCGTCGTCATCGAGGCGCACGGGCGCCACATGTCCATCCATGTCCTGTCCTTGCTCCCATCCGGACTGTGACCGTCGGCTCCGGAATTCCACCGGATCGGCCCCGGCACCTGGGTGTCGGGGTTCGCGGGCTGTGACCGCCGGTCGGGACTTTCACCCAACCCTGCAAGGGGTGTTCAGTTGTGCGCCGGTTCCCACCGACCCCGAAAGGCTATGCCGGGTGGTGCTCAGCCAACAACCCGAGGATGTGTCGCCACTGCCCCAACAGGGCCGCGACATCGTCGTTCGACTTCACTCCGATCACGTCGCCGAAGAGCACGACAGCGGCTCCGATCGCGACCACCTGTTGGGCGGCGATGCGGGCGGTCCGCGGCTCGATGCCCTCGACGTTCACGTAACGGTCGACGAAGGCCTTGATCACGATCGGGTCATCGAAGAGATCACCGAACGATGCGCCCTCCAACTTGAGGAACATCACGAGTCGCAACGCCTGTTGTGCCACGGGGTCGAATGGCTGGATCGCCGGTGCGCCGGCGGGGGACGACGCGGTCTGCTCGGCCGCCTCGACCATGAGGTCGCGCAGCACCTCGAGGAGGAGGTCGTTCTTCGACCCGAACCACGTGTGGACGAAACCGTGGTTCACGTCGGCTTCGGCGGCGATCTCCCGCACGCCCACATCGGTGAACGGGCGCTCGGAGATCAACTTCCGGGCGGCGTCCTTCAGGCGCCGTTCACCTTCGGCCCGGGAGATGGGCGACCGTCGCTTTGCCTTTGTGGAACTCTTCTTGGCGGCCATCGTTCGTCCTCTTCCGACGCTAGGGGACGGGTCGGGGCTCGGCGTTGATCGTCGGGTTCACGGCGCATCCGACAGTCAGTGTATGTTGAGTGGGTCAACGCAGTGTCCCCGGCTCCGAGCCGGACGACGAAATGGAGCCCCGATGATTCGTGTGCGCGCACGCCTGGCCTTGATCGCGGTGTCGATCACCACCACTGCGATCCCCTTGGTGTCGATCGCCAGTCCGGTCTCTGCGGTCGGCACGACCCGCTACGTCGCGGCCACCGGTTCGGTTGGTGCGGGCACGAGCTGCTCATCACCGGGATACGTCGGCGCGACTCATGCGTCGATTCAGGCTGCAATGAACGCTGCCAGCAGCGGAGACGTCGTTCATGTCTGCGCGGGAACGTATTCGATCTCGACGCGTCTCGAGATCACAAAGACGTTGACTCTCCGGGGCGCGGGGGCGTCCTCGACAATTCTCGACGGCGGTGGAGCCACGCAGATCTTGATCGTCCAGGACGCATCAATAGATGACAATGTGAATGGCGACGAGATCACCGCGACGGTGGAGAGTCTGTCGTTCATCAATGGCTACGCCCAGGATGTCAACGGGACCGAATGCGGGGACGGGAATCGATGTGGCGGGGCGATCTTCGTGGAGAACGAGAGTCGCATCAACATCTCGTCGGTGCACTTCAAGAACAACAAGGCAGACTTCATCGGTGGCGCATTCGCTCGGTTCCTGAGCGCGAGCGAGTACCCGACGGTTGCCTCCTCTATCAACGACAGTTCGTTCGAGTCGAACAAGGCACTTCTTGACGGTGGTGCAATCGCAACCCTCTTCGGGTTCGGCCTCACGGTGAACCGGTCCACCTTCTTCCAGAATGGGTTGTTGCCCACCCACATGGCGCGGAGCGGGGCAGCTGTGATCGCGAACTTCGCGAGTGCCGTGATCAACGATTCCACGATCGTCGACCACGATGCCCCTGCGGATATCACAGTCCTCTACGGTGACCTCACTCTCAACCGGTCACTCGTGGCGCAGACGAGCGTGAGCACCACGAACATCTGCAACGGGCAGCAAACCCTCTCGGGCACTCGCGGGAATCTGGTGACCGACGGGACCTGCGGGGTGACCCAGAGCAAGGCCGCAGCTGGTGCCGGCAACTCGGCGCGTGTGACCTACGCCGATCTCAAACTCGGCACGTTTGCGTACCGTGGCTATGCGACCAAGTCCATCCCGCTCCTCGCAGGCAGTGCCGCGCTTGATCATGCGAGTGGTTGCACGACGACCGACCAAGTCGGGTTGACTGCGCCCCAGGGTTCGGGATGCGACGTCGGTGCGGTGGAACGGTCTGCCTCCCAGACCGTGAACACAGTCGACACTGCTCCGTGGTCCTATGGCGGCGCGACCCTGTACCGCAGCTCCGGATCCACCGTGGCGCTCGTCGCCGGAGCGACGGATGCTGCTGGGCAGGGAGTGACGTATTCATCGAAGACATCTGGTGTCTGCACGGTCAATTCATCGACGGGCGCAACGACACTCGTCTCCGACGGAACATGCACTCTGACTGCCTCGGCTCCTGGGTACCTCTTGCGAGACGAGGCGAGCGCGGACAAGTCGTGGCAGGTGGCAGCGACTGCGCCTTCCACAACGACTTCGACCACCACGACGACGGTCGCCCAGTCGACCACCACGACCATCGCAGCGGCACCGACGTCCACATCGACGACGGTTGCGAGCGGTGCCGTCGCCCCAGTGTCGGCCACCACGACCACCACCACGATCGTCAGCGATCCTGCCGGATCGGATGAATCGGCGGCCACCGCCGAGAACAGGCGCACAGTGACGGCAGCACCGCCCGATGCGGCGACTGCATCCTCCACGACAATTCCCGCGACGACAACGACGGTCTCCGGTGTTCGGGCTCCCGACGCTCCGGGGGCAGAACCGGGTTCTGCGTCGGCGAGCGTCGACGGCGAATCGATCGATGCGACACTCGAGCGGCTCGACAACTCCTATGTCGTCTCGGGTGCGGGGGTCAACGTGACCGTGTCCGGTCTCGGTGCCGACGGATCGAGGATTCCCCTCGATCCCGATGGCACGCTGCGTCTGGAGTCCGGTGACTCGGTGGTGGTCGATGCTGCTGGATACGCGGCGGGCTCCGACATCGAGGCGTGGATGTTCTCGACACCAGTCAAGCTCGGCGCATTGAAGACCGATGAATCGGGTGGCGCATCGATGGTGTTCCCCGTGCCGCTGTCGCTCGAGAGCGGCAACCATCGACTCGTCCTGCGGGGGCCGAACTCGAATGGTTCTGATGTCGTGCTCAGCATGGGTCTGGCCCTCGGCGCGTACGAGTCGGGAACCTCGGTTCGGGTGTGGGTCATCGCGCTGCCGATCGCGGCGGCGGTTATCGTTGCCGTGGTGATTCCGACCACGCTGCGTCGCCGCCGAAAGATCCGAGTGAGTGCCTAGGTTCAGACGGAGACACTCATCGAGTGAGGACGGAATCGGCTGGATCTACGCCGACCTCTTCCTCGCCATGACCATCGTGGGGCTCGGATCGTCGATCGTGACGGTGTCGAACCCTTCTCCGGGAGCTGCCGCACCCACGACCGTTCCGAAGACCTTCCAGCTCAGTTGTCGCGAGTTCCCCGTGCGGGTCCCCGGCAACATCGGGTCGACAAACGGTGGTCAGCGCGTCGAGAAGGTGATCAACGCCGAGATCGCCGACCGCGGGTGGACTGCCGAGGTCGCAAAGCCCGGGCTCGTCCTCGTGATGGGTGGGTTCGCCGGCTCCGAGACGCCCGGCCAAGGTGACGGACGCGCCAAGGCACTCCTTCCCACGCTGCGCAAGGCCTCGCCTTTGCTCGAGCGCGTCGAGATGCGCACCGGTGGGGCGCGCAGCGTGCGGGTCGATGGCGACAACGTGTCCGTGGGTGGTGCCGGTTCGTATGTGATGATCGTGTACTTGTTGTTCAGCGGCCCCCCGCTGGACGAGGACTGCACCAGCTGAGTGAGCGGGAGAGACGGGAACATGTCCAGATCGATGCCTCCCTTCGAGGATGCGCACACGAACGCGGTTGCCGCGATCGACAGGTGGGTCAAGGTCTCCAAGCAGACCCGCTCGATGTCCGGGTCGGCGGCGGTGTTCGTCGACGACATGCGCAACGAGCGCAACACCGCGGTGTGGTCGCGGGTCAACGTGGAGCAGATCCTGCCCTTCCGGCTCGAGGCCCCGCGACTGTTGCTGGTGGTGCGCTCGGGTGCGCTCTTCCTGCCGATCCTGCTCACGTGGCTCGCCCTCTCGCAGGTGATCGGGCCGTTCGCACAGTTCATCCAGAACCAGCAGCCGAGCGCGAACTTCCTCTGGTTCTGGCAGGCGAACCCCGGCGAGTCGTTCGCCGGTGTGTGGGAACTGGGGCACGTCGCTCTGACCGATGCGGCCGTGCTCGCATTCCTGACCGTGCTCGCGATGAGGATCGAGTGGTGGCAGACCTCGCGCGCCGAGCGCGCCGAACACGTCTATTCCGAGATGCTCTCGGCGGTCGAGATGTACTTCGTCTCGGTCCGTGAGAAGTGAGCCATGGCCGCGACACCCGCCAGAACCGCCACCGCGCCGAGCGCGCGCTGGGCGGTGAGTGACTCGGAGTAGACGAGCACGCCGACGAGGACCGAGACGACCGGCTCGGTCGTGCTGAGGATCGCCGCGGTGCCGGGCGCCAGGCGCGCGACGCCGGCGAAGAAGAAACCCATTCCGATGATCGTGGACACGATCGCCGCACCGACTGCGGCCCACCAGCCCGCGGCGTCCGTGGGGATCTGGGAACGGTGCAGGGGGAGAGCGGCCAGGTGCGTCACCGAGGCGCCGATCATCACGATGGTGAGCGAGGTGAGCGCTCCCGCGATGTGCACCGTCCTGCTCGAGACGAGGATGTAGACGGTGTACCACGCGGCCGCAGCGAGCATCGCCGCAACTCCGGTTGCACTGCCCGCACCGACCTGTCCGGCGGTGAGCGCCGCTCCCGCGACAACAACAGCCAGGCAGGTCGTCGCTGCCCGTGAGGGTCGGGTGCCCAAGACTGCCCATGCCGCGAGCGTGACCATGACCGGATAGCAGTAGAAGATCACCGTCGCCAGGCTCACATCGATCCGGTCGATCCCATAGAAGTAGAAACTCGACTGCCCTGCGTACCCGATCGCGCCGAGACCCAGGAGCGTGACCAACACTTTTCCCTTCGGCCAGGGGACACCGTGTTCCCGCACCAGCCGGAGTGCCAGCAAGCACACTGCCGCGATCGGGAATCTGACGGCGAGGAGTCCGAGGGGTTCGGTGCCATGGTCGTAGGCGACCCGGGCAAAGAGCGGGAGCAACCCGAATGCGGCACCGCTCACGAGGATGTAGACGATGCCCACCAGGACAACGCTAATGATCGAGCCGAACCGGTCGGTGATCTGGGCATAGGTTGTTCCGCGTGGTGCACGAGACCCGGTTCGCACGTGCGGGCGATCTGCGCATGGCTCACTGGCGCGCTGGTCGCGTCGGTGCCCCCGTCGTGGTGTGCCTGCACGGGTGGCCCGAGACCAAGCTGATCTGGGAGAGGGCCATCGATCCGCTGGCAGATGCCGGTTTCGATGTGATCGTGCCCGACTTGCGCGGCTTCGGCGAGACCGATCCCGCCCCGGACGGCTTCCACGATGTCGTTTCGCACGCGAGCGATGTCGCCGCGCTCGTGTTCGACACACTCGGATGCGCGACGGCGACCCTGATCGGCGGTGACCTCGGCGGGCCGGTCGCTCAGGAGGTCGCGCTGCGCCACCCCGATCGGGTGGAGGGTCTCGTTCTCTTCAACTGTCCGTTGCCGTTCGACAAGGAACGCATGGCCGGCCTGCGCACGCGGGCTCCGCGCGAGACCGCCGACTACTACGTCCGCCAGGGCACCGATGCCGACGCCCTCGCGGCCGAACTCCCGGACCCGGCCGCTCGCCGCGCATACATCTCCCGCTTCTACGGCGACCGGAACTGGGCGCATCCCGGTGCGTTCACGCCCGAGGACGTCATGCGCCACGTCGAACCGTTCGCCGATGCCACGAGACTGCGGGCCACGTTCGGCAACTACGAGGCGGCTTTCGATGCGACGAAGCGACGCGAGCGGCCGATGTTCGGCCCGAACGACATCCACGAGGTGCTCGTGATGTTCGGGACCTCCGATGCGGTGATCTACCCGGACTTCGACCAGATGGCTGCCGTGGTGTTCTCCCGGGTGTGGAAGTCGGTGCGGATCGACGGGTGCGGCCACTTCGTGCCGTGGGAGCAGCCGCGGCGATTCACCGAAGAGACGGTGTCGTTCCTGTCGCGTCGGCGCTGAGTTTCATCCGCCGTCGCGAAGTCGACGTGCGATCTCCCTGTCGCGACGCACGACGTTGCGAGCGAGCACGGTGCCGACCGTTGCCACGCCCGCGATGATGACGCCGAAGACGGCCCACTGGAGGGCGCCACCGCGATCTCCGGCTTGCTGGGGCTCCTTGCCGCACCCGGGCTTGGGGAGGAAGCCGATGCACTCGCTCGGCTCTTTCTCGAGATCCCACACGAACGTGGTGTCGGTGACCGGGATCGTCGTCTCGGTCGGTGTCGTGTCGGCCCTGGTCGCACCGGTCGCACCGGTCGCACCGGTCGCCGACGCAGCGGCGAGGGGTGCGCACGTCACCAGGGTGACGAACGCGAGAACTCGGAATCGGGGCACGGATCCATCGTCACACTGACCACTAGGGTGGAACAAGTCATGACGACGTCGCCCCGCCCCGCACTCCACGACACCGTCCTCGTAATCGACTTCGGGGCCCAGTACGCACAACTCATCGCGCGCAGGGTCCGCGAGGCACAGGTGTACTCCGAGATCGTCCCGCACCGCATCACCGCCGACGAGGTGAGAAACAAGTCACCGCGCGCGATCATCCTCTCTGGTGGCCCCAAGAGCGTCCATGTCGAGGGATCGCCCGTCCTCGATCCGGCGATCTGGGATCTCGGCATCCCGATCCTGGGCATCTGTTACGGATGCCAACTCGTCGCCCAGCAACTCGGCGGCACCGTCGCGCGCGGTGGCCGCGGTGAGTACGGGCGCGCCCAATTGACGCGCAACGGGGCACCCTCGCGGCTTTTCGAGGATTCGATGGGTGGCGGCTTCGAGGTCTGGATGAGCCACTTCGACTTCGTGAGCGAGGCACCACCCGGGTTCACCACGACGGCATCCACGCCGGATGCGCCGAACGCGGTCATCGAGGATCCGGTGCGGGGCATCTACGGCGTGCAGCACCATCCCGAGGTCGTGCATTCGCGGCACGGCCAGCGCTTCCTCGAGAAGTTCCTCCGCGAGATCGCGGGGTGCGCCGGTGACTGGACGATGTCGTCGATCGTCGACGAGCAGGTCGCAGCGATTAGGGAGCAGGTCGGCGATGAGCGTGCCATCTGCGGTCTCTCGGGCGGCGTCGACTCGTCCGTGGCGGCCGCACTCGTGCACCGCGCGATCGGATCGCGGCTCACGTGTGTGTACGTCGACACCGGTTTGATGCGCCGCGGTGAGAGCGAGCAGGTCGTCGAGACGTTCCGGCGCACGATGGGCGTCGAGTTGATTCATGTCGATGCGGGAGCACGGTTCTTCGCGGCGCTCGAGGGGATCACCGAACCGGAGGCCAAGCGAAAGACCATCGGGGAGCTCTTCGTGCGCATCTTCGAGGAGAACACCGGCGGGATCACCGATGCCAAGTTCCTCGTGCAGGGCACGCTGTATCCCGACATCGTCGAGAGCGGTGGCCACGACGGCACGGCCGCGGTGATCAAGAGCCACCACAACGTCGGGGGTCTCCCCGAGGACATGACGCTCGAATTGTGCGAACCCCTGCGCGCGCTCTTTAAGGACGAGGTGCGAAAGGCCGGGTGCGAACTCGGTCTTCCCGACGACATCGTGTGGCGCCAGCCGTTCCCCGGACCGGGCCTGGGTGTGCGGATCATCGGCGAGGTGACACCCGACAAGGTCGAGGTGCTCCAGCACGCCGATGCGATCGTGCGCGAGGAGATCCGCGCAGCGGGGCTCGAGCGGGAGATCTGGCAGTCCTTCGCGGTGCTCGCCGACATTCGCAGCGTCGGCGTAATGGGGGACGAGCGGACCTACGGATGGCCGATCATCATCCGCGCGGTGACGAGCGATGATGCGATGACCGCCGACTGGGCACGGCTGCCGCATGATCTCCTCGAGAAGATGTCGAGTCGCATCATCAACGAGGTCGCGGGCATCAACCGTGTCGTCTACGACGTGACATCGAAGCCACCGGGCACGATCGAGTGGGAGTGAGCGGGGGCGACTGCGTTCACTCGTGAACAACCGGACGGGAGAAATTTCTCGCATCCCGAATCCCTTGCCCCGCAAGGCGCAACGCACGGAACCACGGAGCCGACGACCAGCCCACAGGGGACAGAAGTAGCCTTTCGGGGTCATGTTGTCGACCCGCACGACGAGCCGACGAGGACTGCGCACCTCCCGCGTCCCGGCTCTTTCCCGCGCCCGGGCGAGCCTCCGTGCGCGCCGGGTGGTTGCTGCTGCCCTCCTGGCGGGGGGTCTGGTCGCGGTCCCGGGTCGGTCCGGAGCCGAGCCCGTCGACGACAAACGCCGCCAGGTGGCCGCTCTCGCCGATGAGCTGGAGCGGATGACCGAGCGACTCGATTCGCTGGCCGAGGATTATGTCGAGGCGATCGCCCTCGAGGAGGACCTGACCGCCGAGATCGCCGACGCCCAGGCCGAGGTCGCCGCCGCCGAGGCCCAGTTGGCCCAGATGCGCGGAACCCTGTACCTGTCCGCGGTCACGCAGTTCATGCACGGTGGCCGCAATTCCACGTTGACGAACCTCCTCGCGTCCTCGGGCGGGATGCAGGACGCGCTCCAGCGCAGCCAGTTGACCTCGATCGCGCTCAACCAGGGTTCTCTCACCACCGACGGACTCGATGCGACGGCGACGGAGTTGACGAAGAAGCGTCGTGAGCTGGAGAAGAAGAGGGCCAAGGCCGAGTCGGCCGCCGAGTACGTGCTCGCACGTCAGGGTGCCACCGAGGAGTTGGCGCGCAAGTTCGAGGAGTTGAAGAACTCGGCCCAGGGTGAACTGGCCGACCTCCTCCGCGCCGAGCAGCGCCGCCGGGAAGAGCAGGCACTCGCCGATTCCGAGCGCGAGGCCGCCGGCTTCCGTGGCAAGTACTCGTCGTTGCAGGCCAAGTACCGCAACATCCCCAAGGTCTCGGCGCGCAGCCAGGCGGCGATCAGGTACGCACTGTCGCAGTTGGGCACGCCGTACCGCTACGCGATGTCGAGTCCCGGCAAGGGATTCGATTGCTCGGGCCTCACTGCGTACGCATGGGGCAAGGCCGGTGTCGGTCTGCCGCGCAACTCCCGTCGACAGTTCAACGCCCTGCCCAAGGTGCCCAAGGAACTCGCCCAGCCCGGTGACCTGATCTTCACCGGCAGCCCCATCCGCCACGTCGGCATCTATCTCGGTGGCGGGCGAATGGTCCACGCCCCACAGACCGGCGATGTCGTGAAGGTCGGCCCCATCCGTTGGTGGAAGGTGGTCGGCGTCGTGCGACCGGGCTGACGCCCACTACCGTCGCTGACCATGCGGGGGATCGACGCCGACCGGGTGAGCGCGTGGCTCGATGCGAACATCGACGGCGTCTCTGGCCCCTACACGTGGGATCTGATCGCAGGGGGGCGCAGCAACCTCACCTTCAAGGTGACCGACGCATCGGGCACGACGGTGGTGCTGCGTCGTCCGCCGCTCGGGCATGTCCTCGCCACCGCGCACGACATGGCGCGCGAGCACCGCATCATCTCGGCGGTGGGTCTGACCGATGTGCCTGTTCCCCGCACACTGGGTCTGTGCACCGATGACGAGGTGAACGGCGCACCCTTCTATGTGATGTCGTGGGTGGACGGTGTCGTGCTCGACAGTCCCGAACGGGGCGAGCAGCTCCCCGAGCGGCTTCGCACCCCCGCGGCCGAGCACCTGGTCGATGTGCTCGCCGACCTCCACGCCGTCGATGTCGACGCGGTGGGTCTCGGTGATCTCGCCAAGCGCGAGGGCTACGTCGAGCGCCAGGTGCGGCGGTGGTCGACGCAATGGGAGAACTCCAAGACCAGGGAGCTGCCCGCGATCGAGGAGGTGAGTCGCCTGCTCGCGGCGTCGATCCCGACCCAACAGGGCACCTCGATCGCCCACGGTGATTACCGCTTCGGCAACTGCCTCACCGACATCGGACGCGGCCGGATCGCCGCCGTGCTCGACTGGGAACTCTGCACGCTCGGTGATCCCCTCGCCGACCTCGGCTATGTCGGCATCTACTGGACCGATCCGGGTCGCAGTGTCGTGCGCACGAACGACCCGACCGGGATCCCCGGATTTCCCGCCTTCGACGATCTCGTGCAGCGCTACGCCGCGCGCACCGGCCGCGACGTGTCGAACATCGGGTACTACAAGGCGTTTGCGAGTTTCCGACTCGCGGTGATCTCCGAGGGGGTCTATGCGAGGTACCTTCACGGCGCGATGGGCGACCAGCAGATCGACCTCGAACCGATGAAGATCGGCACCGAGTTGTTGGCCGAGGCGGCGCTCGCCGCGATGAAGGGGGATTGAACATGGGTGCAGGTGCAGTGGAACTCGACGGCTGGACGCGCAGCGCCTTCAAGTCGGCCGCGATCGAGCGCGACGTCTACCGACGCGGCTCCGGCCCGGCCGTCATCGTGGTTCACGAGGTGCCCGGCATCACCCCGAAGGTGCTCGCCTTCGCCGAGGAGGTCGTGGCGCGCGGGTTCACCGTGGCGATGCCGGCCCTCGTCGGCACCCCGGGCAAGGAGTTCTCGAACGGCTATGCGGCGGCGTCACTGGCCAAGGTCTGCGTCGCGCGCGAATTCTCGGCCCTCGCCACGAACCAGACATCGCCGATCATCGGATGGTTGCGCGCGCTCGCACGGTCGTTGCACGGCGAGGTGGGCGGAAAGGGAGTGGGTGCGGTCGGCATGTGCTTCTCGGGAGGGTTCGCCCTCGGGATGATGGTCGACGACATCATGGTGGCACCCGTGCTGTCGCAACCGTCGCTGCCGTTCGTGTTCGGCAAGAAGCGCGCCAGGGACCTCCATCTCTCGCCGGCCGATGCCGCGGTCGTGGCAGAGCGCGCGGCGCAGGGTTGCCAGGTGTTGGGCTTGCGCTACGACGGTGACCGACTGGTGGGCGATCGCTTCGCGTCGTTGCGCGAGCTGCTGGGGGACTCCTTCATCGCGGTCGAGCTGCCATCGACGAAGAAGAGCGACCATTCAGTTCTCACCGAGCAGCGCGACGAGGAGAGCGTTCGCCGGGTCCTCGACTTCTTCGCCGCCAAACTTCTCGGCTGAGCCGGCACCCCGTTCCGGCACCTGGCACCGGGACACGATTCAGCGCGGTCCGCCGTCCACGTTCACGAGGGTTCCCGTCACGTAGCTGCTCGCGTCACTCGCGAGGAACAGTGCCGCGCCGACGATCTCGTGCGGTTCCCCTCCCCGCTGCAGGGCGTAGGCCGTCCTCGCCCGTTCGCGGAACTGGTCCATGTCCCAGGCCCTCGAGATGTCGGTGAGGAATGGCCCGGGCACGATGCAGTTCACTCGCACATGGGGGGCGAAGGTCCGCGCGAGTCCGAGCGTCAGGTTGTTGATCCCCGCCTTGGCAGCGCCATAGACGACCTCGTTCGCCGACGGTCTCTGACTGGCCGTCGACGAGACGTTGATGACCGCACCCCCGCGCACATGGCCGTCGGGTCCCGGGGTCGACATGTGGGTCGCGAGCACCGCCGAGAGGCGGAACGGGCCCTTCAAGTTGACACCCATCACCTTGTCGTAGAGATCCTCGGTGACTGCGTCGAGCGACGGATACAGAGGCGACATCCCGGCGTTGTTCACGAGAATGTCGACACGGCCGAACTCGGCGAGCGCCGCGTCTGCGAGCCGGTCCGCATCGCTCCACGAGGCCGCGTGGTAGCCGACGGCGAGGGCGCGACGACCCGTCGCGCGAACCTCGGCGGCGAGCGACTCGCAGTTCTCGATCTTGCGACTCGCGATCACGACGTCGGCGCCCCGGTCGGCGAAGGCGAGCACCATCTGCCGCCCGAGTCCCCGACTGCCCCCGGTGACGACGGCGACCTTTCCCTCGAGTGAGAACAGTGTGTCCGTGTCCATTCCTGCGACCCCCTCGGGGTGCGCGCAGGCGACCCCACGCGATGAGTCTTCTCAGTCGACGCGGCGAACGACGAATTCAGGATGCCGGAACGACGCGGCGACGCGGACGGGGTCGGCGCGACCCGCATCGAGGAGGGTCCGCGCCAGGAGACCCTTGGCGGCCTTGGCGGCGTGACCACCCGCCTTCCCGCCCGACCGAGTCACCAGATCCAGTCGCACCGACGGAACGCGGGCCCAGTCGATCGCGGCCCGGTGCTCCTGGGGCAGGAGATCGACCACCGTCGGTGCGCCGATTCTCGGAAGAGTCTCGAGCAGGGCGTCGGTGAGGTCGTCGCGCCACCATGCAGCGAGTGGACCGGTGCCGGGCAAGCGCGCCGACATCTTCAATCTGTAGTCGGGGAGCGGGTCTGTCGCGGCAACCAGGCCAGCCAGGCCAGACACGACCCAGATCCTCGCGCGGGAGGTCTCGGTGAGAGTCCCGGGATCGAGGTGATCCCAGACGACACCGGTGTAGCGGCGCCACGCAGGAAGAGTCGGTGCACCGATCAACGAGGAGTTCGCCGCACGGGCGCGCGTGAGGTGGTCTCCGCCCACACCCAACAACTGCTCGCCACCCCCGCCGATCCGGCGCAACTCGTCGGCCAGTTGGTCGCGCCACTCGCCGAGGGACTCCGCGAACAGACCCGATTCCCCGCGCCACGCGGGTCGCGTCGAGCCGCCCAGCGCCTTTCCCTCCGACGGGGGCAACAACAGGACAAAGGGAGCATTCGGCACGGTGGAGTTCGCGGATCAGTCGAGTGGTGAAACCGGCGAACCCCGACCATAGACTTCACACCATGCGAGTGCGTGTCGATTCCTCCAAGTGCCAGGGCCACAACCGTTGCTATGCGTTGGCACCCGAGTTGTTCGATGTGGACGACCTCGGGAACGCCTTCGAGTTGAACGACGGTGTCGTGCCCGCCGGCCTCGAGGACAAGGCCCGACTCGCCGCCGCGAACTGCCCCGAGTTCGCGATCATCATCGAGGAGTGAACTCCCCATGACATCCGTCTACGGACCGGTCGCCGACTGGCAGACCGACTTCGACCACGCAGACCCGGAGTACAACCGGAACATCCACGCCATCTGGGAGGACCTAAAGGCCGCCGGCTGTCCGATTGCCCACACCGAGCGCTACGGCGGGGTGTGGCTGCCGCTCACCCATGAGATGGTGCACGAGATCGCCTACGACACCGACCATTTCACGAGCCGCAGCGTCGTCGTCGGCCAAATCAAGCCCCACGAGGTCGACCACGACCCCGAGCTCGCCTCGCCGCCCGCACCGATCGGTGGCGCGCCGCCCATCACGAGCGATCCGCCCTTCCACCAACACGCACGACGGATCCTCCTGCCGGCATTCGCGCCGAAGAAGATCGATCCGCTGCGATCCGAGATCGAGAAGATGTGCAACGAGCTCATCGACAAGATGGGCGACAAGGACGTGGTCGACGCCGCCCTCGAGTACTCCCAGCACATCCCGGTGATGATCATCGCGCACATGCTCGGTCTGCCGCTCGAGGACGCGGACCGGTTCCGGGGATGGGTGCACCTGGTTCTCGAGTCGGTCAACGCGCCCCGCGAGGAGCGCGAGGCCAAGTTCCAGGAGTTCGGTGAGTACCTCGAGATGCACATCCGGGACCACATGGAGAACCCCCGCGAGGATCTGATCAACGACCTGCTGAACGCCGAGGTGATGGGCAACACGCTCACGCCCGAGATGGTGCAGGGCATGGTGATCCTGATCCTCATCGCCGGCATCGACACCACCTGGAGCGGTATCGGGAACTCGATCTGGCACCTCGCCACGAACGCCGTCGACCGTCGGCGTCTCGCGGAGAATCCCGACATGATCCCGATGGCAGTCGAGGAGTTCCTGCGTGCGTATGCACCGGTGACGATGGCGCGCCTGGTGACCGAGGATCACGAGTTCCACGGTGTGCAGATGAAGCAGCACGACTGGGTGCTCCTGCCGTTCCCGGCCGCGAACCGCGACCCCGAGCAGTTCGAGAACCCCGCCGAGGTCGTGATCGACCGCGAGGTGAACCGTCACTCCGCGTTCGGTCTCGGTATCCACCGTTGCATCGGGTCGAACCTGGCCCGACTCGAGATGAACGTCGCGGTCAAGGTCTTCCTCGAGCGCTTCCCCGATTTCGAACTCGTCATCGACGAAGAGACGGTGTGGAGCACCGGCCAGGTGCGCGGTCCGCGCCGCTTGCCCGTTCGCGTCCTCTCCCGTCACTGAGCCCGGTTCGTCCGTCGGTCGGCCACCGGTTGGCAGCCCACAGTGCGACACAGGTCGCGCCTACGATGACCTGACCATGTCGGAGTCGCTGAACGTCCCCTCTGCGGTTCCGCTCAACCCGGATCAGCATGACGCCGTGCACCATCCCGGTGGGCCGCTTATCGTCGTCGCCGGCGCGGGATCGGGCAAGACCCGTGTGCTCACCCAGCGCATCGCCTGGCTCGTCTCGACCGGGGTGCACCCCGGCGACATCCTCGCCATCACCTTCACCAACAAGGCAGCCGAGGAGATGCGCGAGCGTGTCGTCGCGTCGGTGGGCGAGTCGGCGCGACGGATGTGGGTGACGACCTTCCACAAGGCGTGCGTGCGGATCCTGCGTCGCAACGCCGAGGCCATCGATTTCCCGTCGCAGTTCGCGATCTACGACGCCCAGGACTCGAAGCGGCTCGTGGGGTGGGTGATCCGCGACATGGGGCTCGACCCCCGCAAGTTCCCCGCCGGCACGGTGCAGTCTCGTATCAGCCTCTGGAAGAACGAGATGGTCTCGGTCGCTGCCGCCGTCGACGGCGCCGACAATCCGGCGACCAAGCGGATCGCCGAGGTCTACCGCGAGTACCAGGCACGTCTCGAGCGTGCTGGCGCCATGGACTTCGATGATCTGTTGCTGAACACGGTGAAACTTCTCGAGAGGCATCCCGAGGTCCTCGCTCATTACCAGCGGCGCTTCAAGCACATCCTCGTCGACGAGTTCCAGGACACCAACCGCGCTCAGAACCGGATCGTGCTCCTCCTCGGCGCGGGTCATCACAACGTCTGCGTGGTGGGGGACAGCGACCAGAGCATCTACAAGTTCCGCGGTGCGGACCTGCGCAACATCTCGGACTTCGAGCGCGCCTTCCCCGACGTGACGGTGATCGTGCTCGCGCAGAACTACCGCAGCACCCAGAACATCCTGACGGCGGCCAACGCGGTGATCTCGCGCAACTCGGGCCGCCTGCACAAGGACCTGTGGACCTCGGGCGGCGAGGGTGAGCGCATCGTGCGCTTCTGGGCCGACGACGAGTGGGACGAGGCGAACTTCGTCGCCACCACCGTGAGGGAATTGTGTTCCGAGACCGGTCTCGAGTGGCGCGACATCGCCGTCATGTACCGCACGAACGCCCAGAGCCGCACGATCGAGGAGACGATGATGCGGGTGGGCATCCCCTACAAGGTGGTCGGCGGAACACGGTTCTACGACCGGCGCGAGGTGCGCGATGCGATCGCCTACCTAAAGGCGGCGGCGAACCCGCACGACGAGGTGAGCGTGAAGCGCGTGCTGAACGTGCCCAAGCGCGGGGTAGGCGAGACCAGCACCGCCAAGCTCGATGTCTGGGCCGCCGACAACGGCGTGTCGTTCCACGAGGCGATGCGCCGGGCCGGTGAGGCGGGCGTGTCGGGCGCGGCCGCGAAGGGGATCGCCTCGTTCCTCGGCCTCGTCGACGAGCTGGCAGCGGCCCTGTCGGATGGCCCCTCGGCGGTGCTCGAGATCGCGATGGTGCGCAGCGGATACCTCGACGAACTGGCCACCGAGGACACCGTCGAGGCCGCGGGCCGGATCGAGAACGTGCACGAGCTCATCGGATCGGCGGCCGAGTTCGCCGATGTCGAGGAATTCCTCGAGCAGGTCGCGCTCGTGGCCGACACCGACGAGATCTCGGGCGACAACCGCATCGTGCTGATGACGTTGCACTCCGCGAAGGGTCTCGAGTACCCGGCCGTGTTCCTGGTCGGGATGGAGGAGGGGATCTTCCCCCACAGCCGCGCGATGTCCGACGAGGACGAACTCGAGGAGGAGCGCCGCCTCGCCTACGTGGGCATCACCCGTGCACGCGAGCGGTTGTTCGTCTCGCACGCCTGGCAGCGGATGCTCTGGGGTCAGTCCCAGTACAACCCTCCGTCGCGATTCCTCTCCGAGGTGCCCCCGGAGTTGTTCGACCGACGCGGCAACGTCGACTCGGGTATCGACAATGAGCGTGCGACCACGTACGGCCGCACACCCGGGGACTGGCACTCGGCGTCGGTTCCCCCGTACCGGCGCGCTTCCGAGTCCGACGAACCAGAGGGCCGCACGTTCGGGTCGCGCCGTGCCGAGGCCGCCACGCGTCCCTCGCGCGAGCCCAAGGTCGCAGCCAACATGCCCGACCTGCGCGTCGGCGACGACGTCGAGCACGCCACCTTCGGTGAGGGCGTCGTGATCGGGATCACCGGTTCGGGCGACAAGACCGAGGTCACCGTGCGGTTCCGCGACCGCGGGACCAAGCATCTCGTGCTCGCGTGGGCTCCGCTGAAGAAGATCTGAACAACTGTTCCGATCCGGTCCGACGTTCCCGCCGCTGTGCACGGAGATGTCAGAATGGGACCATGAAGGCAGCGATCCTCATCGAGAGTCTCACCGGCAACACCTGGCGCGCCGGGGAGATGATCGCCGGCAACCTGCAGCAGGAGGGATGGTCGATCACGGGTCTGTCCCCGGTGCGCGCTCCCGACCATGCCGCGATCCAGGAAGCCGACACCGTCATCGTGGGCACCTGGGTGCACGGGCTCTTCGTGGTGGGTCAGGCCCCGTGGGCCATCGACCGTTTGCGCGCACTTCCCGCGATCAGCGGCAAGACCACCGTCGCCTTCTGCACCTTCGCGTTGAATCCGGGCAGGTCGCTCGATGCGATCACGCGGGCACTCGAGTCACGCGGGGGTCGTGTTCTCGGTGGGTTGGCACTTCATCGGGCCAAGCTCGGGGCGCACACCGAGGAGTTCGCCGCGCGCCTCGTCGATGCTGTCGCCGCCGGCTGACGGACACACGACCGGGACCCGCAGTCGGCGGGTGTGCCTCAGTCGCTCGGGTTCAGCCCGCGCAAGTCGACGTACAGGGTCTTGCGGTTCTCCACGATCGGGCGCACATCGCCCGGTGGTGCGAGCAACGATGCATCGAGTGTGCGTCCGCCGCAATCGGTGAAGTCGCGCGTTCCCTGCACGTGCACGACGAGGCACGAGGGATCCCTGTCGGCCGGATAGCCGTAGTAGACCTGCCAGCCCTCGGCCGGGTCGTCACCGGAGTGGTCGAGCACGATCGAGCGCACGCCGTCGGGGCTCTTCAGGTCGGGGAACAGCAGGGGGCCGTCGTCGGCCACGGCCTCGGCGAGGGAGTCGACGGGGCCCACCTCGAACACGGCCTCGGCGATCCTGTTGCCCGGCTCGGCTCGGTCGTTGATCACGGTGGCCACGACCCAGAGCCCGCCGAAGAACACCGCGAAGAAGGCGGCGCCGCCCAGCACGGGAACGAGGGCACGCGCGAGGGGGGAGCGCAGGCGGGGGGTCTGCATGGGTCCATTGTGGCGGGTTGGTGCGCCGGTTGGGCGAGGGCGTAGGGTTTTCTCCTTGTGAAGCGCGCCTACCGAGTCGTCGTGGCAAAGCCCGGTCTCGACGGGCATGACCGTGGCGCCAAGACCATCACCCGGGCCCTGCGCGACCACGGTTTCGAGGTCATCTACACCGGTCTCCACCAGACGCCCGAGCAGATCGCCGAGACCGCGCTCCAGGAGGACGTCGATGCCGTGGGGCTGTCGCTCCTGTCCGGTGCGCACCTGACCCTCTTCCCCCGGGTGATGGAGGAGCTGCGTTCCCGCGATCTCGACGACGCGCTCGTGTTCGGCGGCGGAGTCATCCCCGATGCCGACGCCCGCGCGCTCCGTGAGCAGGGTGTGGGGAACATCTTCGGACCCGGTTCGTCCTTGAAGGCGATCTGTCAATGGCTCGAGGAGGAACTCGACTCGCGCGAGTGACCACCAGGGCGCCGCGTGCGTCCGTCCGCTCGTCCCCATCCGCCCCGTCCCATCCACCCACTCTTGCTCCAGAAGAACTTCTGTCGCACCCGATTCCGACCACATCCACAACGATCAACGGAGACAACTCATGGACCTGTTCGAGTACCAGGGCAAGCAGTACTTCGCCCGCTTCGACATCCCGGTGTCCGCCGGCGGCGTCGCTCTCACCGTCGACGAGGCCGTCGCGGTCGCAGACAAGGCCGGGTACCCGGTCGTGGTGAAGGCGCAGGTCCAGGTGGGCGGCCGAGGCAAGGCTGGCGGCATCAAGCTCGCCAACGACGCCGCAGAGGTGCGCACCCACGCCGGGAACATCCTCGGCATGGACATCAAGGGTCATCTCGTCGAGCGGATCTGGGTCGAGCACGCCTCCGACATCGACGAGGAGTATTACGCATCGTTCACGCTCGACCGCGCCGCGAAGAAGCACCTGCTGATGCTGTCGGCACAGGGTGGTGTCGACATCGAGGAGGTCGCCGCCAAGGACCCCGATGCGATCGTGAAGCTGCACGTGAACCCGGTGGAGGGCCTCTCGCTCGAGGCTGCAAAGAAGGCCGCGGTCGATGCGCAGATCCCGGACAAGGCGCGCGATGGCGTCGCATCGATCCTCGTGCAGCTCTACCGCTGCTTCACCGAGGGCGACTGCGACCTCGCCGAGATCAACCCGTTGATCCTGAAGCCCACCGGCGAGGTCCATGCACTCGACGCCAAGGTGAGCCTGGATGCCAACGCCGAGTTTCGCCATCCCGAGTGGGAGGAGTTCAAGGCGACCGAGAGGCTCGATGCCCGCGAGAAGCTCGCACGGGAGAAGGGTCTCCAGTACATCGGTCTCGACGGCACGGTCGGCATCATCGCCAACGGTGCGGGGCTCGCGATGAGCACCCTCGATGTCGTGAACCAGGTGGGCGGCTCGGCGGCGAACTTCCTCGACATCGGTGGCGGCGCCAATGCTGACCTGATGGCGGGTGCACTCGAGGTGATCAACTCCGATGCGAACGTGCGCAGCATCTTCATCAACATCTTCGGCGGCATCACGCGCGGCGAGGAGGTCGCCAGGGGCATCGTCGAGGCACTGGGCCGGGTCGACCTGCGGGCGCCGATCGTGATCCGGCTCGACGGCACGAATGCCGAGGAGGGCCGCGAGATCCTCGCCAACGCGGGCATCCCCGAGTCAAAGCTCGTGTCCAAGCCCACGATGCTCGAGGCCGCCGAGGCGGCCGTGGCGATCGCCAAGTGACGGCGTGACCCGGACCATCCCCATCGAGAACTGACAGACACAGAGAGAACGGACACTGACCATGGCAATTTTCGTCGACGCAAGCACCAAGGTGATCGTGCAGGGCCTCACCGGTGGCCAGGGCAAGTACCACGGTCTGCGTAATCGCGCCTATGGCACACAAGTCGTCGGGGGAGTGACCCCGGGCAAGGGTGGCACCGATGTCGAGGGCATCCCCGTGTTCGACAGCGTGGCCGAGGCCGTCGCTGCGACCGGTGCGACCGCATCGTTCGTGGCCGTTCCACCCAAGGCCGCACCGGCTGCGATCCTCGAGGCCGCTCGGGCGGGAATCTCCTTCATCGTGTGCATCACCGAGGGGATCCCGGCACAGGACGAGGCGCGCACCTACAACACCTTGCTTCGCGACCACCCGAACGTGCGACTGCTCGGGCCGAACTGCCCGGGGATCATCAGCCCCGGAGAGTGCAACATCGGCATCACCGCCGGTGAGATCGCAGAGCAACCCTCGGCCTCGGGTCCGAACGTGGGCATCGTGTCCCGGTCGGGAACCCTCACCTACCAGGCGTTGTACGAGTTGAAGCAGCGCGGCATCGGCGTGTCGACATGCGTCGGGATCGGAGGAGACCCCGTTCCCGGAACCTCGTTCATCGACTGCCTGCGCGAGTTCCAGGCCGACCCCGAGACGCACGCGATCATCATGATCGGCGAGATCGGTGGCTCAGCCGAGGAGGAAGCGGCCGAGTTCATCAAGGCCAACGTCACCAAGCCGATGTCGGCCTACATCGCCGGAGTCACCGCACCCGCGGGCAAGAAGATGGGCCACGCCGGCGCGATCGTGTCGGGCGGCAAGGGGACCGCGGGCGGCAAGATGGACGCGTTGCGCGACGCGGGGGTCAAGGTGGGCCAGAACCCCACCGAGGCCGGTGCGCTGATGGCCGAGATCGTCGCCGGACTTCGCTGAGTGTCCCGAGTTCTCCTTTCGGTCCACGACAAGACGGGCATTGTCGGGTTCGCCTCGTCCCTGCACGGGATGGGTTGGTCGCTGCTCTCGAGTGGTGGCACCGCGCGTGTGCTCGCCGAGGCGGGACTACCGGTCACCGACGTCGCTGAGATCACCGGCTTCCCGCCGTTGTTCGGTCACAGGGTCGTCACGCTCCACCCGAGAGTGCACGGCGGCATCCTCGCCGACCGTGACGATCCCGACCATGTCGCCGAGATGGCAGAGCACGGGATCGAGGGGATCGATCTCGTGGTGGTCAATCTCTATCCGTTCGCCCAGGCGCCCGGCACCGAGATGATCGACATCGGCGGTCCCGCGCTCGTGCGCGCGGCCGCCAAGAACCATGCGCATGTCGGAGTGGTCGTGGACACCGCCGACTACTCAGAGGTGCTCGAGATGATCGAGGGCGGCTACTTCGGTCCCGCCGCGCGCCGGGTGCTCGCGCAGAAGGCATTCCGCATCACGAGCGCATACGACGCCACGATCGCCTCGTGGCTCGCCGAGGACTCCGCGGATCCGGCACCGGCGAGTCTCCCCGCGCTCCTGACGATCGTGGCCGAGCGTGCCGAGGTCCTGCGGTACGGCGAGAACCCGCACCAGGTGGGTGCGCGCTACCGGCTCCCCGGTGTCGAGAGTTGGTGGGACTCGGCCGTGCAGTTGAACGGCAAGGAGATGAGCTACCTGAACGTGCTCGACACCGAGGCCGCCTGGCGACTCGTCAACCGGTTCGACCGCCCGGCCGCCGTCGTCGTCAAGCACGCGAACCCCTGCGGGGTCGCACTGGCGCCGACCATCGGTGAGGCATATGCCGCAGCGCACGGGGCCGATCCGGTGAGCGCATTCGGCGGCATCGTCGCGGTCAACGGTGAGATCGACGCCGCGACTGCGGCCGCGATCGCGACCGTCTTCACCGAGGTCGTCGTGGCACCGTCGTTCTCCGCCGAGGCGCTCGAGATCCTGTGCGCCAAGGACAATCTCCGCCTGATCGAGGCATCCAGTCCGTACGGCTCGATGGCCATCGACGTGCGGTCGATCGACGGGGGGCTGCTCGTGCAGACCACCGACGACGTGGACGAACCCCTCGACGACTACGAGGTTGTCGGGTCGCGCGCACCGTCGGCCGAGGAGTGGTCGAGTCTGCTTCTGGCATGGCAGACCGTGTCTGCGACATGGAGCAACGCGATAGTGCTCGCGCACGGTGACACCGTGGTCGGAATCGGTGGTGGACAGCCGAACCGCGTCGATGCCGCACGAATCGCGATCGAGCGCGCGGGGGACAACGCCCGCGGCGCGGTGGCTGCGAGCGACGCGTTCTTCCCGTTCGCCGACACCGTCGAGGCACTCGCCGCCGCCGGAGTCACCGCGATCATCCAGCCCGGGGGGAGCGTGCGTGATGCGGAGTCGACCGCGGCAGCCGACGCCCTCGGTATCGCGATGGTCCACACGGGCGTGCGCCACTTCCGTCACTGACCTTGGTTGTCACGGCATGGATCGGCCCCGCCCGTGGGTCCACCCGTCGTAGAATGGTGCGATGACGCGCATCGGTGATCTCCTGGCGGCCGGGCGCACGTTCTCGTTCGAGTTCTCCCCGCCCAAGACGGCCTCGGCCTCGCTGAGCCTCGGGCACACGATCGCCGAGTTGGCCCCGCTCGGGCCCTCGTTCGCCTCGGTCACCTACGGTGCCGGGGGCAGCACGCGCGAGCACACGCGCGACACCGTGCTGTGGGTGCGCAAGGAGACCCCCGTGCCCCCGATGGCGCACCTCACCTGTGTCGGACACACTCGCGACGAGATCTCCTCGATCGTGTCCACCTATGTCGAGGCAGGGGTCGACAACGTGCTCGCCCTCGGGGGCGACCCGCCGAAGGACCCCTCCGAGGCGCGCCCCAGTGAGTACGAGCATGCACTCGACCTGGTGCAGCACCTTTGCGCCGACTTCGATCTCTCGATCGGGGTCGCGGCCCATCCCGAGGGGCACCCGCGCTCACCCGACCTCGCCACCGACCGCCGTCATCTCGCCGGGAAGTTGCGCCTCGCCGACTTCGCGATCACCCAGTTCTTTTTCGAGGTCGACCACTGGCTTCGGCTCGTCGAGGACCTCGCGGCCCTCGGTGTCGACAAACCGGTGATCCCGGGGATCATGCCGGTCACCAACATCGGTCAGGTCGAGCGGATGGCACAACTCTCGGGTGCCGCGTTCCCCGGGTGGCTGCGTGAGCGTCTCGAGTCAGGGTCGACGGCCGAGGAGGTGCGCCGGATCGGTGTCGAGGCCGCGACCGAATTGTGCGCTGCCCTCCTCGAGGCCGGGGTGCCCGGTCTCCACTTCTACACGTTGAACAAGTCGACAGCGACGAGGGAGATCTACGCCCAACTGGGTCTGCCCGTGGCGTGACCCGGGTGCCCATCGGGCGGCGCCATGAGCGATCAACGATCCGCACCGCACCCCGCCGTCGGTGAGGGGACCCCCGCATGGGGAACCAGGCGCGGTCCCATCGTGCCGTACGTGCCCGCACTCGATGGCCTGCGCGCGCTCGCGGTGATCGCGGTGATCGTCTACCACGCCAACCACGAGTGGCTGGGCGGGGGGTTCCTGGGCGTCGAGGTGTTCTTCGTCGTGTCGGGATACCTCATCACGCTCCTGCTCACCGCCGAACGCGAGCGAACCGGCACCGTGTCGCTCCGTGAGTTCTGGATCCGTCGTGCGCGACGCCTCCTCCCGGCTTTGTTCGTGTTGCTCGCGGGGGCGATCATCTGGTGCGCACTCTTCGATCGCGAGAGGCTCGGCATGCTTCGAGGCGACGTGGCGAGCGGGCTTGCCTACGGGGCGAACTGGTTCCAGATCTGGACGGGTTCGTCCTACACGAGCGACTTCGCGTTCGCGCCGCTTCGCCACCTGTGGTCGCTCGCCGTCGAGGAACAGTGGTACATCGTCTGGCCGCTCGTCGTGGCCGTGGCGACACGACGTCTGAGGCGCAGTCGACTGCCGATCCTCGGTGCATCGTTGTTGGTCGTCTCTCTCGCGGTCACGGTGTGGACCGCGGTGATGTTCCGGTCGGGCCCCGTCGGCACCATCGCCGAGACACCCGAGCAGTACGTGTCGTTGTTCGGCAGGGAGGTCCTGCGCACCGATTTCCTCTACCTCGGAACCCTGAGTCGATCGAGTGGTCTTCTCCTCGGTGCCGCGCTGGCGATGGTGTGGCGTCCGTGGGCGCTGCGCCGCGGTCGCGGGGGAGAGAGCGCCGGCATGCTCGATGTCGCAGCAGTCGCCGGACTCGCCGCAATTGCAGCGATGTGCTGGCAGTTCCGGACCGTGGTCGACGTCACGGACGGGGGTCGCCAGCCCTACGAGCTGCTCTACCGCGGTGGGTTCTTCGCAGTCGGGGTCGCCACGGCGGTCGTCATCGCTGCCGTCACCCACTCTCGCTCGCAGGTGGGGCGGTGGGTGATCGGATCACCCGTGCTCGTCTGGATCGGGCGCCGCTCCTACGGCCTGTACCTCTACCACTGGTTCATCTTCCAGGCGCACCGAAAACTCGCCGGAGTGGCTCTGGGCCTCGAGGACTTCGCCTTCCTCATGATGGTGACGCTGGTGGTCACCGAGCTCTCGTTCCGGTTCGTCGAGTTGCCGTTCCGCGACGGTCGCGCCCGCGCGATGTGGGTCCGGATCAGCCAACCCGGTCCGCATCGTTCGCGCGTCGCGCTCGCGGCCGTGCTGGCGCTGGCGGTTCCGGCGTGGTCCGGGTGGTCGCTCGCGACCGCCGAGGTCGTGGCCGACGAGATCACGCGGGGGCTGAACGACAACGAGGATTCCGTCACCCGGATCACCACCACGACCGTCCAGCCCGGTGTGTCGACGACGGCACCGATGAAAAAGCTCCCCTTCGATGTCTTCGCGGTCGGCGACTCGGTCATGCTGGGCGCGGCGAAGAAACTGACCTCGATGGGTCTCACCGTGGACGCGGCGAAGAACCGCCAGGTGATCGAGGCCCTGCAGATCTTCAACTACTACGCCTCGACGGGTGAGTTGGGCGAGAACGTCGTGGTGCACCTCGGCACCAATGGCACCACGAAGGCCTCGTCGTTCGAATCGATCCTCGAGCCACTCGCCGGCGTCGATCGCGTGGTGGTGCTCACGGTGCATGTTCCCGGCCAGCAATACGAGACGATCAACAACGACATCATCCGCGGTCTTCCGTCACGCTTCCCGAACGTCGTGCTCCTCGATTGGTGGGCGTTGTCGGCCGACAAGCCCGAGTGGTTCGCAAAGGACGGTGTCCACCTGAACGACGTGGGTCGTGACAACTACGTGCGGCTGATACTCGGGGCCTTCGGTCGCTGAGGCGGTCGTGTCCGTGCCGGGGGTGCGGTCGCCGATCCCGACGAGACGGTCGTCCCGGGTTCGGGCGCTGGCACCTTTGGTCTCCGCGGAGTCGCGGGCGTAGTGTCTGTGCCCATGACAACTCCCGTGCGCGTCTCTGTCACCGGTGCAGCCGGCCAGATCGGCTACAGCCTTCTGTTCCGCATCGCTTCGGGGGCCGTGTTCGGCCCCCAGACCCCCGTGATCCTCCAATTGCTCGAGATCACCCCCGCACTCGGTGCACTCGAGGGGGTGCGCATGGAGCTCGACGACTGCGCCTTCCCGCTGCTCGACGGCGTGGTGTGCACCGACAACGCCGAGACCGCCTTCGGGGACGCCGATGCGGCATTCCTGGTGGGGGCGATGCCCCGCAAGGACGGCATGGAGCGCGGTGATCTCCTCAGCGCCAACGGCGGCATCTTCAAGCCGCAGGGCAAGGCACTGGCTTCCGCGGCCACGCGTGATGTGAAGGTCCTGGTGGTCGGCAACCCGGCCAACACCAACGCCCTCATCGCGATGAGCAACGCCGAGGGTCTCGACCCGCGCCGGTTCACCGCGATGACCCGCCTCGACCACAACCGCGCCGTGAGCCAGCTCGCCGCCAAGCTCTCGGTCCCGGTCACTTCGGTCAAGAAGATGACGATCTGGGGCAACCACTCGAGCACCCAGTACCCGGACCTGTTCCACTGCGAGGTCGACGGGAAGAACGCGGCCGCCACGGTCGGCGATCAGGCCTGGATCGAGAACGACTTCATCCCCACGGTCGCCAAGCGCGGCGCTGCGATCATCAAGGCCCGCGGGTTGTCGTCTGCGGCGTCGGCTGCGAACGCAGCGATCGACCACATGCGCGACTGGGCCCTCGGCACGGCACCGGGGGAATGGGTCTCGATGGCGGTTCCCTCCGACGGCTCCTACGGCGTGCCCGAGGGGCTCATCTCGTCGTTCCCCTGCACCTGCAGCGGCGGCGAGTGGTCGATCGTGCAGGGACTCGAGATCGACGCATTCAGCCGGGGTCGGATCGATGCCTCGGCGGCCGAGCTCGCCGAGGAGCGCGACGAAGTCCGCACACTCGGTCTGATCTGAGATTGTCCGCGGGTTGTCCCGCGGATCGGCAGTTGCACTCGGCCCGGTGACGCCGGCGTCGCCGCGTCACTCGTAGATCGTCGAGGTGCGGACGTTCTCGAACGCATGGTCGAGTGCGGCAAAGACCGGGGCGGCATCGATGAGCCGCGTCGGATCCCCCGTGATCTCCACGAGTCCGCGCACCAAGGCCTCCTGTGCGGGGAGGGTCGAGGTGGCTACGCCCACGGCCGTGTCCCACGACTGCGAGAGTCGGACATCCTCACGGGGCGCCTCGCCGGCCCCGAAGTGAACGGAGCCTTCCCCCACCTGCAGGTGATAGGTGACGTCGCCCTCCGGGCCACCGGTGACAACCTGAGTGACACCGATGTCGTGGGTCTCGGCGAGTTCGCGAATCGAGTGGGTCGAGGCGACAGCGGCCCTGACCGCATCGATCCAATCGAGGCTCAGATAACGCACCACGGACTCGATTCTACGAAGGTGCCCGGGAACGGTCGCGTCCGTGAAGAACAAGAGTTCGTCGACAACCGTGCCCATCAATGACAAAGGCCCGGGTCGTTGCCGACCCGGGCCTTTGTGCGATGTGTCGATCAGGCGCTGATCGAGGTGCTCTGGCGCGAGGACCTCACGACAGACGCCGCCAGGATCACCGTGGCCGCCGCCGCGATGCCGAGGCGGAGACCGTCGTTGTCCTGGTTCGAGATGATTGCGGGCAGCACGAGCAGCGACACCAGGTTCATCACCTTGATGAGCGGGTTCAGCGCCGGACCAGCGGTGTCCTTGAACGGGTCACCGACGGTGTCGGCGATGACCGCCGCCTTGTAGGGGTCGGAGCCCTTACCGCCGTGGTTGCCGTCCTCGATGTACTTCTTGGCGTTGTCCCACGAACCGCCGGCATTGCTCAGGTAGTTCGCCATGAGTTGGCCGGTGAGGATGACCGCCGCGAGGAAGCCTCCGAGTGCCTGCCAGCCGATACCGAAGCCGACGATCACGGGCGTGAGCACCGCCAGCAGGGCCGGGGTCGTCAGCTCGCGCAGCGATGCCTCGGTGCAGATGTCGATGACGGGACCGTACTCGGGCTTCTTGGTGCCGGCCATGATGCCGCCGTCCTTGAACTGCTTGCGCACCTCTTGCACCACGACGCCGGCCGTGCGGCCGACGGCGCGAATGGAGAGAGCAGAGAACAGGAACGGCACGGCACCACCGATGAGGAGACCGATGAAGATCTTCGGGTCGGCCACGTTGATGGCGAGCTCGGGTGCGGTGAACACACCGTCGGCGAGGTTCTTGATCTCGACGCCGAGTTCGGCACCCGCGATCTCGATGAACGAGGCGAACAGAGCGACCGCCGCGATGACGGCCGAACCGATCGCGAAGCCCTTCGTGACGGCCTTCGTGGTGTTGCCCACCGCGTCGAGGCTGACCATGATCTTCTGCGGCTCGCCGTGGAACTCGCCCGACATCTCCGCGATGCCGGCTGCGTTGTCCGACACCGGACCGAACGTGTCCTCGGACACGATGACCCCGGTGGTGGCGAGCATTCCCATGCCGCAAAGGGCGACGAGGTAGAGCGAGAAGGTCAGGTTGCCGCCGCCGAGGCCGAGCGCCACGCCGATTGCGATCGCGATCGCGACCACGGCGTACACGCTCGACTCGAGGCCGTACGCGGTGCCCGACAGGATCGTCGTCGCGGGTCCGGTCTCGGACGACTCGGCGATCTCCTTCACCGGCTTGTGGTGCGTGGCGGTGTAGTACTCGGTGAGTCGGCTCACCAGCTGGGCGAGCACGAGGCCGATCGCCACCGCACCGAAGACGCGCCAGCCGGCTCCACCGAGGAGCTCGACCTTGTCGCCGGGGGTGCCCTTGGCGTTGCCGACGTATCCGAGCGCGAGCGCGAGCGTGCCGATGAGGGTCAGCGAGCCGGCCACGAGGAAGCCACGGTTGATCGGCTTCAGGGCATCGGTCTCGCCCTCCTTCGCCTTCACGGCGAAGACACCCGCGATCGAGGCGACCACGCCGATGGCACGAGCCGCCAGCGGGAACACGAGTCCCATGGCCGGGTTGAGGCCGATCGAGTTGAACGCGGCCACACCGAGGATGATCGAGGCGACGAGGGTCACCTCGTAGCTCTCGAACAGGTCGGCGGCCATGCCGGCGCAGTCACCCACGTTGTCGCCCACGTTGTCGGCGATGGTGGCGGGGTTGCGCGGGTCGTCCTCGGGGATTCCAGCCTCGACCTTGCCGACTAGGTCGGCGCCGACGTCGGCGGCCTTGGTGAAGATGCCGCCGCCCACGCGCAGGAACAGGGCCAGCAGCGAACCGCCGAACCCGAACCCGACGAGGATCACGCTCGAGGAGTTCTGGAAGATCATGATGATCGCCGTGGCGCCGATGAGGCCGAGGCCCACCGTGAACATGCCGGCCACGCCGCCCGTGCGGAATGCGACCGTCAGTGCCTTGGGCATCGAGTTCGTGAGCGCAGCGGCCGCCGTGCGGACGTTGCCGCGGGTCGCCAGCGTCATGCCGATGTAGCCCGTCAGACCGGAGGCGAGGCACCCGAGCACGAATGCCACGGTGCGCCACAGGCCTGCCTGGCCGAAGGAGAGGGCCTCTGAGCCGTCACCCTTCTTGATCGCCGTCGACGTGATGAAGACGATGACCACGAGAGGGATCAGGATGAAGCCGATCGTCTTGAACTGGCGCTTCAGGTAGGCGAGTGCGCCCTCCTGGATCGCCGCGGCGATCTCCCGCATCTTGGGCGAGCCCTGGTCGGCTGCCAACACCGCGCGGACCAGGTAGAAGCCCACCGCGATGGCGAGGATGGCGGCCGCAGCGGAGAGCCACAGGACCAGCCACTCACCACCCTTCAGCGTGAACTCCTGGTATCCGCCCTCAGCTGCAATTAGCTCTGTCACCGAATGTTCTCCTGGGAGGTAGGAGGGCTCGCCCAACGGCGGAACCCTGTCAATGGACGTGTCAACACTAGTGAAAAAAGACACGAACGAGCGAAATGGCCAGATTGCCCCCCGTGGACGGGCCGGCACTACCGTTTCGGTCGCTGTTCGTCATGCGGCCCGCCTGGGCCGCCAAGGAGTCCCCATGGCACAGGTCATCACGAGCAGGCGCGGCGCGGTCTCGGGGACCGCCGTTCGCGCCCGCAAGAAGCGTCCGTTCCTGCTCGATCTCTACTCGACCGCGGTCGGCAAGAAGTACGCGATGGGCATCAGCGGAATCGCCCTGATGGGCTTCGTGCTGTTCCACATGATCGGCAACCTGAAGATGTACCAGGGGGCTGCCGATCTCGACAAGTACGCCGAGTTCCTGAAGAAGCTCCTGTACCCGCTGGCGCCGAAGGAGTCGGTTCTGTGGATCCTGCGTTCGGGCCTCGTCGCGATGCTGATTCTGCACCTCCATGCCGCATGGTCGCTGACAGTCCTCAACCGCCGTGCGCGGCCGACCAATTACCAGAGCCCCCGCGACTACCAAGTGGCCAACTTCGCGAGCCGCACCATGCGCTGGACCGGGATCATCGTGCTGGCCTTCATCGCATGGCACCTCGCGGATCTCACCTTCGGTGTGGCCAACACGGTCGGCACCGACGGCGAGTTCGTGCGTGCGAACGTTTATGACAACGTGGTCCGGTCGTTCGAGCGGGTGCCCGTCGCGCTCTTTTACGTGGTCGCCAACATCCTGCTCGGCATCCACCTGTACCACGGGGCCTGGAGCATCTTCCAGACCTTCGGATGGAACCGCCCACGGTTCAACAAGTGGAGCCGCGCGTTCGCGACCGGCTTCGCCGCGGTGGTCGTGGTGGGCAATGTGTCGTTCCCAGTCGCCGTGATGGCCGGAATCGTCGGATAGTCGAACAAGTCGAACAAGGAAGAGAGCCCGAACAATGAGCCTCACCCAGCAACTCCTGGCGCAGAACACCCTCTCGCTCGACTCGAAGATCCCCGTGGGATCGGTCGAGGACAAGTGGGACGCCTACAAGGCCGACATGAAGTTGGTGAACCCCAACAACAAGCGCAAGTTCAAGGTCATCGTCGTCGGCACCGGACTCGCGGGTGCCTCGGCTGCCGCCACGCTCGCCGAACTCGGGTACCAGGTCGACGCGTTCACGTTCCACGACTCGGCGCGCCGTGCGCACTCGATCGCGGCCCAGGGTGGCATCAACGCCGCCAAGAACTACAAGGGTGATGGTGACAGCGTGCACCGCCTGTTCTACGACACGATCAAGGGCGGTGACTTCCGCGCCCGCGAGGCGAACGTGTACCGGCTCGCCCAGGTGAGCGTGAACATCATCGACCAGATGGTCGCCCAGGGCGTGCCCTTCGCCCGCGAGTACGGCGGACTCCTCGACAACCGCTCGTTCGGCGGTGCCCAGGTGAGTCGCACGTTCTACGCGCGCGGCCAGACCGGTCAGCAGCTCCTACTCGGCGCCTACCAGCAGTTCTCGCGACAGGTCGGACTCGGCGGGATCCGCCTCTTCAACCGCACCGAACTCGTCGACGTGGTCGTGGTCGACGGTCGCACCGCCGGCATCGTCGTGCGCGACCTGATGACGGGTGAGATCACGTCCCACTCGGCGCACGCCGTGGTTCTCGCCACCGGTGGGTACGGCAACGTCTTCTTCCTCTCGACGAACGCGATGGCCTGCAATGTGACCGCCGCATGGCGCGCGCACCGTCGCGGGGCGCTCTTTGCGAATCCCTGCTACACCCAGATCCACCCGACCTGCATTCCGCAGAGCGACGAGAGCCAGTCGAAGCTGACGCTGATGTCGGAGTCGCTGCGCAACGACGGGCGCGTGTGGGTCCCGGTCAACCCCGACGACAACCGCCCGGCGGACCAGATTCCCGAGGGCGAGCGCGACTACTACCTGGAGCGTCTGTACCCCTCGTTCGGCAACCTCGCGCCGCGCGACATCTCCTCGCGCGCGGCCAAGCGCGCGGTCGACCGTGGCCAGGGTGTCGGGCCGAAGAAGAACGGTGTCTATCTCGACTTCTCCGACGCGATCTCGCGCCTCGGGCGCGACGTCGTGGAGGAGCGCTACGGGAACCTGTTCGAGATGTACGAGCGGATCTCGGGCGAGAACCCCTACGACGCGCCGATGCGCATCTATCCCGCCACGCACTACACGATGGGTGGCCTGTGGGTCGACTACGAGTTGCAGACCAACATCCCCGGCCTCTACGCCGCCGGTGAGGCGAACTTCTCCGATCACGGTGCGAACCGACTCGGCGCGTCCGCGCTCATGCAGGGACTGGCCGACGGCTACTTCGTCCTCCCCTACACGATCGGCAACGGTCTGGCGCCGCTGCTGAACAAGCCGATGCCGGGCACCGACCACCCCGCGTTCAAGGCGGCCGAGCAGGAGGCTCGCGAGCGGTTCCAGGGGTACCTCGACTCGCGCGGCACCAAGTCGCCGGATCACTTCCACCGCGAACTCGGCAAGATCATCTGGGAGTACTGCGGCATGGAGCGCACCCAGCAGGGACTCGAGAAGGCCCTGTCGGAGATCCCGGCGCTCTACGCGGAGTTCAAGACCGATCTGCGCGTCACCGGTGACTCCTCGAGCCTCAACCAGACCCTCGAGAAGGCCGGCCGTGTGGACGACTTCTTCCAGCTCGGGATGCTGATGTGCCGCGACGCTCTCGACCGCAACGAGTCGTGCGGCGGTCACTTCCGCTCCGAGTATCAGACCGACGACGGCGAGGCCCAGCGTGACGACGAGAACTACGCGCACGTGTCGGCCTGGCAGTGGGGAGGCGACCCCATGAAGCCGGTGCTCAACGTGGAACCGCTCGAGTTCGAGTCTGTCCACCTTGCGACGAGGAGCTACAAGTGAGCAACACCCTGAAGAACATCACCCTGCGCATCTGGCGCCAGGCGGGCCCGACCGACGCGGGTCGCTTCGAGACCCACACGGTGGACGAGATCACCGACGAGGCGTCGTTCCTCGAGATGCTTGACATCCTGAACGACCGACTCGTCACCGAGGGCAAGGAAGCGGTCGTGTTCGACCACGACTGCCGCGAGGGAATCTGCGGCACCTGCTCGCTGATGATCGACGGTCAGGCGCACGGCCCGCAGCGCGGGACCGCCACCTGCCAGTTGCACATGCGCACGTTCAAGAGCGGCGACACGATCACGATCGAACCTTGGCGTGCGTCGGCCTTCCCGATCATCAAGGACCTCATGGTGGACCGCTCCGCCTTCGACCGCGTGATCGAATCCGGTGGCTTCATCACGGCCGAGACCGGCGGTGCCCCCGATGCGAACCTGATCCCGGTGCCCAAGCCCGTCGCCGACGCGGCAATGGATTCGGCCGAGTGCATCGGGTGCGGCGCGTGCGTGGCCGCGTGCCCGAACGGTGCGGCGAACCTGTTCACCGCCGCCAAGATCGCCCACCTGAACCGCCTCCCGCAGGGTCAGGCCGAGCGGTGGGGTCGTGTCGAGTCAATGGTCGAGACGATGGACGAGTACTTCGGTTCGTGCACGAACCACGGTGAGTGCGAGGCAGCGTGTCCGAAGGAGATCTCGATCGACGTGATCGCGCTCATGAACAAGGACTACCGCAAGGCCAAGTTCGCGAGCCGCAAGGACCTCGCCCGCCAGTAGACCGACCGGTCTCACGGCGAAACTCAGACCCCCTCCTCCTAGAGTTGCGCCATGATGCACCCGAGGGAAGTGTTCACGGCGGGAGAGCTCGGGGCGGTCCTCGCACGCGCGGGTTTCGAGGTCTGCGAGGTGGACGACGGGGAGAATCCGCCGAGCGTCTTCCTCGCTCCGACCTCCGATGAGGTGGATTGGATCGTCGGGCTCGGACCGATGCAGCCGTTCTATGAATTCATGGTGCTGGCCATGGTGGGACGCGCCGGTGGCACGGACCCGTTGGACGTGTGCAACGAGTGGAACCTGTCGCACCGGTTCTCCCAAGCCTCCCACGACCCGACCGATGAGGAGCACGACGAGGACGAGCCATGGGAGCCCGCGGTGGAATCGCCCGTGAGGCTCATCCTGCATGTCTCGTTCGCCGGTGGGGTGACCGAGGATCATCTCGTGCATCTCGTCCAGCAGTGGAATGACGACTGTTGCGAGTTCGCGGAGCGCATCGCCGAACTGAGGACATGGCCGACCGACGATGCGACGGAGACGACGGTCGAGTTGCCGGTTCTCGCACCGGAGTCGACCCTCGCCGACATGGTCGCGGCGTTCCTCTCGGTCGCACCCGGCAAGTCGGCGAGAGAGACCGCCGCATTCCTCGACGTGCTGAAGCACGAGGTGAACCACGTGCTCTACAAGCACGCGGATCGATTCGAGATGATCCCCGGTCAGCCGCCCCGATGGCGCAATCGATGACGAATGTCCGGTGCCTGACATCGATCCGATGAAATCTCACCGTCGTCGGGGCGGTACTGTCGCCACATGACGACGCGCGACGTTCCCGCCCACCTGCCCCGGACACTCGGAGCCCTGCGTTCCTCGGGGTGGCAGTCGTTGCCGGTCAAGGAGGAGCTGAGGCGCAACGCCGTTACCGCGATCCGCGACGGTCGACCGCTGTTCGACGGCGTGATGGGTTTCGAAGAGACCGTCATGCCGCAACTGGAGAACGCGCTTCTCGCCGGTCACGACGTCGTGTTCCTCGGTGAGCGCGGTCAGGCCAAGACCCGCATGATCCGGTCGCTCACCAACCTGCTCGACGAGTGGATGCCGATCATCGAGGGCTCCGAGATCAACGACGATCCCTACAACCCGGTGTCGCGACACGCGCGCGACGCGGTCGCCGCGCACGGCGACTCGACCCCGATCGACTGGGTGCACCGCGACGACCGATTCGGCGAGAAGCTCGCCACCCCCGACACCTCGATCGCCGATCTCATCGGCGAGGTCGACCCCATCAAGGTCGCCGAGGGTCGCTATCTCTCGGATGAATTGACCCTCCACTACGGCCTCGTGCCCCGCACGAACCGGGGTATCTTCGCGATCAACGAGCTCCCGGACCTGGCCGAGCGCATCCAAGTGGGACTCCTGAACGTGCTCGAGGAGCGCGACGTGCAGATCCGCGGTTACAAGATCCGCCTTCCCCTCGACGTGATGCTGGTCGCATCGGCCAACCCCGAGGACTACACCAACCGCGGTCGCATCATCACCCCGCTGAAGGACCGGTTCGGCAGCCAGATCCGCACCCACTACCCGCTCGATGCCGACACCGAGGTTGCGATCATGCGCCAAGAGGCGCGCGCGGCCTCGATCGGTGACGTGACCGTGACGATGCCCGACTTCATGGAGGAGATCATCGCGACATTCTCCCAGCAGGCGCGACACTCGAGCCAGGTCAACCAGCGCAGTGGCGTGAGCGTGCGGCTCTCGGTGTCGAACTACGAGATCCTCTCGGCCAATGCGATCAGGCGTGCCCTCCGCGCCGGTGAGCGCGAGGTGGCACCGAGGGTGAGCGACCTTGATGCCCTCGCTGCGTCCACCTCGGGAAAGGTCGAGATCGAGTCCCTGGAGGAGGGCCGCGAGTCCCAGATCCTCCAGCAACTCGTCTCGGCCGCCGTGCTCACCGTCTACAAGGACCGTGCGCCCGGCGAGATGATGCGGGAGGTGGTGACCGCCTTCGAGGAGGGCGCGATCGCCCATGTCGGCGAGGACATTCCCTCGGGCGAGCTGGTCGCCCTGTTCAACGACATCCCGGCCCTGCGCGCGCCGGTGCTCGCACTCACCGGCGGGAACGAGTCTCCCTCGGTGCTCGCCAGTGCCGTCGAGTTCGTGCTCGAGGGGCTGCACCTGTCGCGACGCCTCAACAAGGACACTTCGGGTTCCAAGGCCACCTACCGCGGTCGCGGCTGAGTGCTGCGACCGGGTGCGGGCTCCGGCTCACGTCCCGGCAGGGCTCAGGTCACGAAAGGTGACCGGGTCCACAACTCGCCGTTGTCGTCGCGACCCGCGATGACGGGTTCGCCGTTCAGCACGACCACTTCGACCGGTGCGTCGATGCCGCGGAGGCTGAGTGGGCGGTGGGCGAGCGTCGTGACACCATCGGGCAACTGGACGATGTGGTCGACCGGCATCAGGACCTCGTCGTCGCCCGCCGAGTCGCACAACCGCGCCGCCAGGTTCACCGACGAGCCGATGTAGTCGTTGCCGTCGAACAGGAGGGCGAGCCCGGTGGCGACTCCCATCCGCATCTTGAGAGGGGCACAGGTGATCGCCGCCCTCCGGCGCAGTTCGAGGGCGAAGACCAGCGCGTCCATCTGCTCGACGGCGACGATCATGCAGCCGTCGCCGAGCCACTTGTCGATCCGCACCCCGGTCTCCGAGGCCGTGTCGCGGGTCGCCCCGCGCCAGGCCGTCAGGAGACGCCCGGCGGCATCGTCGCCCTGTTCCGCCGTGAACCTCGTGAAACCCGAGATGTCGACGAAGACGAATGTCCTGGGTACCCGCATGACGGATCCAACCCTAGAACAACTAGGTTGCCCCCATGGCCACGAGGTTCACATACTCCCGCTGGGACGGAACCCAAAAAGGTTTCAGTCTCGACGCCGAGGGCATCCTCGATGAGCTCACCGATGATCTCCTCTACCACGGGGATCTGAACGCCGCACTTCGGCGCCTCATGCGCGAGGGGATGCGCGACGCCGACGGCAACCGCATCGAGGGTCTTCGCGACATGCTCGAGCGCATCCGACAGCGCAAGAAGGAGATCGAGGAGAGCGGCGACCTCGGCGGTGTCTACTCAGAGATCGCCGATGCGCTCCGTGACATCGTCGACGAGGAGCGCCACGCGGTCGACAACGCGGTGCGCGAGGCCGAGGCCTCCGGAGATGAGCGACGCGCCGAGACCGCCCGTGATGCGGCGATGGAGCGCAACTTCCGTCTCGACATGATGCCCGACGACCTCGCGGGCATGGTGAGGGAACTGCAGAACTACGACTTCGAGTCAAACGAGGCGCGGCAGCGCTTCGAGGAGCTGATGGACAAGCTCCGCGAGCAGATGATGCAGCAGATGGTCGATCAGATGTCCGACGGGATGCAGAACATGTCGCCCGAGGACATGGCGCGGATGAAGGACATGCTGGCCGCCCTGAACGAGATGATCGAGAAGCGCGAGAGGGGAGAGGACCCCGGTTTCGAGGAGTTCATGGAGCAGTACGGGGACTTCTTCCCCGAGAATCCGCAGAGCCTCGATGAACTGCTCGAGCAGATGGCCCAGCGCATGCAGGCGATGCAGGCCTTCATGAACTCGCTGTCCCCCGAGCAGCGCTCGCAACTCCAGCAGCTCTCCGAGCAGTTGATGGAGGACATGGACCTCAACTGGCAGGTCCAGCAACTGGGACAGAAGCTCCAGCAGATGTTCCCCCAGCAGGGCTGGGACCAGCAGTACAACTTCCGCGGCGACGATCAGATGGGCATGCAGGAGGCGATGGCCGCCATGCAGGAGCTCGGCCAGCTCTCCGACATGGAGGGGATGCTGCGCCAGGCGACGAACCCCTCGCAGCTGGCCGAGGTGGACCTCGACAAGGTGAGGGAACTCCTCGGCGAGGACGCCGCCCAGTCGATGGAGCGTCTCGCCGAGATGACCAAGATGCTCGAGGAGGCCGGCCTCATCGACCGCAAGGAGGGCAGGCTCGAGCTCACCCCGAGGGGTCTGCGGGCGATCGGCAACAACTCGCTGAAGGAGCTCTTCTCGCGCCTCACCAAGGACAAGTTCGGTCAGCACAAGATCGCCCGGGACGGCAGTGGGCACGAGCGCACCTACGACTCGAAGCCCTACGAGTTCGGCGACCCGTTCCGTCTCGACCTGCAGCGCACGATCCGCAACGCAATCTCCCGCAACGGCCCCGGCACCCCGGTGCGCCTCTCCTCGGACGACTTCGAGATCGAGCGCACCGAGCACACGACCCGGTCATCGACGGTGCTGATGATCGACCTGTCGATGTCGATGCCGATGCGCGGGAACTTCGTTCCGGCCAAGAAGGTTGCGATGGCACTGCACTCGTTGATCTCGAGTCAGTTCCCCCGCGACTACCTCGGTCTGGTGGGATTCTCCGAGACCGCGCACGTGATGACGCACGATCAGTTGCCCGAGGTCTCGTGGGACCTCGCCTACGGCACCAACATGCAGCACGGTCTGCGGTTGGCGCGCCACTTGCTCGCGCGCCAGAGTGGCACGAAGCAGATCATCATGATCACCGACGGCGAACCCACCGCCCACATCACCCAGTCGGGCCAGGTGTACTTCAACTATCCGCCGGTGCGCGAGACGGTGGAGGCGACGCTGCGCGAGGTGGTGCGATGCACGAGGGACTCGATCACGATCAACACGTTCGTGCTCGACGCGACGGGTCCGCTGCGCAGGTTCATCGAGCAGATGACGCAGTTGAACCACGGTCGCGCGTTCTTCACCACTCCCGAGACGCTCGGTGACTTCGTCCTCGTGGATTTCCTCGAGAATCGCCGGCGCACCTCGCGAGCCCGCTGAAACGTGTTTTTCTGGCGTCTTTCGCCGGTTTTGGCGTGAAATGAGCCGAAAGACGCTGAAATCAGTCGCTCTTCGGGCTGATCTCGGGATCTATGGACAGGCAAGCCGAGGGACGAACCTCACAAAACCCTTGTCCGAGTTGCCTTTTCCGGGGTCATTTGTCAAAATGTCACCGCTGTAGTTACAGGGGTGACAGTTGGCGGCTTCCGGGCCGTCGCCTGCCCCTTGAGCGGGAGGCGGACCAACAATGCAAGAAACACCCGTGAGCCTGAGCCAGGAACGTGGTTGGCAGGACCAAGCGAACTGCCTCGGCGTTGATCCCGACTTGTTCTTCCCCGAGCGCGGCGCGAGCACCCGCGAGGCCAAGGAAGTGTGCAGGGGCTGCATCGTGCGCGGCGAATGCCTCGAGTACGCACTCGCCAACGGCGAGAAGTTCGGCATCTGGGGCGGACTCTCCGAGCGTGAGCGTCGCAGACTTCGCCGTCAACGCGCTCAAGCAACTCGGCGTGTCGGCACTGCCTGATCAATCGGCGAGTCGCGCCTCGATCGTGCGTGAGTCGTCCAAGTCGAGTTCCTCCCACCGATCAGCATCGATCCTCGCGAGCACGGCTCGCGGCACGAGTCCCACCAGTTCTGCTCTGAGAATCCTCGCATCGGGCGGCAGTGCAGCAACGATCGCGTCGTGGGCCATGTCGGGTCCCGCGCGCATCGGATCCACGAGGTTCACGCTCACCTGGGTGTGATGCCCGGTCTGCAGTCCGAGGGTGCGGATCGTGTCGGTTCTCACGATTGATGCGACAGTGCGCGTTGTCGCAAGATCGATGCCGTCAATCCACAGGTTCCACGCCACGAGCGGACCGCGTGCCCCCACGCAGATCGCCCCGGCGCGCGGGTGCGGCACCGCGGGACCGGCATCGGGCGACAGACCCCTGAAGGCGTCCCGCCGCACAGAGGGGAGCAATCTCTCCGGGCCGTAGTGGAAGCAGGGGATCCCCAACTCGGCGGCGGCCCATCTCGCAAAGGAGTCCCGTGCTGCGATCGCGTCGGTCATCGTCGCATCGCCCAGCGGCACGAAGGGCACCACGTCGATGGTGCCGAGCCGTGGGTGGACGCCCTCGTGGGCGCCGAGGTCGAGGTTCGCCAATGCCCATCGTGCGAGGTCTCGTGGGGCACTCGTCCCGACGAGCGTGGCGACGCTCCGGTTGTGGTCGGCGTCGGTGTGGAGATCCAGCAGCGAGGAGCCACAGATCGCGACCAGGCCCTCGATCAGGCCGGGGTCGCGTCCCTCGCTGATGTTCACCACGCACTCGAGCACGACTGATTCCTATCGTCCCCGGCATCGTTCTTGCCCGCTGACTCGGTGCCGGTGGCGAGGGGTAGAGTCGTCCCATGGGAACTCCCGAGATTGTCATCGTCCTCGTCGTGGTGCTCGTGCTGTTCGGGGGGTCGCAACTGCCCAAGCTGGCGCGCAACCTCGGGACTGCTCAGCGCGAACTGAAGAAGGCCATGGAAGAGGGCAAGAACCCGCCGTCCGGGGAGTCCTCGGACAAGTCCTGAGTCCGCATCGCGGATGCGGTCACCTGAGATCGATTCACGATCTCAGGCCCTGAGTGCGCGACGACGCTTCAGGATGCGGCGGCGCTCACGCTCGCTGCACCCACCCCACACACCGTGTTCGATGCGCTCGGTGAGCGCGTACTCGAGGCACTTCTCTGCGACGGGGCAGCCCTTGCAGATCGCCCGGGCCCGCTCGACCCCGACGCCGTCGCAGGGGAAGAAGGTGGCCGGGGGGTAGTCCCGGCAGTTGCCCTCGCCCATCCATGCGGTGGGGGAATCGTCGAAGGGTCTCGGCTTGTCGGCCTCAACCACCACCAGCCGGCACGGCTCGTTCGTGATCTCCAGTTTGAGGTTCATGGCTCTCCTCCCGCACCCTCGGTCGTGGATGCTCTCGGTCGATGTCATCTCTGACATCGAGTCATGGCGGAAAGTTCCCGCAAACTCAGTCAAGCATCGCGGTCCGTCGCGCGGGGGTCGGCCACGTCAAAGAATCGGTAAGAATCGTTTGTCCACAGCACCCAATCCGAAGTTTTTCCCCGGTTTCGCCCCTGTTCTGGTCACCCAGATGCTCATCACCGGGGAACGGTAGGGTTGTGGATATGTCTGATGTCCAAGTCGCTCAACCGCCGCGCGCGCACGCGCGGATCGTGTATCTCGGCCCGGTGTCCCCGCATTGGGAGGTCTACGCGGACTGGGGTGACCGGACCCTCCTCGAGGAGTTCCGCACCCGGGTGCTGGCGCGGCTCGTTCTGTTGACCAAGGAAGATCCCCAGTTCCGTCGCAACGCCGCGCGCATCGTTCGCGATGCCGAGCGTGAGGCGATCACCATTGAATGGGACACCGGAGATCCTGACTTCGAGCTCTGAGCCGGCACTCGCACCGAGTCCGGTCTCGTTCACCTGACGTTCATCTTCCTGCGGACGGGCGTTCACCTTCGTCCACCTAGGTTTTCCCGTGCGGGCTCTCCGGCCCGTCGTCGAGAGAGATGGTGGTTGTCCGATGTCGCGGAGACTCCCCCCCAGAAGGATCGTGTCGTTCGGAGCGCTCGCCGCGCTCATGTTCGTGGGCGCGTGCGGCGGAAGCGGCGGCACTGGTGACTCAGGGTCCGACCTGACGGGTCAGATCCTGATCGATGGGTCGAGCACCGTGGCACCCCTCATGACTCTCGTCGCTGAGGACTACCAGTCCGAGAATTCCGGCGTGCGTGTCACCGTCGGAACCTCCGGCACTGGCGGAGGCTTCGAGAAGTTCTGTGCCGGGGAAGTGGACATCGCCAACGCCTCCCGGGAGATCAAGGAGACCGAGATCGAGGCCTGCCAGAAGGCTGGAATCGAGTTCATCGAGGTCATCGTGGCGAACGATGCATTGTCGGTCGTGGTGAACAAGAACAACACCTGGGCCGAATGCCTGACGGTGGATCAGTTGAAGAAGATGTGGGAGCCCGGGGCTCAGGGCAAGGTGACCAGATGGAACCAGGTCGATCCGTCGTTCCCCGACACGCCGATCGGGCTGTACGGAGCAGGGACCGACTCGGGAACGTTCGATTACTTCACCAAGGCCATCAACGGTGAGGAAGGCTCGAGCCGGACCGACTACAACCCGAGCGAGGACGACAATGTCACCGTCAAGGGTGTCGAGGGCGACGAGGGTGCGCTCGGATACTTCGGTTTCTCGTACCTCGAGGAGAACCTCGAGCGTGTCAAGGCCGTGAAGATCGACGGCGGCAAGGGTTGTGTCGAACCCTCCGTGGCCGCGGTTCAGGACGGCACCTACACGCCGCTCGCACGGCCCCTGTACGCGTACGTGTCCAAGGCGGCCGGTGCACGCCCCGAGGTGAAGGCCTTCTTCCAGTACTTCGACGAGGTGCGCGACGAGCTGACCACCGAGGCTCTCTTCGTCCCGCTCGACGATGCCCAGAAGCAGCAGGAGTCGGCCAAGGTGGCCGAGATCGTCGCGCTCTAAGATCCGATGGTGTCCTCCACCGTCAGCCTGATGCCCTCGGGCGGGATGCGACGGCGCATCGTCATCGAGAGGGTCATCAAGGCCGTGCTCGCGGCCATGTCGACGGTCACGGTGATCGCGTCCGTGCTCATCGTGTTCGCTCTCGCGCGACCCGCGATCGACTTCTTCGCCGACGTGTCGATCGGGGAGTTCCTCGGCAGTGCGGACTGGACCCCGCTCTTCAAGCCGGCGGGTTTCGGCGTGTGGTCGATCGTCGTCGGCTCGCTGTGGGTGGCGGCGATCGCGCTCGTCGTGTCGATCCCCCTGGGTCTCGGCGCGGCGTTCTACCTGAGCGAGTACGCGTCGTCGCGCGTGCGACGGGTGGTCAAGCCGGTTCTCGAGGTGCTGGCTGGCATCCCCACCGTGGTGTTCGGGTTCTTCGCTCTCAACTTCGTGAACCCGCAGTTGGTGGCGAGACTCTGGCCGGTCGGAGACGTCGGCACCTACAGCCTTCTGGCGGCCGGACTGGTCACGGGGATCATGATCCTGCCGACCGTCGCCTCGCTCGCCGAGGATGCGATGGTCGCCGTGCCGTCGGCACTGCGCGAGGGTGCGTACGCGCTCGGGTCGAACCGTCGTGAGGTCTCCATCGGGGTCGTGTTCCCGGCCGCGTTGTCCGGGATCGTGGCCGCGATCGTGCTGGCGGCATCGCGCGCGATCGGTGAGACGACGATCGCATTGCTCGCCGCCGGCAGCCGTGCGCAGCTCACCGGCAACCCCGGGCAGGAGGGCCAGACCATGGCCGGTTTCATCGGGTTCGCGGGCATCGGCGACCAGGCGACGGGGAGCACCGGGTACAAGGCGATCTTCGCGGTTGGTTCGCTGTTGTTCATCATCACGATGGTGCTGAACGCATTCAGCATCCGGATCGTGCGCCGGTTCCGCGAGGTGTACGAGTGAGCACGGCGATCGACCTCACCGCACGGCGCGAGCCGGCGCGTGCGACCAAGGATCTGGTGTTCCGACTGTTCCTCTTCGCCGGCATCGGTGTCGCGCTCGGTTCGCTCGCCACCCTCCTCGTGAACATCGCGGTGGAGGGCGCGCCGCGCCTGAATGCCGACCTGGTCTCGAACATGCCCTCGGCCCGCCCCCGCAGGGCCGGCATCCAGTCCGCGATCTGGGGATCGTTGTGGGTCGTGGGCACGACCGCGGCGATCAGTCTCCCGCTCGGGGTGGGAACGGCGATCTATCTCGAGGAGTTCGCCCGGCGCGAGAAGTGGTGGAACCGGCTCATCGAGCTGAATGTGCAGAACCTCGCCGCGGTCCCCTCCGTGGTGTTCGGCATCCTCGGTCTCGCCTTCATCAAGCGCGGCCCACTCGGTCTCGGGTCGACGGTCCTGACCGCCGCTTTGGTGCTCACGATGCTGGTGCTGCCGACCGTGGTGATCGTGTCGCGCGAGGCGATCAGGGCCGTGCCGGATTCGTTGCGCCAGGGTTCGCTCGCTCTCGGGTCGACCAAGTGGCAGACGGTGCAGAACCAGGTTCTCCCGAACGCGTTCCCGGGGATCCTGACCGGCACGATCCTGTCGGTGTCGAGGGCGCTCGGTGAGTCGGCACCTCTCCTCATGCTCGGTGCACTGACCTTCATCACCTTCAACCCGACCGGCTTCGACAGCCAGTACACCGTGCTCCCGATCCAGATCTTCTCCTACATCAGCAATGCGAAGCAGGAGTTCCGTCCGCTCGCCGCAGCCGCGATCATCGTGCTCCTCGGGGTGCTGCTCGCCCTGAACGCGGCGGCGATCGTGTTGCGCAACAAGTACCAGAAGAGGTGGTGATGATGTCAGCCGACACCCGCATCGACGACACAGTCGAGGAGCACCGTGCGAAGGTGCCCGATCCCGAGAAGGTGGTCCTCACGACCGACGGTCTCGAGGTCTGGTACGGGGAGTTCCGTGCCGTCCGCGACGTCTCGATGTACGTGAAGCGCAGCGAGATCACCGCGTTCATCGGTCCGTCGGGCTGCGGCAAGTCGACGGTTCTCCGGTGCTTCAACAGGATGAACGATCTGATCCCGGGTGCCAGGGTCGAGGGTCGGGTGGCCTACCACGGGATCGACTTGTACGGTCCGGAGGCCGATGCGGGCGAGGTGCGTCGGCGCATCGGAATGGTGTTCCAGAAGCCGAATCCGTTCCCCAAGAGCATCTACGACAACGTCGCCTACGGCCCGCGCGTGAACGGAGCGAAGAAGAAGGCCGATCTCGATGCGATCGTCGAGAAGTCCCTTCGGGGTGCCGCGCTCTGGGACGAGGTGAAGGACCGACTCGGCGCCTCCGCCATGGGATTGTCCGGTGGTCAGCAGCAACGACTCTGCATCGCGCGGTCGATCGCGATCGAGCCCGAGGTGCTGCTGATGGACGAGCCCTGCTCGGCGCTCGATCCGATCGCGACGGCGCGCATCGAGGACCTGATGCAGGAGATCAAGCGGGAGTACACGATCGTGATCGTGACCCACAACATGCAGCAGGCCGCCCGGGTCTCCGACTCGACCGCGTTCTTCACGACGGAGATGAACGAGGTGAGCGACCGGCGGACCGGCGTGCTCGTCGAGTTCAACTCGACCCAGCAACTCTTCTCGCGTCCGGACGATCCGCGGACCGAGGCATACATCACGGGGAGGTTCGGCTGATGGACGAACTGCGCAAGTCATTCCACCAGGAGCTCGACGACGTCCGGGCCAGGTTGGCCTGGCTCGCCGCGAAGGTGATCGAGGCGATCCCCCGGGCGACGCAGGTGCTCCTCGACGGCGACCTCGACGGTGCCGACGCGCTCATCAAGGACGACGATGAGATCGACGCGCACTCGGTGGATCTCGAGGAGAAGTGCTACCAATTGCTCGCCCTCCAGGCCCCTGTCGCAGGCGACCTGCGCCAGCTGGTCGCCATCCTGAAGATGGTGGGCGAGGTCGAGCGGTCCGCGGACCTCACCGTGAACATCTGCAAGGCGGCCCGGAGGATCTACGGGCACCAGCTCGATCCGCGGATGCGCGGGTTGGTGGCGCGGATGGGCGAACAGGCCCAGCAGTTGTTCGTGTCGTCACTCGAGGCGTTCGAGACCAACGACGCCGCCAAGGCGGCGGCGATCGACGACATGGACTCGTTCCTCGACGGTCTCCAGCGCGAGTTCGTCCGCACCATCTTCGAGAGCCATGCCGACGAGCGGATCGACCTGCAGGTTGCGATCCAGATGGCGATGGTCGCGCGGTTCTACGAGCGCATCGGCGACCACGCGGTGAACATCGGCGAGCGGGTGCGGTACCTGGTGACCGGCTGGCTCCCCGAGCACAAGGGTGCCGAACGCTGGAAGAGCAGTCGTCCGGAGGACGACACCGACGGTCTGCCCTACATCGAGGGCTTCGAGAACCCGCCCCAGAAGTGACCGGCCGATGACGGGGAGCCGAACCCAGTGAACTGGTTCCTCCTCGGTCTCTCGGTGGGGGGTGCCTGCGGAGTGCTGGTCGCGGTGCGGTTCAGGTCGCGCCGGGCAGCAAATGGCGTCGTCGCGTCCCCTGCGATCACCGAGGCCGTCACGCCCCCCGGCGACGCCGCGGGGTTGCACAGGAGTCTCGAGGCGTTGCCGATCGGTGTGGTGGCGTTCCATGCGGACGGGTCGGTGCTGGCGAGGAATTCCCGCGCCGATGCCGCTACGGGTGTGCGCCACGCCGATCTCCTCGTCGAGTCGACGATCGACAGGCTCGCTCGCGCGGCCCGGTCCGGAGCGGTTGCCCAAGAGCAGGTGACCCTGGTCGGCCCTCCGCAGCGGGTCTTTGCGGTGCGTGCGGTTCCCGTTGCCGACGGAGGTGCGGTGGTGTCGGTCGAGGACGTGACGGAGCGGCACCGGTTGGATGCGGTGCGGACCGACTTCGTGGCCAATGTCAGCCATGAACTGCGCACCCCGGTGGGGGCGGTGTCGGTGCTCGCCGAGACCCTCGAGGGGGAGGTGCAGGACGAGACCCTCCTCCGGCTCGTGCGGCGGATGCAGAACGAGACGGCACGGATGACCCGCACGATCGACGATCTGCTCGAGTTGTCGCGCATCGAGATGGGCGGGGAGATGCTGGTCGGCCGCGTGGATCTGGCAGAGGTCGCGCGCGAGACCGTGGACCGGTACGCCGATCTCGCGCGTGCGGGCGGCGTCTCGGTGGCGGTGCGGAGCATCGAGGGGGATGCCACGGTCAACGGTGATGCGCATCAGTTGGCGTCGGTGGTGGGGAACCTCGTGGAGAACGCCGTCAAATACTCGACGGAGGGCGGGAGGGTCCTCGTCACGGTGATCCCGTCCGTCGATCGGGTCGACATCGAGGTCCACGACCAGGGAATCGGCATCCCCGCCGCGAGTCTGGACCGGATCTTCGAGCGGTTCTACAGGGTCGACAAGGCCCGCAGCAGGGTCACCGGGGGCACGGGGCTCGGCCTCTCGATCGTGCGCAACATCGTGACCAATCATGGCGGTGAGGTGAACGTGACCTCACGGGAAGGTGAAGGTTCGATCTTCACGGTCTCACTGCCGCGCAACGGTCGGGTTCTCGGGGACATACTCGGTCGTGATGAACGCGGCCCAGACTCCGATGGTGCCCGTGGCTAATCCGACGGTCCTGGTGGTGGAGGACGAGGAGTCCTTCGTCGAGGCCCTGCAGGTGGGCCTGCGGCGCGAGGGATACCGGGTCGAGGTGGCCCGTGACGGGGTGCAGGCGCTCGAGATGTTCGATGTCGTGCAGCCCGACGTGATCCTCCTGGACGTGATGCTCCCGAAGATGTCGGGGATCGACGTGTGCCGCGCGTTGCGCAAGAAGACCTCGACGCCGATCATCATGGTGACCGCCAAGGGTGCCGAGATCGACACGGTGGTGGGTCTCGAGGTGGGTGCCGACGACTACGTCACGAAGCCCTACCGGCTGCGCGAGTTGACGGCGCGGATGCGCGCCGTGATGCGTCGCGGCACCCAGGAACGCGGCGGGGAGCTGTCGGCCGGTGCACTCGAGGTCGACGGCATCGTGCTCGATCCCGATCAGCACCTCGTGATGGTGCGCGGAGAGACGTTGCACCTCCCGTTGAAGGAGTTCGAGTTGCTGCACCTGCTCCTCGCCAACGCCGGTCGTGTCCTGCCGCGCGAGACGCTCATCGACCGCGTGTGGGGCAGCGACTACGTGGGTGACACCAAGACGCTCGACGTGCACATCAAGCGCCTCCGCTCCAAGATCGAGGACGATCCCGGTCACCCCGGCCGGATCGTGACGATCCGCGGTCTCGGGTACAAGTTCGACAAGCGCACCGGCGCATAGCATCGCCACGTGAGCGGCAATCAGGGTGATGCTCCCCGGCGGGACCACGGACTCCCGCCTCCGAGCCCGTTCCTGCGGCTCTCCCGCGTGCACGCCCTGATGACGGCGGGGGATGCGTTCATGGCGATCTCGCTCGCCGACTCGTTGTTCCTCTCGATCAGCCCGGATGCCGCGCGCATGAGGGTGATCCTGTTCCTGGCGGTCAGCATGACCCCGTTCGCGGTGGTGGCACCGCTGATCGGTCCGCTCATCGACAGGATGCGCGGTGGGCAGAGGATCGTGGTCATGGTCGTGGCCGTGCTCCGTGCAGCGGTGCTGGTGGGCATGGCATCGTCACTGGACTCACTCACGTTGTTCCCGCTCGCCTTCGCCGCGCTCGTGCTGTCGAAGACGTACGCGGTCTCGAAGTCGGCACTCGTGCCGGTCACCGTTCCCGATCCGGAGCGGTTCGTCGAGGCCAATTCACGACTCGGACTCATCGCCGGCATCGCCGGATTCGTGGTGGCCGCCCCGGCGGTGGGCTTGCAGGTGATCGATCCGCGCGCACCGCTCGTGACGGGGGCGCTCGCATTCCTCGCGGCCGGCCTGAACTCCCGGCGACTGCCGCGCGTGGTGATCGCCGACAGCCCGCCCGATGCACTCGAGACCGAGGAACTGCACCAGCCCGAGGTCGTGGCGGCTGCGATCGCGATGCGCGCGCTCCGTGTCGCGGTGGGTTTCCAGTTCTTCCATCTCGCCTTCTGGTTGCGCAGTGAGATCGCGGGCACTGCGTGGTTCGGGCTCGCGATCGCCGTGTCGAGCCTCTCGACGAACGCGGCAAATCTCGTCGGTCCGAGGGTGAGGGAGCGGATGCGCAACCAGACGATGCTCGTGACCGCTCTCGCCCTCGTCACCGTGGCGGGAGCCGCATGCGCGTGGTGGAACCGGGTGACCGCTGGTGTGGTGCTGACGGGTGTGGTCTATGCCTCGGCCGCGATCGGCAGGCTCGCCTTCGAGGCCACCGTGCAGGAGAACGCGCCCGATGCGAACCGAGGTCGCGTGTTCGCGCGCTTCGAGGCTCAGAACCAGGGGGCGTGGGTGGCCGGGGGTCTCGTGCCGGTCGCGGTCAGTCCCTCGGGATGGATCGGATTCGCCATGGTTGGCGGCGTCGGTGCCGCTGGCGCATGGCTGCACCTGCGCACCGCGCGCGATCTCAGAGGACTTCGAGACGCGCGAGCCACAAACCGGGGGCGTCGATCTCGTTCGGAGTCGGGAGGAGGGACGGATCAGTGAGCATGTGCGGGAGCCGATCGGCCCCGTCGCGCTCGAGCACGCCCTCCACGAACGAGCGACCGCGCGCCAATTGCGCCCTGTTGAGGGTGAGACCGAGCAGTCCCTCGATGAGTCGCGCATCCGATCCGTACTCGAGGCGCCGCCTGCGCACCGCCTCGGCGATCGTGGCGGTCGTGCCGAGGAGCTGGGCTCCCACGGTGTCGACGACCCAGTCGATGTAGCCCTGGATCGCGGCAACCTGCGCGTCGAGCACGGGCGCGATCGCGTCCTGCTCCGCGGACCGCACCGCACCAAGGAGCACGAGGGGATCGGAGAACATCGCCTGGACCGACGACATCATCTGTTCGATGCCTCCGTCGCCCATGTCGCCGGGGTCGATCGACCCGAGCCGCTCCATGAGAGCCGTCGAGTCCGGACGGAATGCGCTGAGATGTGCGCGGATCGAGGCCATCATGCCATCGACAGCGGCGGGGGACGAGAGCACCGCATGCGAGGCGAGCTCGTGCACAAGCACCCACATCCGCACGTCGTCCCGCGGAATCGACCAATCGTCGGCAAAGGTCTGCACGGACGACTCGACCACGAGGATCTCCCGCACCCCGGGACGCGCGAGCGGGAGGTCGTACTGACCCAGTGCGTGACGGGCGAGTGCCCCGGCCATCGATCCCACCGACATCCCCATCATCGCCGGGGCCATCATCTTCGAGAGTTGCCCGAGCATCGCGGCGAGGGGATCCCCGGTGGGCTCACCGTCGGTCCCGCTGCTCGACGACAGTGATGTGGCGAGCTCGGTGAAGAGCGGGCGCAGATCCGAGAGCGCACGGGCGGCCCAACCTGCCCGGGTGACCGTGAGGATCTCGGGGTGTCGACCCGATGGCCCGGTCGCCAGTCCGGTGGCCGCCGCCACCCGGAGATCGGCGATGTCGGCGAGGGAGTTCCACTCGATACGCGACGAGGTCGAGGGGTCGGGATCGGGGTCGTCGCCGCGGGCGCCCATCGCTGCGAACTGGGTCGCGAGATCCCAGTTCAGCGGTCCCTGGGAGGCCATGGCCCGCATCATGTCGCCGAGGAACGGGATGCCCCCGAAAGGGTCGGGCGGAGTCGGGGATCCGTCGTCGGCCATGGGTTCAGGATATGGGGACTGTCGGTGGCTCCGACTGCGACTGCTCTGCTCGTGATTGTCCGGCCGGACCGAACATCACCCCGGAGCGACGGTGCGCGCCAGTGCAGCCTCGATCGCGGTGCGAGAGAGCATCCATGTGCCCTCTGTCCGGCTCACTGCCACGCCGAGTGGAGTGTCGAGTGCATCCGTCACCACGGATGCGCCCACGATCACAGAGTCGGTCGAGATCGGCGTGCGATCAGCGTCGGTGCGATCCTGCGACTCGAGCGAGGGGTGACATGTCACGGTGCGGCCCTCGGCATCGACGGTGACCATCGCATTCTCGGCCACGACCGCCGCGGGGATCGTGGCGAGCACGGACTGGCCGGGCCACCCGTCGACCGAGAGGAAAGCGAGACCCGTCTCTTCGTCGATGCCGATCACTGTCGCCGCCACGAGGGTTCCGTTGATCGTGAATCGTGCGGTCGTGCCGGTGCCTACCGCATCGGCCGATGTGGCGAGCAGTCCCTCGCCCACGGCCACCACTGCGATCGATGTGCCGTCGACGGCGACGTCGACTCCGAGACCCGCGTTCTTCACGCGCGTGCCCGTTGCCGACTCGACCCCCACTGATGGACCGGCAGGCGAGTCGACGGGAGCCTGATCGGCGACAGGTCGGTCGTCGGCGGTCTCTGTGCCTGCGTTGTTGGCCGGTGGATCGATCCGCGAGGGCAGGGCCACGGCGAGCAGCAGCATCGAGGCACAGACACTGGTGGCCGCGACGACTGCGGTCGTGCGGCGTCGCAGGGGTGGAGTCGCGGGAATCTCCCGGCGTGGAAGATTCTTCTCTGTACCGACCTCGGCGGGATGACGCCACGCGCGCTCGTGCGCGGGGAGCGGGCCGGGCTCTCGACCGTTGGCATCACGACCTCTCACGAGTCGGTGACCCTACTGGTGGTCGACGCACCTGTGTCGTCGCCCGGGAGACACCCTCCGGTTCATCACCGAGGGTCACGGGTACGCTCGGTGCATGCCCCGCCCCTCCACCGGACACGAATGGTTCGAGTTGACGGCTTCGGCGTTGCCGATCGGGGAGATCTACGAATGGGCGGTGCGCCCCGAGTGCGGTGCGGTGGTGCTCTTTTCGGGCACGGTGCGTGACCATGCGCAGGGTCGCACCGGTGTCACGGCACTCGAGTACGAGGCCTACGCCGAGGTGGTTCTCCCGGTCTTCGAGCGCATCGCCGCAGAGACGAGGAAGCGCCACCCCGGGGCCGTGCGGATCGCGATCCTGCACCGGACCGGCGAGCTCGCTCTCGGTGAGTCGTCGGTCGTGGTGGCAGTGTCGTCGGGTCATCGTCCGGTGGCCTTCGAGGCCGCGCGCTTCGCGATCGATTCGTTGAAGGAGAGTGCGCCGATCTGGAAGAAGGAGATCTGGCCGGGGGGATCGGACTGGGGAACAGGTGCGCACGTGATCGTGCCGCCCGAACAGGTCACGAGCAACTGATGATCGCCGTCGAGTTCCTCACCGCGATGTTCACCGTGCTCGCGGTGATCTCCGGCTCGGCGCTGCTCGTGCTGGTGTGGCTCGACAACCGCCGTGTGCGCATCGACGACGGCATCGCGAACTTCCGCCGCCACATCGATGCGCTCTCTCCCGAGGCGCGTCGCAACTCGGTCCACGCCGGGTACGCGTCCGACCAGTCGGACAAGCGGAGGAACTGATGGCGCGCGACCTCGCGATCGACCTCGGCACCGCCAACACCCTCGTGTACATGAAGGGCAAGGGCATCGTGCTGAACGAGCCCTCGGTGATCGCGGTCAACCGGCAGTCGGGCGAGGTGCTCGCGACCGGCCACGACGCCCTCAACATGATCGGTCGGACCCCCTCCTACATCGCCGCTGTCCGGCCCTTGCGGGGTGGCGCAATCACCGATTTCGACATCACCGAGCGCATGATCCGGCTCCTCCTCCAGCGAGTGGGCGTCTCCCGGTTCACCCGTCCGAAGGTCGTCATCTGCGTGCCGTCGGCGATCACCGAGGTGGAGCGCCGGGCGGTCACCGACGCCACGCGCCGCGCCGGAGCGTCCGATGCCCAGTTGATCGAGCAGCCGATGGCGGCCGCGATCGGGGCGAACCTCCCGATCGACGAACCGGTCGGCAACATGGTGATCGACATCGGCGGCGGCACGAGCGAGACCGCGGTCATCTCGCTCGGCGGCGTGGTGGAACTCGACGCCGTGCGCGTGGGCAGCTTCGACATCGACGCCTCGATCCAGAACTACGTGCGCCGCGAACACGGCGTGGCAATCGGTGAGATCACCGCGTCGGAGATCAAGATCCAGATCGGCTCGGCCGAGCCGGGGCCCGAGGATCGTGATGCCGACATCCGCGGTCGCGATCTCGTGACCGGACTCCCCAAGACGGTCCGTCTCACCGCCGAGGAGGTGCGGTTCGCCATCGACGAACCGGTGCAGGCGATCATCGACTCGGTGAAGCGGTGTCTCTCGAAGGCGCCGCCCGAGTTGGCCCAGGACTTCCTCGCCCGCGGCATGTACCTGGTGGGCGGTGGAGGGATGCTGCGCGGACTCGCCAAGCGCATCGCGCGCGAGACCGATGTCCCCGTGCGCATGTCGCCCCAACCGCTCGAGGCCGTCGTGCTCGGGGCGGGTCACTGCATCGAGAATTACCAGGCGCTCCGCGGAATGTTCATGGGTGCGCGCCGCTGAGGCGCGTGCTCACCCCGGTCGCCTGCTCACCCCGGTCGAGTAGACACCCGGAGCACCGCGCCCGACAGCGTGGTCACCCACACCCCGGCCGAGGTGGTGCGCACGGCGGTGAGTTCATCAAGATCGTCGTTGATCTTCTCGGTACGGGTCGTGCTCCCGTCGACGACGAGCGAGGCCCATAAGTCGCCCGAGCAGTAGTCGCCGTAGAAGAACCATCCGGCGCGACCGGGCACGGTGCGCTCGGTGCCGACCGCGGCACCCGAGATCGAGCACCGACCCCCACCGTGGTCGTACTCCACGGCGGGCGCCAGTGCCGCCGGAGCGAGTTGGTCCTGGTTGTAGCGGCGGGTTCCCTCCCATGCGCTCCATCCGAAGTCGACTCCGCGACCACCAGGGAATCCGGATCGTGCCCGCGCGACGCTCACCTCCTCGATCTCACCCTGGCCGACGTCTGCGACCCACAGGTCGCCACTCGCGGCGAACGAGAACCGCCACGGGTTGCGCAGCCCGATCGACCAGATCTCGGGTCGTGCGCCGGCGACCCCCACATGAGGATTGTCACGGGGCACCGTGTATCCCGACCGGCTCGGGTCGATTCTCAGGATCTTGCCGAGGAGCGACGAGAGGTCGCGTGCGCCTCGCTCCGGGTCGCCGGCCGAACCGCCGTCGCCGGTGGCGATGTAGAGCATCCCATCGGGTCCGATGCGCAGGTCGCCCCCGTTGTGGTTCGAGTACGGCTGGTCGATCGTGAGGATGGTCGTGCCTGCGGGCGAGATCCGGCCGTCGGCGGTGACGTCGTGGCGCACGATGATCGTGTCGCCGGTCGAATCAGTCATGTTCACGTAGGCGGCCCAGTCCCCGGACCCGCCGCGCCGGAATGCGAGACCGAGGAGACCGCGCTCACCCCCGCCCGTGGTCGAGGCGGTCACGTCGAGCACACGGTCGATGCGTGTCCCGTCGTTGCGCCAGCGCTCGACAGTGCCGAGACGCGACACCACATAGACGAATCCGTCCGCAGAGTCGCGCTCGACCACGTCGACGGCGGCCTTGAGACGGCCGACCTCTCGGATCTCGTACGACACATTGCCGGTGTTGATCGGTGCCGCGGTGGTCGTCGAATTGCGGGATGCCGTGGTCGGTGACGTGGTCTGCACCGTCGTCGTCGTCGATGGCATCACCGATGAGATGACCGACGATGATGTCGCCGACGAGTCGGTCCCGCTGATCGTCGTGGGCGTGGAGTCCGGCAGCGGGTCGGGTGCGGCGGTGTCAGCGGTGCCGCACGCGGCGAGTGCGAGCAGGGTCGCAGCGGCGAGGCGACGCATCAGGTCTCCTTCGTCAACCGGATGAGCCCCTCCTGGACCACGGTGACGGCGAGTTGACCCTCGCGTGTGTAGATCGATGCTCCCGCGAGTCCGCGGGCATTCGAGTTCGAGATCGCGTGCTGGTCGTACAGCATCCAGTCGTCGGCACGGAACGGACGGTGGAACCACATCGCATGGTCGAGACTGGCCATCTGCACCGCGCCGTCGCCCCATCCGAGCCCGTGGGGGAGCAGTGTGGTGTCGAGGAGCGTCATGTCGCTCGCGTACGTGGCGACCACCGCGTGCAGCATCGGATCGTCGGGGAGTGTTCCGTCGGCACGCAACCACACGCGCTGGCCGTGCATCTCGACCCCCACCCGCGAGGGGAAGTCGCCCGAGATGTGCCTCGTGTCGATGGGGCGCGGTCGCTCGTACCAGTCGCCCATCTTGTTCTTGTAGGGGGCCATGCGCGTCTTGAAGTCGGGGAGCGACTCGGGATCGGGCAGTCCCCCGGGCGCGGTGATCTGCCATTGGAGACCGGGTTCGTGGGAGTGGAAACTCGCGTGGAGATTGAAGATGACCTCGCCGTGCTGGATGGCCTTGACCTGGCGCGTGGTGAAACTGCGGCCATCGCGGAGGCGACTCACCTCGTAGAGGATCGGCGCGGCCGGATCGCCGGGGCGCAGGAAGTAGGCGTGCAACGAGTGCACCACCCGACCCGGGTCGTCGACGGTGCGCGACGCCGCCACCAGGGACTGACCGGCAACCTGGCCGCCGAACACGCGCACCCTGTCCTCCTCGGGGGAGTGCCCGCGGAAGATGTTCACCTCGATCGATTCGAGGTCGAGGAGGTCGAGGAGGTCATCGAGTGCGGAACCCACGCGCACAGCGTACGAGCGGACACGCCCGATAGGGTCGCCGCGTGTCGCACGGACCCATGGATGAACGTCTCCGGTCGATCGCGCTCGCCACGCGGGGGTTCATGCCCGAGGCCGAGGGCGACGCATTGTGCGCCGCCGCGCTCGAGGCCGCCCCGCACGCCGACGGTCCCTTCGTGGAGATCGGTTCGTACTGCGGACGCTCCACGGTGTGGCTGGGCGCGGCGGCTCGCACGACCGGCCGGACGCTCTTTGCGGTCGACCACCACTTCGGCAGCGAGGAGAACCAGCCCGGCTGGGAGTGGCACGAGCCCGACCTCGTCGACCCGCGCACCGGGCGGATGGACACGTTGCCGAGGTTGCGCGCCACGCTCGTGGATGCCGGCCTGACCGATGTGGTCGTGACCGTGGTGGGTGACTCCCCGACGGTGGCCCGTGCCTGGTCCACCCCGATCGCATTCTTGTTCATCGACGGGGGACACGGGGTCGAGCCGGCACGGCGCGACTACGAGATGTGGACGCCGCTCGTGGCGCCTGGCGGGACTCTCGCCATCCACGATGTGTTTCCCGATCCGGCCGATGGTGGTCGTCCTCCCTACGAGGAGATCTACCTGCCCGCGGTCTCGAGCGGTGACTTCGAGGAGATCTCGGCCACGGGGTCGCTGCGCGTGCTGCGTCGTCGCTGACGCGGGACTGTTCGTCGCGGACGAGCAGTGTGGATGCCGGCCTAGTGCGCGCGTGCGCGGAGGTGCGCGTTGTGGCGCACCATCGGCCGCGTGAACAGGGTGGCGGCATGTGAGCCCCCGCTGATCGCGTCGGCCGCCATGATGATCGCGGCCGCGGTGTAGGCGGTGTGTTCGTCGGCGGGGAAGTGCACCATCGTCTCGTCCGGGGAGACGGGGTAGACGATGCCGGTCCAGTAGGCGCCGTCGTTGCGTCGGTGAGCCATCGTCCACAGCAGGAGCTCCCGCGCCGTCTCGCGATCGCCGGCGGCGCAGTGGGCGATGGCGCACTCGCTGGTCTCGGCGGCGGTGACCCAGTGCTCGTCGTCGACGCACCTCACTCCGCGGTCCTCGAGCACGAACCGGTCCCACCCCTCGGCGAGTCGGGCCTTGGCACGTGCGCCGGTCATCGACCCGGTGAGCACCGGGTAGTACCAGTCCATCGCCCAGCGGTCCTTGGGTTCGAACGCCGACAGATCGGTGGCCACCACATGGTCGATCGCGTTCGCCGCACGGGTCCATTCGGGGTGCGGGTCACCGAGCAGGTCGCCGAGTGCGGCACCGCAGTGCAGCGCGTGCCGGATGCTGGATGACCCGGTGAGCAGCGCGTAATCCCAGGGTTGCGCGTCGGTCTCGCGCGCCCACAGCACCGTGCCGTCGTGGCGACGATGATCGAGCACCCAGTCGAGTGCGGCGCGCAGCACCGGCCACAACGCGTGGGCTCGTGCGGTGTCGCGCGTGCAGAGCCAGTGCGCCCACACGCCGGTGGCCACGTAGGCACACACGTTCGTGTCGAGCTTGGCGTCGATCACGGTGCCGTCGCTCGCGTAGTAGTTCGACCACGAGCCCGTTGCGTGCTGGATGTCGGCGAGCCATCCGTAGGCGCGCGCGGCCGCGTCGTGGCGGCCCATGATGTCGAGGGCGATCGCGGTCTCGACATGGTTCCACGGGTCGCAATGTCCGCCCGGGAACCACGGGATCATGCCGTTCGGCAGCTGCAGGGACTCGATCGAGTCGGCCGTGCGCTGGAGGTCGGCCGTCGTCAGGATGCCGGGGAGATGGGGCAGATTGCGACTCATCGCGTGCTCCCCGCCATCGCGGTCGCGCGGGCGGCCACGGGCTTGCGCGAGTAGACCACGAGGCTCTTGCCGAGCACGGGGCTGAGCACTCGTTCGGCGACGCGAGTGACCCTCGGACGCTCGATGATGTCCCATTCGAGGAACTTCCGGTAGCGAGCCACCAGGGGATGGTCGTCGTTGCGCGGCCCGACCGCGCACTTGAGCCACCAGTACGGCGAGTGGAGAGCATGGGCATGGTGGCTCGCCTCGACCTCGAGTCCGGTCGCGCGCAGCTTGGCCTTCAACTCGGTGGCCGAGTAGATGCGCACGTGCCCCCCGACGCTCTTGGGTGCGTGGTACTCGTCGGAGAGCATCCAGTTGACCTTCTCGGGCCACCAGGCGGGCACGGTGACTCCGAGCCGACCACCTGGCTTGAGCACGCGGTGGAGCTCGGCGATCGCCGAGACATCGTCCTGGATGTGCTCGAGCACCTCCGAGGTCACGACGCAGTCGAATGTGCCGTCGTCGAAGGGCAGTCGGGTCGCATCCCCGCGCAGGACCCCTCCGTAGGAGGTGGCGGGGATCTCGCCGGCCGCGAGCATTCCACCGAAGGTGGCGCGCGTGCCCATCATCTCTTCCTCGGCGTAGTCGAGTGCGAACACGGTGGCACCCTGTCGGGCGGCCTCGAAGGCGTGCCGCCCGAAACCGGCCCCGGCATCGAGGAATCGGTCCCCGGGGCGCAAACCGAGCCGGTCGAAACGCACGGTCAACATCAGCGACCCGCCGTCCCGGTCGCCTGTCGTGCCCTCTTGTCCAACTTCGCACGGTTGGCCGGCATCTCGAGAACCTCGCGGTACTGCTCGACGGTCAGGGTCGCGCAGTGCTTCCAGCTCCAGCGCGACACCACTCGTTCGCGTCCTGCCGCGCCCACCCGCGCGCGGAGCTCGGCGTCGTCGAGTCCGCGGCGCAGGGTCGCAGCGAGTGCATCGGCATCGGCGGCGGGGCATTGCAGCACCGTCTCGCCGTCGGTACCGGTGACCTCGGGAAGGGCGCCACCGTCGGTTGCCACCAGGCAGGTTCCCGTGCTCATTGCCTCGATCGCCGGCAGTGAGAAGCCCTCGTAGAGGCTCGGCACGACGGCGATCTCGGCCTCGGCGTAGAGCTCGACGATGCGCTCGTCGCTCACACCCGAGACGAAGTCGATGTGGGGTCGCAGACCGAGGGACTCGATCAGATCCATGCTGTGTCCGGGTCGGGGCTTGCCGATGATCGTGAGACGCACGTCGCGCTCGGTGCGCACCTTTGCCATCGCCTCGAGCAGGTACGACAGTCCCTTCAGGGCCACGTCGGCCGAGGCCGTGGTGATCAGTCGACCCGGCTGGCGCGCGATCTGCGGCAGGGGCTTGAACAACTCGGGGTCGACGCCCACGGGGACGAGTCGCATCCGCTCGAGCGATACCCCCATGTCGGTGTTGATGTCGGCGATCGAGTTCTCGCTCACCACCACGATGCGCGGCATCTTCGAGGCGACCTTGCCCTGCATCTCGACGAAGGAGTACCAACGCTTCAGCGACCACCGCTTGTAGGCGCTCTTGGCGTGACTCATCTCGAGCTGGCGATCCTTGGTGATCGGGTGGTGCAGGGTGACGATCGTGGGGATCAACTTCTCGATCTTGAGGATGTCCCATCCCAGGCACTGGTTGTCGTGGACCAGATCGAAATCGGCGGAGCGCTCGCGCAACGCGCGCAGCGCCCTCTTGGAGAACGCGAGCGGCTCGCTGAACTGACCCCCGAGGAACCGCATCGTCTCGACCACATCGGGCCACGACTTGAGTTCCCAGTAGCCCGGGAGTCGACCGGGGTACTGGTCGTTGAAGATGTCCAGGCTCGGCAGCTTGTGCATCGGGATCCGCTCGTCGAGCACCGGGTAGGGCTGACCGCCGAAGACCTCCACATGGTGGCCGAGATCGACGAGGGCCTTGGTGAGGTGGCGGGTGTACACACCCTGGCCGCCGACATGGGGCTTGCCCCTGTAGGTCAGGTAGGCGATGCGCAGGGGATCGTCAGGACCGGGCACCCCTCGCATAGGCGCACAAGGCTAACGGGGGTCGCGACTGATGTATCCCCGGGATCGCGCCGTCAGGACAGAGGCGAACGCGATGAGGAGCCAGACATAGAACGCATTCCCCAATCGTGAGTACGGGGTGCGACCCTCGTGCAGGTCGAGCCGACGCTCGATCACCCGGGTCTCGCCGATCTGCGTGCGATCGAGCACCGAGCCCTCGGGGCTGACGAAGGCACTGAAGCCGGTGGGTGCGGCCTGGGCGACCCATCGGCCCTGTTCGCGTGCGCGCAGGCGCGACGAGGCGATCTGCTGCGTCTGCAGGATCGACCATGTGTAGCTCGAGCCATTGGTCGGATTGATCACGAGCGATGCACCATCGGTGACACCTTCGTTCACCCGTCCTCCGAAGAAGATCTCCCACGAGATCGCCACCGACACCCGCAGGTCCCCCCCGTTGCGCAACGGAACATCGAGCCATCCACGCGCATCACCGGGACGGGCATCGCGGGGCACAAGATCGACCGGTGCGCCGAGCGCCTCGAGCGTGCCGCGCAGGGGGATGTACTCACCGAAGGGGACACGCCGCACCTTGTCGTATCGACCCGTGACGTCGCCGTCCGGTTCGACGACGACCTGGGCGTTCGTGAACGCGCCCGCACCGGCCGACTCGGTGATGCCGACCACGAACGGGACACCGAGCCGCTTCGCCTCCGCGACGATCTCTGCGTACTCGCGCGAGTCGGCGAACAGTCCCGTCGCGCTCGTGTTGATCACGTTCTCGGGCCAGAGGACGAGATCTCGAGAGGGGTCCGGCGCGATCGTGCGAGTCGCGGCGAGATGGCGCTCCATCACCTCGCGCGGATCGGTGTCGACGGCACGTGTTCCCTGCGCACCACCACCCTGGACGATGGTCACGGTGGCGGACCGCTCGGCGAATCCGGTCCCGTTCCAGGTCGATGCGACCGCCGCGACGACGAGCACGAGTGCGCCGCGCAGGATTCGCCGGGTCCCGAATGCCCACCACATGGCACAGAACCCGATCCCGATCGCACCCATCCACGGCGCGAGCCCCGCGAAGGGCCCCGACGACTGCCCGATCGCGACGCTCGCGAGCGGCACGCCCCCGAACGGCCACGAGAAGCGCATCGCCTCGGCGAGGGAGTGGAACGTCGCGAGCACGAGCGCGTGCTGACGACGTTCGGGGCCTGCGACGCGTGCCGCGGCCCAGCCAGCGGCACCGTGCATCGAGGCGAACAACAGCACGGCCACGACCCATCCCGGCGCGGTGAGGAACCACATCCATGCAGTGGCCGGCAGGAACCACCCGAGACCGAACCAGAACCCGGCACCGAAGGGTGATCCGGCGCGTCGTTCGTGCGCGATCGATGCGTATGCGGCGAGCCCGGCGAGCCCGAGCGGCCACCACCCCCACGGCGGCATCGACGCTGCCACGAGCAGTCCCGCCAGGAGCGGGGCCGGCATCGGCGAGAGTCGCCTCACTGGTTCACGCCTCGAGATGTGCGGCGACGCGCACCGCGGCCGCGTTCGCCTGCTGGATGCAGGCGGGGATGCCGATGCCGCGGTACGAGGCACCGGCCACGACCACCCCGGGTGCGCGCGAGGCGAGTGCATGGTCGATGCGCTCGACTTCGACGAAGTGGCGCGGGCGGTACTGCGGGAACGACGAGGGCCACCGGCTGATCCTGGTGGCGCTCGGGGTGAAGTCGCGCCCGAGGTGCAACTTCAGGTCCGCGAGACAGAGATTGAGGAGCTTGGCGTCGTCGAAGCCGTCGACCTCGAGTCCGTCGCGACCGAGCGAGACGCGCAGGATCATCGTTCCGTCGTCGGGTCGCCAGTGCGCCCACTTGTTGGAGCCGAAGCTCGCCGCCGTGACCCACCGCTGGTCGGGCTTCGGGACCAGGTATCCCGACCCGGTGAGCGCGGCCGGCCATTGCTCCCGCGGGATTGCCAGTGTGATCAGGACGACGCCTGCATGGGTCCAGCGCGCGAGAGCGTCGGCGCTCTCGGCGTCGAGTCCGCGCACGAGCGGAGCAGTCGCACGCGCGGGGGATGCGAGCACCACGGCATCTGCGGCGACGTCGCCGCCGACCGTGTGGACGATGTATCCCTCTGCTGCTCGGTCGATCGACTCGACCGCGCACCCCGTGCGCACGGTGCCCCCGCGGGCCGCGATCGAGGTGCCCAGTGCATCGATGAGCGAACCCATGCCGCGACGTGGCACCCCGAACACTTGACCGGGCACCGCTCCCGCACCGGCTGCCCGACGACGGGCTTTGCGCGCCGCCGAGAGCATGCTGCGCTCGGCGGTCAGCGCGGCGATCTGGGGAACGGCGGCGAGGCTGAAGCGGTCGGTGTCGGCTGCATAGATGCTCCCGACGAGGGGGTCGATAAGTCGCTCGTGGATCTCGTCACCGAAACGTGCCCGCACGTACTCACCGATCGAGTCGTTGTCCGCGGTGGCCGGCAGGAACGGCTCGAGTGCGGCGCGGGCCTTGCCGAGGGGTGAGAAGAGCGACGATGCGGCGAAGGCGCGCACGCTCGCCGGCACCCCCATCATGAGGTCACCAGGGATCGGATGGAGGCCGCGCCGCCAGACGGATGCGTGCGCACCCGTCGGTGCGACGATGTCGGGGCCCATGCCGAGTTCGGACGCGAGCTCCATGGCGTGCGGCACGCGTGCGAGAAATGCATCCGCACCCTCGTCGACTGCATCGAGTCCCGCGAACGGCGTCGTGCGGATGAGGCCTCCCGCCCGGTCGGCGGCATCGAGCACCGTCACCTCGAGGGGAACCGTCGCCGAGGCGAGGAGCCGATGGGCCGCGGCGAGTCCGGTGATCCCCGCACCGACGACCACGACGCGGTTCGCGCCGCGGCGTGTCACGCGGCGACCACCCGTCGCGCGAGAGCGGCCATCACCGTCGCATTGTCGTTCACGCATGCGGTGCGATCGAAGACCAGGCCCCTGTCGCGGGCGTGCGTCGCGGCCTCGAGGTCGAGGTCGTAGAGAACCTCGAGGTGGTCGGCAACGAAGCCGCACGCGCACACGAGCACGCCATCGACGCGCTCGTCCTCGTCCCGGTCGCTCCCGCGCCCGGCGGCGAGTTGGTCGATCACCTCGAGGATGTCCGGTCCGATCCAGGGCTCGGGCGTGCGTCCCGCCGACTGCCATGCGATCGACCACTGCGACCACCGCGACAAGCCGGCGCGCTCAGCCACCAGTTCGGCGGTGGCGCGCAACTCGTCGGGATACGGATCGCCCCCGTCGATGATGCGCTGCGGGAGCGAGTGGGCGGTGAAGAGCACCTTGGTGCGCTCGGGCATCGTGGCGAGCCTCGCGCGCATGTCGTCGGCCAGGAAGTCGATGAAGGCGTCCTCGCGGGCCCACGAATCGATCCCCGTGACCTCGATCCCGTGCGGGGTGGCCGCCTCGCGCGCGCGGCCGATGTATTGACCGATCGAGTACGACGAATAGTGCGGGGCGAGGACGAGCCCGACGATCCGACGGAACCCCTTCTCGGCCACCTCGGCGACGGCCTCCTCGACGAACGGCGTGGCGTGCTTCAGGCCGAGGAACACCTCGTGCGTGCCCGGCGAGATCGCATCGAGCTCGCGCTGCAGCGCATCGCGCTGGGCCTCGGTGAGTTGCTTGAGCGGCGAGAGGCCCCCGATCGCCTCGTAGCGAGCGGTCAACTCCTCGAGAAGCTCGGGTGTCGGCGGGCGACCGCGCCGGATGTCGGTGTAATAGGGGAGGATCTCGTCCTTGGTCCGCGGCGTCCCATAGGCCATCAGGACCACGGCCGTGCGGTTCTCGTTCGAGGGAGTGCTCATCATCGACTTCCTTCTTTGTCGGATCCACGGTTGGCGGACGTGCCCCCGCCGTGGGTGCGATGGAGGGGCACGGCATGGATGTGATCGACCACAGCGGCCAACACGCCCGGGTCGGTGTCGGGTTGGACACCGTGTCCGAGGTTGAAGATGTGTCCGGGGTGTCCGGCATTGTCGTCGAGCACCGCACGCGCACCGGCGAGGGCGATGTCATGTCCGGCGAGAACCAGTGCGGGATCGAGGTTGCCCTGGACCACGGTGCCGGCACCCAGCCGGCAGCGCGCATCGGTGATCGATGTGCGCCAATCGAGGCCGATGACCGAGTTGCCGACAGCGTTCATCGACTCGAGCAGATGGTCGCACCCGATGCCGAAGTGGATCCCGGCAGCGCCGGGATGGCGCGCGGCGAGGCCCGAGAAGACCGCGGTCGTGTGCGGACGCACGAACACGTCGTAGTCGGCGCGCGAGAGCGCACCGGCCCACGAGTCGAACAACTGGAAGGCCTCCGCCCCCGCCGACAGTTGGGCCGAGATGAACTCGATCGAGTGCTGCACGAGTCGCTCCATCAACGAGTTCCACAGCGCGGGGTCTGCGTGCATCATTCGCTTCGTGTTCTGGTAGGTGCGGCTCGGCCGCCCCTCGACCAGGTAGCTCGCAACCGTGAACGGTGCGCCCGCGAAGGCGAGCAGCGGCACCTCGAGTTCGCGGGTGAGGATCCCCACTGTGTCGACCACGTAGGAGATGTCGGTCGTCTCGAGCGGGCGCAACCGCGCCAGATCACCGGTCGATCGGAACGGTTGCTCGGCGACTGGTCCGGTGCCGGGCGCGACATCGATGCCGAAGCCGACCGCATGGGCCGGAACGACGATGTCGCTGTAGAGGACGGCAGCGTCCACCCCGTACCGGCGCACCGGCTGCAACGTGATCTCGGCCGCGACATCGGGCTTCTTGATCGCCGACAGGATGCTGCCCTCGCCGCGCACCGCGCGGTACTCGGGCAGGCTCCGCCCCGCCTGTCGCATGAACCAGACCGGCACGCGATCGTGGGCGGCACCGCGCGCGGCGGCGAGGAACGGATCCCCTTCGCGACTCGTCACGGTCCCTCAGCCCCTCCGCACGCGACCGCGCAACGAGGAGAACGCGAGGAAGAACGACACGGCACCCACCAGCACCGCGGCGAGGAATGCCTGACCGATCGCGCTCCAATCCCATCCCTCGAGCACGAGGGCGCGCATCCCGGCGAGCAGATAGGTGACCGGGTTCCAGTCGGCGACCGTCGCGAGCCATCCGGTCATCTGTGCCTGCGGGACATAGGCGGTGGTGAGGAAGGCGAAGGGGAAGAAGAGGAGGAACGCATTGTTGACCGCGATCGGGTTGCCCGTCTTCAGCGCGATCGCATACGGGAATCCGGTGAAGGCGAGACCCCACGCCGTGCCGATCAGGATGAACACGAGCATGCCCACGAGCCCCGTCTCGAACGACACACCGATGAGCAGGCCCAGGATCACCACCGGCACACCGAGGAGGGTCACGATCACGAGGTCGGCGACCATCAGGCCCAGGAGCAGCGTGACCCGGTTGACCGGGGTGAGCAGCAACCTGTCGAGGTAGCCGTCCTGGATGTCGATCACGAGGCTCCCCGCCCGCGAGACGCCCGTGACGGCGAAGATAACCGAGACCGGCAACTGGAAACCCTTGAAGTCGAAGCCGGGCGGGAGGTTGCCCTCGACGAAGGACTGCAGTGATCCGATGTTCACGACGAGGAAGAACAACGGCACCATCAGGCCGGGGATCACCGATTCCTTGTCGCGGGCCGTCAGACGCAGTGCCCTGAGCGCGACGGAGGAGAGGTCGTGCGCAAAGCCCGCGCGACGCGCCAGCGTTGCCGTGCCCGTATTCGATGTCGTGCTCATCGCAGTGCCCCGGCTTCCTCGTCGCGCATGCGTGCACCGGTGGTCTCGAGGAAGACATCGTCGAGCGTGGGCGTGCGCATCGTCAACTCGAGGACGCGCACGTCGGCTCCGCTGAGCGCGACGGCGACGGGGCTGATCGCGGTGCCCCCGTTCGCAACGCCGATAACGATCGAGTCGCCCGTCGATTCCACGTGACCGAGGTCGGGGAGAGCCCGCAGTGCCGCGGTGGCGCGCACGACATCGTCGGCGGCGACCCGCGCGATGATCACGTCGGCGCCGATCGAGCGCTTCAGGTCTGTCGGCGAACCCAGTGCGACGATCCGTCCCTTGGCGATGATCGCCACGCGATCACAGAGCGAGTCGGCCTCCTCGAGGTACTGGGTGGTGAGGAAGATCGTGGTCGAGGACTCGCGGTTGAGCTTGCGCACCTCGTCCCACACCATCGCGCGGCTCACGGGGTCGAGTCCGGTCGTGGGTTCGTCGAGGAAGACGATCTCTGGTCGGTGCACGAGGGCGGCCGCGAGGTCGAGCCTGCGCTTCATGCCGCCGGAATAGGTCGCGACCATCCGGTCGATGGCATCGCCGATGTCGACGAGCTCCAGCAGTTCGGCGATGCGCGCCGCCCGCACGGGGGCGTCGAGCCCGTAGAGGCGACCCTGAAGGTCGAGGATCTCACGACCCGTCTGCTTGGGGTCGAGGGCCGATTCCTGGAGCGCGACGCCGATGCGCAGCCTCACCTGTTCGGTCTCGCGCTCGACATCGAATCCCGCGACCTCGGCCGAGCCCTCCGTCAGTGAGAGCAGGGTCGTGAGCATGCGAACGGTGGTGGACTTTCCCGCCCCGTTCGGCCCGAGGAAGCCGAAGATCTCGCCGGTCGCCACCGAGAGGTCCACGCCGTCCACTGCGAGTGTGTCGCCGAATCGACGCACGAGGCCCCTCGCAGAAATCGCCGCTGACATGGGGTCCGAACCTACCGGCGTACCCCCATTGCTCTGGATCGACGGGGGTCAGTCGGGTCGGGGTCGGCGCGTTGAGGCACGCAGTCGGGCGTCGATCCGGGCGATGCGCGTGCGGGCCGGTGGATGCGCGGTCAGCATCCGCTCGCGCCAGCCTCTCGCCCTCTCGCCGCGGCCGTCGGCGACCACGATCGCGAGCGCCGCCCTCAGCTCGCGGCCGAAACCCATCGCGATAACCGACTCATCGGCCTTGAACTCGGCACCCTTGCCGAGGACGTTGCCGATCTGCTGCGACACAGTGATCGCGACGAGGAAGATCCACGACACGATCGTGAGCAGACCCGCGATCGTGCGCCCCGCGAGATCGCCGGCACTCGAGCGCGTCGTCAGGGTCCCCGCGGCCGCATCGGCGATGTTCTGCAGCAGCAGACCGATGCGCGCGAGCAGCACGATCGGCAGCGTGAGCCACTGACCGATCGTGAGTGCGACGGTGTGCATCCCGAGGTGGTGGCTCAACTCGTGCGCGAGCACCCCGCACAGCTCGTCGTGGGCCAGGTTCTCGACCGCCCAACTCGAGACGATGAGGAGGTGGCCCCCCGAGGCGAAGGCGTTCAACTCGTCGGATTCGATGATCGCGAGAACATAACGCCGCGCGGGGACGTGGGTCGCCTGTGCGACCACCCGCCATGCGCGTCCCAGCACCTCGGTCTCGTCGGCTGTCGGTGTGCGGGCACCGAGGAGCCGTGTGAGCACGAGGCGTTGGACCGGCCGCGTGAACAAGAGCGTCCCCGCGGCGAGCATCGACATGGCAAAGACCGCGTACGACACCGGCTGCACCACATCGACCACCCACCACAGGGGCCAGATCGCCGCGAGCCATGCGGGCACGAGAGCCACCACGGGCACGAACGCCGCAGCGGCGTGGCCGTCGAACCGGCGGGGACGGCGGGACGGGTTGTTGCGGCTCATCGCGTCCTCAGTCCACCAGTCGGGGATGCGGTCGTCAATCATCCCCGCTCGGCTCGCGTCGTCGGCACCGCATACACTCCGACGGTGACCGCGTCGCGCACGGAGCGAATCGAGACCCGTCAGCGCAATCCCAAGTGGAAGAACGTGCCGCTGCGGATCGAGATGGCCGAATGCATCAACTGTGACGCCTGCCTTCGCCATTGTCCGCCCCAGTTGGGCGCGATCTTCAACCATGGTGCCGACGTGGTGATCCTGCCCGAGTTGTGCAGTGGCTGCGACAAGTGCCTGCCTGCGTGTCCGGTCGACTGCATCTACCCTTTCCCCGAGTGGGAGACCGCCGGGTACCCCGCCGAATGGTGGGACGAGCCCGGCTCCGACAACGATCCCTACCAAGAACACTCGAACCAATAACACTCGAACAAAGAGAGAAGTCATGTCCGCACCAGTCATTCCCGGCGCAGAGCCGTTGTCCCACACCGGCTCGGGTGACGTCGGCGTGCTCGTCATCCACGGCTTCACGGGCAATCCCGGGTCGATGCGCGGACTCGCCGAGGCCTGCGTCGCTGCCGGTCACCATGTCGAGATGCCGAGGCTCGCAGGGCACGGCACGGTGATCGACGAGATGGTCCCGACCCGATGGGCGGACTGGACGGCCGATGTCGAGGCAGCGTGGACCCGATTGGCAGCGCGCGCGAGCAGGATCGTCGTGATGGGGCTGTCGATGGGCGGCTCGCTCACGTTGTGGACCGGGACCCGCCACCCCGAGGCGAGGGGACTGGTGTGCGTGAACCCCGCGACCCAACCCCAGGCCGACGAGGTGCTCGGCATGCTGCGCGGGATGGTCGAGGCGGGCACGGAGAAGATGGACGGCATCGGATCCGACATCGCCGATCCGAACTCGGTGGAGACCGCTTATTCAGGAACTCCGCTCGCCCCGCTCCTGTCGTTCCAGGAGGACGGACTGGTCCCTCTCTCCCGGCAGTACGGATCATTGGAGATGCCGCTCCTTCTCTTCACCTCGACCCAGGATCACGTGGTGAGCCCATCTGACTCCGATGCGCTCATCGCCGCCTACGGCGGACCCGCCGAGCACGTGCGTCTCGAGCGCAGTTACCACGTGGCGACACAGGACTACGACAAGGATGTCATCTTCGCCAAGTCCGTCGAGTTCGTCGCGCGCGTCACGGCCTGAGAGACCTGAGCGGTCCGTGACATGTCGCTGATCGCGGCCATCCCCAGCCCGTCATCGGGCTCGCTCGAGGTGCTCGGTGTGCGTCTGAACGCCTACGGGCTCATGATCGCACTCGGCGTCGTGGTGGCGGTGCGGATCGCGGGCCACCGCGCCGAGCGCGCGGGCGTCGGCACGGTGGACGACTTCTCGTCGATCGCGATGTGGGCCGTGCCCGCTGGTGTGATCGGGGGTCGTGCGTACCACGTGATCACCGACCTCGAGCGCTTCCGCGGCAACTGGGACGATGTCATCAAGATCTGGCAGGGCGGTCTCGGTGTGTGGGGTGGTGTCACCCTCGGACTCGTCGTCGGACTCTGGCGCGCCAGGGTTCGCGGCCTCGACATGTGGGCGATGGGTGCGTGCGCGGCCCCCGCGATCCTCGTCGCACAGGCGATCGGGCGATGGGGCAACTGGTTCAACCAGGAATTGTTCGGTCGTCCGACCGACCTGCCGTGGGCGCTCGAGGTGTCGGCGGCAACGGCACGCAAGGCGGGGTACCCGCCGGGCACCACCTTCCATCCGACGTTTCTCTACGAGTCGATCGGCTGTCTCGTGCTGGCATGGCTCCTCGTGGTGGTCGTCGAGCGGCGCGCGAGGCCGGCCCGGGGCCGGTTGCTGGTCTGGTACGCGGCCGGGTACACGTTCCTGCGCTTCTTCGTCGAGGGTCTGCGGATCGATCCCGCCAAGTCGGCGGGGGGCTGGAGACTCAATCAGTGGGTCTCGTTGCTCGTGTTCTCCGGGGCGACGAGTTTCCTCGTCATCGAGTACTTCGATCGCTGGCTGTCGCGGCGGCGCTCCGGAGCGTCTACGGTCGAGAACCATGAGTGAGTGTCTGTACGAGTTCCGCGAGCCCGGCATCGCGGTGATCACCTTCAACCGCCCCGAGCGCCTCAATGCGTGGACCGCACGAATGGGCCACGAATACTTCTCGCACCTCGACACGGCCGTGGCCGATCCGCGGGTGCGCGTGATCGTGGTGACCGGTGCGGGCAAGGGCTACTGCGCCGGCGCCGACATGGGAACGCTCCAGGCGATCCCGAGCGGTGAGCGGTCGCAGGCGTCGCAGGCCGATTCCGGCGAGAGCATCGTCGAGGGTCGCATGCAGGACGAGATCACCCGGATCCCCAAGCCCGTGATCTCGGCGGTGAACGGAGCGGCCGCCGGTCTCGGCATGGTGCAGGCGTTGATGTGCGACATGCGGTTCGCCGCCGACACTGCCAAGTTCACCGTCGCCTTCTCCAAGCGCGGCCTCATCGGCGAGTACGGCATCTCCTGGGTGCTGCCGCGACTGGTCGGGCAGGCGAACGCTCTCGATCTCATGATGTCGAGCCGCGTCGTGATGGCTGACGAGGCCCTCGCGATGGGGATGGTGAACCGTGTCGTGCCCGCGGTCCAGTTGATGGACGAGGTCATGGCGTATGCCGCCGACCTCGCGATGAACGTGTCGCCCTCGTCGATGTCGGTGATGAAGCGCCAGGTCTACGGCGACTACGGCAAGGATGTCTCCTCTGCCAGCCGCGACGCCCTGCGACTGATGCAGGAGTCCTTCACTCGGCCCGATTTCAAGGAGGGCGTGCAGAGCTTCCTCCAGAAGCGTCAGGCGGAGTTCCCGCCCGTCGATCCCCGCGCCTGAGGGCGGCCAGACCGGCCCCGTGGTCGGTCTGTGTCCGCTGGATTCGCGCTCGTAGGATCGTCGTCCGTGGCTGAGCAGCAATCGCACATCACCGCCGCCGATGTGGCCAAGGTCGCCCGTCTCGCGCGCCTCGACATCGACGGCGAGACCGTTGACCACTTCACGGCCCAGTTGTCGAGGGTGATGGACCACTTCGGCGACATCGACGCCCTCGACCTCGACGGTGTCGAACCGATGACGCAGCCCTATCCGCTTGTCAATGTGCTGCGCGACGATGTCGAGCAACCCACCCTCGACACCGACGAGGTGCTCGCCGCGGCGCCCGAGGCCGAGGACCACCGGTTCCGCGTGCCCCCGATCATCGGACTCGAGGGTTGACCGTGTCGCAATCGGCGTCCGAGATCGCGCGGCGCGTCCGTGCGGGTGAGACCACCGCGCGCACCGTCGTCGAGGAGCATCTCGCCGTCATCTCCCGGCGCGACGGAGAGATCAACGCGTTCAACCTGGTGACCGGTGACTCCGCGCTCGAGGCGGCCGACGGGATCGATGCGCGCGTGGCGCGCGGCGAGGACCCCGGCCCGCTCGCCGGCGTTCCCGTGGCGATCAAGGACAATCACTGCACGCGCGGTGTGCCCACCACGTGCTCGTCGCGCATCCTCGAGGGGTGGCGTCCCCCGTATGACGCGACGGTGGTGCAGCGACTGCGCGCCGCCGGGGCGATCATGGTCGGCAAGACCAACCTCGACGAGTTCGCGATGGGTTCGAGCACCGAGAACTCGGCCTTCGGTCCCACCCGCAATCCCATCGATGTCTCGCGGGTCCCCGGGGGATCGAGCGGCGGTTCTGCGGCGGCCGTCGCATCCGGCATGGCGCCGGTGAGCCTCGGTTCCGACACCGGTGGGAGCATCCGCCAGCCGGCCGCGATGTGCGGAGTGGTCGGTGTGAAACCGACATACGGCCTCGTCAGCCGGCTCGGTCTCGTCGCCTTTGCGTCCTCGCTCGACCAGATCGGGCCGTTCGCGGGATCAGTCACCGACGCCGCCCTCGTGCTCGAGGTGATCGCGGGTCATGATCCCGGTGATTCGACCTCGATTCCCCAACCGGCGCCCTCGCTCGTGGCAGAGGTCGGCAGGGGAGTCGCCGGTCTGCGCATCGGTCGCGTGGTCGATCTGCCCGGTGGTGCCGAACCCGAGGTGGAGGCCCGCCTCGAGGAGGCGTTCGCGGCGCTCGCGGCCGCGGGTGCAGAGATCGTCGATGTGCGTCTGCCGAGTTTCGCCTACGCGTTGACCGCGTACTACCTGATCGCCCCGGCCGAGGCGAGCAGCAACCTCGCCCGTTACGACGGGGTGCGCTACGGGATGCGTGTCGCCGCCGCCGACACCAACGCCATGTACGCGGCCACCCGTGCCGCGGGTTTCGGCGACGAGGTGAAGCGCCGGATCATGCTCGGCACCTATGCGCTCTCCGCCGGCTACTACGACGCGTATTACGGCAAGGCCCTGAAGGTGCGCCGCCTGATCGCCGACGACTTCGCGCGGGCCTACTCGGCCTGCGATGCCATCCTCATGCCCACCTCGCCGGTCGTGGCGTTCCCCTTCGGAGACAAGGTCGATGACCCGATGTCGATGTACTTGTGCGACATCTACACGATCCCCACGAACCTCGCCGGCCACCCGGCGATGAGCGTGCCGTTCGGAACCGGGGCCCATGGCATGCCGGTGGGGATCCAGGTGCTCGCGCCCACGCTCGCCGAGTCGACGATGTTCCGCGTCGGTGGTGCACTGGAAGCCGCGGGGAGGGGAGCATGAGCAACCCGAACGCACACCTGAGCACCGTCGTGGCCACCGAGGACCAGTTGCTCGAGGGTGGCTGGGAGATGGTGGTCGGTCTCGAGGTCCATGTCGAGCTCGCGACCCGCACGAAGTTGTTCAGCGGATCTCCGAACCGGTTCGGCGACGCACCGAACTCGAACATCGACCCCGTCACGCTCGGACTCCCGGGTGCGCTCCCCGTGCTGAACCGCACCGCTGTGGAACTGGCGATGCGGATCGGGCTCGCGCTCAACTGCCGAATCCAGCCGTGCATCTTCCACCGGAAGAACTACTTCTATCCCGACATGCCCAAGGCGTACCAGATCTCCCAGTACGACCTCCCGCTGAATGCCGATGGCCACCTGGTGCTCCCGAGCGGCACGGAGGTCGGTGTGGAGCGCGCGCACCTCGAGGAGGACACCGGCAAGTCCACCCATGTGGGTGGCGCGACCGGTCGCATCCAGGGCAGTGACTACTCGCTGATCGACTTCAACCGCGCGGGCGTGCCGCTCGTGGAGATCGTGTCGCGCCCCGACATCCGCACGAGCGAGCAGGCGCGCGAGTACGTGGCAGAACTGCGCGCCATCCTCGAGGCGATCGGTGCCTCCGACGCCAAGATGGAGGAGGGCTCGATGCGCGTCGACGCGAACGTGTCGGTCCACAAACCCGGCACGCCGTTCGGCACGCGGTGCGAGATCAAGAACGTGAACTCGATCCGCGCACTCGGTCGTGCGATCGACTACGAGGCGCGCCGCCAGATCGACATCATCGACACCGGCGGCGAGATCCGCCAGGAGACGCGCCACTGGGACGATGCACAGGGTCGCACGCACACCCTGCGCACCAAGGAGGATGCCGACGACTACCGGTACTTCCCCGAGCCCGATCTCGTGCGTCTCGAGCCCTCGCAGGACTGGATCGAGTCGGTGCGAACCTCGCTCCCGGCACTCCCGGCGGCGCGGCGCGCGGCCCTCTCTGCCCTCACCGGGTACGACACCCGCAGTGAGGCGATCGTCGTCGTGGTCGAGCGTGGCCAGCACGAGTACGTCCACGCCGTGGCGGACGCGGGCGGCGACCCGGTGCGCGCACTCGTCTACGTGCAACAGGCCTTCGCTGAGGAGGGGTCGGTCCCGCGCGTGCCGGCCTCCGACCTCGCGGCTCTCACCATCTTGGAGCGCGACGGAGAGGTGTCGGCGACCCAGGCCAAGCAGATCCTCGCCGAACTGGTCGACAACGGTGGCGGCGATGCCTCGGCGATCGCGGCCGCCAAGGGCTTCGAGGCCATGGACACCTCGGCGATCGAGTCGATGGTCGCAGAGGCCATCGCCGCCGACCC
>JBJTCB010000012.1:0-106635 GCA_046091605.1 Actinomycetota bacterium | reverse complement strand
CGAGTCAATTCAGGGTCTATCCGACACAACTCATCTCCCCACCGCACATGGCCTTCAAGGTGCCAGGGAATTCCAATCCCCCAATGCCAGGAGTTGAATTCAAGCCATCCACCCGAATAGAACTGTCTATTCGTCTCCCGAACACGATCGTTGGTTGGTTCAACGGCAGAATCGCAAATGGAACCGTTTCTTCTCGAACGTTGTCGGGAGATCGAACCTCTTACACATTCGCTGCGGATGCAGCAACCACCTATGTCGCGGGTGGAGTGGTTCCGGCGACTTCCCTTCCTCCGAACTTCTTCTCCTCCCTGGGGTACTCAGGTCCAGTTGGCAGCAGTTGGGGCCACCAACCAGGGATTCTGGGGACCATGGACCAGTATCAGCGATGGCTCCCCTATCTGGGCGATAAAGCCCTTGTGACCCAGACTCGCTGGACGATCAGAGGGACTACTTGGAGCACGAACAGTTGATTCTCTAGTGGGAAGGGGATCAGCGCCCTACTCGCGACAAACGCAGCGCTGATTGATGGTGTTCCACCTACGTGGAACGAGAGCCAGAAGTCTCTCTCTTTCGATGTCGCATCTCCTCATTTGGACGAGAACGGTGTTGAGGCAAGCGGCACCTACAGTCTCTCGATTCCAGCGACTTCTGTGGCGTGCCTCTTTGGGCGCACGACGCTTCCGCTGTATTTCAAGATCGAAGTGGGCTATGGGACAACAGGAAAGTCATTCACTTCTGTGTCGGCTCTCAGTGAAAGCAACGGCTGGGTGAACTTCTCAGCACAGGGTTTCCATTATTCATCTCCCACAATCACGGTGACCTTTACCGATGATCCGAACGGCGCAGTGCAGAACCTCACGGCCCTGATCGCAAACAATCAAGCTGAACGCACGAAGAGTCAAGCTGGGACCACGAAGAATCCACCCATCTACGCCAAGACAACCGTTCGCGGAACCAAAGCCACGATTCTGATACGTCTCACTACGAAGCAGTCCGTGCGCATCTACCGAAAGACTGGCCGGACGACCACGCTGATCAAGACCCTGAAGGCACGCGTGGGCTCAACAACATTCATCACGACGTACCGCCAAGGTCAGTCCTTTGTGGTGCGGGATGCCAAGGGCAAGGTCATACCTCCTCTGACGGTCTCAACATCGCGGATCGGGGCCCTGACCTATGCCTGACCCGGTTCCCCGCGTGTGATAGGCGAAACGAACTGCGGCTCGGACTCCTCTCCATGTGGCAAACTGGGGAGCGTGGCAATCATCAAAAAGGGCGGCCGGGTGACCCCCAAGGGCGGACACGCCAGACCCGCCCACATGCACGCAACCGACGAGAACCGGGTCGAGGCCAGCAGCCGCTACACCCCGCCCGTTCCCCAGTACAAGAAGCAGAGCCCCCAGTGGGTGGCCTGGATGATGTTTGCCCTGATGGGCCTGGGAGCCCTCGTGATCCTGCTGTATTACCTGGGCGCGGTTCCCGGTGGCCGTAGCAACTGGTACCTGGGCGTGGGTCTGGTGTCGTTGCTGGGTGGTTTGTACACAGCAACGAAGTATCACTGATTCCCCCGCGAACCCAGCGCGCGAGCGCGCATGGCGGAATCACACACTCGTAGTTACGAACAACTCTGTCCACAGAATGTGGACAAACCCCGCACCCTGTGCACACCGCTGGGGACGGTGCGCACGCCCCGCACTTCGTTCTATTCGAAGCGTGGCGCCATCGGATCCATGTCCTCCATGCAGTGCCTGGGCGGAGGCGGGTCCTCGTCGGGTGCCATGGTCACGCGCACCTCGGTGCCGCACACCGAGCACCGGTAGCGCATGTCGATCTTTCGCAACTCACCGCTGGGGGGCGGGGGTGGCAGGGTCGAGGTCATTGACTTCAGCATCCCGAAGCCGACCTTCCACGTGACGCGCAGGATGAGAAGCCCGATCGCCACCCAGACGATGGTGCCGAAGTCGGGCATGCGCTCTAGCCGAGACGCTCGATGATGCAGGCGTTCGCCATACCGCCACCCTCGCACATGGTCTGCAGGCCATAGCGGCCGCCCGCGCGCTCGAGCTCGTTCAGCAGCGTGGCAAGAAGACGCGTGCCCGATGCGCCGAGTGGGTGACCGAGAGCGATCGCGCCACCATTCGGGTTCACCGTCGACATGTCGGGCCGCAGTTCCTTCTCCCATGCGAGCACCACCGAGGCGAAGGCCTCGTTGATCTCGGTGCGGTCGATCTGATCCATGGTGAGACCGGCGCGCTCGAGCACCTTGCGCGTCGCCGGGATCGGCGCAGTCAACATCAACTGCGGGTTCTCCGCTGCGAGCGAGAAATTCACGAATCGCGCACGCGGCGTAAGCCCCAACTGGCGGGCTTTGTCCTCGCTCATGATCAGTGCGGCCGATGCACCGTCGGTGATCTGGCTCGAGTTGCCCGCGGTGACGCGGCCACCCTCTTCCTCGCTGCGGAACGCCGGCTTCAACTTGCCGAGCGATTCGCGCGTGGTCTCACGGATGCCCTCGTCGGTGGTCATGGTCTGGCCCTCGGCGTCGGTGATCGGGATGATCTCGCGATCGAAGCGGCCCTCGGCGGTGGCCTGAGCCGCGAGTGTCTGGCTGCGCACGCCGAATTCGTCCATGTCGTCACGGCTGATCCCCCACTTGTCGGCGATCATCTCGGCCGAGATGCCCTGGGGCACGAGGCCACCACTGGGCGCATAGCGCGCCGACACCATCGGACCGAACGGCCACCCGAACTTGCCGTCGGCCATGGCAGAGCCCATCGGCACGCGCGTCATGACCTCGACACCCGAGGCCACCACCACGTCGTAGGCGCCGGCGATGACGCCTTGTGCGGCGAAGTGCGCGGCCTGCTGGCTCGAGCCGCACTGGCGGTCGATCGTGGTGCCGGGGATCGACTCGGGCAGTCCCGCGGCGAGCACTGCGTTGCGAGCCACGTTCAGCCCCTGCTCACCCACCTGCATCACACACCCCATGATCACGTCGTCGATCAGGGCCGGGTCGATGTTGTTGCGCTCGACCAGGGCCTTCAGGGTCTGGGCGGCGAGATCGACCGGGTGCCACTCCTTCAGGCGTCCGTTGCGCTTGCCGAGCGGGGTGCGGATTGCATCGACGATGACTGCTGTCTGCATGGGGTGGTCCTTGCTGTGTGCCGGGGTGTCTCCAACGGGTTCTGAGTCTGTCACGGGCTGGTGGCGGCCGCGAAGTGCGCGAGCGCCTCGGTGCGGGTGGTGTGCGTGGACAGCAGTGCCCGGGCCGGCATCACGAGGCGTGGCATCGACACCCCCAGCACGCCGGCGAGCCGGTCGCCGGCGAAATAGGCCGCACACCACGAGCCAGAGGCCGGGTCGCCCGCCACCACCTCGGCGGTGGTCGCCGCGGTGGCGCGGCCGAGGAACTGGATGCGAGCCTCGAACTGGTCGCTCCAGAAGAACGGCACCGTCACGAAGGCCTGCGGTTCCTCGCCACGCAGCCGCGCGAGAAGGTTCTTTGCAGCCGCCGCACCTTGCTCGGCCGCGGTCGTCCAGTGCTCGACGCGCATGTCGGGCTCCACATCGGCGAACAGCCGGTTCGGCCAGCGCGCGACATCACCGGCCGCGAACACTCTCTCGGGCCCGGCACAGAGGAACTCATCACACACGACGCCATCGCCCAGGGTGAGACCGGAGGTCTCGAGCCACTGCGTCGCGGGCGCGACGCCGATTCCCACCACCACGACATCGGCCGGAATCACTCTGTCATTGTCGAGGTCACTGTCGAGTCGCACGCCCGAGACGCGCGACGTTCCCTCGAAGCCCGCCACGCGCACACCGCACCGCACGTCGACACCATGTCGCCGGTGCACATCGCCGATCGCATCACCCATCACTGGCCCGAGACCGCGCACGAGCGGCGCCTCGAGACCCTCGAGCACGGTGACTGTGCACCCGCGCATGCTGGCGGTCGCGGCGGCCTCCAGACCGATGAAGCCGGCGCCGATCACCACGACATTGCCGGTGAGTTCGGCGCGCAGGTGCGTCGCATCATCGAGTGTGCGGAGAACGTGCACTCCTGCCATGGAGTTCGGCACCGGGATCGTGCGTGCGGTGCCACCGGTGCAGATGATGAGACCGTCATAGGAGATCTCCGAGCCGTCGGCCAGTGTCAGCCGACCAGCAACGGTGTCGAGGGCGGTCGCGGCAACCCCGAGACGCCACTCGAGCGCGAGAGCATCGAGCATCTCTTGCTTGCGCAATGCAACTCTTTCGGCATCCCACTCGCCGGAGAGGAACTTCTTCGACAACGGGGGCCGGTCATAGGGCGTGTGCTGCTCCGCGCCCACCATCACGATGTGTCCGGTGAATCCGTCTGTGCGCAGGGTTTCGGCCGCGCGCACGCCCGCGAGCGATGCCCCCACGATCACGATCACATCGCGCGAGTCCCCGACTGCTGAAGAAACATTCACCGTTCACAGAGGCTACGAACCGCGACGCCCGACGTCTCCCCGGTGGGTTCCGAGTGAACGCCAGGTGACGCCGCACAATAGGGTGAACGGCGTGAAGGTGACCCGGGACACCGCCGACCTGATCATCGCCGAGGCCCGCGAGATCATCGAGGAGCGCGGCGAGGCAGGCCTGCGCGTCTCGGAGTTGGCCGAGCGGTGCGGCGTGGCCGTCGGCCTGCTGTACCACTACTTCGCCGATCGCGAGGCGATCATCTCCGAGGTGCGCCGGTCGCAGTTCATCTCGCGGGTGCGTGCCGACATCGAGGACCTGAAGGCGATGAGTGTCTCGGGTGACAACGCCGAGATCTTCCGCACGATCGTCGAGGACTTCGCCGACCCCCGCAGCACCGAACGGACCACGTACCGCCTGAGCCGCATGGAGGTGCTCACCCATGCGGCGCGCAATCCCGAGCTGCTGCGCGAGTTGCAGGAGATCGAATCGGAACTGGTGGCAGAGATCGTCGCCACGATCCGCAACGCCAAGTGCACCGGCCTCGTCGACACCGACGTGGACGAACTCTCGCTCGCATTCTTCCTCGAGATCATCCCGATCGGCACGGCGCTCGGCTTGGTCTACGGCGACAACCTGCCCGACCCCGTCAGGTGGCGCGAGTTCATGACCCGGGTGATGCTCTCGCTCCTTCCCCCGCAGAACTAGGGGCAGGGGAGTGGCTGTACAATGAGATATTGACTTGACGCATTGTCGATATCCCGTTCTGCTCGCCAGACGAAATCCCAGAACGGGGCTGGCTGATCTCGGAGTGCCTCAGCCAAGTGGGTATTGTTGCCAAAGACGAGGACGATCTGTTGACACGGCTCGTGATGGCCTTCATGCCGAGCAGTGCCCGCGACGAACTCTGAAGACCATCTCGGTTCACCCGGCTCACTCCGGCTACCCCGTACATTCAGCCGGCACAAACGGCGAGCACGATCAGTGTGTACGGGGGCTTGCACCCCACCGAGAACCTTTCTAGCCTCAGCATCAAGTCATCGTTCAGGGGGAATTCCATGAACTCGTTCCGTCGCGCCATCGGCGCTCTCGCTGTCAGTGGCACCGCGCTCGCCACTCTCGCCACGGGCGCACTGCCCGCGAGTGCGGCATCGGTGAAGATCCAGGGCAACCTCGGCGCCGCCGGTGCCGGATACAAGGTGTTGCTGGTCGGCCAGCGCGGCAAGGCCACCGTTGCCACCGCCGATGCCTCGGGCACGTTCGCGATCACCACCTCGAAGTCGGACTCCAAGGGCGCATCACTGCAACTCGTCACGCCGGCGAACCGCTACGCCGGCCCCGTCGTGATCGCCAAGGAGAAGGTCGCGGGCTCGTGGTGCTCGAAGACCAAGCTGGCCGGATCGTCGGTGAACCTCGGCTCGATGACGATGTCGTCGAAGGGGTTCGCGATCCCGAAGAAGGCCCCGAAGGCCTCGACCTATGCGCGCCTCTCGGTGCTCGCGCGCACATCGGCGGGAAATCCCCTCTCGGCGGGCACCGGTGGGATCGTGAAGATCTCGGCCGCGCAGAAGAAGAAGTGCTCGAAGTCCAAGGTCGGATCGGCCAGCGTGTCCGCCAGTGACGAGGCCTCGAACCTGCTCGGTGCCGACATGGACGGTGATGGCCTTCCCAATGCGCTCGATGCCGACGACGACGGCGACCTCCAGATCGACGCTGTCGACCCCACCACCACAGAGTCGGCGGCGATGAACCCGTGGGTGTCGCTGCGCAGCAACAACCCGCTCTACAACGCCTCGATCAACCAGGGTCTCACCGCGGCCGACATCGCCGCCGCGCTCGGCAATGGGTCGAGCTATGCGATCCAGTTCTTCATCGGCCAGCGCAACCTGCTGGGCAACAACCCCAACCCGAATGGCGTGCAGTACGCGTGGGTGGATTGTGGCGAGCTCATCTACTGCGGCGGGGCCGCACCCACGGCCCGCACGCTCTCGACCCACACGTCGATGGACAACACCGGTGTGCCGTGGAAGACCTACAGCGGTGGGTTCACCATCGAGACCAAGTCCCAGCCGGCCACGGTGAACTTCACCGTGACCGGTGTGAACCCCGATGCGAGCGTCGGCAACGCATTGTTCCTCAGCCACCGCAACACCTCGGATGCGGAGAACGTGTACTGGCGCGCGACCCTGTTCCCGAACCAGGGCGCCGACACGGTGAACACCGTGAAGCCCGGCGATGTCTACACGGTGCGGTTCAAGACCGCCGCTGGTGCCGACCAGTCGGTGGTGATGATGCTGAACCCGCACGCGGTGACCGTGCCCGGTCTGACCAAGGTGAACGGAGCGGCATATGCCGGCGCGACGATCTCGCCCGACTCGAGCGGCAAGATCGCCTTCGAGTTCTTCCGCCCGCAGCGCCTCACCACCACGGGCGAGGAGGGCACGTTCCGCGACATGGGCAGTCTGCGCTACGGGATGATCTATTCGGGTCAGATGGACACCCCCTGCGAGGGTGGTGCGTACTCGGGGTACGGCTCTGACTTCACGCTGTCGAATGCCAATCCGAACGACATGGCCTCGCGCCTGTGGCCGTTGAACGACAAGACCACCGCCGACATCGCCACCTCGCCCACCGCGGACCAGATCGCGTTCACTCTCGACGTGCGTGCGTGCGTGGGTGCGGCGGTCTACGACGCGGCCGCACGCGGAGCCAAGTGGAACTTCGAGTTGGTGGCCGCCGGTCAGAACCTGACGGGCGGGTCGAACCGCGCCGCGCTGGGCCTGTCGATCACCAAGCCCTGACCCGAACCGGGCCCGTCCCGGACCTCGTGTGCCGGCCGGGTGACCCGCCGGCGCACATGGCGGTCATGGCCGGCCAAGACCCCGAAAACCCCACAGATATTGCTCCATCGCGATGTGTATGTGATGTGTATAGTGCCACCATGGCACGCACCAACATCGACATCGACGAAGACGCCGTCAAGCGTGTGATGGAGCGGTACGGCTTCACCACCATGCGAGAGGCAGTCAACTACGCCCTCAACCGCGTGGCCCCGCGCAAGGCAACGCGCGAGGAGATGCTCGCACTCGAAGGCATCGGATGGGAGGGCGACCTGCAGCAGATGCGGGGTCAGAAGTGACCGTCCTGGTCGACACATCCGCGTGGGTCGAGCTATTCCGAGCCACTGGTTCTCGTGTGCATCAAGAGATGGCTCGAAGAAATAGTGCCGAAGAGAGTTTCGCCATCTGCGGTCCCGTTGAGATGGAAGTCCTTGCGGGAGCTCTCACTGACTCAGATCTCCGCAACATCCGCGCTGCCTTCTCGAATGGAATGACGATCGGCGTGCAGCCACACCACTTCGATCAGGCAGCAGGTCTCTATCGCATGTGCAGGGCAGCTGGATTCACTGTGAGGTCGATGATCGACTGTCTCATCGCGACCATCGCCATGGATGAAGACGTCGAGGTGCTCCACCACGACCGGGATTTCGGTGCGATCGCACAGGTGATTCCCCTGCGCATCCACCCGGCCTCGATCAACTAGTCAGCAGCGAGATCAGCCGCTCGGGGTCACCCTCGCAGGCGCCCAACTCGGCTGGCCCGGCCGCGCGGCGCCAGCCGGAGCCATCGTCGACGACCACGGCCGGCAAGGAGCCGGCTGCGTGCAACTGCTCGGCGGATGCTTCGTCTCGGTGCAGGAGCTCGATCTCGAGGCCCACCCGCGCACACGCCGCATCCCACTCGGGCTTGCGCCGCAGGGTGCCGTGGGTGATGTCGCAGAGTTCGCAATGACCGCGACCGGTGTACTTGCGCACCACGTAGGCCACCTCGCCCAGCAGGGTGCCGTCTGCGTTGTAGATGCCGACGAACTTCATCATCACCCGAAGACGACGGTGCGGTTGTTCCACGCGAGGACACGCCGCTCGACATGGGCCCGCACCGCCCGGGCGAGCACCACGGTCTCGAGGTCCCGTCCACGGCGCGTCAACTCGGCCACATCGTCACGGTGGCTCACGGCCGCCACATCTTGGGCGATGATCGGGCCCTCATCCAGCACGTCGCTCACATAGTGCGCCGTCGCCCCGATCACCTTCACGCCGCGATCGTGTGCCTGGCGGTACGGGTTCGCACCGATGAATGCGGGCAGGAACGAATGATGGATGTTGATCATCCGGCCGGTCCACGGTGCCACCAGTGCGGGCGGGAGCACGAGCATGTACCGCGCCAGTATCACGAGGTCGAGATCGAGCGAGGCGAGGACAGTGGCGAGCACCTGTTCCTGTTCGGCGCGCGCGCCATCGCCCTCGCCGACGGCGACATGGAAGAAGTCGTGGCCGAACGACGTCGCCAGCTCGCTCGCATCGGCGTGGTTCGAGATCACCGCACGAATGTCGAGACCGAGATCGCCGTACTTGGTGCGCGTGAGCAGATCGGCCAGGCAGTGCATGGGCTTGGACACCAGGATCGCAGTGCGTGGACGCCATGGGAGCGCCGAGAGGGTGAAGTCCATGCCCCAATTCGCTGCCACCGCGGCGAACCCGACCCGCAGGCTCTCGACCGAGACCGACTCAGCGTGCGTGAACTCGACGCGCTGGAAGAACATCTCGTCCTCGGGGTCGGTGTGCTGCTCTGCGTGCACGATGTTGCCGCCCACACTCGCCACCCATGTGGCGACAGCAGCGACGATCCCCGGACGGTCGGGGCACGAGATCAACAGGACCGAACTCGAAGGGGTCGCCATGGTGGAGACGATGGGAATCGAACCCACGACCTCCTGCTTGCAAAGCAGGCGCTCTACCAATTGAGCTACGTCCCCTCGGTGTCGGTCACTCCGACGTGTGAGAGAACGTCAGGATACCTGCACGAACACAGGCGAACAGCGCGAAAAGTGCCGCCCCGTGCGGATATCCCATGGTTACCCTTGACCCCATGGCTGGCGATCTCATCTATGCATTCAGGGTGATGCGCCTGCCGTTGCTCGACGCCGGCGGGGCCGCGATCGGCCGTGTCGACGACGTCGTGGTCGTGCCCGGCCGCAGCGGGACCGCGCCCCGGGTGACCGGGTTCGTGGCCACCAGCCAGCGCCGCCGCATCTTCGTGAATGCGAACCGCATCTCCTCGATCGACACCGAGGGCGTGCGCCTGCGCAGCTGGGACGTCGACCTGAACCCGTTCAAGCCCCGCGACGGCGAGCGCCAGCTCGGTGCAGACGTGATCGACAAGCGCGTGATGGCCGAGGTCGTCAGCGACGTGGCTCTGCGACCCACGGTGACCGCCCGCGAGACCGGCTGGGACGTGAGCAAGGTGCGACTCACCAAGCGGGGCGTGCTGGGCAGGCGGGCCACGTTCCGTCTCGTCGATTGGAGCGAGGTGCCCACACTGTTCGCCGTCGCGACCGAGATGGCAGCCGAGGCCGCACGACTGCGCGACATGCACCCGAGCGATGTGGCGGCAGTGGTGCGCGCACTCCCCCTGCAGCAGCGCCAACTCCTCGCCAAGGAGATGGACGACGACCGACTCGCCGACCTGCTCGAGGAACTGCCCGAGAACGAGCAGTTGGCGCTGATCTCGTCGCTCGACATGGACCGCATAGTCGACGTGCTCGAGGAGATGGAGTTCGACGATCTCGCCGACCTGCTGGCAGAGATGCCCGCACAACAGCGCAGCACGGTGCTCGAGGCGATGGACGACGAGGACGCCGATGTGGTGCGCCAACTGCTGAGTTGGTCATCCGGCACCGCTGGCTCACTGATGACGCCCGAGATCATCATCATGGGCTCCACCGCCACGGTGGCCGAGGCCCTCGCCCAGGTGCGCGACCCCGAGTGGCTCGTCTCGATCGCGGCGCAGGTGTTCGTCACCCAGCCGCCCTTCAAGCCGCCGACAGGGCGCTATCTCGGAGTCGTGCACTTGCAGCGTCTGCTGCGCGAGCCGCCGAGCACCGAACTGGGTCGCATCGTCGTGAAGGAACCGACCATCCACCCCGGCACTGCCGAGCGCGAGGTGGCCGAGTTCATCGCCTCGTACAACCTGATGGCACTCGGCGTCTGCGACGACTCGGGTCGCCTGCTGGGTGCGATCACCGTCGACGATGTCCTCGACCGGATGCTGCCCGCCGATTGGCGCCAGCGCAGACGACAGGCGGCCTCCCAATGAAGCGCCGCAAGGACCTCCACCTCCCCCGTGCGCGCCGTCGCGTGGGTATCCACTACGACCCGGACGCGTTCGGCCAGTTCTCCGAGGCGATCGCGCGGTTCCTCGGCACCAGTCGCTACCTGATCTTCCAATCGGTGGTCGTGGGTGCGTGGGTGCTGCTGAACGTGTTCGACCTCGTCGCCTTCGACAAGTACCCGTTCATCTTCCTCACACTGATCCTGTCGCTGCAGGCCTCGTACGCCGCACCCCTGATCCTGCTCGCGCAGAACCGTCAGGAGGACCGCGACCGCCAGCAGCTCGAGCGCGACCGTGAGATGGCCGCGCGCACCCAGGCCGACACCGAGTACCTCGCGCGCGAGTTGGCTGGTGTGCGCCTGGCGCTCGCCGACGTCGTGACCACCGAGGATCTGCGCGAGCACCTCGAGCGTCTGGTCGAGGCTGTCGACGCGCTCAATCCACGCGAACAGGGCGAGTCACAAGAGACACAGCGCGGCGCGTAGCGTCTGCGAACTCGCGGGGTGCGAGCAGCGGCACGAAGTGGTCGCCGTCGAGCTCCACGATCCCTGCACCCAGCATCTGGGCGAGTGCGTTCTGCTTGTGGGGGCGCACCAGACGATCCCCGGTGGTGAGCACCATCGCGGTGGGCACCGTGATCATCGGGGCGAACGGGCGCGCGTCGAACATCGACAATGCCCGGCCGGCCTCGCTGACCATCCATGGGTCGTTGCGGCGGATCTCTCCCACCAGCCACGGCACGAACCTGGCCAGTTCGTGCCCGCGCGGGATCGCCTTGCGCAGACCGAACCGGATGAACGAGGGTGTGGCGAACTTGCGGAACACCGGGCCCAGCACATGGCCGACACGCCACTTGTTGCGCTCGGCGCGGGTGCCGTTCCACTCGAGCGCGGTGGCCTCGAGCACCATGCCCGACACCAGGTGCGGGTGCCGTTGCCAGATCAACAGGCTGATCGGCCCGCCCATCGAGTAGCCGACGGTCACCACCTTGTCGATGCCGAGTGCCGACAACACGTCGGCGGCGTCGTCGGCACAGTCCTCGAGCCGGAACGGCATCTCCGGGCGCAGACCGCGGCCGTGCCCCCGGTGGTCCACCGCCACGATCGAGTGGTCGGCCGCGAGGGTCTCGTAGGCGGTGAAGAACTGGGTGTCGGCCGATGCGGTCCACCCGTGCAGCAACAGCAGGGTCGGGCGAGTCGCGTCGGGGTGCTGATGGTGGCGGACCACCATCTCGCCGCGACCGGCGAGGGTCACCACGCGTGCGGGCAACAGCGGCGGGATCTCGATGTGAACGGCGGTGCGGCGTGCCACGAGACTTGTCTACCGGCAGTCGCGACAGAGTCCGACGACATCGAGCCGATGGTGCTCCATCGCAAAGCCCGACTTCGCAGCGACATCGGCCAGGACCCCATCGAGCCGTCGCTCGAGGTCATCGGGCAGTGCGACATCGTCGATCGCGCCGCACCGTGTGCAGATGAGATGGTGGTGGTGCCCCGCGAGCTCCTCACTCAACTCGAACCGCGCCCGACCATCGGCGCTCTGGATGCGCACCGCGACCCCAGCGGCCTCGAACACGGCCAGGTTGCGATACAACGACGACTGGCTGAGCCCGGGCGTCGCCGCGAGAATCTCCTCGACCGTGATCGGCCGTCCGGCGTCGCGCAGGGCCTCGATCACCGAGCCGCGCACCTTGGTGAGACGTTGATCCGATGCCGCGAGGCGCCGCTCGATCTCTGCGGCCACATCGTCGGTGTGGCCGCCGGCGCGATCATGGGTGTGTCCGGCCCGCGATGCCATCACACCCCCACGAACTGGTGCAGTGTCACACCGGCCGCCAGGACTCCGTCGAGGATGTCGGCATTCGGCAGGCCGGCTTGGCCGAGACTGTGCACCCCGGGTGCGACCCCACCCCGCACGAGTGCGAGTGCGGTCTGTGCGGCCACCGCGCCAGCAACCAGGGCCACCTTCTCGGCGACGCCCACCACCTCCACCTGGCGCGCACCCTGACGAGTGCCACGCACCTCGACGCGCAGACCACCGACGCCACCTTCTCGGTGGGGTGGCGCGAGCATCGGCAGGCGTGCGGTGAGGCGGTCGCGGCGGGTGGCTGAGACCCTGGTGGTGATGCGCTTCAGCTGCGGAGAGACCCGCTGCAACAACAGCGGATCGGGCGATGCGAAGCGGTAGCAATCGCGCGCACCCACGGGGTCGGGGAACCAGCAGAGCTCCCGGCCGCTGCCCGCGGGACGTTGCAGCCATTCGCCGTCGTGCCAGCCGATCGAGGTGCCCGCGAGTGCGTCGTGGTGCCGGTGCGCACACACCGGGCCGCCGGTGCCGTGGACGGCCACGTGCACCTCGTCGACCACGTCGAAGGCGCGGGTCACGTGCGCGAGCAACAGCCCTGTCATTCCCGGTGAGGCGGCGGCACCCACCACCACCGGGACGCCGCGATCCGCGGCCTTGTCACCGAGGTCGAGCGAGGCCATCACATCGGTGAGGTCGTCACCGGCCGAGACCACTGCGATCCCCCGGGTGATGAGCGAGGCAACGAGAGCTGCGTGGCTCCCACCGTGGGCGAGAACGACTGCATCACACCCTGCGAGGTCGGCGACCTGTGCGCGGGGCACCGTGCGGATCGACACCCCCGAGGAGGAGAGATTGAGTGCGACGCGCGAGCCGACCAGACCACGCCCGACAATGCCGATTGTCGGAAGTGCCGTCCCCTCGGTGGTCATCGCTGTCTCAGCGCTGAGGAGTGACCTCGCGCCACCCTCCGTGCTGGGGACCAGCCGCGGGCTTGCCCTTGATGCGCAGCACTGCGGCCGCAGCCACGGCCACGGACAACGCAAGGAACGCCTGCCGCAGAAACTTCATCTGGTCAACCTACCGGCGCACCCACCGGGGGCTTCCCCCGTGGGCACATCCGGTGCCCGGCAGAGTCACGCGGTAGTCGAGTCCTCGGATGTGTCGCCGGTGGTCGTGCGGCGACGCATCACCGCGACCGCGATCACCACGATGATCAACAGCAGCACGATGATCCACCATGGGAAGCCGGAGCCATCGGCGTCGGAACCCGAGCCGTTGCTCGGGGCCTCTTTGTCGGAGGAGATCTCGAGATCGGCGGTGGTCTTCACCGGGCTCGCTGCACTCGCGGCATCGATCGAGTCGCGTGTCATCACGGCCGACATCACCACCGGATCACCCGACTCGGGCGTCACCCGGATGCGGATGTTCGACGCACCCGACGGCGCGGCGAACGACGATCCGGCCGGCATCGGCTGCCAGGATCCGTCGGTCACTCAACGGGCTGGCTGCGCAGCACGAGGACCGGTGGCAGATGGTGGGGCTAACAAGAATCGAACTTGTGACCTCATCCTTATCAGGGATGCGCTCTAACCAACTGAGCTATAGCCCCATTTCGGGACTTCGGACTCTACCCCGCGTCCGGACCGCCCTCAACCGGCCTTGCGACCACCTCGTCCTCGAGGACCGAGACTCGCACGCCTCCCACCAGTTCGGTGATGAGGTTGAAGATGATCGCCCCGAGCACCCAGAGCCCCGTGCCGAGCACGACCGCGAACAGACCGAAGATCGCCGTGCCGGAGAACACCTGCCCACCCTTGAAGGAGAACGACTCCCAGCCGAAGGACTCCATGAAGTTCTCGACGTTGTCGAGAGTCCCGGTCACGCTCGCCACGTTCCACAGCAACAACCCGGTCACGAGCACCACCACGTACAGCGCGGCATGGAACACGAGGCCGACACGCGCCACGCTCCACGGGTCGATCTCGCGCACGGTGCGCACCACCTTGCGCACACGGCGCCGTGGGGGATTCATCTCTGCGACCACGGGTGAAGCGTAGACCTGCAACGACTGCACCCCCTATCACACACATCCGATCCCGTGCGATCCTTCATCGCCACCACCTCATGGGGCCCCGTGCGTCGCCGATGCCACCGCCACACCACAGCGAGAGTCGACCCGCACCGTGACGGGGTCCCCCGGCCACACCTGCACGCCCGCGCCGAGCGATCGCGCGACATCGTTGCCGATCTGCTCGCCGTGGGTGACGATGGCGAGCGCGACCGCATCTGCGGTGTCCTGCGCGCACCGAGAGTCCAGCAACGAGCGCGTGACCGCGGTGATCGATGCCGCGCCCACCACGGTGGTCAACAACCACCACAGAGTGAGCGGGGTGACCGAGCCGCGGTCAGTCGTCGTCGGCCGAGAGGATCGGTGCGACCGAGGCAACGACGGCACCGTCGTCGAGGTTCATCAGCCGCACGCCGGTGGCGGCACGGCCCTGACTGGAGATCTGCTTGACCTCGGTGCGGATGGTGACTCCGTTCGATGCCACCGCGACGATCTCGTCCTCGATACCCACCATGAACGCGGCCACCACGTGGCCCTTCTTCGAGGTGATCTTCACCCCGATCACGCCCATCGTGCCGCGGCCCTTGCGCGGGAAGTGCACGTTCTGGGTGCGCTTGGCATAGCCCGCATCCGACACGATGAGCAGCGCGTTGTCGTCCTTGCCGGCATCGGCCGAGACCACGAAGTCGCCGCTGCGCAACTTCATGCCGCGCACTCCGGCCGCGGTGCGACCCATCGGGCGCACCTCCTTCTCGGAGAAGCGGATCACCTGACCGGAGTGGCTGACGATGAAGATGTCGTCGTCGCCGGTGGTCTCGATCACGCGCACCAACTCGTCGCCCTGCTTGAGGTTCAGTGCGATGAGGCCGTCGCGACGGCTCGAGTTGTAGGCGTCGAAGGCGGTCTTTTTCACCTGGCCGTGCTTGGTCACGAAGAACAAGAACCGCTCACCGGGGAACTCGCGCGTGTCGATGATCGCCTGGATCGTCTCGCCGGCCTGCAGGGGCAGCAGGTTCACGATCGGGATGCCCTTGGCCGTGCGCTCACGCTCGGGGATGTCGGCCGCGCGCAACTTGTAGACGCGACCGCGGTTCGAGAAGAACAACAGGTACGCGTGCGCGGTGGTGAACATCACGCGCCGCACGATGTCGTCTTCCTTGAGCGAGGCGCCCTTCACGCCGCGACCACCGCGGGCCTGGGCGCGGAACGATGCGGCCGGCACGGCCTTGACGTACTGGGCCTGGGTCATCACGACGACCAGTTCCTTGTCGTCGACGAGGTCCTCGAGGCTCATCTCGCCCACGTCGTGGGTGATCTGGCAGACGCGCGGAGTCGCGAACTCCTTCCTCACGTCCTCGAGTTCGGCCTTGATGACGCCGCGGAGCTTCTTGTCCGAGTTCAGGATCGACTCGTACTCCTTGATCTTGGTGTTGAGGTCCGCGATCTCCTTCTCAAGATCGATGCGCGAGAGCTTGGTGAGTTGGCGCAACTGCATGTCGAGGATGTCGACGGCCTGGCGCTCGGAGAACTCGTAGGGCTTCTTCATCAGCGCATCCTTGGCGCTCCCCGCGTCGTCGGACTCGCGAATCAACTTGATGATCTTGTCGATCACGTTCAGGGCTTTGATGCGGCCCTCGAGGATGTGCGCCCTCTCGCGCGCCTTGTCGAGGCGGTACTGGGTGCGGCGGGTGACGACCTCGATCTGGTGGACGACGTAGCCCTCGAGTGCGTCCTTCAGTGACAGCGTGCGCGGCACCCCGTCGACGAGGGCGACCATGTTCACAGGGAACGCGGTCTGGAGACTCGTCAGCTTGAAGAGGTTGTTCATCACCACGTTGGCGTTCGCGTCGCGCTTCAACTCGATGATGAGGTTGGTGGCTCCACCGGATGAGTTGTCGTTCACGTCGGCGATTCCATCGAGGTCGCCGCCGTCGACGAGCTCCTGGATGCGGGCCGCGACCGAGGAGCACGACGTCTGGTACGGCAGTTCGGTGACGCGGATCTCCATCCGGCCCTTCTTGCTCTCCTCGATCGAGACCTTGGCGCGCATCTTCACCGAGCCGCGACCCGTCTTGTAGGCATCGATGATCCCCGAGCGGCCGAGGATCTGCCCCCCGGTCGGGAAATCAGGACCCTTCACGAAGTTCATGAGGTCCTCGGAGGTGGCGTTGTCGTTGTCGAGGAGGTGGATGGTGGCGTCGATCACCTCGCCGAGGTTGTGCGGCGGGATCGAGGTGGCCATGCCGACTGCGATGCCCTGACTGCCATTGACCAGCAGGTTCGGGAAGCGGGCGGGCAGCACGCGCGGCTCCTCGGTGGTGCCGTCGTAGTTCGGGATCATGTCGACGGTGTTCTCGTCGATCCCGTCGAGGAGGCGCATCGCGAGGCTGTGGAGGCGCGACTCGGTGTAGCGGGCCGCGGCGGGACCGAAGTCGGGCGAGCCGTAGTTGCCGTGGAAGTCGATCAAGGGGTGGCGCAGCGAGAAGGGCTGGGCCATGCGCACCAGCGCGTCGTAGATCGCCGAGTCCCCGTGTGGGTGGTAGCGGGCCATGGTGTCACCGGTGACGCGGGCGCACTTGACGAACGGTCGGTCCGGGCGGAAACCCTGCTGGTCCATATCCCAGATGATCCGGCGGTGCACCGGCTTCAGGCCGTCGCGCACGTCGGGCAGGGCGCGCGACATGATCACCGACATCGCATAGTCGAGGAACGACCGCTCCATCTCGTCGGCGAGCGGGATCGGCTGGATCGGATCGATCGGCGGCGGGACGTTCACGTCGGTCATGTCCGGCGTCTCCTAGAAATCGAGGTTGCGCACGTCGCGCGCGTTGGTCGTGATGAAGTTCTTGCGGCTCTCGACGTCGTCGCCCATGAGCACGCTCATGACCTCGTCGGCGAGTGCGGCCTCCTCGACGGTGACCTGCAACAGCGTGCGCGTCGAGGCGTCCATGGTGGTCGACTTCAACTCCTGCCAGTCCATCTCACCGAGACCCTTGAGGCGCTGGAACTCCTTCTTGTGTCCCGGCTTCTCGGCGAGGAACGCGGCCTTGGCGGCGTCGTCCTTCAGGTAGATCTTCTCCTTGCCGACCTCGGTGGAGTACAGCGGCGGCTGGGCGATGTAGACATAGCCGGCCTCGACCATCGAGCGCATCTGTCGGTAGAAGAACGTGAGCAACAAGGTCCGGATGTGGCTGCCGTCGACATCGGCGTCGGCGAGTGCGATCACCTTGTGGTAGCGGGCCTTCGTGGCATCGAACTCGTCGCCCACGCCGCCGCCGATCGCGGTGATCAGCGCCTGGATCTCGTTGTTCTTCAGCATCTTGTCCAGGCGCGCACGCTCGACGTTCAGGATCTTGCCGCGGATCGGCAGGATCGCCTGGGTGCGCGGGTCGCGCGCGTCCACCGCGGTGCCACCGGCCGAGTCGCCCTCGACGATGAAGAGTTCGCTCTCCTCGGCGTTCGAGCTCGAGCAGTCCTTCAGCTTGTCGGGCATGCCCGCACCCGAGAGCGCGGTCTTGCGTCGCACCGCGTTGCGGGCGTTCTTGGCCGCGAGTCGCGCCTGTGCGGCCGCGATCGCCTTCTTGATCACCTTGTTCGCCTCGGTGGGGTTCTCGTCGAACCACTCCGCGAGGTTCTTGTTGGTGGCCTTCTGCACGAACGAGCGCGCGGGCACGTTGCCGAGCTTGGCCTTGGTCTGGCCCTCGAACTGGGGTTCGCGCACCTTCACCGACACGATCGCGGTGATGCCCTCGCGAATGTCCTCGCCGAGGAGGTTCTCATCCTTCTCCTTCACGAGTCCCTTGTCGCGCGCGTACTTGTTCGCCACCGAGGTGAGGGCGGTCTTGAAGCCCTCGACGTGCATGCCGCCCTCGGTGGTGGAGATGCCGTTGGCGTACCCGTGGATGCCCTCGTAGTAGCCGGTGTTCCACTGGAGCGCGACATCGAGCTCCATGCCCTCTTCCTCGTCCTCGTCGGTGTAGGAGGCCACCTTGCTGAACAGCGGTTCCTTGGTGGTGTTGAGGTGCTTGACGAAGTCGACGATGCCGCCCTTGTACTGGAACGTGACCGTCTGCTCCTTGCCGGGGCGCTCGTCGGTGAACACGACCTCGAGTCCCTTGTTGAGGAATGCCATCGTCTGCAAGCGCTCCATCACGGTGCGCGCCACGAACTCGGTTCCCTCGCTCGCAAAGATCACCGGGTCGGGATAGAAGGTGACAGTCGTGCCGGTCTTGCGACCGCGACCGGGCGTGGTGCCCGACTTCTTCAGTTTGCTGACCGGCTTGCCGCCGTCCTTGAACTCCATCGTCCATCGGTCGCCGCCGCGGTCGACCTCGAGCAACACTTTCGAGGACAAAGCATTGACGACGCTGACGCCCACACCATGGAGACCACCGGAGACCTTGTATCCCTCGCCGCCGAACTTGCCGCCCGCGTGCAGGACGGTGAGCACCACCTCGGCCGCGCTCTTGCCCTTGTGGGGGCCGGAGGGATAGGGGTCGACGGGGATTCCGCGACCGTTGTCGTCGACCCGGCAGCCGCCGTCGTCTTGGAGGGTCACCGAGACCCGTGTGCAGAAGCCGGCCATGGCCTCGTCGACGGCGTTGTCCACCACCTCCCAGATGAGGTGGTGGAGCCCCGCGAGCCCGGTCGAGCCGATGTACATGCCCGGCCGCTTGCGCACCGGATCGAGGCCCTCGAGGACCTGGATGTCCTTGGCGCCGTAGTCGGCTGAGGGGGTTTTGGAGGGTGCCTTCTTGGGTTCAGCCATGACCCTGAAATTCTACCCGCGGGGCGTGTTGCTCACCGTGAACGTCGTACCCGGATCTGAAGAGATTCGACCTCGTCTCCCGCATGCTCCCGCAATGTGGAGATGAGCTTTGCCTCGAGGAAGCGCAATTGTGTCGCCCACGCGTTGTCGATGACCTCGACATGGAGGACCTTGTTCTCGAGCCGCTTCGGAGTGACGTTGTCGGCGATGGTGTCGCCCACGATCTCGCGCCAGTTGCTGAACAGCCCGACGGCTGATTTCTCGTCGACCACGCGGATGCGCTGGAGCACCCGCGTCAACACCTCGACGAGAGGCTTGGGGTCGCGGCGCCGCTCCGGTGTCTCGTCAGCCATGGTCGAACCCCCCATTCTCGGTGCCAGTCTCAGTGCCGGGCTCGGCCTGGCCTGCTGAGTCTCCCCGGGGGGTGGAACCAGACACCACCGCCCCCGCCGAGATCGTGATCACGGCGTCCGGGTGGGCGGCCGCTGGCAGGGCTCCGGCGGTGGTGATGATCACCTGGCCAGACGGCATGTGGGCGAGGAGCCGCTCGCAGCGGCCCGGGTCAAGTTCGCTGAGGACATCGTCGAGGACGAGCAGCGGCGGCTCCCCCGACACCTCGGTCACGAGCCGATGGATGCCCAGCCGAAGAGCCAGCGCAAGTGTCCGGCACTCCCCCTGGGATGCATGCGACCTCGCCGGCATGCCCTTGACCATCAGGTGCGCATCGTCACGATGCGGCCCGACGCTCGACACTCCGCGGCGCACGTCCTCCTCGCGGGCCGACGCCAGTGCCGCCGCCAGTCCGGTGCGCCGCCACTCGGGCTCGTAGATCACCTCGACCGGGGTCGCCTCGCCCGCGAGTGCCTCGTAGCTCTCCTGCACGAACGGCGCGAGTCGTGCCACCAACTTGGCGCGGGCCTCGCCTAGCCGGGTTCCCTCGAGCACGAACTTGTCGTCCCAGACATCGAGGGTCGTGGCAATGTCGTCGGTCAGACGGCCGTGCGACTGCTTCAGCAGCACGTTGCGCTGGCGCACGATGCGATCCACCTCGAGACGCAGATGGTCGTTGCGCGGGGCGAGCGCCACGAGGGCATCGTCGAGCAGGTCCCGTCGCGCGCTCGGCCCCTCGTAGACAACCTGGAGATCGGTGGGTGCGAACACCGTCGAGCGCACCACACCCAGCAAGTCGCGCACCCGGCCGAGGCGTTGCTTGTTCACGAGCACACGGTTGCGGCCCGCACGGTTGATCTCGGCCTCCACGAGGATCTCGCGGCCGTCGGGATGCACCACCGTCGCGCGCAAATGCGCGGTGTCGGCGCCCTCGCGCACGAGGGCATCGTTCGGAACCCCGCGGAAACTGCGCAGGCTCGAGAGATAGCTCATCGCTTCGGCGAGGGAGGTCTTGCCCTGGCCGTTCTTGCCGATCACCGCGGTGATGCCGTGATGCGGTTCGATCACCGCCGATGCATAGACGCGGAAGTCGGTGAGTTCGATGCGCGTGATCACGACGGCTCCATCGTGCCGACGCGCCGGCTCACGAACGCTGCGGCATCAACAGGTACAGATACGAGTCGTCGCCGACCGGCTTGATGATCGCCGGCTTGTTCGGCTGGCTCGTGGCGATCGTGACCTCTTCGGTCCCGCACGCGTCGACCCCGGCCGCGAGATAGTCGCTGTTGAATGCCGCGGTGATGTCCTCGCCCGTGTACGCGGCGTCGATGTCCTCGACGCTGGTGCTGCCGTCGGTGAGTTGCACCGTGAGGCGCGCACCCTCGGCCGACATGCGCACACGCACGGGTGTCATCTCGTTCGCGAGCACCCCGGTGCGGCGCAACGCGTCGAGCAGGTCGTTGCGGTTCACGGTGAGAACGTTCGTGTTGTTCGACGGCACGATCGAGCGGTAGGGCGGGTAGTCGGCGTTGATCAACCGGGTGGTCAGTGACATCGACGGTGATTGGAACGTCGCATCGATCTCGTTGAAGCGCACGGCGATCTCGTCGGACATGTCGAGGAGCCGACCGAGTTCTGCCAGTGCACGCGCCGGCAACAGGAACTTGTCGCTCGAGAGCGCGTCGGTGCCCGGGAGTTCCTTGATCGCCAGTCGGTAGCCGTCGGTGGCGGCCAACTCGATGCCCTTCGGGGTCGAGGCCATGACGACAGCGTTCAACTGCGGGCGTTGCGCCTCCTTGCTCGCTGCCAGCACCACACGATCGAGTGCCGACTTGAACACCGCCGAGGTGATCACGACCGGCTCACCGGTCGAGGCGGGCGATCGCGGGAATTCGAGTGCGTTCAGTGTCGGCACGGTGAATGTCGAGCGGCCCGCCGTGATGGTGGCGTTGTCGGCTGCGATCTCGACGGTGACCTTGCCCTGTGGCATCACACGCACGATGTCGTTCAACATTCGCGCACTGACGAGTCCCTGACCGTCGGTGTCGCCACCGACCGCCAGTTGGAACTGGAGCAGGATGTCGGTGTCGGTGCTCGTCGCCACGAGGGTGTCACCCGTGAGGGTGAGTTTCACGCCCGACAGGGCCGGCGTGCCCGCGTTGCGGGTCGAGGCGATTCGAGCAAGTGCCCCGAGTGCCTCGGCGAGATGACTTTGTTCGCTCCTGAACTTCACGATCTACTCCGGGGTGCTGCGGTGGGGCGAGTGTACGACGCGACCATCATCGACATCGGACGGGGTGATTCTTCTCTATCGGTGTTAATAGGTGCTGTGGAATGTGGATGAACACCCTCTGGGCCAAACAACACACGGAAACCCCATGTGTGTGACGAGGGGGTGCCACCCACACCTTCCGCGCGTGTAATTCGACGGGGTGTGGACCGAGGTGATGTTGTCCCCGTTCGCCCACATGCCACCCACACCGAATTCACCGGTCGATGCACAGAACCGGTGTTCGCCCGCGACGGGCGGCGATCGGCACGGATCGCGCGGGTGAGGGGATTCTCCACGGGTCGGCTCAGGAGTTCTTGATCCGGGTGATGATGTCGGTGACCTGGTCGAAGGTGGCCTTGTCCTCGCGCATCAAACGCTGCACCTTGTCGACGGCATGGATGACCGTGGTGTGGTCGCGGCCGCCGAACAAGCGGGCGATGGCCGGGTAACTGAGCTCGGTCATGTCGCGGAACACATACATGGCGAGCTGGCGCGCCGAGACCAGCGGTCGCTGGCGGGACTTGCCCTTCAGAGCCTCGACCGAGAAGCCCAGGTACGAGGCCATCTCGGTGAGCATCTCTTCGTCGGTGCGGGCCTTTGCCACGTTCTGGGTCAGCAGGTCGGCAAGTTGCATCTCTGCCATGTCGATGGTGGCCGGCTCACGGGTGAGGTTGGCGTAGGCCGCCACCCGGATGAGTGCACCCTCGAGTTCGCGAATGTTCGAGGTCACGTTCGAGGCGATGAACTCGAGCACCTCGGCCGGGAGTGGGGTGTTGTCCCGTTCGGCCTTGTTCCGAAGGATCGCCAGGCGGGTCTCCATGTCGGGCGGCTGGATGTCGGTGATGAGGCCCCAGCGGAACCGGCCACGGAGACGATCCTCGAGGGTCGGGATGGCGTCGGGCATCCGGTCCGAGGAGATCACGATCTGCTTGTTCGCTCCGTGGAGGGAGTTGAAGGTGTGGAAAAACTCCTCCTGCAGACCTTCCTTGCCCTCCATGAACTGGATGTCGTCGATGAGCAGAACATCGACGTCGCGGTAGCGGCGCTTGAAGGCGGCCGTCGAGTTGGAGCGGATCGCATCGACGTACTCGTTCAGGAACGTCTCGGTCGAGACGTAGCGGACCTCGTAGTGCGCGTAGTGCGCGTGCACGTACCACCCGATGGCGTGCAGCAGGTGGGTCTTGCCCAGACCGGCCGAGCCGTAGATGAAGAGCGGGTTGTACGACCGCGCCGGTGTCTCGGCGACGCGCAACGCAGCGGCGAGCGCGAACTGATTCGATGCACCCTTGACGAAGTTGTCGAACGTGTAGCGGGGGTTCAAACCAGTCGCAAAACCCTTGCCGTTGTTGGCGTTTTGTGTGTTCGTCGTGTCAGTGGACTCGACGCCGACCGAGGCCGACGACAGCGCTGCACGGTCGTCGATCTCGATGTCGGAGATCTCGATGATGAGCTCGCGGTCGCTCTCGCCGATCTCGTCGAGGGCCTCGAGCACGAGAGGCCGGTAGCGGGTGACGATGCGATCGCGAACGATCGCATTCGGCACCTGGAGAACGAGTCGCTCGTCGTCGCTGGAGAGCGCCACGACATCGTTGAATGTCGAGTACCAGACTCCCTCGGACACCTGTGCCTTCAACAGCTGCGCTGTTGCATTCCAAACCGCCTCGTGGTTGCTCACGTGGGGCCTCCTCCCTCCGCTCCACAGCGTTATCCACAGCCTGTGGACTCCGCCGCCGGTGGCGCCCACCGGAATCGGTGACCGTAGCAGGACTTGTGGATAGTCAAAATTGGAGACCGGTCGACGGCCCGCGACGTGGCTCATCGACGTCGCACATCGCACGTCAACGACAACCGAACATGCGTCAATCGTGTCGTCGCGACTGCACAAGACGCGGTTCCTGCGCCTGTAGGACCCGTTCCCGGCGTCCCTAGAACCCCTGTGGGGCCCAAAAACTGGGGTGGGTGGAGACGGTCCGGCACGGTTAGCCTATGGAAGTTGTCTGTCGGGTGCCGAAGGCTCAGGCAGACCTCGTGATGTCTGCTCCCCCGGGAGCTTGTCCCCAGAGGAATCGCCATGAAGCGCACCTTCCAACCCAACTCCCGTCGCCGGGCCAAGAAGCACGGATTCCGTGCCCGCATGGCCACCCGTGCCGGACGTGCCGTGCTCAAGTCCCGCCGGGCCAAGGGCCGCCACCGCCTCAGCGCTTGATCGGTCGCGTCTCCGGTCGATCTGCCCACCAAGCCATCAGACGGCGGGGGCGGCATCTTCGGAGTGGTCTGTTGTCCTGCACCATGCTTCTCGATCCGACTCTCGCCGGCCCCCATGTGGGGTACGCGCTCGGCCGCGCCTTCGGTTCGGCCGTGGCCAGGAACCGCCTGCGACGCCAACTTCGTGAAATTGTGAAAACTCACGAAGCGGCGCTGGCACCCGGGTTCTACGTGTTTGGCGCCTCCCCCAGGGCACGCCAGGCGTCTTTCGGAGAACTCGAGGTCGAGATGCGCGGCCTCGTCACCAAGTGCGCCGAGGGGGCAACGCGATGAGCCACGCCTTGTCGAACCCCGCGCCGCACGAGCATGCACCGGAGACCCCGGTGCAGCGCCGGCTCATCGCGATGATCCGGTGGTACCAGCGGGCGCGCGAGGGCAAGCCGTCGCCGTGCCGGTTCTGGCCGTCGTGTTCGCACTATGCCGTTGAGGCGATCGAGACCCACGGGTCGAGCCGTGGTCTGTGGTTGACCGCGCGCAGGATCTCCCGTTGTCGTCCCTTCGGTGCTTCCGGAGTCGACCCCGTCCCCGCGCCGAAGGTGCGCAGTTAGGAAAGGCCCCCAATGTTCCAGGCAGCCGCATGGTTGATCGACACGTTCTATGCGTTGGTCAACGACTACACGTTCGCATTGTCGATGGTGGCGATCGCGATCATGCTCCTGATCACGCCGCTCACCATGAAGAGCACCAAGAGCATGCTCGAGATGCAACGTCTCCAGCCCGAGATGCGCCGCGTTCAGCAGGAATTCAAGGGCGATCGCCAGCGCCTCAACGAAGAGATGATGAAGCTCTACCAGGAGCACAAGATCAACCCGCTGTCCTCGTGCCTGCCGTTGCTCGCACAGATGCCGGTCTTCATCATCATGTTCCGTGTCCTCACGGGGATGACGAAGCGCGACGATGCCGGATTGTTCGATCCGCAATACATCGACAAGGGCAGTGAGCTCTACGCGTCGTTGAAGGGTGCGCGCGAGATGCTCTCGCTCGGCATCGACCTCGCGGTCACGCCGGCCAACGCGATGGGCGATGATTTCGTGAAGGGCCTCCCCTATGCGATCCTGATCGTCGCTCTCGGCGGGTTGTTCTGGATCCAGCAGAAGATGGTCGCGAACCGCGCCTCGGCACCCACCATGTCGCCCACCCAGGCCAAGGTCATGCAGTACCTGCCCGTGGTGTTCGCGATCTTCCAGGTCTTCCTGCCCACCGGGCTCGTCGTGTACTACATGGTTCAGGCCATCGTGCGCATCGTGCAGCAGTGGTACATCACCCGCCGTTTCTACGGCGAAGGTGGTCTTGGTCAACAGGCCCGAGAGGCCAGCGTCAAGGCACGCGAGATGGCTGACAAGCCGGAAGAAAAATCCAGCAAGCAGAAGGATGAACGGGGGCAAGCACAGCCCGACGCACCCATCCAGAGCAAGCGGGTGACACCCAGCAAGAACCGCCCCACACCCAGTGGGCGGCCCGCTCGCCCGGTTCCGCCGAGCAAGCGCAAGAAGTAAAGGATCACGACATGCAGTGGATCGAAACGACCGGCCGGTCGATCGAAGAGGCAAAGGACCTCGCACTCAACCAGCTCGGCATTGCCGAGGATGACGCCGAATTCGAAGTTGTCGAGGAGCCCTCGACGGGTCTCTTCGGCCGTACTCGCGGCGAGGCCCGGGTGCGCGCACGCGTTCGCCCGACGTCGCCTCGTGCAAAGACCGAGAGGCGTGACCGCGACCGCCGCAGCGGCCGTGACGGAGGTAGCCGTGACGGAGGCGGTCGGGACCGTGACGGTCGCTCCCGCGAAAGGTCTGGTGGATCGCGCGACCGCGGCAGCAGCCGTGGTGGTGAGCGAGGTGGTGGGCGAGGCGAGCGCCGGGATCGTCCGCCCCGCGAAGACCGTCCCCCGCGCGAGAAGGTCGACGTCGACCCCGCATTGGTCGGGCAGGCCGCGGCCGACTTCTTGGGTGGCCTCGTGGAGGCCTTTGGTTCCAAGGGCAATGTGACGGTGAGCCGCGAGGACGGCGAGATCGAGGTGCGCGTCGATGGAACCGAGTTGGGCCTTCTGGTTGGGTCGGGCGGCGCAACACTGCTCGCAATCCAGGACCTGGCGCGTGTTGCCAGCCAGCGTCGTCTCGGCGATCAGGACACCCGCTTGCGGATCGACATCGCCGGGTACCGCGAGCGTCGCAAGGAGGCGCTGAGCCGCTTCGCCCAGAAGGTGGCCGCCGATGTGATCGAGAGCAAGTCGGCCCGCATGCTCGAGCCGATGACCTCAGCCGATCGCAAGGTGGTGCACGACACCCTCGCCGAAATCGACGGCGTCAGCACCAGGTCCGAGGGCGAAGAGCCCCGTCGTCGCGTGGTGGTCAAGCCCGCGTAACCGAAGTGGGGCATCGGCCCCCAGCGTTCTTCGATCGGTGAGTCATCGGCCGAAGTGACCACAGAGAGCCCGCCGTCTGGCGGGCTCTCGGCATTTCACGGCACGGATTAGCCTCGGCCGGTGCCCTCCCCGCGCCGCACCCTGACCGAGGTTCTCTCAGAGGCACAGCGCCTCGGCACATTGGGCGATCGACCCATTGACGAGGTGATCGACCACGCCCGGCGGTTTGTCCCGGCGCTCGAGGGGGTGACGGGCCGTGTGATCGATATCGGCACGGGGGCAGGGGTCCCCGGCCTGGTCATTGCCGAGGCCCGGCCAGATCTCCGGCTGACTCTCCTCGATCGGCGCCAGACCCGGATGGACGCCCTGCGCCTCGCAGTGACGGGGATGGGGCTGGAGGACCAAGTCGAGGTCATCACCGGCGACACCGATGTGGTCGCCAAAGACCCGGAGAGGACCGGCGCATATTCGGCAGTGGTCGCCAGAGGGTTCGGACCCCCGCTGGAGACCGCTCGGGAGGCGCGCCCCTTCCTCGTCGACGGCGGGGTCCTGGTGGTGTCGGAGCCCCCCGAATGGGACCCCAACCGATGGCCCTCGGACGATCTCCGATCGCTCGGATTTGGCCCCGCTGAACGCATGGCTGGGGTGGTCCGGATCATTCTGGGTGGCTAGAACCCCTGGGAATCAAGGGTTCGGTGATGTTTCACGTGAAACACAGGGGCCGCCGGGACTGCCCAAATGTTCCACGTGAAACATTCTGGGGTGCCCACGGAGATCTCTGGGGATATCCACCGGGTGGCTACAGGGGCGATCTAGTCTGTGGACAGACCTACTCCCCCGTCCTCGGGGGTCGACTCTGAAGGGAGCGCTCCAGTGACCCACGCGGGATGCATCGTCGTGGCCATCTCCCTGCAAAAGGGCGGTGTCGGCAAGACCACCACTGCGATCAACCTGGGTGCGGCACTGGCCGAATTGGGGTTCCGGACCTTGATCGTCGACCTCGACCCGCAGGGCAACGCTTCCTCGGGCCTTGGGGTGCACCCACCTGAGGATGCGCCCACGATTGCCGAAGTGCTGCGGCGTGAGGAGCAACTGGACAACATTGTCGAGCCCACCGCCGAGAAGAACCTGTTCGTTGCCCCGGCCCCGAAGGGGCAGATGTTGGCCGAAGTCGAGGCCCAATTGGTGGCCGAGATGTTCCCCCAGCCCCGTTTGAAGGACGCGATTGATGCCATTCGCGACGAGTGGGACTACATCCTGCTCGACTGCCCGCCCACATTGGGTCGCCTGACGGTCAATGCCTTCATGGCAGCTGACACCGTCCTCGCTCCGGTCCAGTGCCAGTACTTTGCCCTTGAGGGGCTGCGAGATTTGAGCGAGGTTGTGCGCCAGGTCAGGGCGGCGCTGAATCCCGATCTGGAGATCGGTCACTACTTGTTGACAATGGCCGAGCAGTCGAAGAAGCTCTCCCAGGAAGTCGAGGGTGAATTGCGGACAGCCTTCAGGGACAAGGTCTTCAAGGCAGTGATCCCCTACAACGTGAAGCTTGCCGAGGCGCCCTCGATGGAGATGTCGGTGCTGAAGCATGCATCCGGTTCGAAGGGCGCCCAGTCGTATCGGGCCGTCGCAAAGGAGTTGAGTCGTGGCAGAACGCCGAAAGCTAGGTAGGGGACTGTCGACTCTCATTCCGACGGGAGCCCCGCCGGAGAAGGTTGCTCCTGCGTCGAAGGCGCCGTCACCGCCCGTTGCGACACCGGTGGCCGCTGCGTTGCCCGATTCAGCGCTGCGCGATGTGCCGATCGACTCGATCACGGCGAATCCGCACCAGCCCCGCGTGCACTTCGATGAAGATGCGCTCAGTGATCTCTCCAAGTCCATCAAAGAGATCGGCATCCTTCAGCCGCTGTTGGTGAGAGAAGCCGCACCCGGAACATATGTGTTGATCGCCGGTGAGCGCAGATGGCGCGCGGCGCGCAAGGCACACCTGAAGACCGTCCCGGTGGTTGTGCGTGAGATCACAGAGATCGAGAGCGTCGAGCAGGCCCTGGTGGAGAACCTCCATCGCGAGGACCTCACGGCGCTCGAAGAATCATCGGCCTACCAACAACTTGTTGAAGATTTCTCACTAACGCATGAGCAGGTGGCGAAGCGCGTGGGCAAGAGCCGTGCTGCTGTCACCAACTCACTGCGGCTCCTCACCTTGCCCGCCACGGTGCAGGGCTACTTGGCCGACGGACGTCTGACGGCCGGCCATGCCCGTGCGTTGCTCGGGTGCTCCACTGCCTCGACGATGGAACGCCTCGCCGCGGCCGCGGTCAAGGAAGGCTGGTCGGTCCGCGCCACCGAGACCGCGGTCAAAGACGGCGTCGACGACCGACCGACCAAGAAGAAGGTCGAACCGGGACTCAAGCCCGCAGGTCTCCTGGAGCTCGAGAATCTGCTCGCGGAATATCTTGCCACGAGGGTCTCGGTGTCGATGGCGGGCAAACGAGGTCGGATCTCGATCGACTTCGCGGATCTGGTGGATCTCGAGCGCATCTATCGCGCCATGACCGAGGGACCGTCGGACTAGCCGACCCCCAACTCGAATTCCAACGATGGAATTCATCTCCACAGACTGTGAACGTCAACTGTGGGCTGAGAGTTTCCCATCGTGCACAGGTGTGGATGACCTGTGGAGAACTCGAGTGCGGCTCAGACTTCGTGCAACGGATCGATGCGCCATGCATCGAGTGCATCGTTGACGGCGAGCGAGATCGCCGATGCCTTGAGCGAGATCACCGATGACGGACCGAGCGAGCACAGCACGGCCGGCATCCGCGTCTCGCGCAGCACCGGATGTCGCACACCCGAGGCCGACACGGTGACCTCGGGGATGCGGTCGGCGATGGCGGCGGCGATGCGCAACGCGAGGTTGCGCCCTCCCACCGAGACGAACGTGGGCACCTCGTAGTAGTGGATGGTGCAGCCCGAATCCACCGACGGCTCGAACCCGATGTAGGCGTCGGCTGCGTAGGAATTGGCCGCCCGGGCCTGCGTGCCCGCATCGGAATCGACCGTTGAGGTGAGGCTGTGCGACTGGGCGCAACGGCGAGCGACGGCGTGTGCGATGTGGGCGACTGATCCGAAGTGCCCGATGACGATGCGTGCATCATCCCTGTGGTCGGACTCGGCCAATTCGACTGACTCGCGAACGACCGCGACACCAGGTCCGGCGCCGGACTGCGAGGCGAGTGTCCGCACCTGGATCACGAGGTCGGGGGTGCAGATGCCGTTCGGCTCGCGGCCGGTGTTGGTCTGGAAGTCGGTCACGGCGCGCTTTGCGAGCGGGCCGAAGATTCCGTCGACCCGACCACAGTCGAAACCGAGGCGATTCAGGATGGACTGCAGTTCTGCGACATCGTCGCCGCGGATGTTGGGGGAGCGCAGGTACAGAATCCGCTCACCGAGCGACCAGGAGGCCTCGATGAGGGCCGACCACATGGTCTCGTCGCACTCGCCGGTGACGGGGAGACCGTGCGTGTCCTGGAACGCGAGCACGGCCGCGTGCGTCTTGGCGCAGAACGTCGAGTCCTCGGCCGCACCCGGTGCGAGGACGCCGGCAGCCGAGAGTCGGCGCTGGAGTTCGTGGACCGACGGACCGCGTTGGCCGGGCGCTATCGGGAAGCCGGAAGAAATGGATCCAGCTCCGCGACGATCGCCGACTTCGACTTGGCGCCGACGATCTTGTGCACGATCTCGCCGTTGCGGAACAGCAGGAGCGTCGGGATGCTCATCACGCCGAACTGGCCCGCGAGATCGGGATGCTCGTCGACGTTGACCTTGGCGATCGTGACGCGATCGGGCATCTCGGTCGAGATCTGCTCGAGGAGCGGGGCGATCTGCCTGCAGGGACCGCACCATTCGGCCCAGAAGTCGACGAACACCGGCTTGTCGGCGCTGTTGATGGTCTCGGCGAACGTGGCGCCGGTGAGTGTGATGATTCCTGCAGCCATCTGCATTCCTTTCGTCGCAGGTGGCAGTGTACCGGCGCCGCAGCGGGCGACGGGGGAGTGGTCAGCCGTGCCTGTGCGCGCGCATCGACTCCACGACCTCGATGCGCGCCGCGCCGATCAGGTCGAGACAGTCGGGAATCGCGGGCATCACGGCCTCGAGACATTCACCGATCGCCTTGGGATTGCCCGGCAGGTTCACCACCAGGCAGGAGCCGCGCGTGCCCGCGATCTGACGCGAGAGGATCGCAGTCGGGATGATCGCGTGGGAGACCCGGCGCATCAGTTCTCCGAATCCCGGGATGATCCGCTCGCACACGGTCTCGGTGGCCTCGGGAGTGACATCACGCGGCGCAGGGCCGGTTCCACCGGTGGTCAACACCAGGTCGCACCGCTCGGCGTCGACCATCTCGATGATCGCGGCCGAGATGAGGTCGCGCTCGTCGGCCACCAAAGTGTGCACGAATTCGTGCGGCGAGGTGACATGGGCCGAGAGCCACGCGGCCATTGCCGGGCCCCCGCGATCCTCGTAGTCGCCCCTCGAGGCGCGGTCGGACACCGAGAGCAGGCCGAACCGGGCGGGCGCGGACGGCATGGTCGTCAGTGCTGGGCTTCCAGCCAGCGCTCGCAGTCGATCGCGGCCATGCAACCCGATCCCGCGGCGGTGATCGCCTGGCGGTAGGTGTGATCCTGCACGTCACCGCAGGCGAACACGCCGTCGATGTTGGTGTAGGTGGAGCCCTCGCGCGTGAGCAGGTAGCCGGAGTCCTCCATCTCGAGGACATCGGTGAAGAGCCCCGTGTTGGGCTTGTGGCCGATCGCGATGAAGAGCCCGGTCACTGCGAGCGGTCGGGTCTCGTTGGTGACGGTGTCGACCAGGGTGATCCCCTCGAGTTTGGCGTCGCCGTGCAGTTCGCCGACGCGGGAGTTCCAGTGGATCTGGATCTTGTCGTTCGACAGGGCGCGGTCCTGCATGATGCGCGAGGCGCGCAACTGGTCGCGGCGCACGATGAGGTGCACCTTGGTGGCGAACTTGGTGAGGAAGCTGGCCTCCTCGACGGCCGAATCTCCGCCACCGACCACCGCGATCTCGTGGCCGCGGAAGAAGAAACCGTCGCAGGTGGCGCAGGTGGAGACACCGTGGCCGATCAGGTCGTTCTCGCGGGGCAGCTCCAGCATCAGCGACTGGGCCCCGGTGGCCACGATCACCGAGTCGGTGGTGAACTCGGTGTCGCGCACCCGCACCCGGAACGGACGCGAGGAGAAATCGACACCGGTGACCTTCTCGGTCATGTAGTCGGCACCGAAGCGCTCGGCCTGGGCACGGAAATTGCCCATCAGTTCGGGCCCCATGATCCCCTCGGGGAAGCCGGGGAAGTTCTCGATCTCCGTGGTGAGCATCAACTGACCGCCGGGCTGGTCGCTCGTCGAGGACGGCTCCCCCTCGATCACGAGCGGGGTGAGCGAGGCACGCGCGGCATAGATCGCCGCCGTCAGGCCCGCCGGACCCGAGCCGATGATGATCACTTTGCGGTGGCTGGAGGCCGTGGTCATGGGGAGGTCACTCCGTTTCTTCGTCGGTGTAGCGCTTGCGCATGAGGACGGCCCCGATCAGGGTGAACAGCGCCGCGAGCACGAAATACGAGGACCACACCGCCCCATCCCGCGGCAGGAACGCATCGAGGGCCTCCTGCACGCCCCTGGTGAGCCCGAGCAGCAACAGCACAATCATCGTGATGATCCCGAAACTGGCGAGGAGGCCGAACACGATCCCGCGCGCACCCGTCACGAGAGGCTGGGTGGTGTAGCGACGGATCGTCGAGACCATGCGGTCGATCACATCGACGATGCGATCTGCCCACGCGGGATCCGTCAACGGATTCGACACCATGGGGCAAGCCTAACTGTGGGCTTGTTCTCCGCCGTTCGCGGCGGGGTCAGGGCAGCGGGATGGTCTCGATCGTCTCGCACGTGGCGGTGTCGACGATGAGAATCGCACCATCGGTGAGGATGATCGTTCTGTCTCCCTCGCTGGTCGAGTACTCCCCGATCACCTCGGCGCCATCGGGTGTCTGACCGCCATCGAGTGATGGACACGGTGTTGATCCCTTCGGTGGGGTCGTCGTGTCGGTCGGCTCGATGGTGGCATTGCGTGCCGTGGAGTCGGTGTCGCCACCCACCCGGCCGAGCCCGAAGCCCGCAACGAGGGCGACTGCGGCCGCCACGGCGAGCCAGCGCCGACCCGGCGCTGCTCCCGAGCGATCGGGGGTGACCACCTCGAGGGCGTCCAACGCAGCAGCAATGTGAGCCTCACGTGTCGCCGCATCGGCCGGGGGGAAGGCGCGCAATGCAGCAGTCACGGCGTCATCGAGCGTGTCGTTGTTCTCGTTGTCAGTTGTCATTGTGGCCTCCTCCCTGTGTTCTGCTTCTCATTCCCGAGAGGCGATGTGTGATGGCTCCCGCTCCGGGAACGCGATGGCGGTTGGTGTGTGTCCGGGGTCGGATTGTCGAGCCGGCCCGTGGGTGGTTCATCATGTGACGCCCCCGGGGGGGATCTGGTTCCCGAGCAATTCGGCCAATTGTTCCCGGCCCCGCGAGAGCCTGCTGCGCACCGTTCCCACGGGAACCCCGAGAATCTCTGCGATCTCGGCGTAGTCGAGGTCGGCGACGTGGCGCAGCACCATCGCGACCCGGAACTCCTCCGGCATCTTCTCGAGCGCGCCACGGACCGCGATCTGTGCGTCCACGGCCGCCGAACCATCGGCCACGGGGGGAGGAGCGAGGATCTCGTCGTCGACGGGGAGCGGACGGCGACGGATGCGGCGCACCTCGTCGAGCGCGGCATTCGTGGCGATCCTGTACACCCACGTGGAGAACTTCGAGCGTCCGTCGAAGGATGGGAGGGCGCGCACGATCGCGATGAGCGCGTTCTGCACCGCGTCGTCGGCGTCGTGGCGGTCGATCACGATCCGGTGGCACACGGCGCGCACCATGTCGTAGTGGACTCTCAACAATTCGTCGACGGCGGCTCTCTCGCCGCGGCGTGCGCGCCGCACGAGGAGCTCGTCGACGCTCACGGGGCCGACGTGAACGACAACGACGACAACTCGGCCTTGAACGGGTTGTTGTTGCTGCAGGTCGTGTGCCGACCGGCCTCGCGCAGGAACAACAGGGCCCACTTGGCGGGCGTGCGCATCGGGAACTCGACGGCACCGGGCGTGCGACTGAAATTGTCACCGACGCGCGACCCCCACGCCTCGAGCGAGGTCGGCGGCTGAGCACCGTCGGCGACGTACAACTCGGCATTCCACGGTCCGTTCGCGAACGTCGCCGAGACGGTGCCGATGCCGACGCCGGAGAGTTCGGCGATGACGCCGACTCCACCCTTGGATCCGAAGTAGCGGTTGCCGTAGCAGACGGTTGTCCAGCCTGTGGCCGGGTTGTTGTCGGTGAGGGCGCCGAGCATCGACTCGTTCTCCTGGAGATCGTCACCGAGGGGATCGAAACTGCGCAGGCCCACCAGGTTGACCGGCGCATAGACCGGTTCGCCCGCGCTCGTCGTGGCCCCGCTGTTGGTTTCCTGGATTCCGCGCCACAGCATCACCGACATCATGACGGCCGTCACGAGAAGACCCCCGATCACGGCGTAGTTGCGCCCCATGTTGGTTCTCTGCGACTTGGGCAGCGATTCCCTCGCCTGGGGAATCCCGCGCGGGGTCTTGTCGCGCACGACCGGTGTGACCCCCGAGGGCGGCGTGCCGGACTCGATCTCGCTCTTGAGCTCCTCGAGCAACGTGCTGGGCTTTTTCTGCATGAGCGGGTCACCAACGCCCGATCTCCTCGCCGGGCGGGGAGCAATGTCGACACCCGAGACCGGTGTGATCGCGTCGTGTGTGTGCTTGATGGCCTCGTCGAGTGCGCGCGCCACCGCGACGCAGTCGTCGTAGCGGTGCTCGGGCTTGCGCCGCAGCATCTTGTCGATGACCGCCACGACCGTGCTCGGAACATCGGGCCTGATTCCCCCGAGCGGGGTCGGGTCGCGTTGGAGGCGCGCGATCGCGGTGGCCTGGTCGTTCTCCTCGCGGAACGGTGCCTCACCGGCGAGGCACTCATAGAGCACCAACCCCAGCGAGTAGATGTCGGCGCGACCGTCGAGTGCGCGACCCTGCACCTGCTCGGGCGAGAGGTACTTGGCCGTGCCCATCATGATCTCGGCCTTGGTGAGATCGGTGGGGTCGTCCTCGCTCGACTTGAGGGGCTTTGCGATGCCGAAGTCGGCGAGCAGGACGCGCCCCTTGCTGGTGACGAGGATGTTGCCCGGCTTGATGTCGCGATGCAGGATGTTCGTCTCGTGCGATTTCGCGAGCGCGAGCGAGATGGCGATTCCCACGCGCACGGTGAGGTGCACGCTCAGCGTCCCGGCGCGTTGACCGTCCACTGCTGCATCGTCGAGCAGATCGCGCAATGACTTGCCCTCGATCAATTCCATGACGAGTGCGACCTGGTTGCCATCCTCGACGCAGTCGTACACGGGGACGATGTTGGGATGGGAGAGCTTCGCGAGTGCGCGCGCCTCGCGTCGGAAGCGCTCGGCAGTGATCGGATCGTCCGCCACTTTCGGCTTCAACATCTTCACGGCGACTTGTCGACCGAGCTGCATGTCGGTTGCACGCCACACCTCGGCCATGCCGCCGGCAGCGATGCTCGCATCGATGCGATAGCGACCCCCGACGAGGTGATGATGGTGGGGTGCCGCGACCATGACTGGCACGAAACGCTAGTTGTGGATAACCCCCCGAATCGGGGATTGTCGGCGACTATTTCGCGGTTCTGAACGCGATGCCGATCGTGCCCTGACCGGCGTGCGTGCCGATGACGGCACCGATGTCACCGACGATCGCGGGACCATCGTGCACCTTCTTGACCATCTCGATGAATGCATCGACATCGGCACACTGCGCGTGGAGGATGCCGAGGCGCTCGATGCGACCCTTGTGGTTCGCGAGTTGGTCCACCAGGACCGCGAGCGCCTTCGACCTGGTGCGGGCCTTGCCTGCTTCCTCAACCTTGCCGTCGCGGATCTCGATCAGCGGCTTGATCGACAACGCGGTGGCCAGGAGGGCCTTGGCACCGCCGATTCGGCCGCCCTTCTTCAGGTTCTCGAGGGTGTCGAGGGCGCCGAAGACGAATGTCCGGGGCGCGAGATCCTCGGCCAGCGCCACGATCTCATCGATCGAGGCGCCCTGGCGGGCGCGCTCGGCGCAATCGATGACGATCAGGCCCTGACCCATCGAGGCGTTCAGCGAGTCGACGATGCGCACCGGGATCTGGCCACCCCAGTCACGGGCCGCCAGTTGGGCGCTCTGGATGGTGGCCGAGAGCTCGGCCGACAGCGAGACGACGACGATTCCGGTGGCACCGGCCGCAGCGGCGCGCCGGTACGCCTCCTCGAAGGAGCCCTGGGAGGGAGCCGCCGTCTGGGGCAATTCGGCCGAGGCGGCGCACTTGGCCCAGAACTCGGTCGGTGTGATGTCGCGGCCGTCCACATATTCGGTGTCGCCGAAGCGGACGGTGAGGGGCACGACCTCGACTCCCAGATTCCCGATCAGATCGAGGGGGAGATCGCAGGCGGAATCGGTGATGATCTTGACGCTCATACGGGACTCACCGTAGCCCCGAATCCGTCACCGGAACCATCCGATCGGCCGAGCGGGTCTTGCGCCTGTGCGACCACCACCAGGCGAGCAGCACCAGGAGCAACGAGATGCTCACCAACTGGCCCAACCCTGCGATGGCGGTGACCCTCGCGGTGATGCTGATCGTGGGGATCACCTCGAGGGCGCCCTCGGGCGTGATGATCCGCACGGTGATCGGGAAGCGGCCGTTGGTGCGGGTGGTGGCCGGAACCTCCACTTCGGTCAGGGTGCGCGGGGGCAACTCGACGAGCCTCACGGGGTCGGTGAGCTCGAGTTTGGCGCTCGAGAGTCTCAGTCGGATCACCAACGCTGCATCCGACTCGTTGCGGATCTGCAGGCGCACGCTCGTCGAGCGACTGGAGAGCGTGATGTTCGACGGCGTGATCACCACGACCGACTCGCGCACCTGACGCAACGCTGATCGTAGGGCCGCCACCCACTCACGCGGGTCCGTGGAGGACTCCGAGGCACCGATCGCGAGCATGTGCTCCCATGTCTGGCGACGGGGATCGTCCTCGGTGACCATCGACATGACCGCCAGCATCTCGCGCCGTGCCGCGACCAGACCCGCGCGGCGTGCATTGCCTGGGTCGTCGATCGTGGGCTGGAACACGGTCGCGGGGTGGGATGTGCTGACGAACTGCCGGTTCGTGAGATCGATCATGTCGAGACCCGGGGACGTCGACAGTGCCCGCGCGACGATGTTCATCACGCCGCTCTCGGGAATCACACCCGATGGGCTCGTGGCCACGATGCGGATCCACTCGGGGGTGACACCGGCTGCGACCAGATCGTCACGCTCGGCCAACAATTCGGCGGCGATGCGGTACGCAGTCGCCACGGGCGAGGCGCCCGCGGTAGCGATCGCCTCGGACGCGGTCGGGTCGGCCGAGATGAGAGAGATGAATTCGTTGTCGCGGCCGCTCGGGTGCGACAACACTGCCGGTCGCGCCTCGGACTCGGTCGACTGGCGCGCCCCCGGGGCGAGGATGACGTTGGTGATGCCGGCCTTGCGCAGCAGCGCGATCGCCGGACGATCGAGTGCGGTTGTGACGAACAAGGTGTCGTTCTTGACGGGAACTCCCGGCAGATACCGGGAGAGCACCGCGGTGCCGAGGCGCAACTGCTCGATGTACTCGTCCTCGAGATCGAGCGCGGCCAACAAGGCGGGGTTGACGGCGGCGAAGGTCGCCGCGGCGACCGTGCGCCCGGCGAGTTGTTGGCGCAGGGTCAACAAGAGCAGTGCATCCTCGGGCACCGATGACTGTGCGAGCGCCGAGATCGCCTCGGGTTGGAGCACCACCGTCACCGGGCCGGGCACCTCCGTGAGGAACGAGATCAGTCGGCTCACCTCGGTGCGCAGCGCATCGGTGACAGTGACGACCCCGTCGAGACCGAGCGATGGCGCGGTGCGGAGGTTGACGACCACGCCGGCCTGCACATCGATCGTGGTGGTCGCGCTGCTGCGCCGGTTGATGAATGTGAGTGCAGAGGCCAGGTCCTCACCCGACACACCGTCGATCAGCGCGATCGAGACCGGGTAGATGCCGTCCCAGGGGACCTCGAGCGAGCGCGGTTCGTCGTCGGTCGAGATGGGAACGATGATCGAGAGGCGTCCGGCCGCGTCGCGGGTCGCCGCCGACACGCGCACGGTGTGGCGGTCGATCACCGAGGGGACCGCGAGACCATCGGCGATGGTGCGCAACGACTCGCGCGACGCGACACGCCGGTGCAGGCGCACCTCGACGAGGTCGGAGCGGGTCAACGAGACGGCCGTGGGTGGGACGATGCTGAATGTCGCGTTCACCGACGTGAGGATGTTGAACGGTTGTGCCGAGACCGTGATCGATGCGGGGGCCGGGTCGATGCGGGGCACACGTGTGCTCGGGACCGCACGGGAATCACCGGCCGCACCCGCGGCACCGATCGGCGGCGAGTGCACCACCGAGCACACCATCAGACCAGCCAGGGCCGCCAGGATCCGGCGCGTCGATCTCACAGGTCCCGCTCCATCACCCGCAGGCGCTCGCTCATCGGCTCGAACCCGAACTTGTCGTAGAGAGCGAGTGCGGCGGCATTGTCGGCCTCGGTGTTGACGACGGTGTGCGTGGCGCCGCGCTTGTCGGTCCACTGCAGGGCGCGCGCGAGGAGCCGCGAGCCGACACCGGAGCGTCGCACAGAGGGGTGCACGGCGAGTCGTTGGATGTAGCCGGTGCGCGCCGTGAGGCCCGCGATGATGAACCCCTGCAGCACGTCGTCGCGTCGGTCGACGAAGACCCGGCTCACGGTCGTGGCCGCGAGTGCGTCCTCGAGCATCGCGTGGTCGATTGCCCAGGTGTCGCCGAAGGCGACGCCGTCGAGATCGATGAGGTCGACGGCTTGGTCCCGCACGCGCCTCAAGAGCCGCGGGCGGGCGTCGCGTGGAATGCCGAATGCGGGCGTGGCGTCATGGTCTCGGCGCAGCAGGACGAGGTCCTGGGCGATGGTGAAGCCCGCAGTTGTCAGGGTGTCGGCGAGCGCTTGGGAGACCGCATTGGTGCGCACGCTCTTGTAGCCCCAGGCCCTGATCGTGTCGAGCCATTTCTGCACCGGCGGAATGCCCGAGGTCTCGAGCAGGGGATCGTGGGCCGCTCCGATGAGGAGGAACGCCCGGTTCTCCGCGCCAGCCCATGGCCTCACCCGTGCATGCATCGCTCCCGACCACACGACTCCTCCACGGGGGGTGTGGCCGGTCGCGTTCACCTCCGGAACGGTAGTGGGACGGGTCGGGGAACCTCCCGCGACAACACCGAGTGCGGTGCGTAGCCTTGGAGAGCCCGAAGAATCGTTGCTTCGGAGACGATCCACCATGATCCCGCCCCGCTTCGCCCCGATTCTCGATGAGATGGCTCCGCTGTCGTCGCGTTTCCGCGACGCCGGCCATCGCCTGTACCTGGTGGGCGGGACCGTGCGCGACCTGCTGCTCGGTGCTCCGGCGACCGACATCGACTTCGATGCCACCACGACCGCACGCCCGGACGAGATCAAAAGGATCGTGGCGGGCGTCGCCGATGCCGTGTGGACCCAGGGGGAGCGGTTCGGCACCATCGGTCTGCGGATCGGATCACGGACGTGCGAGATCACGACGCACCGCGCCGAGGCCTACGACGCCGAGTCCCGCAAGCCCGAGGTGCAGTTCTCCGACGATGTCCAGACCGACCTCTCGCGCCGTGACTTCACCATCAACGCGCTCGCACTCGAGTTGACATCGGACTCTCCCGTCCTGGTCGATCCGTTCGGCGGTGCCGACGACCTCATGACGCGGACCCTGCGCACACCGCTGTCGGCCGAGGAGTCGTTCAGCGACGACCCCCTGCGGATGCTGCGTGCCGCACGGTTCATCTCCCAGCTCGAGGTGGCGCCAGACCCCTCGATCCCGGCTGCGGTGTCGCGCATGTCGGAGCGCCTCTCGATCGTGTCGATGGAGCGTGTTCGCGCCGAGTTCGACAAGTTGATGACGACGAGTCGACCGAGCCTCGGATTGTGGTTCCTGGTCGACACCGGTCTCATCGACCAGTTCATGCCCGAGTTGCGCCTGATGCGCCTCGAGCAGGACCCGATCCACCGCCACAAGGACGTGCTCACCCACACCATCGCCGTGGTCGAGAACGTGCAGGTCGATGCGCGCGACGACTTCGACTTCCGCATCACGCGGCTGGCCGCGCTCTTCCACGACATCGGCAAGCCGCGCACTCGCAGTGTCAAGGAGGGCAAGGGCGTCACCTTCCACCACCACGAGGTGGTCGGTGCGCGGATGACCCGCGACAGGATGCGCGCGATGAAGTACCCGACGGCCGACATCGACGCGGTGTCGGAACTGGTGGCCAAGAGCGGCCGGTTCCACACCTACCAGATGGGCTGGAGCGACTCGGCCGTGCGCAGGTACGTGCGCGACGCGGGCGACTGGCTCGCGGAGTTGAACGTGCTCACTCGCTGCGATTGCACCACGCGGAACGAGAAGAAGGCGGCGAGACTGTCGAAGCGCATGGACGAGATGGAGGAGCGCATCGCCGACCTCGCCCAGCGCGAGGAGCTGGCGTCACTGCGACCCGAGATCGATGGTGTGCAGGTGATGGAGATCCTCGGCGTGGGCGCAGGGCCCGCGGTCGGGGCGGCACTCGAGTTCCTCATGGACATCCGTCTCGAGGAGGGACTGATCGGTGAGGAGGCTGCCGTGCAGCGACTGCGCGACTGGTGGGCCGAGAACAAGGACGCCGCCAGCGCACTCCGGCGCACGAGACGCAATCCCGCCGGTTGAGATCCGGCCGACACCGGTCGCGGCTGTTCGGCTGCCGGTCGGGTCGGCCGGTCAGGACCCGAGCTTGCGGGCCCGCACCACGAGCACCGTCGGTGCCACCGCGCGCGGTTGATTCACCGGAACGAGTTCGTGCAGGACATCGATGGTGAAGTTCGCGCGCTGCAGGGCCATCGTGTACTCGCCGATCGTGGGGGTCGTCGATCCGTACTGACGCCGCGCGATCGGATCACCACCGTCGAACACCGCCGACATCGGGTGCGTGACGGCGAAGACGAAGCCCGCCTCGGGGCGCAGCACCCGGTGCACCTGGCGGAAGAGCCGCGCGATGTCGGTGTCGGCGCCGATCCGGTGCACGCACAACGCGAGATCGAGCACCGCGTTCATGAGGAAGCCGAGATCGGCGAGTTCACCCTGGTGGCACTCCACGACCGCGCCCGCCCGCGAGGCAGCCTGTCGCGCGCGCGCGATCTCGTCGGGGTCGGGATCGATCGTGATCGACCGCGCACCGCGCACCGCCATCGTGACGGAGTTCGGAACGGTGCCGAACGTGCCGAGCTCGATCACGCGCTTGCCCTTGACGTCACCGCACACGCGCAGTTCGTCGTCGTTCGACACGGCCGAGCCGAACGACACGGCGCGACCGTCGGTGACTGTGTGCAGAGTTCCGTTCATCGCGGATCGGCACCTTGCATGACGGCATCTTATGGCTATCCTGCGACGTGATGGGTTTCTCCGTTGGAATGCTGCGCGGTGCATCGGGCGAGGTCGACCACCGTCTCGCGCGCCGCGCGTTGATCAGCCAGGTGAAGAAGGGCCGCGTCTCCCGCGAGTCCGTCTGCGATGCCCATCCCGAACTCATCCGCGCCGCGCAGCACATCGGCGAGGAGACATCGACACCGTGCCCGATCTGCGAGCAGGCCAATGTCGCGCTCGTGACGTACGTGTTCGGTCGGGGACTCCCCGCGTGCGGCAAGGTGCTGGTCGATCGTGGCGACGTGGAGAAGCTCCAGCGCACCGGGAACGACTACGCCGCCTATGTGGTCGAGGCGTGCACCCGCTGCAAGTGGCACCACTTGTTGCGCATGCTGCCGATTCCCGGTCGGGGTCGTGCCCGCGCCACCGGCTCGCGCTGACCCTTCCGACCCGGTCCTGACAGCCTGTTCCCCGGTTGATTACCCAGTGGATCCGGTGATTCTCCACATCGGTGGCGTGACCGGAGAGCCCCTGTACCCTTCCCAGTCCACATATTCACCCTGCCCCTCCGGGGGCTTCGGGACGAGTTTCCGAATCCGAAGGGAGGCCACGCGACATGCGTGCTTACGAACTCATGGTCATCATCAGCGGCGCACTCGACGAGAACGCCGCGCACGGTTGGTTGAAGTCGATCACCAACTCCGTCGCTGCGAACGGCGGCAAGGTCCACGGCGATCCCGCGTGGTGGGGCCGCAAGCGCCTCGCCTATCCGATCAAGAAGCAGGACGACGGCTACTACGCGGTCTTCAACATCCTGGCTCCCGGTGGCGCACTCGACGAGGTGGAGCGCGGCTTCCGCATCTCCGACGACGTCCTGCGCCACAAGCTGATCCGTCTCCCCGACGACGAGGCGGCCCGCCGCGGCATGGCCGCAGCGGTCTGACCGCCAACCCGGACACACGTCCCGAGTACACACTGAAGCAACACATCGAAGAGCCACGAAACTCTCGATCGAACGAAGGAAACGAACAGACATGGCCGACAACACAGTGACCCTGGTGGGCAACCTCACCCGTGATCCCGAACTGCGATTCACCACCGGCGGGCGCGGGGTCGCCCAGTTCGGTCTCGCCGTGAACCGCCGCTACCAGCAGAACGGCGAGTGGCAGGACCAGACCTCCTACTTCAACATCGTCGCCTGGGGCACCCTCGGTGAGAACATCGCCGCGACCCTTACCAAGGGGATGCGCGTGATCGTCTCGGGCCGCCTCGAGCAGCGCGAGTACCAGACCCGCGAGGGTGACAAGCGCACCGCCATCGAGGTGAACGCCGACGAGATCGGGCCGAGCCTGCGCTGGGCCACCGCATCGGTCGAGCGCACGCCGCGCGGCGAGGGTGGCGGCCAGGGTGGCGGCCAGCGCGGGGGCAACTTCGGCGGCGGCAACCAGGGCGGCGGAGACGCCGGATTCCCCGACGAGGAGCCGTTCTGAGCCACGAGCCCGGAACGACGGCAGATCCAGAGACAGATCCAAGGAACAGGTGACGAGATGACGAGCAAGAGGAACAAGATTCGCAACGCGCGCGAGTCGAACCGCAAGTTCAAGAAGAAGGCGAACCCGCTCAAGGGCGAGAAGATCGAGTACATCGACTACAAGGACGTCGCCCTCCTGCAGCGCTTCATGTCGGATCGCTCGAAGATCCGCAGCCAGCGGATGAGCGGAACCGACGTGCAGCAGCAGCGTGAGATCGCCAACGCGGTCAAGAACGCACGCGAGATGGCCCTCCTGCCCTACACCAAGCGCGTCACCTCGACTCGGGCACCGCGCCCCGGTTCGGATCGCCGCGAGGACGAGCGCGGCCCGCGCTCCCGCGACGACGAGCGTGGCCCGCGCTTCCGCGACGACGACCGTTCCGAGTCGACGGTCGTGGACGAGATCACCGAGACCATCGAGGCGACCGAGTCGGTCGAGTCGACGGACACAGCCGAAGTGGAGGCCTGATCATGAAGGTGATCCTCAGAGCAGACATCGCCGGCGTGGGACGCCGCGGCGACATCGTGACCGTCGCCGACGGCCATGCCCGCAACTACCTGCTGCCGAGGGGCTTCGCGATTCCCGCGAGCGACGGTGCCGTGAACCAGGCCAATGCCATGCGCAAGGCCCGCGATCTTCGCGAGGCGGCCGACCGCGAGGCGGCCGGCACGATTGCCACTGCACTCGGTGCCAAGACCTTCACGGTCAAGGCCAAGGCCGGCAACGAGGGACGCCTGTTCGGGTCGGTCACCGCTGGTGACGTGGCCTCGGCACTGTCGGACCAGGCGGGCGTGCAGATCGACCGCAAGAAGATCGTGATGCAGCCCTTCCGCACCACCGGTGCACACTCGGCCGTCGTGCGCCTGCACGCCGATGTCGAGTGCGAGATCAAGGTCTCCGTTGTCGCCGGCTGAGCCGGTTGTCCACACAGGGACGCCCTCCGTCCCCACCTTCCCCACAAGGAAATCGCAGGGTTATCCACTAGCGATCCACAGCGTCACACCGGCAAGGTAGAGATCTTCCTATGGCGGACGTCGCAGACATCGATGGCCGGCGCAATGATCCGCGTCGGGTGGTGAGAACCGACTCACGCGTACCCCCGCACAACCTCGACGCAGAGGCTTCGCTCCTGGGTGCGATGCTGCTCGACGAGGAACCGATCGGTATCGCGATCGAGCGCGGTCTCGAGGTCGAGGACTTCTACAAGCCGGCCCATGGCCATGTGTACGCCGCGATCCGCGTGCTCGCCGCAGCCGCACAGGCCGTCGACGTGGTGACGGTGTCGGAGGAGTTGCGGCGCAGCAAACAACTCGACGAACTGGGCGGTCTCAACTTCCTCGTCGAGTTGCAGAACTCGACGCCGTCGGTCTCGAGCGCTGGTCGCTATGTGCAGATCGTGCGCGACACCGCGATTCTGCGCCGGTTGATCAAGGGCGCCGCCGACATCGCCGAGATCGGTTTCTCCTCACCGGCCGATGTGAGCATCGCGATCGACCAGGCCGAGCAGATCATCTTCGACATCGGCGAGGACCAGGTGGCCGACAGTCTCCAGAAACTGGAGGACCTGACGGTGAAGGTGGCCAACATCCTCGAGGCGCGCTACGACGCGGGCTCGGCGATCACCGGTCTCGCGACCGGATACAAGAAGCTCGATCAGTTGCTCTCGGGTCTCCAGCCCGGGACATTGAACATCGTCGGTGCCCGCCCCGCGATGGGAAAGAGCGCCTTCGCGCTCGGGATGGCGGTCAACGCCGCCAAGACGACGAACCGTCCGGTGCTCTTCTTCTCGCTCGAGATGTCGGCGACAGAGTTGACCCAACGCGTGCTCTCGGCCGAGGCACAAGTCGACTCTGACCGGCTGCGCTCGGGGCAGCTGCAGGAGGCCGACTGGCAGAAGATCGCCCGCGCGATCAACCGGCTCGACATCCCCCTGTACATCGACGACATGCCGCAGGTGACGGTGATGCAGATCCGCCAGAAGATCCGCCGCATCGCCGTCTCGGACCGGATGCCCTCGATGGTGGTGATCGACTACCTGCAGCTGATGGGCAGCAACGACGCAGAGACCCGCCAGTTGGCGGTCTCGGACATCAGCCGCGGTTTGAAGTTGCTCGCGCGCGAATTCGGGATCCCCGTGGTGGCGCTCAGCCAGTTGAGCCGCGGCGTCGAGCAGCGACAGGACAATAGGCCGCTGATGTCGGACGTGCGCGAGTCGGGCGCGCTCGATCAGGACGCCGAAGTGATCATGTTCCTGCACCGCGACGAGGCCACCGGAACCGATGTGCGCCCGAGCGACAGGGGTTTCGCCGACGTGATCGTGGCCAAGCACCGGTCAGGTCCGACCGACTCGTTCAGGTTGCTTTTCGTGAAGCCCTACACGATGTTCGCCGACGACGCCGACTGACCCTGCAGGGTCGGCGCGCACGGCGCTGCGTGGTGCCGGTATTCGGGCTGCTGGTGATCAGGCAGTCGGCGGATGAATGGTGATCTTGGCGTCTTTGTCCATCGGGGGACGCTCCGCGTGCAGCAGGCGCACGGCGTCGGCCTTCTCTTCTTCGGTGAAGGGACGGATGTCGTGGCAGAACTCGACGGTGTTCCCGTCGGGGTCCTGGGTGTAGATGCTCACGCAGAACTCGTGGTCGACTTCTGCGACGGTGTGTCCGAGAGAGCACCAGACCTTGCGACGCTCGTCGAGGAACTCGCGCGTGGGGGCGTCGTAGGCGAAGTGGTTGACCCAACCCGGCAGACCGGCCGTGCGGTTGAGGTTGGTGGGGTACCCCTCGGCCCATTGGGCGTCGTGGAGATCCCAGAACGCGATCATGCCCTCGGACCCGGTGTCGTAGAAGACATGGCGCGACCAACCCTCGGGCGAGCCGGGGATCGGCGCGACGACGGTCTTGACGAGATCGAAGCCCATGCCCTCGGTGTAGAAGCGGTGGGTGGCCTCGATGTCTCGGGCCGCCAGTGCCACGTGGTGGAACGCCATGGGGACAGTCTGCCACCGCCCGGAGTCCTCGACGACAGGCCGGCTCAGCCGACGGGTCGCTGGTCGTCGGCTCAGCCGACGACCGGGGCGGCGCGACCGGTGGAGGATTCCTCGTGGTACTCGTCGTCGACGTTGACGCTCCAGACATCGTGGGTGGTGCCCCCGGCAATGTTCTCGGCCGCCAGCATCGCCGTCAGCATGGAGTGGTCCTGATTGTTGTACCGGTGCATGCCGTTGCGGCCCACGGGATGGATGTTGGGCACCTCGCGGGCGAGCCAGTGCCGGATCGTGTCGACATTGGCGGCGTAGTCGCGGTCGTAGACGGGGTATGCGCGGGGCATGCGCACGACATAGCCCGCCTCGATGGCAGTCGAGGATGGGAACAACCCGAGTGCCCGCAGCTCGGCAGTCGCGAGTTCGACCAGTGATCCGTCATCGGAGGTCCACAAGTCGTCCCCCTCGGCGACGAAGTACTCGAGGCCGAGACACGTGCGGCCCTCCTTCACGAGATACGGCGACCATGAGCCGTAGTTCTGGATCCGTCCGACCCTGACCTCGGGTGAGTGGATGTAGATCCAGTTGTCCGGGAAGGCGGCGGCCTCGGGGACCACGAGTGCCACCGTGAGGAAGTCGCGGTGCCTGAGAGCGCGCGCAGCTCCCCGCACGGATTCCGGTGCGGGAGGATCGAGAGCGAGCACGAGATCGCCGATCGGCATCGACGACACCACCGCATCACAGTCGTGGGCGTCCGACTCCGTGACCACGCGGGTCGCGCGGGTGCCGGAGCGCTCGATGCGGGTCACACCCCGACCGAGTCGGAGGTCCGCGCCGGCCGCACGGACGTGGTCCGCGCACCGCTCCCACATCATCCCCGGTCCGAACTTGGGGTACTGGAACTGCTCGATCAACGAGGTGATGTCGGTCTGGTTGCGTCGCGGCATGAGCGCATTCATGATCGCCTTGCCGAGAGAGAGGCTCTTGATGCGCTGGGCTGCCCAGTCGGCCTGGATCTGCGTGGCGGGGACGCCCCACACCTTCTCTGTGTAGGTCTTGAAGAAGATGCGGTAGAGCCGCCATCCGAACCGGGCCGCGACCCAACCCTCGAACGTGGTCTGGTCGCGGGGTGGTCTGATCCGCACCCAGAGGTACGACAGCACGCACATGAGCGACGTGCCGACGCCGAGCCCGAAGAGGGCGTTGGTGGCACGAAGCGGGTAATCGAAGAACTTTCCGCGGTAGTGGATGCGCGACATCCGGGGGCGCATGAGGAAGTCCTCGGGGCCGAGGATCTCGTGCCACGCCCGTTCGACCTCGGGCACCTTGGTGAAGAAGCGATGGCCACCGATGTCGAAGCGCCATCCCTCGCGCTCGACCGTGCGGGAGATGCCCCCGACGACATCGTCGGCCTCGAGGATCGTCACCGATGTCATCGGGTGGGACACGAGCGAGCGGGCCGCAGTGAGCCCCGCCGGCCCGGCGCCGATGACGACCACGTGTCTGGTGGAGGGTTCAATGTCGGTCACGGGCATCGATTCGGAAACTGCGACCGCGACGGCCTCATGTGCCGGTGTCGGGCGCGGAAGTTCGGCACCCAAGGATGGCACTTCTCCGGTGGCTCCACCATGTCGGTCGTAGCATCGGGATGCATGTTCCTCGGTGACGACATCCTCGCGTGGCTGGTGTTGGCCCTCGGCGGGGCACTCGCTGCGGGGAATCTCCTGGCGTTGGTGCGGCCCCCGACCTCGGGTCGGGGGGACTCCGATCTCGAGAGGGCCCCGCTCGTGCGCACGCTCGGCATGGGGTTGGTTGGCCTGGTGGCCGCCGTCTGGGCGATTGCGTCCCTTCTCGGGGGTTAGTGTCCCCCTGACGGGCGACTCCGTGCCGTCTGCAAGGGGGTGGTGCCGGTGAACCGGCCGATATCACGCACCACTTGCACCATGGTCTCGCCGAGCAGATCGTCGGGATCACGCGCGCCGAGCCGTGCCAGATATCCACGGAGGTCACCCGAGATCGAGTCGTAGAAGGACTCCCACGCCGCATGGTCACCGTCTCGCAGGCGCGACACGAATGGATCGAGACCCCCCACGGACACTCCCCACGCGGTAATCAAGCAGCCCGCACGGGCTGTCTCCCGGGCATGGCAACGGGTTTCTTGGAGCGGATGACGGGAATCGAACCCGCATTCTCAGCTTGGGAAGCTGATGTTCTACCACTGAACTACATCCGCGTGACGCAGAGAGTGTAGGTCGGTCGGGATCGGTTCAGTTCGGGCCGGTTCGGCCCCGGTCACCGGGGCGGGCCAGCAACTAGATTCGTGGCTCAATGACCGAGATCCTCGCGCCCGTGTTCACCGTGCCGGCACCGGCTGTGGGTCGGTCGGTGAGGATCGGGCGCACGAGTTATCCGGTGGTTCTGCCGAAGTTGCGCGATTCGCGCCTGCATGTGGCGGCGGTGGTCATCACCCTCCACACACTCGGTCAAGTGGGGCTCGGGTTCCACGTCAGCGTTCCCCAGATCCTGGCCGCGATCCTCACGTGCGCGGTCTTGCAGGTGGCGATCACATTCCGCGAGACGCGCGCCTTCGTGTGGCCCGCGAGCGCGATGCTGACCGGCAGCGGCATCGCGTTGATCCTGAGGGTTCCCTCCACGCCTGTCGGTGACCACTGGACCTTCCACAAGTGGTGGTTGTTCTCCGGGATCGCCGCGTTCTCGCTGTTGACGAAATTCATCGTGCGTCGCGGCGGGTCGCACGTGTTCAATCCGTCGAATGTCGGCCTCGTGATCGCCTTCATCGTTCTTGGCAGCACCCAGGTCGAGCCACTCGACTTCTGGTGGGCCCCGATCACGAATCCGTCGATGGTGATCGCCTACGCGGTGATCCTCGTTGGTGGGTCGTTGGTGGCGCGCAGGCTGCGGTTGCTCTCGACCGTGGTCTCGTTCTGGCTCGTGCTGTCGGCGGTCACTGCGGTGAACGCGGCATCGGGTCAGTGCTTCACCGCGCGGTGGGCGTTCGCTCCGGTGTGCGGGACGGATCTGTGGCTCACGATCGCGACCTCACCCGAGATCCTCATCTTCACCTACTTCATGATCACCGATCCGCGCACGGTGCCCGGAGGCCGCGTCGGGCGCCTGCTCTTCGGTGCATCCGTGGGCGTGGTGTGCGGGTTGCTGATGGCACCGCAACAGACCGAGTTCGGGGCCAAGGTTGCACTCCTCGCCGGCCTCACTCTGATGACGATGGCGCGCCCATTCCTCGAGCGCTTCGTGCCCGCGGCGGGATCGCCCGATGACGATCCGCGACTCTGGGTGCGCCGGGTCCTGAGCGGGCCCGCTCCGGAATCGACCGTCGGCACCACGCAGGTGCGCACCACCCGCGTCGCCGTGGGCGCGCTCGCGGTCGCACTCGTTGTCGGAGGCTTGTCAGTGGGCGGCCGTTCGGCACAGGGTCTGCTCGCGGGCGAGCCGGAGAACCTGATCGGCCGTCTCGCGACGCGCATCGACCCCGCGACGTTCCCCGCGATCTCGGTCGACGACGAGGTCATCAACTGGAACCACGAACTCGATGTCGAGGGAGCGCGCACGGTCGTGCTGACCCTGGCCGAGAATCTCGCACTCGAGCAGCAGGCGATCCGAGAGGGCGATGCTGATCTGTTGACGGCCGTGGCACACGGCGACCGTCTCGATGCGATGCGCGGACAGGTGCGTGTGGCGCGCGAGTCCGGGCAGATCATCACCCAGGTTCGCGACATCGACGATGTGCGAGTGACGCTCCTGGTGCCGTTCGGGCGCCAAGACGGACTCAGCCTCGGGATGATCTCGCGGGGCACGGTGACGACCGAGACCCGCGATGCGAGCGGCACCGTGGTCTCGCGCACCTCCGCTCCCTTCGAGACGATGTGGGCGGTGCGTCGCGCGACCGGTGCGCGGTGGCTGATCGTGGCCGAGTTGCCCGTTCCCGACGCCGCCTGAGGCGGGCACCGGGCGAACCGAACATCGAATGAAGCGCACCTTGTTGTCTGCGGCGGCGGCTGTCGTGGTCGTCGGCGCGGGAGTGGTCGTGGTGTCGACCCGTGGAGGAGGGCCGCTGACGGTGCCCCGGTTCATCGACGAGGCATCGACGTCGGGGATCGACCATGTCTACGACGGCGAGATCGAGTTCTTCGTGGGTGGCGGGGTCGCGACATTCGACTGCTCGGGCGATGGCAAACCCGATCTCTACTTCGCCGGGGGCGTGAACGAGGCCGGGCTCTATGTCAACGAGAGCGAGGTGGGTGGCACGCTGCGATTCGCGAAGAAGTCGTCACCGGTGACCGATCTCGAGTCGGTGACCGGTGCCTACCCGCTCGACATCGACGGTGATGGCGTGCTCGATCTGGCCGTGCTGCGCCGGGGCGGGAACGTGCTCCTGCGCGGAGAGGGCGACTGCGCCTTCGGCGAGGCCACCGCGACATGGGGGATCGAGCCGGGAAACGAGTGGACCACCGCGTTCTCGGCGACCTGGGAACGCGACGCCGCACGACCCACGCTCGCCTTCGGGAACTACTTGGTGCCCGGCACCTACGACTGTGATGCGGGCACGCTGTGGAGGCCCGATGCCGACGGATACGCCGACCCGGTGCGGTTGCCCGGTCACTGCACACTGTCGATGCTGTTCTCGGAGTGGAACCGCGATGGCGGTGTCGATCTGCGGGTGAGCAACGATCGCAACTACGACCGCGAGGCTCGCGAGCAGATGTGGCGGGTCCGATCGGGGGAGACGCCGCGCGAGTACGGCGAGACCGACGGCTGGCGCGACCTCACCATCTGGGGGATGGGTATCGCGAGCCAGGACCTCGATGGCGACGGCAAGCCCGAGGTGTATCTCACGAGCCAGGCGGACAACAAGCTCCAGCGGCTCGAGTCCGGTGCGATGGGGCCGACCTATGTCGATGTCGCGCTCGAGCGCGGCGTCACTGCTCAACGGCCCTATGCCGGCGATGACGTCCTGCCCTCGACTGCGTGGCATCCCGAGTTCGACGACGTCAACAACGACGGCCGCATCGATCTGTTCGTCACCAAGGGCAACGTCGAGGCCCAGGTCGACTATGCCGCATGGGACCCGAACAACCTGCTGCTGCAGCGCGCCGACGGGACCTTCACCGAGCGCGGCGAGGAGGCGGGCATTGCGAACGGGTCGCGCTCGCGCGGCGCCGCGCTGGTGGATCTGAATCTCGACGGCATGCTCGACATGGTGGTGGTGAACCGTCGTGTGCCCATCGAACTGCGCCGCAATGTGGGCACGGGCGATGCGACCACTCCGCGGGCAGTCGGGAACTGGACCGCACTTCGGGTGCGCCAACCGGGTCCGAACACCCAGGCAGTCGGCGCATGGGTCGAGGTGCGCATTGCCGACACGACAACCACTCGCGAGATCACCGTCGGCGGCGGGCACGCGAGTGGCGACGCCGGATGGATGCACGTGGGACTCGGCTCGGCCGACTCTGCCGAGGTGCGGGTCACCTTCCCGGGTTCTGGACCGGGTGAATGGCACGTGGTCGGAGCGGGACGGTTCTGGGAGATCGACCGGGATGCTGCGGCTCCGCGGGAGTGGACTCCCGGGCGCTGACTCCCGTCTGCCGGGTCAGCCGAGACTGGCGGGCTTCTGGCCCATGATGATCATGGCGAGAACTTCGTCCTGGGTCACCTTGGTCTTGTCGACGGTGCCGACGAGCCTGCCCTGCATCATCACGCTGATGCGATCCGCGAGGTCGAAGACGTCGTGGATGTCGTGGCTGATGAGGAAGATGCCGATCCCCTCGGATTTCAACTGCTCGATCAGGTTGCGGACCTGCTCGGTCTCGGCCGGACCGAGCGCAGCCGTCGGCTCGTCCATGATCAGGATCTTGGCGTTGAAGTGGACCGCACGGGCGATCGCCACGGACTGGCGCTGACCACCCGAGAGCGATCGCACCGGGGTGCTCAGGTTCTTGAAGCGCGGGTTGAGGCGCTTCATGACATCGCGGGTGGCCGAGGCCATCGCGGAGTCGTCGATGGCACCGGTGCGGGAGCGCAGTTCGCGGCCGAGGAACATGTTGCCGGCGGCGTCGATGTTGTCGGCGAGGGCGAGACGTTGGTAGATGACCTCGATCCCCTCGGTGCGTGCATCCCGCGGGTTCGCGATCGTCACGGGCTGGCCGTTCACGAGGATCTCGCCCGAGTCGGCGGGGTGGGCGCCCGCGAGCGTGTGCATGAGTGTCGACTTGCCGGCGCCGTTTCCGCCGACGAGCGCGACGACCTCACCGGGGTACAGGCTCAGCGACACACCATCGACGGCGTGGAGGCCGCCGAAGGAGACGCGGATGTCGCGCATCTCCACGAGCGGGGTGCGCCCCGCTGTGTCGCGTGATGTGGTGGTCTCGGTGGTTTGCGACATGTCTGTCTCCCGCCTACTGGCGTCCGGTCTGGATGATGAGGGCCGCGAGCACGAGTCCGGTCACGAGCGACACACCGACGGTGCGCCGCCGGCCGAGCCGGAGGGCGGCATCGATCGCGACCGCGGTCACGAGCACGATGCCCACGACGATGTCCTGGGAGGGCGAGTCGATGCGCAACAGCGCCATGCCCGAGCGCAGCGACTGCATGATGACCGCACCGAGAACGGCTCCCGTGATCGTGCCGATCCCACCGGCGAACGATGTCCCGCCGATGACCGCGGCCGAGATCACGTCGAGCTCGTTCTGCACTCCGAGGTTCGTGACGGCCGAGTTCAAGCGCGCCGTCTGGATCGCCCCGCTGACCGCGCACAGCACGCCCATCAGCACGAAGGTCATCATCAGGGTGCGGCGAGTGTCGATGCCGCCCAATTCGGCTGCCTCGGGGTTGCCGCCGATGGCATACACATAACGGCCGAACCGGCGGCGCCGGGAGAGATAGATCATGCCGAGGGTGACTGCGATCAGGATCATCACCGGGTAGGCCACGCCGGTCGGATCCTTGGTGATCGGGGATTCGTAGCCGACCGCCACGAACGCGATCGCGGTCATGATCACGATGCAGGCCAGGACTGCGATGCCGACGTCGACCGACATCGGGCGCACGCCGAGGTCGTACTGCTTGCGGCGCCGGCGGGCGAAGTAGATGCTCGCGCAGGCTCCGGCGCACCCGAGCACCCCGAACAGCCAGCTGCGCCATTCGCCGAGCGAGCCATCCGGGCCGCCGCCGATCAACTGGAAGTTGCCGTCGAGGGGAGCGAGGGTCTGGCCCTGCTCACCCATCCGGAAGATGAGCCCGCGCCAGACGAGGAATCCACCGAGAGTGACGATGAAGGCGGGCACTCCGCCGTAGGCCACGACGGCTCCCTGGACGGCGCCGAGCGCGGCGCCGAGCGCGATGCCCACGGCGAGCGCGATGATCCACGTGTACCAGTTGTCGAAGCCGAGGCCGAATGTCTCGGGGATCCATCTGGTCTGGACCATCGCCATGACGTAACCGAGGAAGCCGAGCAGCGAACCGACGGAGAGGTCGATGTTGCGCGACACGATGATGAGCACCATTCCGGTGGCCATGATCGCGATCGAGGTGCTCTGGACCGAGAGGTTCCAGAGGTTGCGGGAGGTGAGGAAGTCACCTCCGGAGAGGAGGTGGAACGCGAACCAGATCACGGCGAGCGCAGCGATCATCCCGGCGAGGCGGGTGTCGATCTCTGTCGAGGCGAGGAACGCGCGCAGGTCGCGCTTGCCCCGCGGCTCTGCGGTTGCGGCGTCCGTCGTTGTGTCGCTCACGTGGGGTGCTCCGGTGGAAGTCTCGAATTGGTCTCACAACGAGAACGTGCCCTCCGCCCCGAAGGGCGAAGGGCACGTCGCGTCTCAGTGGTGACGAGGCCCGATCACGGGCAGGCGGCCACCGATCCTGCAGTGACTCCCTGGCAGAGCGTCGCTGAGTCGGTCCAACCGGCGTCGAGCACTGCGTTCAGGTTGTCCTGGGTGATCGGGAGCGGTGTCAGGAAGATCGAGGAGATCTCGTTGCCACCGGGTGTGGTGAACGGTGCTGCACCGGAGATCGCCGAGGCGTCCGCATTGCCGCAGAGTGCGACGGCGGCCTCACCGGCAGCCTTGCCGAGCTCACGAGCGTCCTTCCACACGGTCAGCGACTGGGTGCCGAGAGCAACGCGGTTCAGCGCGGCCTGCTCGGCGTCCTGACCCGACACCGGCACCTTGCCGGCGAGTCCCTGTGCCTCGAGGGCTGCGATCACGCCACCGGCCATGCCGTCGTTCTCCGCGAGAACTGCGTCGACCTTGTTGCCCTCAGCGGTGAGGACCTGCTCCATCGTGGCCTGGGCCTTTGCGGGATCCCAGTTGTCGGTGTAGGTCTCGCTGACGATCTCGATGTCGCCGGCAGTCACTGCCGCACCGATGACCTCTTCCATGCCCTCGCGGAGGAAGTCGGAGTTGGCGTCAGCCTTGTTGCCCTTCACGATGACGTAGCGACCCTTGGGCACGCGCTTGAAGATTTCCTCGGCCTCGAGCTTGCCCACGCCCTTGTTGTCGAACGTGATGTAGAGGGCCTTGGGCTCCTCGATGAGACGGTCGTACGCGATGACCGGCACGCCGCCCTCGATTGCGCTGGTGACGGCCGGCTTGATCGCCGTTCCGTCCTGCGCGAGGACGATGAGGGCCTTGGCACCCTGCGAGATGAGGTTCTCGAGGTTGGTGGCCTGGGTCTCGGCCGACGACTTGGCGTCGTTCGAGATGTAGGTGCCACCGGCGGCCTCGATGGCTGCCTTGATGGCGGGCTCATCCCACTTGGCCCAGCGCTCTTCCTGGTAGTTGTTCCACGACACACCGACGGTGCAACCGCCGGCGTCACCGCCTCCGGCGGCAGTGGTGTCCGATGAGCTGTCGCTGCCACCGCACGCTGCGAGCACAAGTGCACCCGCGGCGACGAAGACTCCGAGTTTTCTTGCTCGCATTGTTGGTTTCCCCTTTTGTCATGCCGAAGCCGGCTGGGAAAAACTACCACGGTGACGGAGGGCACCGAAAAATCCTGTGTCGGTGGAGACGCCATGGGCTCTCTCGGTGGTGCCCCTCGCCGCGTGGCGCGCGAGTGGGACTACGGTTTTGTCCCTCGACTATGGCGACCGACGACCGACCGATCTTCCCCGGCCTCTCCGATCACCCCGCAGGTATCGGGGCCGTCATCCGGGACCGGGCAGGGAAATACTCGACGTTGATGACCTTTGCCCAGGAGATCCTGCGCGAGGACTCGCACCTCCCAGCGTCCGATCGCGAGCTGATCGCTGCATTCACCAGCAATTTGAACGGTTGCGGGTACTGCCACGGCTCCCATGCAGCGTTCGCCGGGTCTCTCGGGGCCTCGGCCGACGATCTCGAGATGGCCGAATCGGGGGATCCCACCGGTCATCGACTGGAGCCGTTGCTTGCATATGTCAAGAAATTGACCCTCGCGCCGAGTGAGATCGCCGAGTCCGACAGGCGGGCGGTCATCGCAGCGGGTTTCACCGATGACGAGTTGAAGGACGCGATCGCGGTGTGCGCCGCGTTCAACCTCTTCAACCGCTTGGTGGAGGGTCATGGCATCGCACCGCGAGACAACTACGACTCCGATGTCGCCATGATCAACGCTCACGGTTACGACCGTCGACGCTGAGCACACCAGAGAAGGAGCACCTCGATGACGATCCGCTGGGGAATCGCGGGCACGGGACGCATCGCGTCGGACTTCGTGCGCAATCTCGTGAACATCGAGGATGCAGAGGCGGTCGCAGTGGGCAGTCGTTCGCTCGACACGGCGACTGCGTTCGCAACCGGGCGTGGGATCGCCCGGGTGCACGGGTCGATGGCCGAACTCGCCGCGGACCCGGGGGTCGATGTCGTGTACGTGGCGGGCATCCACCCCGTGCACCGGGAGCACGCGATCATGATGATGCGCGCCGGCAAGCATGTGTTGGTGGAGAAGCCCCTCGCAATGAACGTCTCCGAGGTCGACGAGATGATCGCGGTCTCCCGCGAAACCGGTCGGTTCATGATGGAGGCGATGTGGATGCGGTTCAATCCACTCCATGCCGAGTTGGAGCGGCGCATCGCGGCGGGCGAGTTCGGTCGCATCGTCACGATCGAGAGCGACTTCAGTTTCTCGGTGCCCCTCGATCCGTCGCACCGGCTCTTCGATCCCGCCAAGGGTGGGGGGTCTCTCCTCGACGTGGGGATCTATCCGTTGACCCTCGCGTGGTGGTGGTTGGGTGCGCCCGACACATGGAGCGCCGACGGCACCATCGGTGCGACCGGCGTCGACGAGTCGGTCTCGCTCGCGCTCTCGTGGAACTCGGGTGCATCGGCACGTCTCACCTGCGGATCGACCGCGGAGGGTCCGCGCACATCGGTGATCACGTGTGAGAACGCGGTGATCGAGATTCCGGCACCCTCGCATGCCTCGCCCGTTGCCGAGATCCGCACGCCGACGGGCACCGAGACGGTGCGCTGTGCAGAACCCGGGTTGCACCACCAGGTGGTCGAGGTGCACAGGTGCCTCGGTGCGGGGGAGATCGAGAGCCCGCGCATGACGCACGCCGACAGCCGGCGGATCTCTGCGTTCATGGACGCCGTGCTGGCCGACCTGCGCACGCACTGAACCCGGACTGAGCCCGGGGCGTCACCGGTCGCGAGTCCGACCGACGCGGCGGCTTCGCAACGAGAGTCCAGTACCGTCATGTCCGTGACGACGACACCCCAGAAATCGGACAAGTTCTCTTTCGGCATGTGGACCATCGGCTGGCAGGCCCGTGATCCCTTCGGCGAGCCGACACGGCCACCGCTCGATCCGCACCATGCCGTCGACAAGTTGGCCGAGCTCGGCGCGTGGGGCATCACGTTCCACGACGACGACCTCGTTCCGTTCGGCACCGGCGCGACCGAACGTGATGCGATCGTGTCGCGGTTCAAGGACCGTCTGGCGGCGACGGGCATCTGCGTGCCGATGATCACCACGAACCTCTTCGCACACCCGGTGTTCAAGGACGGCGGGTTCACCAGCAACAACCGGGACGTGCGGAGGTTCGCGCTGCGCAAGGTGCTGCGCAACATCGAACTTGCGGCCGACCTCGGCGCGACGACGTTCGTTCTGTGGGGTGGCCGCGAGGGCGCCGAATACGACCACGCCAAGGATGTGCGCGCGGCGCTCGATCGGTACGCCGAGGCGATGAACACGCTCACCTCGTTCGTGATCGAGCGCGGGTACGACCTGCGCTTCGCGATCGAGCCCAAGCCCAATGAACCGCGGGGTGACATCCTGCTGCCCACGATCGGTCATGCGATCGCGTTCATCGAGAGGCTCGAGCACTCCCACCTCGTGGGTCTGAACCCCGAGGTGGGTCACGAGCAAATGGCGGGCCTCAATTTCACCTCCGGCATCGCACAGGCGATGTGGCAGGGCAAGTTGTTCCACATCGACCTGAACGGCCAGCGCGGGATCAAGTACGACCAGGACCTGGTGTTCGGTCACGGGGATCTCATCAACGCGTTCAGCCTCGTCGACCTCCTCGAGTTCGGGGGGATCGGTGGCGCGCCGGCGTATGGGGGTCCGCGCCACTTCGACTACAAGCCGTCGCGCACCGAGGACATGGACGGCGTGTGGCACTCCGCTGCCGCCAACATGAGGATGTACCTGCTGCTCAAGGAGCGCGCCGCCGCGTTCCGCTCCGATCCCGAGGTGCGCGAGGCGATGGAGGCCGCACGCGTTGCCGAGTTGTCGGTGCCCACGCTCTCTGCGGGAGAGACATGGTCGGACATCCTGGCGAGCGATGCGATCGCGGGCTTCGACGCCGACGCGGCCGGTGCGAAGGGGTACGGCTTCGTGCGTCTGCAGCAGCTCGCCGTCGAGCACTTGATGGGCGAACGGTGACATGACCCTCGTGGCGGGGGTCGACTCCTCCACCCAGTCGTGCAAGGTGGTGGTGCGCGACGCAGACACAGGCGCGCTGGTGCGACAGGGGTCGGCTCCGCATCCGGATGGGACCGAGGTCGACCCTGCCCGCTGGGAATTCGCGCTGCACGCGGCGATCGCTGCGGCCGGTGGTCTCGACGACGTCGCATCCATCGCGATCGGCGGACAACAGCACGGCGCGGTGTGCCTCGACGAGAACGGTGACGTCGTGCGCCCCGCGTTGCTGTGGAACGACACTCGATCCGCGGGTGCGGCCGATGACTTGGTGCGTGAGATCGGAGCCGATGCGTGGGTGGCATCGACGGGGTCGGTTCCGGTGGCGTCGTTCACCGTCACCAAGTTGCGGTGGATCGCCGACAACGAGCCCGATGCCGCGAGTCGGATCGCCGCGGTGTGTCTCCCGCACGATTGGCTCACCTGGCGGCTGCGCGGCGGTGGAGACATCACCTCGATCATCACCGACCGGTCCGATGCATCGGGGACGGGATACTTCGATTCCGTCGCGAACCGATGGGAGCGTGATCTCCTGGTTCGCGCTCTCGGTCACGATGCCGTGCTCCCGACGGTGCACGGACCATCCGAGCCGCTCGCATGGGGGGACCGCATCATGGGGCCCGGCGCTGGCGACAACGCAGCCTCGGCGATCGGAGTCGACGCCCGCGACGAGGTCGTGGTCTCGCTCGGCACATCGGGGACCGCGTTCGTGCGCAGTGCGGTGTGCTCGCGCGATGCGACCGGTGCGGTGGCCGGCTTCGCCGACGCGACGGGTGCATTCCTCCCGCTCGTGTGCACGTTGAATGCCGCCCGGGTTCTCGATGCTGCGTGCGCACTGCTCGGGGTCGATCACGACGAACTCTCGCGACTCGCGCTCTCTGCACCGGCCGGAGCAGACGGCCTCGTCGTTGTTCCGTACCTCGCGGGAGAACGGACACCGAACCTGCCGCTCGCGACCGGAGGTGTGCTCGGTCTCACACTCGACAACGCCACGCCCGCCCACCTCGCGCGGGCGACCGTGGAGGGTGTGTTGTGCGGACTGGCCGATGCACTCGATGCACTCGCCGCACACGGTGCGTCGATAGACGCTGTGCGACTGGTGGGCGGCGCGGCGGCGTCGGTGGCGATCCGTCGCATCGCACCACAGGTCTTCGGTGTGCCGGTGACAGTGCCACGGCCCGGCGAATACGTCGCCGACGGTGCCGCGCGCCAGGCCGCATGGGTTCTCACCGGGTCGTTCCCCACGTGGCCGCTCGATGGTGATGTCGAGGTGCACGATGCACCCCCGACTCCGCACGTGCGGGAGCGCTACGCCGAGGCACGCACACGTTGGCTCGCCCGCACGGGGGGCTGAGGTCGTCGCGACGGTCCGCGGTCAATTGACGGGGGTCCGGCGCGGACCCATGGCTAGGGTTTCCACGTGATTTTGTCGGACAGGGATCTGCGAACCGAGATCGATGCGGGCCGCATCATCATCGAGCCCTTCGACGAGTCGTGCGTGCAGCCGAGCAGCATCGACGTGAAGGTGCACAACCTGTTCCGCGTGTTCCGCAACCACTCCGCGGGGGTGCTGGACGTCAAGCAGGATCTCACCGCTCTCACCGAGCTGGTCGAGGTGCCCCTCGACGGCGTGTTCATGCTCCACCCGGGTGAGTTCGTGCTCGGCTCGACACTCGAGCGGGTGGCGGTGCCGAACGATCTCGTGGCCCGCGTCGAGGGCAAGAGCAGTCTCGGTCGACTCGGTCTGTTGATCCACTCGACGGCCGGCTTCATCGACGCCGGGTTCGACGGGCACGTCACGCTCGAGCTCGCCAACGTGGCGAACCTGCCGATCACGCTGTACCCGGGGATGAAGATCGGCCAGGTCAGTTTCATGAGGATGACCTCGCCCGCGGAGAACCCGTACGGGTCCGGTGCGAGGGGTTCCAAGTACCAGGGGCAGCGCGGCCCGACCCCGAGCCGCTACTTCGAGAACTTCCGCTGATCGGTCGCGCCGTGCAGGAGATCCACCAGTCGCACAAGTTGGCCGATGTCCTCTACGACATCCGCGGCCCCGTGCTCGAGGAGGCCAAGCGACTCGAGGAGCAGGGCCAGCGCATCATGAAGCTGAACATCGGGAACCCGCACCCGTTCGGCTTCGAGGCGCCGCCCGAGATCCTCGTCGACGTGGTGCGCCACCTGCAGGAGTCGCAGGGCTACTCCGATTCCAAGGGGATCCGGTCGGCGCGCACGGCGGTGGTGCAGCACTACCAGGATCGCGGCATCGACATCACGAATCCCGATGACGTGTGGCTCGGGAACGGCGTGAGCGAGTTGATCCAACTCGCCCTGAACGCCCTGCTCGACTCGGGTGACGAGGTGCTGATTCCCGCGCCCGATTACCCGTTGTGGACGGCCTCGACCAGTCTCGCCGGCGGCAGGCCGGTGCACTATCTGTGCGACGAGGACGACGACTGGAATCCGTCGATCGCCGACATCGAGGCAAAGATCACGCCGCGCACGCGCGCGATCGTGGTGATCAACCCGAACAATCCGACCGGTGCGGTCTACAGCCGCCAGGTGCTGCGCCGGATCGCCGACATCGCCGCCGAGCGGAACCTGATCGTGTTCGCCGATGAGATCTACGACAAGATCCTCTACGACGACGCCGTGCACCACACCTTCGCCGCGCTCGCACCCGACGTCCTCACCTTCACCTTCAACGGATTGTCGAAGGCGTACCGGCTCGCGGGGTTCCGCTCGGGGTGGATGGTGGTCACCGGCCCGCGCAAGCACGCCGCCAGCTACCTCGAGGGCATCGAGATGCTCACGAACATGCGCCTGTGCGCGAATGTCCCCGCCCAGCACGCGATCCAGACCGCACTCGGTGGTCGCCAGAGCATCCGCGACCTGATTCTGCCAGGGGGACGCTTGCTCGCCCAGCGCGATGCCGCGATCGATGCGCTCGCCAGGATCCCCGGTGTGTCGTGCGTGAAGCCCAAGGGTGCGCTGTACGTGTTCCCGAAACTGGATCCGCAGATGTATCCGATCGCCGACGACCGCAGGTTCGTCCTCGACTTCCTGCGCGCCGAGCACGTGCTGGTGGTGCAGGGGACGGGCTTCAACTGGCCGAAGCCCGATCACCTGCGGATCGTGACGCTCCCGTGGGCCAAGGACCTCACCGAAGCCATCGGCCGTCTCGGCAACTTCTTGGCCGACTGGAAGCCCCCGAAGGACTGAGCAGGCTCAGTCGCCGAGTGAACCTGCGAGCGGAGCCGAACCCTCGGCGAGCTTGCGCTCACCGTTCTCGATGGCCTCGAGCAGGTGGATCGCGATGTCGGCGACCTTGACCTGGTCCTCCTCGACACCCTGACCCTTCACGCCGTCGTCGAGCATGATGTAGCAGAACGGGCACGCCGTCGCGACACGCGACGCGCCCGTAGAGATCGCCTCGGCCGCGCGCTCGTCGTTCACCTTCGTGCCGATCGACTCCTCCATCCACATGCGGGCGCCGCCGGCGCCGCAGCACATGCCCTTGGTGCCGTTGCGCGGCATCTCGACGATCTGCACTCCCTTGATCGACCCGACAACCTTGCGGGGCGCCATGTAGACGTCGTTGTGGCGACCGAGGTAGCACGAGTCGTGGTAGGTGATCCTGTCCTCGAGCGATGCGTTTCGCACGTCGAGCTTGCCCGTCTCGATGAGGTGCTCGAGGAACTCGGAGTGGTGCACCACTTCCCAGTTGCCACCCAGTTGCGGGTACTCGTTCTTGAGCGTGTTGAAGCAGTGCGGGCACTGCGTGATGATCTTCTTCACGCCCATTCCGTTCATCATCTCGATGTTCGGGAGCGCGAGCATCTGGAACAGGTACTCGTTGCCCGACCGACGTGCGGAATCGCCGGTGCACATCTCGCTCGGGCCGAGGATCCCCACGTCGATGCCCGCGCGCGAGAGCAGTTTGGCCATCGCCTGGGTGACCTTCTTGTTCTTGTCGTCGAACGATCCGGCACAGCCAACCCAGTAGAGGTACTCGTGGGTGAAGGGCGAGCCCGGATCGACCACCTCGACGTCGAGGTCCTTGGCCCAGTCAGCGCGATCGCCCTGGTTCATGCCCCAGGGGTTGCCCTGGTTCTCCATCGATCGGTAGGCGTTGCCGAGCTCGGCGGGGAAGTTCGACTCCATCAGCGACAGGTAGCGACGCATGTCGAGGATCTTGTCGAGGATCTCGATGTTCACCGGGCAGATCTCGTCGCACGCCTTGCACGTGGTGCACGACCACACCTCCTCGGAGGTGATGCGCTCGAAGATGCTGTTGGCGCCGATGGTGATCTCGGAGTCGACAGAGAGCGGTGGGCTCACGCGCCCCCCCGGGGCATGGGCCGCCGTCGCCGCCATCACCTCGCCTGTCTTCAGCACGATCTCGCGCGGATCGAGCGGCTTGCCGGTGGCATGCGCCGGGCACACGCTGGTGCAGCGACCGCACATCGTGCACGCATCGGTGTCGAGGAGCTGCTTCCACGTGAAGTCCTCGACGACGGCGGCACCGAACGACTAGAGAGACGACTCGGTGAGGTTCGGCATCGCGCGCATCGCACCCTTGGGCCGGTCGCGGTCGCGCAGGTACATGTTCAACGGTGAGGTGAACATGTGGCGCAGCATCGTCACCGGGAGGATCGCGAGGAACGTGATGAAGGTGAGCACGTGGAAGACCCACCAGCCCTGGTGCCAGTTCTCGAGCGATCCGACCGACACCCCGTCGACCATCTGGGCGAGGGGATAGCCGACGAACGCCCACTTCTCGTAGGAGAGATCGGTGCCGGCGGCCTCGACCGAGGCGATGCGGAACATCTCGGCGCCGAAGCCCGACACGCCGATCGCGAGCAGCACCCCCAGGATCACGCCGTGCTCGGCCTTGGTCTTGATGCGGATGCGGTACGGACGCTGCACGTAGCGGCGAAGAATCGCCCAGACGACGCCCACCGTGAACACGAGGCCTGCCGCGTCACCGACGAGGGCGTAGCCCTTGTAGACGTCGCCGTGGAGGAACTTGAGCGCCTCGGGCATCTGGTGGTCGATCTCGAGCACCGTCGTGACGCCGAGCAGCACGAGGAAGCCGAAATAGATCATCGAGTGCATGAGACCGGCGGCGCTGTCGCGCAACAGGGTCCGCATGTAGACGCCCGCGCGGTAGTCCGCCAGACGGCGCTTCGCATTCTTTGCGGTGGTGCGGCGGCGGTCCGGGGCGCCGCGCTCCCAGTTGCGGATGCGGTCGGCGAACCGGAACGAGCCCCAGATCAGCATGACGGGAATGACGGTGTAGAAGGCCACCTTGAGCGGACCGGGGATGCCGCCGAACACCTTGCGATGGATCTCGGAGTCGCTCTCCCACTTGGTGAAGTTCGGAAGGATGCCCGAGACGAGCGTGAACAGGCCGATGCCGACGCCGAGGGCGATCGAGATCTGGTACGGCTTCAGCCGCTTCGGCCCGGTGGACGGCGGCGCGGAGGTCTCTGTGCTCATAACGGAGACAACGCTAGTGGTCGGCGCCACCGGGTCTCCGACCCGTGCCGCATCCGATGGGCCCGGTCAGGCGTCAGCCGTAATGAGCACGGTCAAGTTCACGAACCCGCATAGCCAGTCCCTTGAGGAGCTTGTGCGAGATCGCCGGAATGTTGTCGATCGCGGCACGCAGAGCCTTCTCGGACACCACCAGCAGGGTGATGTCGGTGTCGGCGACAACGGTCGCAGTACGGGGTCCGCGGTCGAGCAGCGAGAGCTCCCCGATCACCGATCCGGCCTTGGCGGTGGCGATCTTCTTGCCATTGCGCTTGATCGTGGCCGTGCCCTTCAGAACCACGTAGGCCTCGCGGCCGGTCTGACCCTGTTCCATCAGGGTGGTGCCCGCGCGGAGTTCGCGCTCGGTGGAGTTGCCGACGATCAGGCGCAACTCGGGTATGGAGCACTCCGCGAACAGCGGAATGTTGTGGAGGTGTGCGACGGTGGAACGCTTTTGTGCCATGCAACGAATGGTAAGGACACCGCGCAGCCGCGCGGGTGATTGAAACCGACGTCACATGTGACGGCGGACGCCGTGCCCACCCGCGGTGTCGGCGAGTCGGGATGTCGGGGTGTCGTCAGCGCGGGGCTTTGGCCTGGTTCGCCACGCCCTCGATCGCTGCGCGGATCTTGTCCTGATCCCCGAGGTACTGCGCGCTCGTCACCTTCATGTCGTCGGTCATCGAATACAGCCGCGGCACACCGGTGGGGATGTTCAACTCGGCGATGTCGGATTCCGAGATTCCCTCGAGTGACATCACGAGTGCCCGCAGGGAATTGCCGTGCGCAGCGACAAGGACGTTCATCCCCGCCCGCAACTGCGGAATGACCGCAGATTCGAAGTGCGGCATCACGCGCGCCACCACATCTTTCAGGCATTCAGTCGCCGGCAACGCGGAGCGATCGACGAACCGGTACCTGGGGTCGTTGGCGGGATGCTCGGGGCTCGATTCGTCGACCGCCGGCGGCGGAACACCGAAACTGCGACGCCACAACTTGGTCTGTGCCTCGCCGTGTTGGGCCGTGGTCTGCGCCTTGTCGAGACCCTGCAACGCCCCGTAGTGGCGCTCGTTCCACTTCCAGTGCCGCTCGACCGGCAGCCACACCTGACCCATCGCCGACAGAGCGAGATGGCACGTCATCACGGCTCGCGTGAGAAGTGAGGTGTGGGCAACATCGAAGAGCAGACCTTCGCTTGCCATGACCGCTCCGGCCTCGGCGGCCTCGGCCTCTCCCTGGGCCGAGAGGGGCACGTCGTGCCACCCGGTGAAGAGGTTGAGCTGGTTCCAGGTGGACTGGCCATGACGGAGGAGGACGAGCGAGCCGGGCACGAGAACAATCTAAAAGTTGAGGGCCTTCTGGCAGCCAGAGCGGGCATCCCAGCATCCGTGTGGCGCCTGTGACACAAGTCCCGTATGGATTTCCCAAGAAGTTGAGCGTAGTTATATAAAGATTTCTGCCACGGAAGTTGGTAATGGGTGAGAGGCCACTTACCCTCACCCTTCTTCCGGGGCCGTTGGTCCCGGGAGACCAGGTCCCCCACAACTCAGTTTTTCAAGAACCCCGAACCGAAGAAACAAGGAGCACCACATGAGCAAGGCAGTCGGTATCGACCTCGGCACCACGAACTCCGTTGTCGCCATTCTCGAAGCGGGCGATCCCGTTGTCATCCCGAACTCCGAGGGTGCTCGCACCACACCCTCGGTGGTGGCGTTCTCCAAGACGGGTGAGGTGCTCGTGGGTGAGGTGGCCAAGCGCCAGGCGATCACCAACCCGGATCGCACGTTCCGCAGCATCAAGCGCGAGATGGGCAAGCAGTGGAAGTCGCCCGACATCGACGGCAAGCAGTACACACCCCAGGAGATCAGCGCGCGCACGCTCATGAAGCTGAAGCGCGATGCAGAGGCCTATCTCGGCACCACCGTCACCGACGCGGTGATCACCGTGCCCGCCTACTTCGACGATGCCCAGCGCACCGCCACCAAGGAGGCCGGCACGATCGCCGGTCTGAACGTGTTGCGCATCATCAACGAACCGACCGCGGCCGCGCTCGCGTACGGCCTCGAAAAGGCCGCCCAGGACGAGACGATCTTGGTGTTCGACCTCGGTGGAGGAACCTTCGACGTGTCGGTGCTCGAGATCGGCGACGGAGTCTTCGAGGTGAAGAGCACCCACGGTGACACCGAGCTCGGCGGCGACGATTGGGACCAGAGGATCATCGACTGGTTGGTGCAGCAGTTCAAGGCTGCCCACAACATCGACCTCGCCCAGGACCGTATGGCGATGCAGCGCCTGAAGGAGGCCGCCGAGAAGGCCAAGATCGAGCTCTCCCAGGTTCAGCAGACCCAGATCAACCTGCCCTTCATCACCGCGACGGCCGACGGTCCGCTGCACCTCGACGAGACGCTGAGCCGCTCCAGGTTCCAGGAGATGACCGCGGACCTCATCGAGCGTTGCCGCGTCGCCTTCGAGATGGCGCTGAAGGATGCCGGTCTCACGAAGGACCAGGTGAACCACGTGATCCTCGTGGGTGGTTCGACCCGCATGCCCGCGGTGCAGGACCTGGTGCAGGCCCTGACCGGCAAGGAGCCGAACAAGACGGTGAACCCCGACGAGGTCGTGGCCGTGGGTGCCGCCGTGCAGGCGGGCGTGCTGAGGGGTGACGTCAAGGACGTGCTGCTGCTCGACGTGACGCCGCTGTCGCTCGGAATCGAGACCAAGGGTGGCGTGATGACCAAGCTCATCGAGCGCAACACCACGATCCCGACCAAGCGCACCGAGGTGTTCACCACCGCGGAGGACAACCAGCCGTCGGTGGAGATCAACGTGCTCCAGGGTGAGCGCGAGATGGCCGCGTACAACCAGTCGCTCGGCAAGTTCCAGTTGGTCGACCTGCCCCCGATGACGCGCGGCACGCCGCAGATCGAGGTCACCTTCGACATCGATGCGAACGGCATCGTGAAGGTGTCGGCCAAGGACCGCGCGACCGGCAAGGAGAACGAGATCCGCATCACAGGCAACTCCTCGCTCTCCAAGGAGCAGATCGCCCAGATGGTCAAGGATGCCGAGGCACATGCCGACGAGGACCGCCGCCGCCGCGAGGAGGCCGAGGTGCGCAACAACGCGGACTCGCTCGTGTACCAGACGGAGAAGGTGCTCCGCGAGCAGGGTGAGTCGGTGTCCGCCGACGAGCGCGCCGCGGTCGAGGGCCCGTTGAACGAGCTGAAGTCCCTCATCGGTGGGAGCGACATCGACGCGATCAAGTCTGCGACCGAGAAGCTGATGGGTGCGAGCCAGGCGTTCAGCCAGAAGCTCTACGAGGCGGCGGCCCGCGACAACCAGGCCGCCGGCACCTCGGCATCGGGTCAGCAGTCGCCCAACGACGACGACATCGTCGACGCCGAGATCGTCGACTGAACGCCGTGTCCGACGAGACGATCACCGAGCGTCCGGCCGATGTCGATCCCGTGAGCGGGGACGACTCGGTCGACGAGGGTGCAACGGAAAACGATTCCGCCACCGATGCGATGCCCGATGCCGCGACACTGCTCGCCGAGCGCGACGAGTACAAGGACATCGCACTCCGCCTCCAGGCCGACTTCGAGAACTACCGGAAGCGCGTCTCGGCCGACATCGCGGGCGAGGTCGAGCGGTCGACGGGGCGCCTCGTCGAGGCACTCCTCCCGGTGCTGGATGCGTGCGAGGCGGCGTTCGCCCACGGGGCCGACGGCGTCGAGCCGATCTGGTCGTCGCTGATCGGCACGCTCGCCAAGCAGGGCCTCGTCGCTCTCGATCTGCAGGGCAAGCCCTTCGACCCGGCTGTGGCCGAGGCCGTCCTCCACGAGGAGGGCGATGGTGGCGATCCGATCGTGGTCGAGGTGCTGCGCACGGGGTACGAGTGGAAGGGACGCGTCCTTCGGGCCGCGATGGTGAAGGTCAGGGGGTGAGGCGATGACCGCCCAGCGCGAGTGGTTCGAGAAGGACTACTACGCGATCCTCGGCGTCGCCAAGGACGCGAGCGCCAAGGACATCACCAAGGCGTACCGTCGCCTCGCGCGCCAGCACCACCCCGACGCCAACCCCGGCAATGCCGCCGCGGAGGAGCGCTTCAAGGAGATCTCGGCCGCTTACGACGTGATCGGCGACGAGACCAGGCGTGCCGAGTACGACGAGGTCCGCCGCATGGGTCCGATGGGCTTCGGCGGGCCGGGCGGGCCGGGCGGTGGTTTCACCTTCGACATGGGCGAGGCGGGCCTCGGCGATCTGTTGGGTCAGATGTTCGGTCGTGGACGGCGCGATGGCGGTTCAGGTCCGCGGCGAGGTGGTGACATCGAGACGGTGCTCGCACTCGACTTCGTCGAGGCCGCCACCGGTCTGACGACGTCGTTGAAACTGACCGCCGACTCCACCTGCACCGGATGCAACGGGAGCGGTGCGCGCCCCGGCACCTCGCCCAAGACATGCGGTGCCTGCGGTGGCCGCGGGACCGTGGCCGAGAACCAGGGCTTCTTCCAGACATCGGCACCGTGCGGCTCGTGCCGTGGACGCGGCCAGGTCATCGAACACCCGTGCGGCACATGCAAGGGTTCGGGGATCGAGCACCGGCCGCGCGATGTCAACGTGCGCATCCCGGCCGGAGTCGACAACGGCCAGCGCATCCGGTTGAAGGGCAAGGGAGCGCCGGGTCGCAGCGGGGGACCCGCCGGCGACTTGTTCGTGGAGTGCCGAGTCGCACCGCATCCGGTGTTCGCACGCGACGGGCACAACCTGACGGTGCGCGTGCCCGTCACCTTCGCCGAGGCGGCGCTCGGTGCGACGGTGCCGGTGCCCACCCTCGATGGAGCCGAGGTGTCACTGCGACTGAAGCCCGGCACGCAGCCCGGGTCGCGACACCGCGTGAAGGAGAAGGGGATCCGCACGACCCACAAGACGGGCGATCTCATCGTCACCGTCGATGTCGTGGTGCCCGAGGTGCTCGGCGATGCGGAGCGCGAGGTGATCGAGCGCCTGCACGAGGTGTCGGGTTCGCCGCGCGATCGAGCGGCCAACCGCGGGGGCACGGCATGAGCGGATTGCACGGGATGAGGAACGAAGAGACCGCCGTCTATGTGATCTCGGTGGCGGCACAACTGGCGGGCATGCACCCCCAGACCCTGCGCATCTACGAGCGCCGCGGTTTGTTGACGCCGGCCCGCACGAGCGGCGGCAACCGCCGGTACTCCGATGCCGACATCGCGCGCCTGCGTCGCATCGCCGATCTCGCACAGGCCGGCATGAATCTCGAGGGGATCCGGCACGTGATGAGCCTCGAGGCCGAGATCGCACAATTGCGGGCACAGGTCGAGACGCTCCGTGTCGCCCTCGCCGAGGCCGCCTCGATGCTGGATGGTCGTCGCGGCAGCGATCTCGTGCCGCTGCGACAGACCGTGGCGGTCTTCACCGAGCGCCCCAATCCGTTCGATCCCGGTTCGCGGAAGCGCTGAGCCGGACGATTCCGCACAAGTAGCGGCAACCAGAGAGAGAAGAACCATGGCAATCGACCCGAAGAAATGGACGACGCGGACCCAGGAGGCGATCGCGGTCGCCGGCGATCTCGCGCGTGGCAACGGCAATCCCGAGGTCACGCCGGACCACGTGATGGTGGCGGTGATGTCCCAGACCGACACGATCGTGCCCCCGCTGGTGAAGAAGCTCGGGATGGCGCCCGGCATGCTGCGCGACCGGGCAGAAGAGGCCGTGGGCAAGTTGTCGCGCGTGCAGGGCGGCGATGTCCCGAGGATGAACCGTGAGCTCTCGAACGTGCTCGAGAACGCCGACAAGGCGCGCAAGGAACTGCGCGACGAGTACCTCTCGGTCGAGCACCTCGTGCTCGCCATGAACCAGAGACTCGGTGTCGGCAGTGAGGAGCTGTTGCAGGCACTGCGCGAGGTGCGCGGGTCGCACCGCGTGACCACCCCCGATCCCGAGTCGCAGTTCGCCGCGCTGGAGAAGTACGGACAGGACCTCACCGCCCGGGCACGCGACGGCAAGATCGATCCCGTCATCGGCCGCGACGAGGAGATCCGGCGGGTGATCCAGGTTCTCTCCCGTCGCACGAAGAACAATCCCGTCCTGATCGGCGAACCAGGCGTCGGCAAGACCGCCATCGTCGAGGGGCTCGCGCGGCGCATCGCCGACGGCGACGTGCCGGAGGGTCTGAAGGGGAAGCGGTTGATCGCACTCGACCTGGCCTCGATGCTGGCTGGCGCCAAGTACCGCGGCGAGTTCGAGGAGCGGTTGAAGGCCGTGCTGAAGGAGATCACCGATGCCGGTGGTGAGGTGATCACGTTCGTCGACGAGATGCACACCCTGGTGGGCGCCGGTGGTGCCGAGGGCGCCATGGACGCCGGCAACATGATCAAGCCGATGCTCGCACGCGGGGAACTGCGCATGATCGGTGCCACGACGCTGGACGAGTTCCGCAAGCACGTCGAGAAGGACCCCGCACTCGAGCGCAGGTTCCAGCAGGTGTGGGTGGGCGAGCCGAGCGTGCCCGACACGATCGCGATCCTGCGCGGATTGAAGGAGCGCTACGAGGTTCACCACGGTGTCCGCATCCAGGACTCGGCCCTCGTGAGCGCGGCCGTGCTGTCGAACCGCTACCTCACGAACCGGTTCCTGCCGGACAAGGCGATCGACCTCGTCGACGAGGCCGCCAGCAAGCTGCGGATCGAGATCGACTCGGTCCCCACCGAGATCGACGTGGTGCAACGGCGAATCCTCCAGCTCGAGATCGAGAATGTCGCGCTCGAGAAGGAGACCGATGCGGCCTCGAGGGAGCGGCTCGGCACGTTGATGGACGAACTGGCCGATGCCCGCACGCGCGTGGCCGAGATGAAGACGCACTGGGAGGCCGAGCGCGAGGCGATCAGTGCGATCCGCACCCTGAAGGAGGAACTCGAGCAGTTGCGCGCCTCGGTGGAGCGCGAGACCGACCTCGAGAAGGCGGCCGAGATCCGCTACGGACGAATCCCCGAGGTCGAGAGGCGCATCACCGATGCGACGGGTCACCTCGACAAGTTGCAGGCAGACAACCGGATGCTGAAGGAGGAGGTCGACGCCGAGGACATCGCCGAGGTGGTCTCGAAGTGGACGGGTGTGCCGGTGAGCAAGCTGCTCGAGGGCGAGATGCACAGGCTCGTGCAACTCGAGTCGCTCCTGCACCGTCGTGTCATCGGCCAGGACGATGCGGTGAGTGCGGTCTCGAACGCGATCCGCCGCAGTCGCGCCGGTCTCGGTGATCCGCACCGACCCATCGGGTCGTTCCTGTTCCTCGGTCCGACCGGGGTGGGCAAGACCGAACTCGCGCGGGCGCTGGCGGAGTTCCTCTTCGACGACGAACGCGCGATGGTGCGCATCGACATGGCCGAGTACATGGAGAAGTACTCGGTGTCGCGCCTCATTGGTGCGCCCCCCGGATACGTCGGATACGACGAGGGTGGCCAACTCACCGAGGCGGTGCGACGCCGGCCCTACAGCGTGGTGCTGCTCGACGAGGTCGAAAAGGCCCACCCCGACGTGTTCAATGTTCTGCTGCAGGTGCTCGACGACGGCCGCCTGACCGATGGCCAGGGTCGCACGGTCGACTTCACCAACGTGGTGGTGATCATGACGAGCAACCTCCCGGGTGAGCCGATCGAGTACTTCAGGCCCGAGTTCGTGAACCGGATCGACGAGATCGTGCGGTTCCGCTCGCTGACGCGCGACGATCTCGGTGCGATCGTGGAGATCCAGCTCGAGCATCTCGTGTCGCGCATGGCCGAGCGGCGCATCACCCTGCAGGTCACGCCGGCGGCGCGGTTGGCGCTCGCCGAGAAGGGCCACGACCCGGTGTTCGGCGCGCGTCCGCTCAAGCGGTTGATCCAGCGCGAGATCGCCGACCGGGCCGCGCTGTTGATCCTCGAGGGTGCGGTGGCCGAGGACGGCACCGTGCGGGTGGATGCGGGGCACGACGGAGAATTGACGGTCGTTCCCCTGGCGTGATGTCCCGCCGACGGTGGGTGCCCACATCGACGGGGTCGATCTCGCCCGGGTCGACGACGGCACCCTCGCCGAGATCCGGCGCGCGCTCAACGAGCACTGCGTGATCTTCTTCCGCGATCAGCACCTCACCGCAGAGGAGCACATCGCGTTCGGTCGCAGATTCGGCGAACTCGACATCCACCCGGCGCGACGATTTCATTGAAGCACGAGGAGATCGTGGTGATCTTCGCCGACGAGAACTCCGAGCGTGCCAACGGCGAGGAGTGGCACTCCGATGTCTCGTGCCTAGCCGCACCGCCGCAAGGGTCACCGGGTGACGGTGAAGGAACTTCCGTTCTGAGTCGTCTCGACCCGCGGGGTGGATCACGTCCGGTCCGAGATGTGCCGGTGCCGGAGGGTCAGTCGAAGCGGCGCCGTATCGCGTTGCCGTGTGCGGGGAATCCCTCGTGGTCTGCGAGCGAGACGATGCTCGGGGCCATGCGGCGCAAGGCCGACTCGTTGGCGCGTGCGATGGCCGTGCGCTTCAGGAACGCGTTCACCGTGATCCCCGACGACACATGGGCGAATCCGCTCGTGGGGAGCGAGGCCGGGCATCCGATGACGAAGTTCGCCGCGCTGAAGGGAGTGTCCTGACCCACGAGGATCTCGCCCGCATTGACGATCGCATCGACGACCCCTTCGGCGCGACGCGGATCGATCGCCACCTGCAGGTGCTCGGCCGCATAGGCGTTGGCGACCTCGACCGCCTCGGCCAGGTCTTCGACGAGCACGACCCCGCCGTTCACACCGAGCGATGCGCGTGCTGCCGCGGCACGGATCTCCGGCAGGTCGGCGAGTTGGATCGCGAGAGCGGCATCGACCGCGTCGACGAGATCCTCCGATGTCGCGACCAGGACCACGCTCGAGTCGGTGCCGTGCTCGGCCTCGATCAACAGATCGGCGGCGAGTCGCACGGGGTCGGCGGTGTGGTCGGCGATCACGAGACTCTCCGTGGGACCGAGCAGCATCATGGTGCTGAGCCCGTGGCGCTGCATCTCGACCTGGGCGATCGTGACCGCGGGGCTGCCGGGACCGACGACCTTGCGCACCTTCGGGATCGATTCGGTCCCGAAACCGAGGGCCGCGATTCCGGCGGGTCCGTTCACCCTGAACACCTCGGCGATGCCGAGCATGCGGCACACCACCAGAACAGCGGGGTCGACCTCGCCGTTGCCGCCCGGGACCGGGGGGACCACGAGAGCGATCCGGGGCACAGCCGCCACGATCGCGGGCACCGCGAGTTGGTACGCCACGGATGGATACGAGGCCTTGCCGCTGGGCACGAAGAGTCCCACTGACGAGATCGGGGTCACCTTCTCGCCCGCCGTGAGGCCCGACTCGATCTCCATCTGCCAGTCACCCGATCGATCCATCAGCTCGGAGTTGAACGCCCGGAGATGCGAGATCGCATCGGCAATGGCGTTCTCGAGGGCCGGATCGACCCGGGCCGAGGCGATCTCGTCGGCCGAGACACGGAGTCGGTCGGGCGCGATTCGGATGCCGTCGAAACGGGCGAGCGCGTCGCAGACCGCGGCATCGCCGCGGGTGCGCACATCCTCGATGAGGGTTCCGATGGAGTCCCGCAGGGCGGGGTCGAAGATGTCGTCGAGACCGCGCCGGCAGAGGCCGTCGCGCGCCGCGGCGTCCATCGCGGCCCAGGTCATCCGTCGCAGCACGGTCACGATCGCAGAACCTACCCCTCGTGTGGTTCACATCGGGGGTGAGTTCGGCGCGGTGCGAGTAGGATTACTCCACGTTCCGAAAGGGGAGCGTTCATGCCCGTCACAGTCGTCGTTGGGACCCAATGGGGTGACGAAGGCAAAGCCAAGGTCATCGACCTCCTCGCCGCGTCGCACAGCATCGTCGCCCGGTACCAGGGCGGGCACAATGCCGGCCACACCGTGGTGGTGGGCGATCAGAAGTACGCACTCCAACTCGTGCCGAGCGGGGTCCTGTACTCCTCGGTGACACCGGTGATCGGCAACGGCGTGGTGGTCGACCTTCCGACCCTGTTCGCAGAGATCGATGCGCTCGAGTCACGCGGAGTGTCGTGCGCACGACTCAGGGTCTCGAGCCTCGCGCACCTCATCTTCCCGTGGCACCAGTCGATCGACGCGGCCCAGGAGGCCGCCCGCGGAGACTCCAAGATCGGCACCACCCTGAAGGGCATCGGTCCTGCGATGGTCGACAAGGTGCGGCGCACCGGTATCCGGGTGGGTGAGAGCCTCGACACCGGGTCGTTCCGCGACAAGGTGCGCACGCGCGCGGTCGAGGCGGTCCGTGAGATCGAGCACCTCGGCGGATCGGGCTTCGACATCGACGAGACCGTCGAGAGGTTCGTCACCCTGGCGGCGCGTCTCGCACCGCACGTCGCCGACACGGTGAACCTCCTGCACGATGCGCGCGAACGCGGCGAGCAGATCCTCCTCGAGGGAGCACAGGCCACGTTCCTCGACATCGACCACGGCACCTATCCCTTCGTCACCTCGTCGAACCCGGTGGCCGGCGGTGCCTCGGTGGGGTCGGGTCTCGGGCCACGCCACATCGACCGTGTCGTCGGGATCGCAAAGGCCTACACCACTCGCGTGGGGTCGGGTCCGTTCCCGTCCGAGCTCGGCGATTCACTGGGTGACGCACTCGTGGACATCGGGCGCGAGTTCGGCACCGTCACCGGCCGCCGCCGCCGCACCGGTTGGCTCGACACGGTGATGCTCCGTCACGCCGCACGCGTCAACTCGCTCACCGAGATTGCCCTCACCAAGCTCGATGTGTTGGATACCTTCGACGAGGTGAGGGTGTGCACCGGGTATGCGATCGACGGGAGACGCATCGACAACTATCCCGACACCGTCGAGAGGCTCTCGGCCGTCGAGCCGATCTGGGAGACGCTGCCGGGCTGGAAGAGCTCCACCGAGGGCATCTCGCGCTGGGACGATCTGCCCGACAGCGCCAAGCAGATGGTGGCGATCGTCGAACGCGAGACCGGCGTCCCGGTGACGATGGTGGGCACCGGACCCGCGCGTGACGCGATGATGGTGCGCTGATGATCCCCCGGTACTCGACCCCCGAGACCGACGCCCTCTTCTCCGAGGAGGGGAAGATGCGCAGGTGGCTCGAGGTCGAATTGGCCGTCGTCGATGCGCTCGAGGCCGACGGCACGGCGCCACTCGGCACTGCCGCCCGGTGCCGCGCGAATGCGCCGGTGATCGATGCATCATTCGTCGCGCGTGTCGAGGCACGCGAGGCCGTCACCAACCACGACGTGGCCGCCTTCGTGGATGTCGTGCAGGAATCGATCGGCATGCCGCACGGGGCGTGGGTGCACCACGGTCTCACCAGCACCGATGTGGTGGACACGGCACTGTGTTGGGCCCTGCGGGATGCCTGCGACCTCATCGGGACCGCGATCACGGATCTGCTCGGGGTCGTCTCGACGCTCGCAGAGGATCACCGGTCGAGCGCGATGGTCGGTCGCACCCACGGGATCCACGCCGAACCGACGACGTTCGGGGCAAAGGTCGCCCTGTGGGGGCTCCAGTTGCTGCGCGACCGGGACCGACTGCGCGAGGCACGCGCACGGATCGCCGTGTGCAAACTCTCCGGCGCCGTCGGCACCCACTCGAACCTCGCACCCTCGGTTGAGGAGCGCGTCGCGGGTGTGCTGGGATTGACCGCCGTCCCCGCCACGCAGGTGATCGCGCGCGACCGGCACGCCGAGTACCTGTGGGTGCTCGCCTCGATCGGCACGACGCTCGAGTCGATCGCCGTCGAGTTGCGGCACCTGCAGCGCACCGAGGTGAACGAGGTGCGGGAGGGCTTCGCGGCCGGGCAGAAGGGGTCGAGCGCGATGCCGCACAAGCGCAACCCGATCTCGGCCGAGAACATCAGCGGACTGTCCCGCGTGCTGCGCGCCAATGCCCAGGTTGGTCTCCAGGACGTGGCGCTGTGGCACGAGCGCGACATCTCGCACTCGAGTGCAGAACGCATCGTGTTGCCCGACTCGTCGTCACTCGCGCTGTACGCGGTGCGTCGCACGACGAGGTTGCTGTCATCGCTCGAGGTCGACACCGCGAGGATGCGTGCGAACCTCGACGCATCGAACGGCGTGGTGTTCTCGCAGTCGGTCCTGCTCGCGCTCGTCGCGGTGGGAACGAGTCGTGACGATGCGTACCGGGCCGTGCAGGGCGCCTCGCGCACCGCGATCGAGTCGGGGCGTCACCTGCGCGATGTCGTCGCCGAGTCGGGCCTGCTCACCGGCGGGGCACTCGCGGGTGCGTTCGACCTGTCCCGCATCCTGCGCCACGCGGATCGACCCGTCGACGCGTTGCGCGCATCGCTCTGATCGGTCGCAACCCGACTGGTTGTCGACCATCCGATTCACCGGGAGGGGGCGCATCCCCGGGGGAAATCCTCAGTCGCGGGTGGGCTCGATCCCGGCCTTCTTGAGGACGGTCTCGGGCACGCCGAACTCGCGCCATGCGTCCCATGTGATCCCGTTGTGGCAGCTGAACGTGCGCGCAACCTTCACGAATCGTGTCTCGGCCGCGGTGATCTGGGACTTCGTCTTCATTCCCGCAAGTTCGGTGCGCAGGTTCAGGCGCACCTGGATCAGGCGCACCTTTGTGAGGGGATCGGCGTGACGCAACGAGGAGTTGATCATCGTGAGCCGACGCGCGATCGATTCCGGAGTGCGGCGACGGCCGCGTCTCGGCTTGGTCGCCTCGACGATCTCGAGGTACACCCATCCACTAAGTTGCATAGTGAAATGGACGCAATGTCTGTCGGTTCCGGGTGCCCGTTCATCCAACCGCTGCGGCGGGGTGGATAGGTTCGCATCGATGTACCCGAACACCCCCAAGGGCCTCCCGGACCTGACTCCGGTGCTCGCGCGATTGCGCGAGCACGTCTTCACCCATTCGCTGAAGACCGGCGAGTTCACCCTGAAATCGGGCAGGAAGAGCACCTGGTTCCTCGACACCAAACAGACGATGTGTCGGCCCGACGGGCTGCTCGCCGTGGCCGATGCCGCGCTCGAGGTCATCCCGAACGACGTTGATTCGATCGGTGGTCTCACGATGGGCGCCGATCCGGTGGCTTTCGGGATCGCGGCTGTCGCCGCCACCCGCGGTCTGAATCTGCGCAGCTTCAGCGTCCGGAAAGAGGCCAAGGATCACGGTGTCACCGGGCGCATCGCCGGCGCGTTGTTGGCCGGTGATCGGGTGGTGATCACCGAGGACACGGTCACGCGCGGCACCAGCATCTTCGAGGCTGTCGATGCGGTGCGCGCCTTCGGCGCAGTGCCGGTGCTCATCACGGTGGTCGTCGATCGCGGGGGAACGTGCGCACAGATGGCCGAGGAGGCCGGCATCGCGTACACGCCGCTCCTCACTGCGCCCGACCTGGGCTTCGACTTCGGGAGTTGATGGTGCGCACCTCGGTCGTTGTCGCACTGTGTGCCGTGATGGTGACGTCGTGTTCTGCGAACACCTCCGACACCGCGGGAACAGCTCCCGCGTCCACCGACGCCACCACGACGGTGGCGCCGCCCGCGTCGGTTCCGACGGTCGCGATCTCGGTCGTGGTCGGGGAGAGCGATTCGGCGAACCGGATCGAGAAGATCGCCCTCGGTGCCCAGGTCACCGTGACGTTGTCGAATCCTGGTTCGCACGACGAGTTCCACCTCCACGGTTATGACATCTCGACCGGCTCCGTGGAGGCCGGCGAGGAAGCATCGATCTCGTTCACTGCCGACAGGGCGGGAACATTCGAGATCGAGAGCCACGAGACCGACGAGGTCCTCGTGAAACTGGAGATCGGATGACGCTCGGGGGACTCCTCGGGCTCGAACCGCACGGCCCGGACACGTTCGTCGGGGACGGCCACCCCTATCCGTGGGGTGGTCTGTACGGCGGGCACATCGTCGCCCAGTCGTTGCGCGCGGCCGCACTCACCGTCGAGGACGGCACGCTCCCGCACTCCCTGCGCGCCTACTTCATCAGACGCGGTGACAACTCCGAGACCGTGCGCTACGAGGTGGACCGCATCCGCAACGGGCGCAGTTTCTCGACGCGGCGCGTGGTGGCTCGTCAGGCAGTCGGTGCGATCCTGAACCTGGAGGCGAGTTTCCAGGTTCCCGAGTCGTCGCCGGAGGTGACGACGGTGCGCATGCCCGATGTCCCGCATCCCCGCGACCTGCCCGAGACCGAGCATGCCGAGAAGATCAGCGACACCTTCGAGCAGCGCGACATTCCCGTGGACCATTCCTGGACGGACGGACGCGACGGGGCGGGCAGGCTCGCCGTTTGGTACCGCACGCACGAGGACTTCGGTGGTGACGAGCTGTTGAACCGGTGCGCACTCGCGTACCTCTCCGACGACCCCCCCACGGGTTCGGTCATCCGCGCGGTGCCGGAGTTGCGCGCCAAGTGGGACGTGGAGAACTCGTTCTTCTCCGCGAGCCTCGATCACACGGTCTGGTTCCATCGAGCGGTGCGCGCCAGTCGTTGGCATCTCTTCGAGATGAACTGTCACGCGTACCTCAACGGCCGCGGACTGGCCTTCGGCTATGTGTTCTCCGAGGACGGCGAGCACGTGGCCACGGTCGCCCAGGAGACATTGGTGCGTCTCGCGGACGCGCGCTGACTGCGCCGGTGCGCCGACGGCGCGAAATCAATGGTGGTCGAGACCGGCGTCGATCCGGTGACCCCACGCTTTTCAGGCGTGTGCTCTGCCAACTGAGCTACTCGACCGTGTTGTGACCGTCGTCGGGCGTGCGCGAAGCACGGCCCGCCGACGATGGCGGTCCCGACGGGACTCGAACCCGCGACCTCCGGCTTGACAGGCCGGCGTGAACTCCAACTTCACCACGGGACCTCGCAGCAGTTGCCGGGGCAACCACCACTAGATCTATTCGCACCCCCAACGGGATTCGAACCCGTGCCGCCACCTTGAAAGGGTGGTGTCCTAGGCCGCTAGACGATGGGGGCAAAGGACGACTCCGGTTGAGAGCACTGAGACGCTATCAGCGTCGCCCTTGGAACGCTCCGGCCCATTGCGGGGCCGGTGATTCAGTCGGTTTCGCCCGAGAGGGCCCCGACCGTCCACTCGAGGAGCCACCCGCTGAAGTCGTAGAGAGCCCACTGCGCCGCCAGATGGTCGTCGAGATCGTCGGCATCGTCGGGTCCATCCGTCTCGTCGTCCTCGATGCCGAGCAGAGTGCCGAGGACCAGGCGCAGGCTGTTCAGCACCCGCATGAACGCGTGCAGCTCCGCCTCGCTCACCGGCGAGGGGTCGGCGAGAACGCGCCGTGCAGTCTCGATCGACGCAGCGCGGGATGCCTCGAGCTCGGGGCGCATGAAGCCCTTCCATTCGGAGTCCTTGCCGGGATCGAGGTGGTAGGCGTCGGGGTGCAGTCGGCGCAACCGCGAGTCGTCCGGCTGCGCGGCGGCGAGTTGTGCCAATTGATCGAGGAACCCCGTGAGGGTCTCTCGTGTCGATGCATCGAGGTGGATCGAGTACGTGCCGTCGCCGTTTGCGGCGACCGGACCGGCGTTCCTGCTCACTGGTCGTCCCGCTGCATCGTTGCCCACAGTCCGTGCTCGTGCAGGCGGAAGACGTCGATCTCGGCGCGCTCCCGCGGCCCCGATGAGACGACGGCGCGGCCCTCCTCGTGCACGGCAAGCATGAGGGTGTCGGCCTTGTCCTTGGAATACCCGAAGAGTTTCTGGAACACGAAACTGACGTACGACATGAGGTTGATGGGGTCGTTCCACACGATCACGACCCACGGCCGATCTTCCTCGACCGATTCGTCCGTGCGTTCGTCGAGCTCCGGCTCGGCGGTCACCACCTGTGCCGCGCGCCAGCCGTGCGCGACGCGCGAACCCCGCACGGTGCGCGCGGACCCTGAGGCGCGAATCGTGGGGGGTGCGACGGAGATCACCGCACCATTTTGGGGCGGTTGGTCGTCCCGAGCCACCCACCAATAGATTGATCTCCTGTGCCGCTGAAAGTACGCCCCGTTGTGCCGTCGCGGCTCACCGCCAGGTCGGGTCATGAGTCCTCCGGCGGCCCGCGGTCGGTCCTGGGCGGGTACATCGCTCTCACCAAGCCGCGGATCATCGAGTTGCTCCTCATCACCACGGTTCCCACCATGGTGGTTGCCGACAATGGCTGGCCCGGGACGTGGCTCGTGATCGTGACCCTCGTGGGCGGCTCGCTCGCAGCCGGCGGTGCGAACGCGATCAACATGTGGATCGACCGGGACATCGACGCGCTCATGGAGCGCACGAAGAACCGTCCCCTGGTGACCGGGCTCATCGCCCCGCGATCGGCACTGGTGTTCGCGCTGACACTCGAGGCGGTCGCATTCGGCGTCCTGTGGGCGGGTGCGAACCTGCTCGCTGCGTGTCTCGCCCTCTCGGCGACTCTGTTCTATGTGTTCGTCTACTCGCTGTGGTTGAAGCGCACCAGCCGACAGAACATCGTGATCGGCGGAGCCGCAGGCGCCGCGCCGGTGCTCGTCGGGTGGGCCGCGGTGACCGAGTCGCTGGCGTGGACCCCCTGGTTGCTCTTCCTTCTCATCTTCCTGTGGACCCCCCCTCACTTCTGGGCGCTGGCGATCCGGCACGAGGACGACTACCGCGCGGCCGGAGTGCCGATGTTGCCGGTGGTGGAGACGCGGGCACGGGTGGTGCGCTCGATGATCGGCTACACGGTGGCACTCGTCACCTGCAGCCTCGCGGTGGTGCCCGTCGCAGGCGCCGGATGGGTCTATGCGGTCGCCGCGATCGTCCTGGGAGCGGCATTTCTCGTCGGCACAATCGCACTTGTGCGCAACGAGAGCACGGCGGCAGCGATGCGCTTGTTCTCGTTCTCCATCTCGTACATCTCGCTCCTCTTCGTTGCATTGACTGTCGACGTGTTCCTCGGTTGAGGCACCACCACCCGGGCAACGCGGTCGGGAACGCACCCACCCGGTGGGTCGGATTTCACCCCGCAATCACTGTCTCTCGGGTCGGTGGGATTTCCATCGGGCGGGAGGCCGGTGGATAGTGTTGGAACCGTTCATCGGGATATCCACACCCCCCGCCCCGGGGAGGTGCGCGTGCCCTCCGGGAGACCTCAGACAATGACCAACATCGCCGACTGGCTGACGAGCAGCGATCACAAGAAGATCGGTCGCCTCTTCACGGGAACGGCCCTCCTCGTCGCGCTGTGGGTCGGGGGCGTCGGTCTTGTCGCGGGACTCGAGCGCATGTCCCCATCGTCGTGGGACATCATCGATGCCGACGCCGCCGTGCAACTGCTCGCCTCGTACCGCTTCGACCTCGTGCTGGGCGTGTTGGCGCCGTTGTTCATCGGACTCGCCGTGGCCGTGGTGCCGATCCAGGTCGGGTCGCGCGCCATCGCCTTCCCGCGGCTCGCCCAGTTCGGGTACTGGACCTGGTTGTTCGGCTCCGTCCTCGCCGGCGTCTCCCTGGTCGCCAACGGTGGTCCCGGTGGTGGCCAGACCGACATGGTCGACCTCTATCTCATGGCTCTGCCACTGACGGTCGCCGGTCTTCTCGCTGCCGCCCTGTCGGTCGTGACGACGGTGCTCACGTCCCGTGCACCGGGCATGACACTCGAGAGGGTCCCCGCGTTCGCGTGGTCGGCCCTCGTCGGTGCCTCGGCGATGCTGTTGTCGATGCCGGTGGTGATCGGCACGGCGATCTATCTCTATGTCGACCACACGCACGCCAAGCAAGCCTTCGGCGGCAACAAGGCGGTCCTCGATCACATCGGTTTCGGTCTCTCCCAACCCCAGACGTTCGTCCTCGTGGTGATGGCCCTCGGAGTGCTCGCAGAAGTCGCACCGGTCGCCTCGCGCGTGCGCCAGCCGATGCGGCCCGCGGTGCTCGCGGGTCTCGGCCTCGTGTCCTCGGGCGTGTTGGGTGCGGTGACGCAGTCGTCGCACCACCTGTCGTGGAAGGGCGGCGCCGGCGACAAGATCCAGAGCGCGATCCCGTGGCTGATCTTCAACGGTCTGCCGCTCCTCGGTGTGCTGGTCGTGATCGGCGCGGTCGCTCTCGCATTCAAGGAGCGCGCGCCGCGTATCACCGCCCCGTTCGTCTTTGCGATCTCTGGTGTGTTGATGATCCTCGTCGGGGTCGCGGGCAACTTCATCGCCACCATCGAGGGTGCCGATCTCGCGGGAACCGTCTTCGAGGAGGGAGTCGTGGTGTACCTCGTGGCCGGCGGGTTGCTCGCCGGAATCGGTGGTCTGGTCCACTGGTCGCCGAAACTCTCGGGTCGTCTGCTCGGTGGTCGCATGACCGCACTCGCCCCGCTCGGTCTCCTCGGCACGGTCGCTGCGGCCTTCCCGCTGTACGTGCTCGGTTTCATGGGTCAGCCCGGAGCGACTCTCGCGGGGTTCGAGATCGACGGTCCGGTCGGTGTGTTGAACCTTCTCGCGGGTGCGGGCATGGCGGTTATCGCACTCGTCGTGTTGGGAACGGTCGCCACGATGCTCGGCACCGCGGCGGGCGCATCGGATGATCCGTGGGATGCACAGACCCTCGAGTGGTCGGTGCCCTCGCCGGCTCCCCGCGACAACTTCGAGGCACTCGCAACCGTCGGCTCGCCCGAGCCGTTGCTCGATGTGAAGCCCCAGGAGGTGACGGCATGACCGCCGCTCTGCCCGCAGCCCCCGCGCCCGCACCGCGTCGCCAAGTCCTCGTGGCGACGGCCATCGCGTCGTCGGCACTGCTCGTGCTGATGGGCGGGATGCTCTCGCTGTGGCTCGAGTTCCGTGCCGCCGCGCCGGTGCGCGAGTCCTCCGATGGGCTCTACATGATCAAGGACTGGCTGCCCGAGTCGATCAAGATCCCCGAGGTCGCGGCGAACACCATGTTGTCGGGCTTCGCGTTCGTGGCACTCATGGCCCAGTGGGCCGTCTATGCCGGGAAGCGCCGGGACTCGATGCACCGCTCGCTGGCGCTCATCACCACGTTCCTGGTCGGTCTCGCGATCGTGAACGCACAGGTGGCCGTGTGGTTGAAGATGGACATCGGGGTCGCCGACGGCGCGTACCAATCGATGTTCTATGCCGTCACCGGCACGATGCTCGCGCTCATCCTGTCGGGGCTGGCGTTCACGGTGGTCGCCTTCTTCCGCTCCGCGGGGGGTCGCGCGGACGACCAGCAGGTGCTGACGGCGCACGCGATGTATTGGTACTTCCTCACGGCGGCATTCACCGCCATGTGGTTCGTGGTCTACGTGCAGAAGTAGGACGAGATGTTCACCAACGGATCCAAGTACTACCTCGGCCTCTCGGCGGTGGCCGCTCTCGTCGGCATCGCCTACATGGTCCTCGTCAACCCGAACGACATCGGGGCTCTCGCGCTGTTCATGCTCGCGACGGCGGCGGGAACGGTCGCGGGGTTCTCCCTCTTCATCCGCGACGGTGAGGTCGCGACTGCCGCAGAGGCCGTCGAGGCGTCGCGTCGGGCCACGGGTGCATCGATCTGGCCGATCGTGACCGCCCTCGGAGCCGCCACCATGCTCGTCGGGCTGGCGACGGTGCCGGCATGGTTCGTCATCGGTCTCGCTGTGCTGTGCGCGGGTGGTCTCGAGTGGATGATCCAGGGCTGGGCCGAGCGCGCATCGGCCGACGAGCGCTGGAACGAGGATGTGCGCACGCGCATCATCGGTGGACTCGAGTTCCCCGGACTCGCGGCCGTGGTGCTGGTGCTGATCGCATATGCGTTCTCGCGGATCATGCTGAACGCGTCGAAGAACGGCGCCACGGCCATCTTCATCGTGCTGGCGACGGTCGTGCTCATCATCGGGTCGCTCGTCGCCGCGAGGCCCGGATTCCGTGGTCGATCCCTGGCCACGGTGGTGACGGTCGGGTCGGTCGCACTGCTCGCAGCGGGAGTCGCCAGTGCGTTCGCCGGTGAGCGCGAGGAACTGACCAAGGCCGCCAAGGAGGACCACTTCGCCGCGGAGCACCGCGAGTGCGGTCCCGAGAAGTCGAAGTACTGGGACAAGCACGCGAACAACACCGTCTCGCTGAGGTCGGCCGTGATCGCGACCGTGACCGTGGAGAACGGCGAGTTCTACGCCCAGGGGATCGGCCTCGAGACCAAGGTGGATTCGCTCACCGTGCCGCGGTCGAATCCGGTCGCGCTGATGTTCCGCAACAAGGACGAGAAGGAGTACCGCCTCACAGTGAACCTCGGCATGCACGAGGTGGCCGAGACCGGCGTGAAGGAAGAGAAGAAGGACTGCACCCAGCTCACCGGCAAGAACCAGGAGCAGATCCTGCTGCTGAAAATCGCCAAGCCCGCCGAGAATCCCGACGAGCCCTACACACTCACCGTGCCGGGCCTGAAGGGTGAGATCAAGGTGAGTGTGCCGTGACCCCCGTCGACCCCCAGGACAGGACCATGAGAAAGAATCGACTCTTCCGTCGCCTCGCGTCGATCCCGACCCTGGCCGCCGCGGCGTTCCTCGCCGGGTGTGCCCAGAACGCCCCGCAGGACACGTTCGTTCCGAAGGGACCGAACGCCGAGATGATCGACAACCTCCAGAACATCGTGTTCCCAATGGCGGGAATCGTCGGCGTGATCGTGCTGGTGCTCGCCGGTTACATCTTCATCAAGTTCAAGGACAAGGGTCAGCCGATCCCGAGCCAAGCCCACGGAAAGCCGATCGTCGAGATCACGCTCACCGTCATCCCCGCCCTGATCCTCACGGTGGTGGGTGTGTTCACGTTCCGCGGTGTCTTTGACCTCGCCGAGACCAGCGACACCGAGCTCATCATCAACGTGACGGGCCAGCAGTGGTGGTGGGAATACGACTACCCGATCCAGGAGAAGTACGGGATCACACAGCCGATCATCACCTCCGGGCAGCTCGTCATCCCCGAGAAGACCAAGGTGCTGCTGCGCGAGACCAGCCGCGACGTCATCCACTCGTACTGGATCCCCGCGTTGAACGGAAAGAAGGATGCCGTCCCGGGTCGTATCCACCTCCTGCGTCTCGAGGCCGACCAGCCCGGCATCTACGCCGGTCAATGCACCGAGTTCTGCGGACTCAGCCACGCCAACATGCGCATGGAGGCCGTCGCTCTGTCGGAGGCCGACTTCGCCAAGTGGGTGGCCAATCAGCAGAGGGCGTACGCACCACCGGCGAGCGGTCTGGCCAAGGAGGGCGAGACGGTCTTCCTCAACCAGTGCGTGCGCTGTCACCAGGTGAATGGTCTGAAGAAGGCCGACGGCACCCCCGCGATCGCCCAGCCCGAGCAGAACGTCTACTCGGGCGCGGCACCCAACTTGTCGCACCTCATGTCGCGCAACACCTTCGCGGGGGCGATGTTTGATCTCGTCACCGAGAAGTGCCGCAAGGACATTTGGGGCGCGTCGCCCGCGGAGTTCGGTGCCAAGTACCTCGGGGGGGTCACCGAGGGCTGCCTGAACCAGAACGATCTGCGCGCCTGGTTGCGCAACGCACCGGCCATGAAGCCGATGTACGCCGACCCGACCAAACTCGGGCCGAGCGACGGCAAGTACCGCGGCATGCCGAACCTCGGCCTGACCGAGGACGACATCGACAAACTCGTCGCCTACCTATTGACGCTGAAGTGATCGGAGAACACCATGGCGATCATTGAGAGACCGAGCAGCGACGTCGCCACCACGGCGACCACGCCCGCGACGGTGACCCCCACCTCGAGCCAGGGCGCACTGAAGCGTCCCGTCTCGGCGAAGGGCTGGAGGGAGTGGCTCTTCACCGTCGACCACAAGAAGATCGGCATCATGTACGGCGTCGTCGCAATGTTCTTCTTCATCGTTGGTGGCGTCGAGGCGCTCCTCATCCGACTCCAGTTGGCCGCACCCGAGGGGCGCATCCTCAGCGCCGACCAGTACAACCAGATGTTCACGATGCACGCCACCACGATGGTGTTCCTCTTCGCCATGCCGATGGCGGCCGCCTTCGCGAACTACTTCCTTCCGTTGCAGATCGGTGCGCGCGACGTGGCGTTCCCGCGCCTGAACGCTCTCTCGCTGTGGTTGCTGGTGTCCGGTGGCATCGTGCTCAACCTGGCCTGGTTCCTGGGCGGTGCCGCCGATGGTGGCTGGTTCATGTACGCACCGAACTCGGGTCCGGTGTTCTCACCCTCGAACGGCGTCGACTTCTGGACCCTGGGCCTCCAGATCGCCGGTATCGCGTCGTTGATCGGTTCGATCAACCTGATCGTGACCGTGCTCAACATGCGCGCACCGGGTATGACGCTCATGAAGATGCCGGTGTTCACATGGATGATCCTCGTGGTGCAGTTCCTGCTGGTGTTCTCGTTGCCGGTCATCACCGTCGCACTGGTCCTGCTCATGTTCCAGCGCGAGTACGGGGCGACGTTCTTCGACGTGTCCGCGGGTGCCGACCCTCTGTTGTGGCAGCACTTGTTCTGGATCTTCGGGCACCCCGAGGTGTACGTGCTGATCCTGCCGGCCTTCGGCATCATCTCCGAGGTCCTCCCGACGTTCTCGCGCAAGCCGCTGTTCGGGTACCCGTTCGTGGTCTTCTCGGGCGCGGCGATCGGCTTCGTCGGCTTCGGCGTGTGGGCCCACCACATGTTCGCGGCCGGTCTGGGGCCGGTCTCGGTGGCGGTGTTCTCGATCGCGACGATGGCGATCGCCATCCCGACGGGCGTGAAGATCTTCAACTGGTTGCTCACGATGTGGGGCGGCAAGATCTGGTACTCGACCGCGATGAAGTTCGCGATCGGACTCGTGATGCTCTTCACCATCGGTGGGCTCTCGGGCGTGACTCACTCGGTCGCACCCTCGACCACTCAGCAGACCGACACGTACTACATCGTGGCGCATTTCCACTACGTGCTCTTCGGTGGAATGGTCTTCGGTCTGTTCTCGGGCTTCTACTACTGGTGGCCGAAGGTGTTCAGCCGGATGATCGATGAGCGCCTCGGCTCGTGGAACTTCTGGCTGATGGTGATCGGCATGAACATGACGTTCGGGCCGATGCACATCCTCGGTCTGCAGGGTCAGCCCCGACGCATGTACCAGTGGACCGAGGCCCGCGCGGGTGAGGGATTCTTCAACTTCGGGTTCTGGAACCTGGTCTCCTCGATCGGCTCGTTCATTCTCGCGGTGAGCGTGTTGGTCTTCCTGATCAATGTCTGGAAGACCTGGCGCACGGGCAAGCAGGCCCCGCTCGACCCGTGGGACGCGCGCACGCTCGAGTGGCTCACCACGAGCCCTCCCAAGGCCCACAACTTCGACCGCATCCCGGTGGTGCACCACCTGGACGAGTTCTTCCACCGCAAGTACGAGGAGGACACGGCGACCCACACGATGCGCCCCGTCACCGACGGTGCGTCGCTGGTGGAGGAGGAAGTCCGCAACGCCGACGAGCACATCCACCTCCCGTCGCCGTCGTACTGGCCGCTCGTGCTCGCCATGGGTATCAGCACCCTCGGGCTCGGCGTCTTCTACGGCGTGCCGGTCATGGTGATCGGTGCGGCCATCGTGCTCCTGTCCTCGTTCGGCTGGGTGCTCGAGCCCTCGGTCGCCCCGGAGACAGATTTCGAGGATCCGTCGCACGGCGACGGCCACACGAAGGAGATTGCCCCCCTTGGCTGACACACTCCACGCCGCCGGGCCCGCCTCGGACCACGGCCACCATTCGGCCACGGGTTTGTCGAACAACAAGCTCGCGATGTGGCTGTTCCTCGGGTCGGAGTGCCTCCTCTTCGGTGGCCTCATCTCGACCTACATGCTCTACCGCGGTCGTGTCTCGGACGGCCCGCACCCCTCGCAGGTCTACGACATCCCGTTCACCTCGGTCTCGAGCTTCGTGCTCCTGATGTCGTCGCTCACGATGGTGCTCGCGGTCACTGCCGCCCAGCGCAACGACGACTCCAAGACCAACCTCTGGCTCACGGTGACCGCACTCCTCGGCGCGACGTTCATCGGTGGTCAGGTGTACGAGTTCACGACGTTCTACCGCGAGGGCATGGGCTTCACGACGAGCCTCTTCACCTCGAGCTTCTACACCCTCACCGGGTTCCACGGTGTGCACGTCTCGGTGGGAGTGATCCTGTTGCTCGCGACTGTCGGCATCATCAAGCGGAACAAGGTCACGGGGAACAAGGCGGAGTCGGTCGAACTCGTCGGTCTGTACTGGCACTTCGTGGACATCGTGTGGATCGTGATCTTCACGCTCGTCTACCTGATCCCGGCCTGATCGAGGAGGAGCAACGGAGATGGACACTGCAACCGCCGAGACCCACGGTGAGGCACACGGGGAGAAGCACGAGCACATGTCCGATGCGGGGTACATCCGCATCGCGCTGATCCTCGCTTCCATCACCGCGCTCGAGGTCTCCACCTACTACGTCGACTTCGGGCCGTTCTTCATGCCGTCGCTGATGATCATGATGGTGGCCAAGTTCGTGATGGTCGTGTCGTTCTTCATGCACCTGAAGTTCGACAACAAGATGTTCTCGTTCCTCTTCTACACAGGGCTCGCGCTCGCGCTGTTCGTGTACATCGTGGCTCTCGCGACCTTCAAGTTCTTCCTGCAGTAGAAGACGCCGGCACTGGATCCCCCATGGAGCCGACCCTCTTCCCGGACCCCTGGCGGTTCCAGGCCCACCTCGAGATCTGGGCACTCGTGGTCTTCCTCGTCGGGGCCTACATCTACGCCATCCGCGTGATCGGGCCGAAGGCCGCGCCCGAGGGGCGCATCGTGACCCGGGGGCAGATCCGGGCGTTCGCCGCGCTGATCGTCCTGCTGTGGCTCTCGAGTGACTGGCCCGTGCACGACCTCGCCGAGGAGTACCTCTACTCGGTGCACATGGTCCAGCACATGGCGTTGTCGATGTTTGTTCCTCCACTCGCGCTCATGGCGATCCCGGAGTGGATGATGCGTCTCCTGCTCGGCCGCGGGAGGACCTGGACCTCGGCGCGGTTCCTCAGCACACCCGTCGTGGCCGCGTTCGTCTACAACATCGTGCTGTTGGTGACCCACATTCCCGCTCTCGTCAACCGGAGTGCCGAGGGCGGCCCGATCCATTACTCGCTGCACGTGATCCTGGTGACGAGTGCGCTGTTGCTGTGGATGCCCGTGGTCGGCCCGATCCGGGAATGGCAGATGTCGCACGGCGGCAAGATGATCTATCTCTTCGCGATGTCGCTCGTGCCCACTGTTCCCGCCGGCTGGCTGACCTTCGCGGAGGGGTCCGTGTACGACCACTACGAGACACCCGTGCGGGTGTGGGGGGTCTCGGTGATCGACGACCAGCAGATGGCCGGGGCGATCATGAAGCTGGGCGGCTCGGTGTTCATGTGGGCCGTGATCATCTTCTACTTCTTCAGGCGCTTCATGGCCGGGTTCCACGAGCAGCAGTCGTATGTGCGCGGGTCGACCCCGGCTGATGCCGAGATGCTCTCGGAGAACGAGCCGCTCACCTTCGCCGAAGTGGAGGAAGCCTTCGGTCGCACGCGCGCGATTCCCGAGCCACGGGGACCGATCGACTGAGATGCCCGAGCGGATCCGCGTCGAGGACATCCCCCGCGACCACGGCCTGAGATTGACCGTCGCCCACTGGTCGCTCGCCGAGTGGGTTCGGGACTTCCCCGACGACACGATCGAGTGGTACCTCGACCTCTACGAGGAGGCGTCGCACGTGCGGGGGCTTCCCTCGGTGTTCGTCGCCCATCTCGACGGCAAGCTCGCGGGCACGGCGTCGGTCGTGGCAGACGACGAGTTGCCCGACGCGATCGAACCGGGTCCGTGGGTGGCGGCAGTTTTCGTGACCCCGCCGGCCCGTCGCAAGGGTGTGGGCGCCGCATTGGTGCGCGCAGCGATCGATCGCGCGCTCGATCTGGGTCACCCGGAGGTGTATCTCTACACCGAGACCGGAGTCGACTGGTACCAGGACGCAGGGTGGGAGATCGTGCGCGTGACCGGACTCGCGGGGCACCCTGTCACCGTGATGGTGCACCGGACCGGGGTCACCACCATCTGAAACGTCGCGCCGCCACCACGGGCAGCGTGGCGGCCCACGCAGCGATGATCCACCAGTGCGACCCGCCGGGCCCATTCGACAGTGCCTGCGACAGGCAGGACGCCAGAGCGTGCGTGGGGAGCCACTCGACCGTCGAGCCCAGCACACCGGGCAACTCGTCGGGCGGCACGATCATCCCGCCGGCGAGGACGAGCACGATGTAGAGCCCGTTCTGTGCGGCGAGGTTCACCTCTGCGCGCAGTCGTCCCGCCAGGAGCAGACCGAGACCCGCGAAGGCGAGCGTGCCGAGCAGGACCGCGGGCACCGCGAGCACGATGTCGGTGCCGGCTCCGCGCCAGCCGAGCAGGAGGGCGAGACCGAGCAGCAGGGTCGCCTGCACGACTTCGACGGCCGACACCGCGAGAGCCTTGGCCACAACCAACTCACCCCGGCGCAGGGGAGTGGCCCCGAGTCGTTTCAGCACCAGGTACGAGCGCTCGAATCCGGTCGCGATCCCGAGGCTCACCATCGCAGTCGACACGACGGCGACGGCTAGGACACCGGGGACGAGCACCCCGAGCGGGTCACCGTCGCCGATCGGGAGAACCTCGACCGACCCGAAGAATCCGAGCAGCACCATGGGGATCACGAGTGTGAGCAGCAACTGCTCACCGTTGCGCATGATCACGTTCCACTCGGAACCGAACTGGAGGATGACGCGTCGCAGGCTCATTGTGTTCCCCCGGTGATCCTCCGGTAGGCGGACTCGAGCGATTCGTGTCCCATGTCGATGCCGTGCAGCGGGAGCGTCATCGAGTCGAGCCACGCCGTGACGCGGGCGACAAGGTCGGCACTGGGGGCATGGGCGATCTCGTAGGTGCCCGATCCGTAGTCGGCGACCACCGACCCGAGGTGCGCACCGAGAGCCGCGACATCGAGCCCGGGCGACGAGCGGAATCCGAGCCGGTTGCGCTGGCGCACGATCGATGCGATCGGGCCCGACGCGAGGACCCGACCGGCGCGGAACATCACGACGTGATCGGCCATGCGCTCGGCCTCGTCCATCTCGTGGGTGGCGAGCACGACCGTCGTGCCCCCGGCGGCGAGCTCGGCAACGATCGCGCGGATCGTGTCACGGCCGTCGATGTCGACACCCGACGTCGGCTCGTCGAGGATCGCCACGCGTGGGGCGGCCGCGAGTGCGAGTGCGAGCGAGACCCGCTGTTGCTCGCCACCCGAGAGACGGCGCCAGGTCGACCCCGCTCGCCCGCTGAGACCCAGCCGTTCGATGAGCCCGTCCGCGTCGACTCCGCGACCGTGCAGTGCACAGAAGTGGCGCACCACATCGCGCACCCTCGCGCTCGGGTAGACCCCGCCGCCCTGGAGCATCACGCCCATCTGCGATGTGAGCAGGCTCCGGTTCCGTCGGGGATCGAGGCCGAGAACCGTGACCGTGCCCGATGCTGCGGAGCGGAAGCCCTCGCAGACCTCGAGTGTGGAGGTCTTCCCGGCTCCGTTCGGGCCGAGCACGACCGTCACCGCACCCTCGGGCGCGGTGAAGCTCGCCCGATCGACCGCGACGACCTCTCCGTAGCGCACGGTGAGATCGTTCACTGCGACGGACACGACTCCAACCCTATGGCACGGGAATCTCCCGGGGCCGTGCCGTCGCACAGGGCTAGCCTTGCGTTGCTGTGATCGATGTCCGTCTCCTGCGTTCGCGCCCCGATGAAGTGCGTGCGGCCCTCGCCCGGCGCGGCAAGCCCGATCTCCCGGCACAGGTGGACAGGGCCGTCTCGCTCGACGAGCGGTTGCGCACGATCGGCCTCGAGCGCGACGAGATCCGGGCGGCGGTCAACGAGATTTCCAAGCGCGTCGGCGGCTTGCGGCGCGACAAGAAGGACGCCGAAGCCGAGGCGCTCATGGCCGAGAGCCGTGCCAAGGGCGAGCGTGAGCGTGATCTCCAGGCCGAGCACGACACCGTCGAGGCCGAATTGCGCGATGTCATGCTCGGCATCCCGAACCTGCCCCATCCGGAGGCCCCGGATGGCCGCACCGATGCCGACAACCCGGTCGTGCGGGGGCCGATCGGGATGGTCGAGTTCGCCGACCACCAGCGCATCCCGCACTGGGAGACCGCGGCTGCCCTCGGGATCCTCGACAACGAGCGCGCCGTCAAGATCGCCGGCGCGATGTTCACCATGCAGCGCGGGCTCGGCGCCACGCTCTCACGCGCCCTCTGCCAGTTCGCGCTCGATGCGAATGCAGATGCCTTCGAGGAGATCCGTCCGCCCAGTCTCGTGACCACGGCGACCCTCACGGCCACGGGTCATCTTCCCAAGTTCGCCGACGATGCCTACGCGATCGAGCGCGATGACCTGTGGGCGATCCCCACAGCCGAGGTTCCGTTGACCTCGCTGCACGCGGGCGAGGTGCTCGATGAGGCTCTGCTTCCCGTGCGCCTGATGGCGCACACGTCGTGCTACCGGCGCGAGGCGGGATCGGCCGGTCGTGACACCCGCGGCATGCTGCGTGCGCACGAATTCGACAAGGTGGAGATCCTGGCTCTGGCGCGCCCCGAGGACGCTCCGGCGCTGCTCGGAGAATTGGTGGACAGGGCCGTGGCGCTGATCGCCCGGCTCGAGTTGCCGCACCGTGTCATCGAGATCTGCACCGGTGACATGGGTGGCAGTCACCACCGCAGCTACGACATCGAGGTGTATGCCCCCGGGTGCGATGCGTGGCTGGAGGTGAGCAGCGTGTCGTGGTTCTCCGATTACCAGGCGCGCCGAGCCGACATCCGCTTCAAGCGCACGGGCCAGAAGGGGACCGAGATGGTCCACACGTTGAACGGTTCGGCGCTCGCCGTGCCGAGGGTGTGGGCCGCGATCTGCGAGGTGCACCGTCAGCCCGACGGATCGGTGCGCATCCCGGAGGCACTGCGGCCCTACATGCGCGGCGCATCCGTGATCGAGCCGCGCTGAGCCGATGGGTATCGCCGACCGACGCGTCCAGTACGAGACGGCCGGGCTGGATCTCGCCGATCTGGACCCCGATCCGATCACACAACTGGTGCTCTGGTACGACCAGGCCGACAACGATGGTGTCGTGGAGCCGAACGCGATGGTGCTCGCGACGATCGGCGCCGACGGTGGTCCCGATTCGCGCGTGGTTCTTGCCCGCGGGATCGGCGCCGAGGGCATCACCTTCTTTACGAACCGGACGAGCGCTAAGGGTTCTCAACTTGCCGTCGATGCGAGAGCCTCGGCGGTGTTCCCATGGTTGCAGCTTCACCGCCAGGTGAGGGTGCGAGGGACCGTGACTCTCGCATCCGACGAGGCGAGCGATGCGTACTTTGCGACGCGTCCCCGCCAGAGTCGGATCGGTGCTTGGGCATCCCCCCAGTCCCGACCGATCACCGACCGGAGCGAGCTCGAGCGACTCGTGACCGAGGTGGAGGAGCGCTTCGACGGGACCGAGGTTGATCGCCCGCCGTTCTGGGGCGGGTACGTGTTGTCGGTGGATGAGATCGAGTTCTGGCAAGGGCGTCCGAGTCGACTCCACGATCGATTCCTCTACACCCGCAACGCGGGGGGTTGGAAGATCGAGCGACTCGCGCCCTGAGGCGGGGTCAGTGCCGCCAGTTCAGAGCCGCATCGACGAGACCATCGATGAGCGACTGGGTGTGGGGGGTGAGATCGGGTCCCTCCCAGTCCCACCAGAGCGGGCTCGAACCGCGCACGCGCGGCGGCAACTCGAGCTGCACACCGGCATGTTCGACCACGTTGACGGGGTTGTCCTGGTGGAGACCGCGCAGATTCTTCGGGATCTCCTCGAGATCGTCGATGATCCTGTAGGCGGGCAGGTGCTCGCGCAGGTGCGCGGCAAGATGACCGGCGAGACGTCGGTTGCGCCCGCCGAGGAGGAGCGAGGTGAAAAAGCCCGCCCTGCCGAATCCGTGGATGGTGATCACCGTGTCCACATGACCGAGGAAACCCGCGAGTGTCTCGGACTGATCGGCGGTGACCTTGTGCGAGGGCACGTGCCATTCGAGATTGTCGGGGAGCCTCACGCCGTAGTACGACGCCCCGGCCCGCTCGGCCGCCCGTGAGGCGATGATGTCGGTCATCTCCTCGAGCGCACCCCCGTGGAATGCCATGAACCCGAACGGGGACCGCAGCACGCAGTCCTCGGCGACATCGTCGCGGGCGAGGATCTCGGCGAGTTCCATCAGGCCCGCCGACCGCGTGCGCGGAGCACGACGGCGAGTGCGGCGACGATCGCCGATCCGAGAACCAACGCGAGCGTCCATGAACCCGTGCGCTGGAGGAAATCGGCGAGGTGTGTCTGCCATCTCTCGACACGCCCCACGATGCTGTCGGTGCCGCGCCCCGAGATCGCCGACCACCAGTACCACGTGAGGTACAAGCCGGTGGCCACGACGAACCCCGCCGAGACCCGATCGAACCACGGCAGTCCCTGCTTGAGCGTCGCGACGATCCCCACCCGCGCGAATGCGAGTGCCACGGTCAGGCCGGTCACGAGCATCCCCATGCCGAGGCCGTAGAGGACGATGCTCGCCACGCCGGAGATGAACCCGTCGCGTCCCACAGAACCGAGGATCACCGAGGTGAGGAAGCCGATCGTGCACCCGATCGAGGCCACCGCATAGACGACACCGAAGAGCGCCATGTTGCGCACCGTGCGCTCGCGGCTCACGCTGAGCCCTGGTCCCGAGATCGGGGGCTTCCAACCGCGGAACATCGCGATCCCCATCCCCACCAGGGCGACACCGACGACGAGGGCGGCGTACTTGGCATTGTCGCGGATCGCGGAGGTGAACAGATTGGAGATGAGTCCGACCACGAGGAACACGCCGACGAAGCCGGCCGACACCGATCCCCCCACCTTGAGCGCACGCGCCGCGGTGACCGCGCGGTTCTCCTCGGGTCTCTGGAGTTCGGATCCGAGGTACCAGACGAGGTATGTCGGCAGGAGCACGAACCCGCAGGGATTGACCGCGGCCATCACCCCGAGGATGAACGAGTAGGCGAAGTTCCCCTCGAGCACGGCTCAGCCCCCCGCGAGTTCCCCGAGGAGCGCGGTCAGTTCGGCCGAGGTGACCTCGCCCGACGTGCGCTTCACGATGGTGCCGTCGGCGGCGAGGAAGAACGTCGTCGGCATCGTGGCCACCTTGGCGGCCGCCAATTGGTCGCCGTCATCGAGATAGTTCGGGTAGTTGACGCCCATGTCCTCCATGAAGGCCGTGGCTCTCTCACCGGAGTCGTTGGGGTTGATCCCCACGAAGTCGATGCGCCCCTCGTACTCGAGCGAGGCGGTCGCGAAGGCCGGCATCTCGCGCTTGCAGGGCTCGCACGTCGAGAACCAGAAATTCACCACCATCGGGCGCAGTTCGCCCGTCGAGATGGTGACGGGGTCACCCCCGAGTGTCGTCAACTCGACGAACGGGAACGACTCCCCGGTGGTGTCGGTATTGACCGGGATTCCCGGTGCCGAGGCGCCGGGATTGGCGTCGGTGTCGTCGGGGGACCGGCTCAGGACCCATCCCCCGACGACTCCGACAAACAGTGCGAACAGAACGGAGATGCCCAGACCGCGCGTGATCCGGCTCCGCTCCATGCACTCAGGATACGAGGCACATTCAGGCGACGAGGTGCGCCGGAATCGGCACCTCCTCGACGACCGTGACCGGTCGCGCCTTGACCGGTGGACGTCCACGGGGTCGCCGCACGGCGACCACCCGTCCCATCTCGAGTTGCTCACCACCCCAGACGCCCCAGGGCTCCTCGCGCTCGAGTGCACCGGTCAGGCACGAGACCCGGTCGGCACACTTGGCACAGATCGCCTTGGCACGCTGCACGTCGACCCACTCCTCGGAGAAGAACAGGTAGCTGAGCGTGCCGTTCCCATCGGAGCAGCGCTTCGACGACAGCACAATCGGTTCGGCCGGGGTTGCCCCGCCGAGCGTGATGTCTGTCGTGGTGTCGATTCTGTTGTGCATGTCTGTGTCCTTCCTGTCGTGTGTGTCTGTGTCGGGGAAAACAAAAAAGCCGCTCGGGTGTCGAACCCGGCGGCTTCAGTGGCTTCTCTTGTGTCTGATTCTCAGATCACAAACCCACCGGTCCGCCGGGAGCGACGCTTGTTCTGGTGCTTCGCTGCCGGCTTCGACCACATGGGAAACACGTACGACGAACCGGCAGCACCAAAGGCCACGGCGTGTGCCGTGGTCGAGGTCGTTGCGGTCGCGGAGTTCGTACGCATGAGTCCGCAATACAACCACCCGATCCGGCTCGCGTCAACCGGAATTACGGGATCCCTTGGGGCACAAGGGAAAGCCCGACGGTTAGGGTGAGAAGGTGACCTTCCGCGGGGCCGCCATGGCGTTCGAAATGGCCGAACCGACGGGGTCGGGGCGCCGGTTCGAGACTGTCCGACGGGTCAGGCTCGGCGACGCGACCCCGAACGGGAGGGTGCGGCTGGACGCCCTCGCCCGCTACCTCCAGGACGTGGCCAACGACGACTCGCGCGACGGCCAATGGAGCGACCCCCACTGGTGGGTGGTGCGCCGCACGGTGATCGACATCGCGAGGTTCCCGAGCTACCTGGAGGAGATCCGGATCACCACATGGTGCGGGGGTTCGGGGTCGCACTGGGCCGAACGCCGCACCAGGGTCGCCTCCCTCGCGGGGGAGGTCCTCGTCGAGGCGGCGGCGCTGTGGGTGCATGTCGATCGCGATTCATTGGCGCCCTCGAGAGTGCCGGGCGATGTCGCGGCGGTGCTCGACGACTCCGCAGCCAGTCGGAAAGTGGGAGCGAGGCTCATCCTGAAGGCTGGCGAGGTCCCAGACGACGCATCGCGGGCCGCATGGCCCCTCCGGTTCTCGGACTTCGACGCGGTCGGCCACATGAACAATGCGGCCTACTGGGAAGTGCTCGAGGAACAGCTCGTGGCCGATCGGTCGGTGCGCGCTCCGATGCGGGCGGTCGTCGAGCACATCGCCCAGGTGGAACCGGGGGAGGTTCTCGAGCGACGGATCGCGGCCGAGGAGGGTGGTTCGTCCGTGTTGCTCACGGTGGGCGACGTCGTGCGCGCCGCCATGTGGTGCGGGACCGCCTAGCCGGCGAGCACGTACTCGAACGCGCCGTCGCGCTCGACCATCTCCATGTCGCCCCGCAGGCGCAGGTGCTCGAGGTGCGCGAAAGTCTCGCTGTCGGCCATCGGACCCTGGGCGCGGGCCGAGAAGAGGTGCGTGGCCATCTCCATGACCGTGGCGGGCCGGCCCAGTTCGGTGCTCACATCACGGAGTCTCCGCAGACGCTCGTCGTGATGGTGTTTGATCTGTTCCACGCGCTCGCCGACATTGTCGAAGGGATGGCCGTGCGCCGGGAGCGCGATGGTGACCTTGCTCGCGAAGTCCCCGACCTTGTCGAGGGAGGCATAGAAGAGACTGAGCGGGTCGCCGTGCCCGGTGAGACCACTGATGTGGGGGGTGATGTTCGGCAGGACATGGTCACCGGAGATGAACGTGCCCGTCTCCTCGTCGAAGAGGCAGAGATGGTCGTGGGTGTGCCCCGGGGTGTGGACCGCCACCCACTCCCGACCCGCGAAAGTGACGCGATCGGCCTCGTTCAGGCGCACCGTGGGTTGGGGAACGTTCATCAACCTCGGGAATGTCCTGGCCACCTTGATCTTGGCGCGTCGTTGCCAGGGCATCTCCATCGCCGGTCCTCCCCATGGCGGCGCGTCGAAGGGGCTGCGCATCGCGAGCGCCAACTCCTCAGGGTCGAGGTCACCGGGGTCGTTCGGGTCATAGAAGGTGCGGAACAAGCGGTGCGTCACGATTCCGGCTCCCGACTCAGCACGAAGGCGCGCCGCACCCCCGTAGTGATCGGGATGGCTGTGGGTCACGATCACCGTGTGGACGCGGCGCAACGGGACCCCGATCGCGGCGAGTCGCGCCGTGAGGGCGGTCCACGACTCCTTGGTGGGCATCCCGGGATCGACGACGGCGACACCGCGATCGTCCTCGAGGACGTACATGTTCACGTGGCCGAGCCCGGTGATGTTCGCCGGCAATTGTGTGCGCAGGATCCCCGGCGCCACCTCGGTGATCTCGTCGGTCGCTTCCAACTGCTCCGATTTTGGGGTGCGCGGTGCCCCGGGGTTCGCACCCCCACCCGAGTGCGACACGTTCATTTCTTCACCGATGGCACGAACACCTTGTCGCGGTACCACCTCAACTCGGCCACGCTGTCGCGCGCATCGTCCATCGCACGGTGGGTCTGAGCCCCGGAGGAGGGGCGCGAGTGCTCGACAGCGGGATGCCACCGCTTGACAAGTTCCTTCACGGTCGACACGTCGACGCACCGGTAGTGGAGCCAGTTCTCGATCTCGGGCATGTACTTGGCGAGGAACGAGCGGTCCGTGCGGATCGAGTTCCCCGCGAGCGGGATCTTCCCCGGCTCGGGGCTGTGCTGCGTGATGAACTCGAGCGTCTGGCGCATCGCCTCGGCCTCGGAGACCGTCGAGGCGCGGATCTTGTCGAGGAGGCCCGAGGTGGTGTGCATGTTGGTGACGAAGGCGTCCATGCGCGCGAGTTCCTCGTCGGTCCGGTGGATGACGAGATCGGGGCCCTCGGCGACGATCTCGAGGTCGTCGTCGGTGACGAGGGTGGCGATCTCGACGATGAGATGGTTCTCCGGGTCGAGTCCCGTCATCTCGAGGTCCATCCAGATCAGCATCCGAACCCCTCCATTCCCACGACTCTAATTGTGGATGGTCGTTCGGTCCGCTGTCGGCACCACCGCCTAGCCTTCTGTGCGTGGTGGAGGTCGCCGTGAAGAGACTCGATGCGGGGCTCCCGTTGCCCTCCATCGCGCATGCCGGTGATGCCGGCGTGGATCTGCACGCGCGTGAGAACGCGATCATCGCGCCGTCGGGCGGCAGGTGCCTGATGCCGACGGGAATCGCGATCGCCATTCCGGTCGGCTTCGCGGGGTTCGTGCTGCCGCGCAGCGGGCTCGCACTGAACCACGGCATCTCGGTGGTCAACGCACCCGGGCTCATCGATGCCCATTACCGCGGTGAATTGAAGGTCGTGCTCCTCAACACCGACCACAGTCGCCCGTACAGGGTGCATCGTGGTGATCGCATCGCCCAGCTGGTGATCCAGCGCGTCGAGGATGTCCAGTGGATCGAGGTCGACGAACTGGACGGCAACGACCGTGGCGGGGGCTTCGGCCACTCCGGCCGCTGAGCCTCGGCGGCGTCCTCAGCGTCGAGGGAGTCGCGACGAGAGCACCCCGTCGGCCGCGAGGCGCTCGATCTCGGCAGGATCCATGCCGAGCATCCCGGAGAGAACCGCTGCATTGTCCTCGCCGCGGAACTTCGGGACACCCCGGGTCGAGGTGTCCGCGGAGGAGAACTTCCACGGGGAATTCGGAACGCGGAATGTCCCTCCCGAACGATCGTCGGCCTCGATGACGACCTCACGGTCGGAACCCCAGTCGGTGGAGACGAGCTCGTCCATCGAACGAAGGACACCCGACGCGAGGCCGGCCGCCGAGACACGGCGTTCGAACTCGGCCACATCGGGGACCGTCGAGGCCCATGCACCTATCTCTGCGAGCAGTTCCTCGATGTGGCGCAGCCGCGATGCGACGTCGGCGAAACGCGGGTCGTCGGCGAGTGCGGGTGCATCCATCGCGGCGATGAACATGTCGAAGGTGCCGCGCTCGGCGGGATGTCCACTGATCACGACGTCGCGACCATCGCCGGTGCGCAGGATCGGATAGTCGCCGGGCTGGAACGAGATCACTTGATCGTCGGGGAACGGACCCTCGAAGAGCTCCTTCTGGACGTGCTCGTTGACGTAGAGCATGGTCTGGGCCATCGAGACGTCGATGTGCTGACCAACCCCGGTGTGCTCGCGCTGGAACAGTGCCGCCAGGATCGCGGCCGCGGTTTCCATCCCCGTGTAGACGTCGGCATGGCTGTGCGGATCGTTCGCCGCTGGTCCCCGCCGCGCCTCTGCCTGCAGTCCGGTGAGTCCTGTCTCGGCGTTGACGACACTGGCGTACGCGCGGCGGTGCCGCCACGGGCCGGTCGTGCCGTACCCCGTGATCGAGGCGTACACGAGAGCGGGATTGGCGACCGAGAGTGCGTCCCACCCGAGGCCGAGCTTGTCCATGACACCACCGCGGTAGTTCTCGACGACCACGTCGCACGATGCGACCAGTCGGTGGATGATCGCGATCGCCTCGGGACGCTTCAGGTCGAGGGAGATGTTCAACTTGCCGATGTTCTGCTGCGTGAAGTAGGTGCTCATCGACCCGACGCGCGGATAGGCGAACCGGGTGAGGTCGCCGTCGGGTGGTTCGACCTTGATGACGGTGGCGCCGAGGTCCGAGAGCATCCTGGTGCAGTGCGGGCCCGACAACACACGGGTGAAGTCGAGCACCCTCACTCCCTCGAGGGGTCTCGGCGTGTCGTGTCCGGGCACGGACATCGACTGTACAGAACGCCTAGTCTCGGCGCGTCGGTCGGTCGGGCGACCGGGGCGGAGGGAGTGCACGGTGACGTCGTTCGTGGACGAAGTCGAGGAATTCTTCTCGGTCCTCCCCGGTGTCCTGTCCGCGGCCGGCAACGATGCGGTCGCGAGGGTTCGCGCCCTCCGTGCGGAAATGGCTGTCCGGCGACTCGTCGGGTTCGGGATCGATGAACGATGGGGAGGTCGCACCGATGTCCCCGAAGCCTTGCGACGGTTCCAGGAGCTCGCACGCGGCCGCTTCCCGAAGGAGGACGGGATTCTCGGCATCGGTCTGAACATGGCCGTGCCGATCATTCTCCAGTACGGCACGGATGCCCAGCGCGAGCGATTCGTGCCCGCGGCGCTCTCGGCGCGCGAGATCTGGTGCCAGTTGTACTCCGAGCCCGGTGCGGGCAGTGATCTCGCGAGTCTTCGCACCACCGCGGTGCTGGACGGCGACGAGTGGGTGGTGAACGGCCAGAAGGTGTGGACCTCGGGTGCGCACCAGGCCGATCTCGGTGTCCTGCTCGCCCGCACCGGTGACGAGCCTCGGCACAGGGGAATCTCGATGCTGGTGATGCCGATGCACCAGCCCGGTGTCGAGGTGCGGCCGTTGCGCCAGATGACGGGTGAGGCAGAGTTCAACGAGGTGTTCTTCACCGATGCGCGCGTTCCGCGCGACTGGGTGATCGGGGAGGTCAACGACGGATGGCGCGCGGCGACCGGTCTGCTGGCGCACGAGCGCGGGTCACTCGGTCGCGTGGGTGCCGATGAGAAGCGCGAAGCCGTCGGCTCGGCGGCTGTTCCCGTGCACTACTTGCTCGATCTCGCGTGCCGTGGGCGCGGTGCGACCGACCCGCTCGTGCGTCAGGATCTGGCTCGCGCCGTGACGGGCGAGAAGCTGATGGACTGGCTCGGTCGACGCAGTGTGCACCCGAGTGTCGGCAAGTTGTGGAGGACCAAGCAGGCCAGGTTCGTCGCATCCGTGGCCTCGAGACTGGCGATGGGCGGGGTGGCGGCGCACGATGCGGGTGATCCCGACGGTCGATTCTGGATGTACCACGTGCTCAACGCGCCCCGGATGTCACTCGGTGGCGGGACCGACGAGATCCAGCGGAACACGATCGCAGAGCGTGCGCTCGGCCTCCCTCGCGAGCCGTCGTGAGGCTTCAGTTGCCCGAGAATCTCGGAGCGCGCTTCTCGACGAACGCGGCGGCGGCCTCGCGGTGGTCGGCTGTGCCCATCGTGCGCACCATCGCGACGGCCTCTGCATCGAGCGCCGACTGAAGCGAGACATCCATCGAACGGTTGACGTTCTCCTTCATGTAGCGCAGTGCGATCGGTGCGCGGTTCGCGAGATCGTGGCACCACTCGAGTGCAGCCGAGGCGAATCCATCGTCGGGCAGGACGACATTGATGATCCCGAGTTGTTCGGCCTCGCGCGCCGAGAGGCGCGGCGTGGTGAACATGAGGTGCTTGGCGCGTGATTCCCCGACGAGTCGGGGCAGGAACCACGACGTGCCGAAGTCCCCGCTCGCCCCGACGTTGGCGAAGGCCGTCATCACGATGGCGCGCTCGGCGGCGATCCGCACATCGGCGGCGAGTGCGATGGACAGTCCCGCACCTGCCGCCGCACCCGGGAGTGCCGCCACGACGGGCTGGGGCAACTTGCGCAGTGCGAGGGACACGAGGTTCTGGCGTTGGCGCAGTCCCTCGATGCGGTCCTCGAGCGAGGATCGGTCGCCGGACGATGAGGCGGCCTTGTTGCGTTCGTTCATGCCCTTCACATCGCCACCGGCACAGAATGCGCCACCCTCACCCGTGATCATCACGACCCGCACGTCGGCATTGGCCGCGATCAGGGGCAGGGCGCACTCGAATCCGGCGTACACATCCTCGGAGAGTGCGTTCCGGCGGTCGGGGCGGTTGAACGAGAGCACCGCAACATGACCCTCGATGCGCCCGATGAGGTCGTTCGTTCCTGTGTCGATTGTTGCCATGGGGCCCCCGCGTCCGGTACTGCGGCGAGTCTGTCACGCCATCGCGCGGTGCCCGAAGGCGAACCTCATGCCCAGCGGGGCGAGGATGCCTTGAGAAGGCGCGTCATCATCGTCACTTCGGCCACCGGGCCCCGTTCGGGTCGGGCGGTCTCGACGGCACGGGTGCGGAACCAGAGGACCTCCGTCTTGGGCGAATCCGCGACGTCGAGGACCTCACCGGTGATCTCGTACTCGGCATCGAGCATCACCGGGCCGGCCAGATGAACCACCTCGATCGCGCCGTAGAGCCCCACGAATTCTCCGCATGATGCAGCGATCGAGTCGGTGACCCCGGCGACGAGCAACTGGCACGTGGTGAGGGGAGATGCAATCCCGCCGCCCCACGGCGAGGACTCCCGGTACCACTCGAGTGGGTCAGTGCTGATGCCAGCGCCGATGCGACGACGTTGGTCTGCGGCATTCGGTCGGCGGGTCCGCGGATCGGTGGGGCGGCCCGGGTGCACATCGCGGAGCATCCTGAGAGTCGAGGGGTCGACACCGCGTCTGTCCTTCTGTGACAGTGCAGACAGCGACACATCGCCGACTCCCGCGTTCCCGCGTGCAATCTGGGTGCCCTCGGGGGTGTCGAGTCCCGCATCGCGCACATCGCCGTCGCCCTCGAGGAACGCATCGACCGGCTCACGGTGGGCGGTCGGCTGCAGGAACTGCATCGAGATCCAACCGCGCTCGAACCACTCTTCTCCGAAGGCCTGCACGAAGAGTCCCCCGAACTGCTCGAGGTGGATGTCGCCCGCGACCGTGCCGGCACGGAAGCCGAGGTCGGTGGCGGTCTCGTCGTCGTGGATGCTCCCCTTCGCGTCGATCGAGAGGTTCCACGGGTTCCGGGGTCCGGTCGAGAGGCGTGTCATGTCAACTCCTCGGGATGTCCCTGAAAGGTGTCGAGGGATCGTGCTGGATGTCCTTCGGCAGACCGAGCGCGCGCTCTCCGATGATGTTGCGCTGGATCTCATCGCTCCCACCGGCGATCGACGCCGACGGCATCGTGAGGAAGAAGTGCTGCACGGTGCCGTTTCCTGGGGTGTCGGTCCCGACGAGCATCCCGTCGGCTCCGAGCAGTTCCATGCCGAGGTCGCGGGAGGTGCGCAACCCGTTCGTCCACCACAATTTCGCCGTCGACGCCTCGGGACCGGGTGATCCCCCGGCAGCGGTCGTGCTCGCGATGCGCAGTGCGGTCATCTCGGCGATGCGCTCGTTCATCACGAGTCGCGTCATCGTGCCGCGAGCGATGGGACCCATGTCGCGGTCGAGGTCCCTGAGCACGGACGAGAGACCTCCGTGCTCGTCGGGCGGTTCGTGTCGTGCCCGGTACTCGGCGACGAGTTCTGCGACGGGCCGATCGAGCAGGCCGGCGCGTTCCCCGGCCGAGACGCGGATTCCCCCACCGGCACCGGCCGAGAGGCCGCTGCGCTCGAAGGCGAGCGTTGCCGCGGCGACCTTCCATCCGTTGTTGATCTCCGAGATGCGGTTCGCGTCGTGGACGCGGGCGTCGGTGAAGAAGACCTCGTTGAAGTGCGCCTTGCCGTTCATCTGACGGATCGGGCGCACCTCGACGCCGGGTTGCTCGATGTCGATGATGAAGTACGTCATGCCGCGGTGCTTCGGTTGATCGGGATCGGTGCGCGCGATCAGCATCCCGCGGGTCGAATGGAGAGCACCGGAGGTCCACACCTTCTGGCCGTTCACCACCCACTCGTCGCCGTCGCGCTCGGCCCGGCACGAGGCCGAGGCGAGGTCGGAGCCCGCGCCCGGCTCGCTGAACAACTGGCACCAGCCCTCGACCCCAGTCGCGAGCGGGGGGATCATGCGCGCCTTCTGCTCGTCACTGCCGAGGGTGAACACGACGGGTGCCCCCATCAGGACGCCGAGGCCGGTCGGTCCACCGAGCACGTCGGCATCGGCGAAGGCCCGCCCGATCGAGTCGAGTTCCTCCTTGGATGCGCCGCGTCCGTGGTGCTCGACAGGCCATGCGGGGAATGACAAGCGTGCGGCATCCATGAGACGCCACCACTCGCGCAGGGTCAGCGAGCCGCTCCAGTTCGCCGCGATCCACTCCCGGGTCTCGTCGTAGACGGGGTCGTTCCTCATGTGAGGGGAACCCCGAGGTGGCGCAGCGCCATCGCCGCGTACAGCGCGGTCCCGCGCCGCATCTGTGTCTCCTCGTAGACGGCCCTGTTCGAGTGGTTCGGTGCCGCCTTCATGATGTCCATACCCTCTGGCATCAAGCCCAGGAAGGTCATCGCGCCCTGGACGCGGTTCAGCACGTAGCTGAAGTCCTCGGCACCCATGACGGGGTTGTCCATGATGCGCACGTTGCGGTCACCGGCGATCGCTGTCGCCACGTCGGCGGTGAACATGGCGTAGTCCGCGTCGTTGACGGTGACGTCATAGCCGAGGTTCACCGTGACCTCGACATTGGCCTCGTGGGCGGCGGCGACACCCTCTGCGACGCGGCGGATCCCGTCGTGGATCTGGCGGCGGGTCTTCTCGCTGAGTGCGCGGATTGTTCCGTTGATCCATGCGGTCTCTGGGATCACATTGCTCGCAGTGCCGGTGTGGATCTGGGTGACGGTGACGACGCCCGGGTCGAACACATCGATGCGGCGGGTGACCATGGTCTGCAGGGCCTGCACGATCTCGCACGCGATCGGCACCGGATCGATGGTGAAGTGCGGCGCACTGCCGTGACCACCGCGTCCCGTGACGACGATCTCCATCGAATCACTCGAGGCCATCAGCGGACCGGGCTTCAGACCGAGGAATCCGCCCGGGATGTTCGAGGCGGCGTGGATGGCGAACGCGCCGGTCACGGGGGACTCGGTGCCCACCTCGAGGAGTCCCTCGTTCAGCATCTCGGTGGCACCGTTCCATCCCTCCTCGCCCGGCTGGAACATGAAGAGCACCCGACCGGGAAGATCGGACTTGCGCGCGGCCAGGATGCGCGCCGCTCCCACCAGCATCGAGGTGTGGGTGTCGTGACCGCAGGCGTGCATTGCATTGTCGACGGTCGAGGAGAAGTCGAGGCCGGTGTCCTCGGGCATGGGGAGCGCGTCCATGTCGGCGCGCAGCAGCATCGTGGGCCCGGGCTTGTCGCCCGTGAGCATGGCTGCGATCCCGCTCGTCGTCTCGTGGAGTGTCAGATCGAGGGGGAGTCCCTCGAGTGCCCCGAGGACCGTCTCGCGGGTGCGGGGGAGATGGTTGCCGATCTCGGGGTTGCGGTGGAGATCGCGCCGCAGATCGACGAGCGAGTCGAACACATCGTTCGCCTGCTCGAGGAGCCCCTCGGGATTGCCGTGTGCGTCACGAGCGGCGTCGGTGGTGAGGGCGTTTTTGCTCATACCCCATGGTAGGCACGGGAGCGTGCAGCCCGGAACAGCGGCCCATCCGGAGAACTCACCCACAGAGATGGTCGAGCACGTTGATCACGGTGGTGCGGTCATCGGGCTCGTGACACGACGCGAGATGCGCGAGAGGATGCTGTGCCACAGGTCGGTCTTCATCGCAGTGGTGTCGAGTGACGGCGACGTGCTGGTGCACCGGCGTGCCGAGACCAAGGACGTGTGGCCCGGTTGCTGGGATGTCGCAGTCGGGGGCGTGTGCGCACCGGGGGAGGGCTGGCACGATGCCGCACGTCGCGAGCTCTCCGAGGAACTCGGTCTTGAGGCTGTGACCGTGGAGATGCTGGGCACCGGTGGCTATCGCGACGACGAGGTCTCGCTGGTGGCCGCGGTGTTCGTCTGCCGGACCGACGGGCCGTTCCAGTTCGCCGATGGGGAGATCACCGAGGCTCACTGGGTGCGCCCGGGCGAGCTCGACGACTGGCTCGGTGCCAAGAAATTCCTTCCGGACAGCGTGGCATTGGTGCTCCCGCGTCTGGTCCCCGTCCGCGACTGACCCCGCAATCCCGGGGCGTGAGTCACCGACCTGACTCTTAGGATCTCAGCGTGGTCAAGGTCGAGTTCACCATCGAGCCGTTCGTCGACGGCGATCCGCCCGTCCGCGTCACGGCGACCGTCGAGGCGCTCGAACAGCTCGGTATCACCGTGGAGATCGGCCCGTTCGGGTCGAGTTTCACGGTGTCCGAGGATCTGATCGGTGAGGCCATGGCCACCCTGGTCAGTGTCGCGTACGCCAATGGCGCGACCCACGTCGCGCTCGACACCGAAGCGGTGTGAGGATTCGATGATCGATCAATCCCACCCCCTCGTGACGGCGCTGCAACCGGTCCTGGATGCCCTGGGTGCCTCGATCGTGTCGATCGACGATGCGCGCATCGACGACATCGCACTCGAGTGGGAGGGAAGGGTCGTCGCCGCGGTGCGACTCCCGAAGTTGCACGGGGCGCTCGACCGTCTGATCGCCCAGGTCGAACGTGAGCTCGGCGGGCCCCTGACGGAGCTCTCGCGAAACGACAAGCAGTTGGCAGTGCGCCTGCTCGATCAGCGCGGCGCGTTCATCCTGCGCCGGGCGGTCGAGGACGTGGCAGATGCGATGGGAGTGTCGCGGATCACCGTCTACAACTACCTGAACGCCCTGCACCGCTAGGCCACCCGGGGGCGTCACACCCCTCTGTCAGACTTAGCCGGTGGAAATTGTCATTGTTGTCCTTCTTGTCGCCGTCTTTGCTGCTGTCGTCTTCTTCGGCATTCAGGTCAGCAAGGGCGAGCAAGCTCCTGTCGAACAAGCGCCAAGCGTGATGGCCCCGCCCGTTGACATCGCCCCGATCGTTGAGGCAGTCAAGG
>JBJTCB010000011.1:0-42663 GCA_046091605.1 Actinomycetota bacterium | reverse complement strand
AGAGACCCACACCTAGTGCCCAACGTTTACGGCGTGGACTACCAGGGTATCTAATCCTGTTTGCTACCCACGCTTTCGCTCCTCAGCGTCAGTGTCGGCCCAGAGCGGCGCCTTCGCCACCGGTGTTCCTCCTGATATCTGCGCATTTCACCGCTACACCAGGAATTCCCCGCTCCCCTACCGAACTCTAGTCACAGCAGTTTCGAGTGCAGGCTTTGGGTTAGGCCCAAAGTTTTCACACCCGACTTACTGAACCGCCTACGAGCTCTTTACGCCCAATAAATCCGGACAACGCTTGGTGCCTACGTGTCACCGCGGCTGCTGGCACGTAGTTGGCCGCACCTTCTTCTGCAGGTACCGTCATTTTCTTTCCTGCTGAAAGCGGTTTACAACCCGAAGGCCTTCTTCCCGCACGCGGCGTTGCTGCGTCAGGCTTTCGCCCATTGCGCAAGATTCCCCACTGCTGCCTCCCGTAGGAGTCTGGGCCGTGTCTCAGTCCCAGTGTGGCTGTTCATCCTCTCAGACCAGCTACCCGTCGATGCCTTGGTAGGCCGTTACCCCACCAACTAGCTGATAGGCCGCGAGACCCTCCCGGACCGAAATTCTTTCGTCGCAGAGTGATGCCACTCCACGACGGCATCCGGTATTAGCAGTCGTTTCCAACTGTTATCCCAGAGTCCAGGGCAGGTTTCTCACGTGTTCCTCACCCGTTCGCCACTAGGTCTTCCGGTGCATTGCTGCACCATGGACCTCGTTCGACTTGCATGTGTTAAGCACGCCGCCAGCGTTCGTCCTGAGCCAGGATCAAACTCTCCGTCAAGAACTCGCCGATTGCTCGGCATCGTTCTGGAAAGTCTGCGACGGCCAGGGGGAATATCCCCGAACCGTCGATCTGACTTGATTGTTGTTGTTGGGATCGGATGGGAATCCGACCCCGAATTGACAAGCAACACAACGGCAAAGCCGCCGTGCTGCCCGCACTGGCGTTCAGTCTTCTCTTCTGTTTTCAAGGAGCATCAGCTCTCGGCATGTGCGCCTCACGGAGCAGAGATGCCGGCCCGACCGGACCCGAGGGTCCCAGAAGGGGCGAGATGCGAGGCTAACGGGGACCAGAGACGACCGCAACGTGGACATCCGGATCCGGTGGGGTCTCTGACCCCGTCCGGCCGCGCCCCCGATCAGCCTCAGTCGACCGACCGTGTCCCGCGGAGTGCGTCGCTCAACAGCCCGGGCCAGCACCCCTCGACGCTGGGGACAACGCGGTGGATACCGGGTCAGTTGGCGACAGAGAGCAAGTGAAACGAGGATTTTCCCTTGCGCACCAGAATCCACCGGTTGTGGAGAAGTCCGGCCACATCGAGCGATTCGCCCTCGTCGAGCACCCGCCCGTTGACCCGGATCCCCTTCTGGACGAGGGTCCGTCGGGCCTCGCTCGTGGAGGCGAACAACCCGCACCGTTGCAGGACACCCATCGGGTCACCCAGGTCACCCGGCGCCACGACACTCGAGGGCACCTCGGCGGCAACAACCGCCAGTGCGGCGGCGTCAGCCTGCAGAGGGTCACCCCCGAAGAGAATGTCGGCCGCCGCCGCTGATGCGTTCGATGCTGCGTCACCGTGCACCATTGCAGTCAACTCGGCAGCGAGACGTCGCTGTGCGATTCGCTTGCCCGGGTCACCGCGATGTGCCTCGAGCACATCGGCGATCTCCTCGAGTGGCGCGAGCGAGTACTGCGGGAGGTAGCGCTCGGCGAAATCATCGGGAACCTGGATCCAGAACTGTCGGAACTGGTACGGCGATGTCTTTGCGGGATCGAGCCACACCGCACCATCGGCCGTCTTGCCGAACTTCTGGCCGTCGCTGCGCGTCACGAGCGGCCAGGTCGCTCCGAACGCATGTGCCCCCGACGTTCGCCTGATGAGATCGATGCCTGCGGTGATGTTGCCCCACTGATCGGACCCACCCATCTGCAGTTCGACACCGAGCGATGCGTGCAAGTGCCTGAAGTCGTTGGCCTGCAGCAGCATGTAACTGAACTCGGTGTATGACAGTCCGTTCTCCGATGACAGTCGGTTCTTCACGGACTCCTTCGCCATCATCTGGTTCACGGTCACGTGCTTGCCGACATCACGGAGGAACTCGAGCGCCGTGATCGAGGCCGTCCAATCCGCGTTGTTCACCAGGGTCGCACCGGCGGGACCCGCACCAAACTCGAGGAGATTCTCGAGCTGGCCTTTGATGCACTCGACGTTGTGGCGGAGTGTCTCGGCATCGAGGAGGTTGCGCTCCTCGCTCTTGCCCGAGGGGTCACCCACCATCCCCGTGGCTCCACCGGCGAGTGGGAACGGTCGGTGGCCCGCGAGTTGGAACCGACGGAGAGTGATCTGGCCGAGCAAGTGACCGACGTGCAGCGAGTCGGCGGTGGGGTCGAATCCGACGTACACGCCGATCGGCTCCCTGTCGAGACGGGCCGACAACTCCGACGGATCGGTGGAGTCATGGATCAGCCCGCGCGCCGTCAAGTCACCGAACAACCCTGGCTTGACGCTCACACCCCAATGTTGCCACGACTGCCCTGATGGCGCGCCGATGATTGCCCCGGCCGAGGCATACCCGTCGCGCCGTCACCGGTAGACGCCGCGCGATCACCGGTGGACGCCGCACCCGTCCGACCGTCAGGACCCTAGGGTTGGTTCGTGACCGACCGCGATGATCAGGCACGCCAGGCACTGGAATTGCAGGCCGCAGGGTGTGAGCACCTGGGCTCACCCACGTATGCCACGATCCTGCGTGGTCTCGTGGACGACTACGACGGCAACGGAATCAGCCGCGAGCTCCTGCATGGACGCTTCGACAGACCCGTCCACGATGCGGCACCGCTGCGACTCCTCGCGGCACTCCATGCCATCGTGCTCCGTGGTGGGGCACCCGCACTCGCCATGCACTACCCGACCGCCGGTGGCTCCCCCGGGCCATCACTGGTGAGGGACGCCCTCGCTGCGATTTCCGAGCACCGCACCGAGATTGACGCGGGCCTTGGCAGGTCCGTTCAAACAAATGAAGTGGGCCGTGCCGTGGTGCTGCTCTCGCTCAGCCATTGGCTGTCCGGGCTCGGCGTCGGCGAGTTCGACCTGATCGAGGTGGGCGCAAGCGCGGGGCTGAACCTGAACTTCGACCGCTACGGAGCCACCTGCGGAGACCTCCGCCTGGGCGATCCAGTCTCGCCACTGCAATTCGGTGACGAATGGTTCGTCGACCGACTCCCCCTCCCCGCATCCGGGGCACGGCTCGTCTCACGGATCGGCATCGACCCCGACCCCATCGATCCACGCGATCCCGATGCGGCGCTGCGCCTCAAGTCGTTTCTGTGGCCCGATCATCTCGATCGTATGGAGCGCCTCGGGACTGCGCTCTCGATCCACGCGCACCATCCCACGGTGGTGGAGCGCGCCTCGGCCGACACCTGGCTGTCCGCGAGAAGCGCACATCCGATCACGCGGTGCTCACTGGTGTACCACTCGATCGTGTGGCAGTACATGGGTTCAGCCGTGCAGGACGCGATGCGGGATGCACTCGCGCAGTGGGGTTCCTCGGCAACTCCGGACTCACCACTCATCTGGGCGAGGATGGAACCGGCCGGCCCGGTGGCCGATGTGCGCGCCACGATCTGGGCTGGACACGAGCCCGCCGAGATCGTCCTCGCCGAGGTCGGCTACCACGGTCGGGGCCTCAGATGGCTGGATCGCGGTCCAATGCCACTTTGATCTTGTCCGGCACGGCGCACGGCGAGTGCGTCCCCGGCGTGACACTGACGTAGGTGATCACCGCATCGAAACATGGTTCTCCACCCACCAACAACGAGATCGCCACGTCGAACGAGGTGTTTCCCCATCGGGAGATCCCGCACTGTGCACCGATCGTGTCGCCATACGTTGCACCCTTGTGCCACGTCCCCTCTGCCCTCTTGAGCATGAAGTCGAACTCGTTCGCGAACACATTGCCCGTCGGGGAGTCCGATCCGTTGGCAGATGCGATCGCATGCCTCATCCACTGGGCCACGAGATCATCGGCATAGACCCAATAGTTGGCGTTGAACACCACGTTCTGCATGTCGCACTCGTGGTACTTGACCCTGATCGTGTCCCGCCAGGTCATGCCAGCCCCCGTTTCGCCTCGGTGATCGCACCAGCGAGCCGTCCCGCCTGGATTGGGGCCGCATCTGGCCCGGATGCACCCGGGGTTCGCCTGCGGGCGAGTGCGGCACCGGGTTCGAAGAGAAAGGCCCCCTCGTCGCCGAAGGACGGATGGGCACGAACGAGATCAACCAGGCGACGACCCGATGCCAGGGACTCGCGCACCAGCGCACCGACGATCGCATGCGCGTCACGGAAGGGAGTCCCGGCGGACACGAGCATCTCGGCGAGATCGGTGGCCACGAGCGCCTCGGCGTCGGCTGCCGCGGCCATCCCATCGGGATGGAATGTCGCACCGGCGATCATTCCCGACAGGGCCGACACTGCGAGTCCAACCTGGTCGACCGAGTCGAACAAGGCTTCCTTGTCCTCCTGGAGATCCCGGTTGTAGGCGAGCGGCAGCCCCTTCAGGACCACGAGAAGACCTGTCAGATTGCCGATAAGTCTGCCCGTCTTGCCCCGCGCCAACTCGGCGATGTCAGGGTTCTTCTTCTGGGGCATCATCGACGACCCCGTCGCATGGGTGTCATCCAAGGTGGCGAACCCGAACTCGGCCGACGTCCAGAGCACCCACTCCTCACCGATGCGCGACAGGTGCACACCGACCATCGCGAGATCGAAGAGGTACTCGGCGACGAAGTCACGATCCGACACCGCATCGAGCGAGTTCGCAAAGTGAGCACCGAAGCCCAGGAGATCCGCGGATCGCGCCGGATCCAGCGGCAGTGACGACCCCGCGAGTGCGCCCGCACCGAGGGGTGACACATCGGCGCGACCGAGGGCGTCAGCGATCCTGTCCACATCCCGGAGCAATGCCCATGCATGGGCACGCAGATGATGGGACAGCAACACCGGCTGCGCGTGCTGGAGGTGCGTGTACCCGGCGAGCCGGATCGGCGGCACCGCGGCATCGGCCGCCGCCGCGCGCGCCTCGAGAACCTCGACGAGCGACACGACCGCGGTGCCGAGATTCCTCATCTCGCGGCGGGACCAGAGCCTCAAGGCCGTCGCCACTTGGTCGTTGCGGCTGCGCCCGGTGTGGATCCGCGCGCCCGGCGCTCCGGCGATCTCGGTCACCCGGCGCTCGATCGCGGTGTGGATGTCCTCGTCCGACGCCTCGAACACGAACGATGCCGATTCGAACTCTGCCGACACCTGGTCGAGTGCGCCGAGGATCGAGGCGACATCGGTCGACGGCAGGATTCCCGATTCCCCGAGCATCGACACATGGGCGCGCGAACCCTCGATGTCATCGGCCCACAGACGCACATCGAACCCGATTGAGGCGGTGAACCTCATCAGTGCCTCGGCTGGCCCGTCCCCGAACCTCCCGTGCCAGAGCGTGCGCGGGATCTCCTCAGCGCCCACGTGAGCCCGCCTTCTTCCGCGGCGCCGGTGACGTGCGGGCACGTGCTGGCGTCCGGGCGCCCGACGCGCGGGATGCCGCCCGACCCGGCGCATTCGCCGAGGAGGGTGCCAAGCCGGCCAGCTCGCGCAGCGACGCTGCCAGGGCCCGGCCGCCGGTGGACTCGGCAGCCACGCACAAGATGGTGTCGTCGCCCGCCACGGTCCCGATCAGGGAAGGATCACCACTGCGGTCGAGCGCTGATGCCACCACGTGCGCACAGCCGGGGGGCGTGCGCAGCACGACGAGATTGCCGCTCACCGACACCTCCGCCACCCACTCGCCGAGGACGCGCCGCAACTGATCGCTCGGGGCGACACGCTCCGGCTCGTAGTCGGGAATCGCGTAGCGACTCTCGCCTCCCGCGACCCTGACCTTCACGGCACCGAGCTCCTCGAGATCCCGCGAGATCGTGGCCTGGGTCGCCTCGATCCCCCGCTTGGCGAGCAAATCCTGCAACTGGGGCTGACTCGTCACCTTGTCTGCCGCGATCAACTTCGTGATCGCCTGTTGACGTTGCTGCTTCCCGCTCATCTCCCGGAACCTCCCGTGCTCATGCCGCCCCACAGACCCAGGCGAGCGCACCACGGGCCCCGGTGAGCCTGTGGTGCCCCTGGGCGATCACCAAGGAACGATCACCGTCGAAGACCCCGGCCGAGACCTCCTCACCCCGGTGCGCTGGCATGCAGTGCATGAACCATGCGCCGGATGCGGCCCGGGCCATTAACGCTTCGTCGACCATGAACGGGGCAAAGATCTCGCGCCGCGCAGCCGACTCCGCCTCTTGCCCCATCGAGATCCAGGTGTCGGTGTGCACGAACAGTGCACCCTCGACCGCGGATCCGGCGTCGCGATGCTGCTCCACACGGCCCCCGAGACCGGCGATCCGCGCCAGTTCGGCATCGGTCGCGTCGTACCCTGACGGGCCCGCGATCGACATGGTTCCACCGAGGAGACAGACCGCTTCTGCGAGGCTGCGCGCCACGTTGCTCCAGTCTCCGACCCACGCGACGCGGACTCCCGAGAGCGACCCGACCTTTTCCTCCATCGTGATGACATCGGCGAGGGCCTGCAGCGGATGGGAGACGTCGCTCAACATGTTGATCACCGGCACCGTCGAGACCGCTGCCATGCGCTCGACGACCGCGTGGCTGAACACGCGCGCGGCCAGCACTGCGTGGTACCCGGCGAGGATCCGTGTCGCATCCTCCACGGTCTCGCGCACATCGAATCCGACTTCTTCGCCCCGGGTGTACACGGGATGCCCGCCGAGACCGACCACGGCCATCTCCATGGAGTGGCGCGTCCTGTTGGAGGGCTTCTCGAAGATCAGGGCGACTCCGCGGCCCGCCAGGGGTGATCCGAGATCAGGAGCGACCGACAACTCGAGCATGCGGCGCAAGCCGTCCGTGCCGTGCTCGGCGATTCCCAGCAGGTGTCGCACCGTCACGGGTTCACCCGATCGCCCGGGCGAGGATGCCGACGGCTTCGTCGATCTCGTCATCGGACACCACGAGAGGCGGTGCGAGCCGGATCGTGTCGGCCGTGACGGCATTGACAATGAGACCCTCATCGAGTGCCGCCTGGGCGACACTGCGTGCGTCGACACCGTCGGCGAGCCGCGCACCGAGGAGCAGACCCAGACCCCGCACGTGGTCGACACCGGCGATCGCACCCAGCGCAGCCGTGAGCCTGGCGCCCTTCTCGCGGGCGAGGCGGGGTGCGTCGATGCGTTCCATCTCGTCGATCACCGCGAGCACGGCCGCTGTCGCGATCGCAGTGCCGCTGTATGTCGAGCCATGGTCGCCGGGGCGCAACACCGCCGCAACGTCGCGCCGTGCCCACAGCGCACCCACGGGCATTCCGTTGCCCATGCCCTTGGCCAGGGTCACCGCATCGGGTGCGATGCCCTCGTGTTCGAAACCGAACCAGCGTCCGGTGCGGCTGAAGCCTGTCTGGACCTCGTCGAGAATGAGGAGCGCACCGCGCTCGGTGCACACGCGGCGCACGGCGCCGAGATACCCCTTGGGCGCGGGCACCACTCCTCCCTCGCCCTGGATCGGCTCCAGCACGACGGCCGCGACCGTGTCATCGATCTGGGTCACGAGTGACTCGAGGTTCCCGAACTCGCAGTACTTGAAGCCCTCCGGCATCGGCTGGAACGCCTCGTGCTTGGCGGGTTGACCGGTCATGGCCAGCGCACCCAGTGTGCGTCCATGGAACGATCCGAGTGCGGTCACGATGCGATGCCGACCCCGTCCCCCGAACTTGCGCGCCAGCTTGATCGCGGCCTCGTTCGCTTCTGCGCCCGAGTTGCAGAAGAACACCTGACCGGCACCCGCGCCGCACGACTCCATCAGCCGGTTCACCCGTTGCGCCGCCCGGGTGGCCGTGGCGTTCGCAAAGTAGTTGCTCACGTGGGACAACGTGGAGGCCTGCTCGGCGATCGCGCGGGTCACGGCGGGATTGGCATGGCCGAGCGAGACGACCGCGATCCCCGCCAGGAAGTCGAGATAGCGCTTGCCATCGACCGACCACAGTTCGACACCCGAGCCGCGCTCGAAGGTGACCGCGGGTGGCCCGAACACCGGGATGAACGGACAATGGTCGGCGCCCGCATTGAGAGCGGCGCCCGCATCGGACGAGAGAAAATCGTGCGTCATCTGTCCCCCTGGGTGATCATCGTGCCGACACCGGAGTCGGTGAACAGCTCGAGCAACAACACGTGCGGGATGCGGCCGTCGAGAATGTGGGCGCTGCGCACTCCCCCGCGCACGGCCCGCATGCAACTCTCGACCTTCGGGATCATCCCGCCGCTGACCGTTCCGTCCGAGAGCATGTCAGCGAGATCGCCCACGGTCACCCTCGCCACGAGGCTGTCTGGATCATCGGAATTCCTGCGCAACCCGGCCACGTCGGTGAGATAGACGATCTTTTCCGCTCCGAGGGCCTCGGCGATCGCGCCCGCGGCGGTGTCTGCGTTCACATTGTGGGCGCGACCCTCGGTGTCGGCGCCGATCGTGGAGACGACCGGAATGAAGCCGTCTGCGAGGAGACCCTCGATCAACTGGGGCCGAACCCTCTCGACATCACCCACGAAGCCCAGCGCCTCGTCGATCGGCACCGTCTGGAGCGTGCGACCATCCTGACCCGACAGCCCCACCGCGAGATTTCCGTGGACATTGATCGCCGCGACGAGTTCGGGATTGACCCGACCACTCAGCACCATCCGCACCACCTCCATCGTCGCAGCGTCGGTGACGCGCAGGCCCTGGTGGAACGACGATTGGATCCCGAGACGGGCGAGCATCTCGTTGATCTGTGGCCCACCACCGTGGACCACCACGCACTTGATCCCGACGGTGTGCATCAAGACGATGTCCTGGGCGAACAGGGCGAGGGCGTCGTCGTCGGAGGCTCCTGCGAGGGCGTTCCCGCCGTACTTGACGACCACGGTGCGCCCGGCGAATCGCCGAATGTAGGGCAGGGCCTCGACGAGGATCCGTGCGGTGTCGGGTGCGGTCCGGTTCACGGATACACCCCGACATGGGTCAGTCCCGCGTCCTCCCGCAGACCGAGTGCAACATTGGCCGACTGCACCGCACCACCCGAGGCACCCTTGGCGAGATTGTCGAGAGCGGCGAGCACCACGACCCATCCCGTGCGCTCATCGAACCGGGCGGACAGGTGCACCGAGTTCGACCCGAGCGTGGCCTTGGTCGAGGGGCTCTGGGGCCGCACCACGATGAACGGCTCGCCGGCATAGGCCGTGGCGAGGGCGGCGAGCAGAGACGCAGTGGTCGGCGTGCGACCTGCCGCGGGACGCGCGTAACACGTGGCGAGGATTCCCCTGTTCATCGGTGCGAGGTGCGGCGTGAACAGGATCTGGGCGCCCGTCACCTGTTCCATCTCGGGTGTGTGCCGGTGGTCGAGGAGCCCGTAGGCCGTGAAGTCCTCGTCGACTGTCGTGAACATCGACGAGTGCTTCAACGCTCGACCAGCACCACTGACCCCCGACGCGGCGTCGACGACCACTCCGGCGGGATCGATGATCCCCTGCCGCACGAGCGGCGCCAGGGCCAGCGACGCCGCCGTCACATAGCACCCGGGAGTCGCGATCAGTTGGGCCCCGACCAGAGCATCGCGGTTCAGTTCGGGGAGCCCATAGATGGCGCGCGCGAGCATCTCGGGCTGATCGTGGTCGAATCCGTACCAGCGTGGGTACAACGACGCGTCCTTCAGCCGGTACGCAGCGGAGAGATCCACCACGCACCCCACCCGGCCCACCAACTCGGGCACCAGCGCGAGGGATGCCTCGTGCGGAACCCCGAGGAACACCAGATCGAGGCCATCCATGAGACCCGGCCGCCACTCGGAGAAGACGAGATTCGGGTAGGCAGCAGCGAGCGAGGGGTACAGCGAGGCCGCCAGCGTCCCCGCCTGGGAGTCGCCCGTAGCGACGACGACATCCAGATCCGGGTGCTGGGCGCACAAACGCAGCAGTTCTGCCCCGGTGTACCCGGATGCCCCGATGATGCCGACCCGTCTCATGACTGTATTACTATACGAGACAGTGAATGATTATGCAATCATTGATCCCGGACCGGGAACCCTGCTCGTGGCCCACCCGGCCATGGATGACCCCAACTTTGCGCGGTCCGTGGTCCTGCTCCTCGCCCACGACGATGGCCAGGGCACGATGGGCGTGATCATCAACCGCCCGATCGACGCCACCGGACTCGAATCGACGGTCATTGCCCCGTGGCTCGAGTCTGCTCCCGACCCCGGAACGGTCTTTTCCGGCGGTCCCGTCCAGCCCGACGGCTTCGTGTGCCTCGTCGAGGACGACGCCGAGCCGGCACTCGTGCGGAGCATCGATTTCATGGCACAGGACCCTGATCCGTTCCGTCGCCACCGGATGTTCAGGGGATATGCGGGATGGGCGCCCGGTCAACTGGCGGACGAGATCGCGGCCGGTGGATGGATCGTCGTGCCCGCGCGCTCCGACGATGCCTTCACGACGCACCCGGACACCCTCTGGAGCAGGGCGCTCGAGCGACAGGGCGGATCGATCGCCGCACTCGCGCGGGTCCCGGCGGACCCATCGCTCAACTGATCACGATCGGATCTGTGCGCCGAGTTTGACGGCGGCCGCGATGCAGGCATCGCGGATCCCCGCGAGCGCCTTGTCGTCGAGGGTCGATGCCGCGCCCTGCAGGCGGAGTCGGAACGCCAGACTCCGACGCCCACCCCCGATCGAACCACCGCGGAACGAGTCGAACAACACGCACGACACCAGGGTCGCGCCGCCAGCCTGTCGCAACGCGCGATGAACCGCACCCGCAGTGATGTCGTCGGGGACGATGAACGCGAGGTCGAGATCACTCGACGGAAGCCGATTCACATCCCTGGCCTTCACCGGCTCGGGATCCTCGGCCAGGAGCACGGACAGGTTGCACTCGAAACACGAGACGGGACCGACAAGGCCGATCCCGTGCAACACGACGGGATCGATCTCGCCCACATGGCCGACCACCGTCTTGCCACGGGTCAACGAGGCCGACCGGCCGGGGTGCAAGCCGTCGGGAACCCTCGCCTGATCGAGCATTGCGCCGACACCGAGGGCACCCGAGAGAACCGACCATTGGCGAATCGCCGTGTCGACACCCTCGCCGACCACGATCGCACACAACCATTCCGCCTCGTCCGGGAGAGCACCGGCTCCGCGGGGATACACATGGCCGACCTCGAAGAGCGCGACGCGTTCGGCGCGGTGCGACACGTTGTGCACCGCCGCCGCGAGCATTCCCGGTCGGAGCGATGAGCGCAGGATCGACTCCTCGGCAACCAACGGATTCGCGAGTCGCAGCGTGCCCGATTCGTCCAGCCCCACGCGGACGAGGTCGCCGGGGGCAAGGAACGGCGACGGCATCGCCTCATCGAGCCCGAGGCCACAGAGAACCTGTCGTGCCGTGCGTCGACGCATCTGGAGAGTGGACAGGCGCCCGTGCACGGCTGACCTCGGGGTGGTCTTGCCGATCCGCTCGTACCCGTGGTGGCGCGCGACCTCCTCGGCGATGTCCACCCAGATGGTGCAATCGGGTCTCCACGAGGGGACCGCGACCTCGACCACATCACCGGTGGTGTGGCACCCGAATCCGATCGGTGCCAGCAGCGACTCGATGGAGGCGGCATCGAAGCTCGCACCGAGAAGCGCCGACACTCGCGCGGCCTCGACACGGATCACAGCCGGGACGGGCAGATGGTCCGTGGTCTCCACTGTCTCGGCCGAGTGCAACACCGCGTCCGGACAGCTCTCGCGAAGAATGGCCATGAATCGCCGCGCAGCATCGCGATGTCCGTCGTGATCGACCCCCCTCTCGAAGCGGATCGAAGCCTCGGTGCGCAATCCATGGCGCTGGGCGGCGAAGCGGACGCCGTCGGGGTCGAACCATGCGATCTCGAGGTTCAGGGTCGTTGTCGACGCGGTGATCTCGGAGGTGAGATCCCCCATCACACCCGCCAGACCGACCGGGCTGTCGGCGGCCGCGTCACAGATGAGGAGATCGTCGGGGTCGAGCGCGCGCTGCTGACCGTCGAGTGTCGTGATCTTCTCCCCCGCCCTCGCGAGGCGCACCGTGAAGGCTCCCACCGCCCCTGCGTCGTAGGCATGGTTCGGCTGGTTCGTCTCGAGCATCGACAGGTTGGACGCATCGACCACGTTGTTGATGCTGCGCATCCCGAGCAGATCGAGCCGTCGAATGACGCGCGCGGGCGACGGCCCGACCGCGACTCCCGAGATCGTCCATGCCGAGAACATCGCGCACCGGTCTCGGGCAACGATCGTCACCGGAGCGCTGCGTGGTGGTCCGGTCGGCGCATCGTCGAGACGCGGTCCGCGGTACGCGACCGCGAAGTGCGCCGCGAGATCGCGGGCCACCCCTGCATGACCCCAGCAATCGGGACGGTTGCGGGTCAGGTCCAGGTCGAACACCACCTCGCGCTCGATGCCGAGCAGGGCGAACGGATCGCGGCCGAGCGGCGTCGAGGGTTCCATGATCAGCAACCCGGCGGAGTCCGCCGAGAGTCCGAGTTCGGAGCCCGAGCACAGCATGCCCTCGGAGTCGATCCCCATGATTCCACGACGAGCGATCTCACGACCGTCGGGCATCACCGCTCCGAGAGTGGCGAGTGGGACGATGTCGCCCGGGCCCATGTTGGTCGCACCGCACCACACGTGGCGCTCGACACCGTCACCCGCGTCCACCCAGCAGCGGGTGACCTTGGCGGCGTCCGGGTGCTTCTCGGTTCGCAGGATCCGCGCCGTGACCACGCCCGCCACCGCCTCTCCCGAGATCTCCACCGCCTCCACGGCGAGGCCGAGTGAGTTCAGCGCATCGGAGATCGCATCCGGGTCGTCGGGAAGATCGGCCATCTCCCGCAGGATCGACAACAGGATCCTCACGGGAACTGCCCCAAGAACCGGACGTCGTTCGAGTACATGTCCCGGAGGTCGGCCACGCCGTGGCGCTCCTTGGCCATGCGGTCGATCCCGAATCCGAAGGCGAAACCACTCCACTCGTCGGGGTCGAGATCGCCGGCCCTCAGCACATGGGGGTGCACCATCCCGCAGCCACCCAACTCGATCCATGATCCGTCGGGGCGACGGATGTCGAACTCTGCGCTCGGCTCGGTGAAGGGGAAGTAACTCGGTCGCAGGCGCGACGTGAAATCCGAGCCGAAGAAGGCCTTCGTGAAGGCCTCGATCGTGCCCGCGAGATCGGCGAATGTGATGCCCCGGTCGATCACCAGACCCTCGATCTGGTGGAAGACCGGCATGTGCGTGGCATCGGGGGTGTCGCGCCTGAACACCCTCCCGGGCATCACGGCATAGATGGGCGGCGGCCACTCCTGCATCACACGGATCTGCACGGGGGAGGTGTGGGTGCGCAGCACCACACTCCCCGGAGGATCGGTCTCGACGAACAAGGTGTCCCACATGCTGCGCGCAGGGTGCGACGGCGGCATGTTGAGAGCCTCGAAGTTGTAGAAGTCCGATTCGACCTCGGGACCCTCGGCGATCCGGAACCCGAGACCAATGAAGACATCCTCGAGCCTCTCCGTCGCCTGCGTGACGAGATGGAGACGACCACGGCGCTCGAAGCCCGTGGCACCCACGGCGATCTCGGACACATCGATGCGCTCAGCGGCCACCCTGGCGGCCAGGGCCGCACGCACCAACTCGTTCTCACGAGCGGACACGGCGCCCGAGACAGTGGCCAATGCCTCGTTGACGGCCATCCCCAGGGCCTTGCGCTCCTCGATGTCGGCGATGCCACCGAGCGAGGCCTTCAGTCCCGCGAGTCGACCCTTCTTCCCGGTCAGTCCCGCCGCCACCGCGCGGAGATCCTCGAGCGTGGAGGCACCGGCGATCTCACCGAGGGCATCGGCCACTGCCGCCTCGATGTCGCGATGCTGGCTCGCGTCTGAACTGCCCATGGTGGTGACTGTGCTTCTTCCCTGCCCTGTTCGGAGATTTGGTCCGGCCGGGGCGACATGGAAACGCTAGCCGTGGGCACCCTCGGCACTGCGGAGGATTCGGGTCATCGACCAGCGCGCACTCGGGAGATGTGATGCGACAGGATGGCGCCGGCCATGGCCACATTCAGGCTCTCTCCCCGACCGACGTGACCGATGGTCACCCATCGGTCGACGGGGGCATCAGCGGGCACGCCGCGAGATTCGTTCCCGAGGACCAGTGCGACTCGCCCGGAGAAGTCGCACAGCTCCATTTCGGTGACCGGCGATCCCGATCCAGATCCGGCTCCACCGTGATGCTCATGGGAGGTCGACGCCACGATCGTGAACCCCGCATCCCGCACATCGGAGAGTGAATCGACCTCGACGATCGGGACATGGAACGAAGCGCCCGCGGAGGCTCGCACACACTTGGGTGACCACTGGTCTGTGGCGCCGCGCGTCACGACGACCGCCGACGCGCCGGCGATCTCTGCGCAGCGCGAGATCGTTCCGAGATTGCCGGGATCGGACACCGCATCGGCCACGATCAGCCACCCCTGGACCGACGAGAGATCGACCTGCGGGGGAACCCTGCACACGAGAACCGGGCCACGCGGTGTCTCGACATCGGACACCGACGCGAGCACCTGGTCGTCGACCACGTGCGTCTCGATGCCGGCAACGGCATCGGCCTCGGCGAGAACGAACTGCTCGAGAATCTCGACGCGCGACGCCACCGCCTCGGCGGCGAGAACGGGTCCCTCCACGATGAAGAGACCCTCCTCGCGCCTCGCGGACCGGTCGGTGGCGAGCCTCCTCGCCCGGCGCACCCGCGGGCTTCGCGGCGAGAGCCGCGGGTCGTTCAGACGAGCGCTGCCTTGGCGGACGCCACGAGGGCGGAGAACGCCTGGGGATCGTTCACCGCGAGATCGGCCAGGATCTTCCGGTCGACCTCGATGCCGGCGGCGCCGAGACCGGCGATGAACCGGCTGTAGGACATGTCGTTCTGACGGCACGCGGCGTTGATGCGCTGGATCCAGAGGCTCCGGAATTCGCCCTTCTTCGCACGCCTGTCGCGGAACGCGTACTGGCCCGAATGGAGGACCTGCTCGTTCGCCGCGCGGAAGGACCGGCTCTTGTTGCCGTAATACCCCTTCGCCTTCTCCATCACCGAACGGTGCTTCTTGCGGGCGTGGACCGCCCTCTTCACTCGTGCCATGTCATCTCTCCGTGTGTCGTTTTGTTGTCGTCAGTGCCGTGTTCCCGGTGCGCGACCGGGCTCTGCTCAGCGCTCCGCGAGGAGTCGCTTGATCTTCTTCAGGTCGCCGGGGTGGACGTCCACGTCCTGGTCGAGCCGGCGCGTGCGACTGCTCGGCTTCTTCTCGAACAGGTGCTGGCGGTTGGCCTGCTGGCGGCGGATCTTGCCGGTCCCGGTCTTCTTGAACCGCTTCGCGGCGGTCTTGGAGGTCTTCATCTTGGGCATCGTGTGTTCTTCCTTGTTTGATCCTGTTGTTCTGATCCTGTTGTTCTGATCCTGTGGTGGTCCCGTTGCTCTGTGCCTGGCGTTCGTGCTTCTCGGGTCACTGACCGTCGTGCTGGCCCGTCTCGCCCACCGGAGCCGCCGCACCCTCGAGGGGTGAGTCGTCGGCGGCCGTGGCCTTCTTGCCGGACCTCTTCTCCGGCACGAGCACCATCGTCATGTTCCGTCCCTCGAGGCGGGCCTGGGTCTCGACCTTGGCGAGCGGCCCCAGCTGCTCGAGAGCCGAATCGAGGATCCGCGCCCCCAGTTCGGGGTGGGCGACCTCGCGCCCCCTGAACTGGAGCGTGACCTTGACCTTGTGTCCGTCCTCGAGGAACTCGCGCATATGCCGCACCTTGGTGTCGAAGTCGCCCTTGCCGATCTTGGGTCGGAACTTGACCTCCTTGATCGTCACCTGGGTCGTCTTCTTCCGCGACTCCTTGGCCTTTTGGGCCTCCTCGTAGCGGAACTTCCCGTAGTCCATGATCCGGCACACGGGGGGACTCGCCAACGGGGCGACCTCCACGAGATCCAGATCGAGCTCCCTCGCGAGCGCGAGCGCGTCCTGTGTCGGTCTGATCCCCACCTGACTTCCGTCGGGTCCGATCAGTCGAACTTCGCGCGCCCTGATGCGTTCGTTGTATCGGGGCTCGTTGTTCTGCGCGGCTATGGCTGCTCCTCAGTCTGCAATGGGTCCACCGTCCTCGGTTGTTCTCGTGATCTGTTGTGTGCCAGCACACGAAGCAGACGCACGAGCGGACCAGCCACTCGCCTTCTCGACCTGCCGCACTCCCGTTGCCGGGGTGGACCGGTGGGGACCGGAGTCCCGCTTCGCTGAATTGACCCCATTAGGGTACCGCCCGGTGAGCCAGGACAACACGATCCCAGACGATGCCGCCGAGACCCTCGAGGCCGTGGCGGAGGTCCGGCGTCGCCTGTCGGAGACCCCCGCATCAGTGGTGGTTGCCAACCACGCCATGGGGCTCTTCGAGCTCGCCGCCATCCACCTCTCCGACGAGCCACCCCGCCTCGAGGAGGCCCGACTGGCCATCGACTCCTTCGCCCTGCTGGTCGAGGGTCTCGGGGAGCGGATCGGCGAGCACCACGACACGCTCGTGGCGGCACTCGCGAACATCAGGCTCGTCTTCGTCGAGAGGTCGAGGACCGCCGGCGAGTGATCGCGGGACGTGATCACCGGCGAACAATCACAGACCCTCGATGTCGACGGCCTCCACCCGGGCCACGCGGAACGCGAGTCGCACGCGCACCCGGATGCCGGTCTCGATGCGCCTGGTGCCGTCGGCGATCGAGACGCAGTGGAACGGCACCCGTGTGCCGTCATCGAGCAAGACGGTCCCGAGCCCGGCGGCAACGTCGAACGACTCGACAGAGCCCTCTGCGAATTCACCGCTCATCATCGACCGGGCACCGTGCGCCTAGTGGATGATCTTGGAGATCGGGATCTCGAGGAGATCGGTCGCGCCCGCATCGATCAACGACGGAATCAACGTGTTGATCCCCCGCTTCGGAACCACCGACTCCACGGCGAAGTCACCCGACGCCAACCGTGACACTGTCGGCGACTTCGCCGACGGCAGGAGGTCGATCACGCGTTGGAAACTCACCTCGGCGACGTTCAGCTTGACCAGCACCTTTTCGCGCGCCTCGAGTGTGCCCTGCAGAAGGGTGCGAATTTGCTCCATGGCGTGGCGCTTCATGGGATCGTCGGATGCGGCACGGTTGACGATCAGCTCGGTGTAGCTCGTGAGCATCGTGTCGATGACCCGCAGACCGGCGGCGCGCAGGGCACGGCCCGTCTCGGTGATGTCGACGACACAATCGGCGATGTCGGGGATCTTGGCCTCGGATGCTCCGTAGCTGAGCCTGATGTCGGCATCGACGCCACGGGCCGCGAAATAACGGCGCGTCATCTCGGGGTACTCCGTCGACACCCGCACACCGGTGCCCAGGTCGGCCACGGAGCGCGCCGGTGACTCATCGGCCACGGCCACGACCACCCGCACCGGCATGTCGGTCGCCTTCGAGTACTTGAGTTCCCCCATGCTGACGACATCGCTCGCCGTCTCCTCGATCCAGTCGCGACCGGTGATTCCGATGTCGAACAGGCCCTCCTCCACGTAGGTGGGAATCTCCTGGGGTCTCAGGATGCGCACCTCGGCGATCCGGGGGTCGTCGATCGAGGCGCGGTAATCGACCGACGACGACCGCACGACCCGCAGGTCAGCGGCCTCGAAAAGGTCGAGGGTCGCCTTCTCGAGCGAACCCTTGGGAAGAACGATCTTGAGCACCCCGCGAGGCTAGCGGTGACGCGCAGCGCCCACCGGGGGCATTACGAGCCGAGTGAGATGACGGCTTCCCTGCGACCGCGTCGCCATTCGCGCGCATCCATCGGGGCCTTGCCCTCGGGTTGCACGCTCACCAACTGCACGGCACCGGATCCGCACGCGACCGTCGCAGAGTCGTCGCACTCACCGGGTCGGGTCGTGCCGTGGACACCCCGGTCGACGGCGAGCGCCGCATGCACGATCATCCGTCGACCCTCGACTGTGGTGTGGGCACGGAGTGCACGGATCCGGCGCAGCACCGCAATGGCACTGGCGGACCAGTCGATCCGGCCCTCATCGGCCGTGATCTTCTCGGCATAGGTGATCTCGCCGTGCTGGTCGACGGACGCGACCGGATCGCCGGCGAGCAGGTCGACCAACATCTGCGACCCGAGTCGCGTGAGGTGCCCCGTCAACTCGTCGGCGTCGCTGTCCCCGATCCGGATCTCCCCCCTCGCGAACACGCCACCCGCATCGAGCTCCTCGACCACGTCCATCAGGCAGACACCGGTCGTCTCGTCGCCGGCCAGGATCGCCCTCTCGATCGGGGCGGCACCACGCCACCTCGGCAGCAGCGAGAAGTGCACGTTCACCATCGGGACCGCCGCCAGCACGCGAGCGGGAATGATGCGTCCGTACGCCACGACGATGCCGAGGTGGCTGCCCTCGGCCGATTCGGCGAGACCCACGAGGTCGTGCTGGACGGCGATGCCGAACTCCTGTGCGACACGCTTCACGGGACTCGGAGTTGCTGTCGAGCCGCGTCCCCGACGTGCGTCGGCGCGAGTGACGACTCTCGAGACGGGAAACCCCGCCGAGACGAGGTCCGTCAGGATGCGCGCTGCGGGCTCGGGGGTCCCCAGGAAGACGATCGACCTCGACCCGAGGAAGGACATCGGGTCGGCCCGGTCACTTGAGCGAGATGTGCCGGGTCTCCCCCGACGCACCGGATTCGGAGATCCTGCGGTACTCGCGCATCGCCTCGTCGCGCTGATCGGCCGTCATGCGCTCGAACATGAGAACCCCGTTCAGATGATCCAGCTCGTGTTGGAACAGTCGCGCCAGGAGCTCGTCGGCCTCGACGGTGATCTCGTTGCCATCGAGATCCAGGGCGGCCAGCAGCACCTGCTTGGGTCGCACCATCTCCACGTACAGCCCCGGGATCGACAGGCACCCCTCGTCGTACACCCATTCACCGCTCGACTCCACGATGCGCGGATTGATGAGGGTGGTGGGCGTCCCGTCGATGTCGTAGACGAAGATCTGCTTCTGCACACCGATCTGGGGTGCTGCGAGGCCCAATCCGGGGGCGCGGTACATCGCCTGCAACATCGCCTGGGACAACCGCACGATCTTGCCGTCGATGTTCTGGACATCGTCGGCCACCGAAGCGAGCACCGGATCCCCGAATGTGCGAATGTCGTATGCCACGAGGAGAAAGGCTACCGACGGTCACGATGACGGACGAGCACTACTTCAGCGAGACGTCCTCGAGTGCGGACATCCGTCGCCACTACGACCTCGACGGCCCCCGCGGGAGCATCCGCGTGGAGACCTCCTCGGGGGTCTTTGCGAGCCGGGGTCTCGACCGGGGAACCGCAGTGCTCCTCGACACCGAGGTCCGCCATCCCGCGACCCCTCCCCCAGTGGGGAGTCATCTGTGTGATCTCGGAGCCGGTGCCGGACCGATCGCACTCTGGCTCGCGGCTGCCAATCCCTCGTGCACGGTGCATGCGATCGAGGTCAACGAACGCGCGCGGGACCTGTGCCGGAGCAACGCCCGGCGCAACGGGCTCGACAATGTCGTCGTCAGCGACCCGGAGTCGGTCGACCCCGCAATCAGATTCCATCTGATGTGGTCGAACCCACCCGTGCGCATCGGCAAGCCGGCCCTCCACGCACTGCTCGAGCAGTGGCTGCACAGGCTCCATCCGCAGGGGCATGCCGACCTCGTCGTGGGGAAGAATCTCGGTGCCGATTCGCTGGCACAGTGGCTCACCGACCGCGGACTGCGCACCGAGCGCGTGGCGAGTGCGAAAGGCTTCAGGGTGCTCCGTGTGAGCCCCGCCTCAGAATCGTGACGGGTCGGCCCGCACACTGACCGCGGTTGCGGAGCGCCCCGCCACGGCCTCGATGATCAGGCGTGCGGTCTCGTCATCGGGTGCGCGCACCTCGATCACGTCCCCGACATCGGTGATGTCGGCGCCCTCGGGAACATCGACACCGGCCGTGTCCACTCCGGTCGCACCCGAGATGCGCAACACCCGGGTGAACGGCGGCAGGCCGAGGGCGCGACGCGTCCCGAGATCGGCGGCGAGCAGATCGGAGACAGCATCGTCCACCTCGGACGCGGCGAGGGCCCGCATGACCGGATGATCCGGATCGCGCGTCTGGATCACGACCGTCCCCTCCGATCCGACGATGCGTGCCGCTTTGGCGACCATCGCCAGCACCTCGCGCGGTGCGGTCACCCTCGGCACACCGAGATCGCGGTCGATGTCGCAGAACACCACGGTGTCGGCGTGACTCACCCGGTTCACGATGGACTCGGTCCCGACGAACACCCCACCCACGAGTGAGTCGGCGACCGACTCGGCCGTCACCTCAACCCCCCGGACGCCCGTCGACTTCGCGATCTCTGCGAGCAGTCCTGCCGTCCCCGACTTGAGCACCCGGAGGGTGGCGCCACCGCACTCGACACACACCGTGCCGTGATCCCTCGCGCAGCGTGCGCACGACAGATCGCCATCTGCGAGCAGGAGCACCGACCGGCACTGTCCGCAACGCTGCACCGAACGGCAGGAACGGCACGCCACGAGTCGCGCGCCACCCTTGGTGTTGAGCACGCACAGCGTTCCGGCCCCCGGCCGTCGCACGGCTTCCAGCAGACCCGACCCGAGGAGCGATCCTGCGGCGGGCAGCAACGAGAGGTCCTCGATCACGATCCGCGGCCATGACACTTGCGCGGTGACCGGGCGGGTCGCGATCGTCACAGCGGGGGGAACCGGTGACGTCGCGATGACCGGCACTGCGTTCCTGCGGCCCCGCTCGAGTGCCACCGCGAGGGCGTCCCATGCCGGGCTGCGCTCTTCCTTCAGCGATTCGTCGTGGGCATCGATCACCACGATGGCACCCATTCCCTCGCACGGCGCGAGCACGCTCGAGCGCGCCCCGATCACCACGTCGACACCAGCGCGGGCCGCGTCCCAGTCGTCGGGCATCACCGCCACCTGGGCCCCGCGACGGCGCAACCATGCGGCGCCGAGTCCCGCCATCCGCAGGGTGGGACAGACCACGAGCACCGGGGCCTGTGCGGCGAGTGCGAGAACGCCGGGCAACACCGACACGAGCGGGGGGACCCGGAGCATCCTCCCGCCATCGCGGGCCGCCGAGGTCATCGCGTCGACGATGGAACCACTCGAACCCGTCGCACCTGCGCCCGTGTCCGGGAGAACGATCCGACCTCGCCGCGGGTGCACGACGGCACTTCTCACCTTGGGAGCCGATGCCGACACGAGCACGGCACGTCTCGGGCCGAACCAATGGGACGCGATCCACTTGCTCAGATCGACGACATCGGGGGGAACGGACCGGCCCGAGTGCACCGAGAGAGCCACCAATCGCTTCGGATCGATGCCAGACGGTGGCTCGTCGGAGACAGCGACGACCCAGCCCGCAACACGCCGGCCGTTCAGGACGATCCGCACACGGTCACCGACTGCGACTGGTTCCATCGTCGCAGGGACGAGGTAATCGAACTCCTTGTCGATCCCCGAGACATCGGGGACGACCGTCGCGTGGCGCGGCGCGGAGTCGCTCAGAGCTTGACGGCGGCCTTGAAGTCGGCGAGTCGGGAGAGCTGCTCCCACGTGAAGTTCGGCTCGTTGCGACCGAAGTGGCCGTACGCGGCGGTCTTGGCGTAGATCGGTCGCTTCAGATCGAGATCGCGGACGATCGCGGCGGGGCGCAGGTCGAACACGTCGCGCACTGCCTTCTCGATCGATTCCTCGCTGACCTTGTTCGTCTCGAACGTCTCGACGAGGATGCTCACCGGGTGGGCCATCCCGATCGCGTACGCGACCTGGACCTCGCAACGGCTCGCCGCGCCACTGGCGACAACGTGCTTGGCCACCCACCGTGCCGCGTACGCGGCCGACCTGTCCACCTTCGAGGGATCCTTCCCGGAGAAGGCACCGCCGCCGTGGCGACCCATGCCGCCGTAGGTGTCGACGATGATCTTGCGGCCAGTGAGCCCCGTGTCGGCGTGCGGTCCACCCAGCACGAACTTGCCGGTCGGGTTCACGTAGATCGCGGGACCATCCTCGGCGTACTGCGCCGGGATGACCGGCATGATCACCTGCTCGACCAGGTCGGGACGGATCTCGGTCTCGCGGCTCACTCCATCGCGGTGCTGAGTCGAGATGAGAACTGTGGTCAACTTCACGGGACGGCCGTCCTCGTACTCGAAGGTGACCTGGGTCTTGCCGTCGGGTCGCAGATACGGCACCTGGCCGCTCTTGCGGACCTCGGTGAGGCGCTCTGCCATCCGGTGTGCGAGCCAGATCGGCAACGGCATCAGATCGGGGGTCTCGTCGCAGGCGTAGCCGAACATCATTCCCTGGTCTCCGGCGCCCTGGGCGTTGAGGATGTCCTCCCCGCTCGTGCCGGCGCGGCGCTCCTCGCTCATGTCGACACCCTGTGCGATGTCGGGGCTCTGGGCGTCGAGCGCCACGACCACACCGCAGGTGTTGCCGTCGAACCCGAAGGCTGCGTCGTTGTACCCGATCGAATTGATGGTGCGACGCGTGATCGCGGGGATGTCCACGTAGGCGTCGGTGGTGATCTCACCCGACACCACGCAGAGGCCCGTGGTCAACAGGGTTTCGCAGGCCACGCGGCTGTGCGGGTCCTTCTCGAGGATCGCATCGAGAACCGAGTCCGAGACCTGATCGGCCATCTTGTCGGGGTGCCCCTCGGTGACGCTCTCGGATGTGAACGTGAACTTCCTCACTGTGTCTCCTTGCCGGTGCGGAACCGCACCACGCTATCCAAAACGGCGCCGGCGATCAGGCTCTTGTCAGCGAGAGGAACCTCCGTGCAGGTGCCGTCGGCCCCCATGATGGTCACTGCGTTGGTGGCGTGTCCGAAGCCGACCCCCGGGGCCGAGACGTCGTTGGCGACAACCAGGTCGACCCGCTTCTTCTCGAGCTTCTCACGGGCGTTGGCGACGAGATCATCGGTCTCGGCGGCGAACCCGACGATCGTCTGACCGGGGCGCTTGCGCGAACCCAGAGCCGAGAGGATGTCGGGGGTCTTCTCGAGCACGATCTCGGGAATCCCGTCCCGCTTCTTGATCTTGCCCGCCGACGGCGCAACAGGTCGGAAGTCGGCCACCGCCGCGGTCATCACGACCACGTCGGCGGCCTCGGTGGCCTCCATGGTCGCATCGTGCATCTCCTGGGCGGTGTCGACCCTCACCACGGTCGCACCGGGCGGTGTCGCCAGATCGGTCGTCGTGATCAGTGTCACCACCGCGCCACGACGCATGGCCGCATCTGCGATCGCATGGCCCTGGCGTCCGCTCGAGCGGTTCGCGATCACTCTAACCGCATCGATCGGCTCCCGCGTGCCGCCGGCGGTCACCACCACGGAGAGACCCGCGAGATCGCGCCCGCGCGCGAGCACTCCGCACACCGCGGCGAGGATGGTGGCGGGATCGGCGAGCCGCCCCGTGCCGAGATCACCACCGGCGAGTCGCCCCGATTGGGGATCCACCACCGTGACACCGCGGGATCGGAGCAGCGCGATGTTGTCCTGCACGGCCGGGTGCTCCCACATCTCGGTGTGCATCGCGGGGCACACCACCACGGGTGCACGAGTGGCGATGAGCGTGGCGGTGAGCAGATCCTCGGAGGACCCCGTGGCAAAGGCCGACAGAACCCGCGCGGTGGCGGGTGCCACGACGATCACATCGGCACCCTGACCGAGCCTCGTGTGGGGAATCGGGGACGCGTCATCCCAGAGCGAGGTGTGAACCGGTTCGCTCGCGAGCGCCGACAGCGTGACCTCGCCGATGAAGCGGTGAGCGTCGGCCGTCATGACGGGCGCGACATGGGCGCCCGCATCGACCATCTGGCGGCACACCTCGACTGCCTTGTAGGCGGCGATGCCGCCGGAGACGCCGAGGACGACACGACGTCCCGCGAGAATGGAGAGATCCATGGTCTCCCCCGGTGGACGGCCGGGACTCAGGCCTGTTCGTCGGTCTGGTCGTCGGACGCGTCAACCGATTCGCCGAAGATCTCGGCGGCCTCGGCCTCGAGTCCGACCAGTTCGTCCTCGGGGAGCTTCTCGATCTTGATGATCTTCTCCGCGGCGATCTCCTCGAACGCGATCGAGAGCGGCTTGCGCGCCACCGACGACACCTGGGGCGGGATGATGTGGCCGAGACCCTCCCCCAACTGGTTGAAGTAGTCGTTGATCTCCCGGGCCCTGTACGACGCGAGCGTGACCAGGCCGAACTTGGAGTCGACCTGGGCGAGCAACTGCTCGATGTTCGGGTGGATCATTGAGTCGTGCTGACGGGACATCGCAACCTCCGGAGGCAGGCAGAGGCTATCGGTGGGCGGCTCTCGCCGCACCGATGAAGGCCTCGACCTCGGCCACCGCCCTGTCGAGGTCGTCATTCACCACGACGAGATCGGCCTGTCGGGAGCCCTTCGCCTCTTCCTCCTCGGCTTTGCGGAGCCGCTCGGCGACATGCTCCTCGGAGTCGCCCCGGGCAATGAGGCGGCGCCGCTGCTCATCGCGCGAGGGTGGCGCCACGAAGACCATGATCGCCCCGGGGTGTCGCGCCTTGACCTGTTCGGCTCCGTTCAACTCGATCTCCAGCACGATGTCGCGGTCCGGGCCCTCGGGCGGAACCGGCGACCCGTAGAGATTCCCGAGGAACTCCGTCCATTCGAGGAATCCACCCTCGGCGATGCGCGACTCGAACGTCGCGCGGTCGACGAACACGTACGCATCCTCGGGCTCACCCTCGCGGCGCGCTCTCGTCGTCCACGATCGACTCAACCAGAGGGCCCGATCACGGGACATCAGCGATTCCACCAGGGTTCCCTTGCCCGCCCCGCCCGGACCAGAGACGATGACAATCAACCCGGTCATGCGTGGTTCCCCGGGGCGGGGCCCCCGACGTCGGCTCGGTCTTTGGCTTCGGCTTCGGCTTCGGCAACGATCGCAGCGCGCGTCTGCTCGTCGAGGTCGGCCACCCTGGCAAAGGCCGGGACTCCGAGCCTCGCGAGCAACCGTCGACCCGCCACCTTGCCGAGGCCCGGCGCGACATCGAGGATCTTCACCACATACGTGGTCACCCGGTGCGGGTCGGTGTCGCCGAGAGCATCGGCGAGACGGCCGTCGCGGGACAACCCCACCATCTCTGCGTGTGCGCGACGCATGCGACCCACGGTCGCGAGGTCGGCATCACGGTTCGACATGGCCAGAGATTAGTGATCCGCCGCGATGAACTCGCTCCACGACGAGTGTCCACGACGTCGCACGAGACGTGCCGCATCGCACGCGATCCGCCACGGAGCGCTCGGATCGAGGAACGTCGCGGTGCCGATCTGCACTGCCGTCGCACCCGCGCGCATCATCTCGAGTGCGTCGGACCCCGACGCGATGCCCCCGACCCCGACGATGTCGACACCGGGCAGGGCGGCCCGCACGTCGTGGACCGCCCTCACCGCAACCGGATGGATCGCCGGCCCCGAGAGACCGCCGCCGCCGTTTCCGACACTCGGCCGTCCCGTGAACGGGTCCAACTGCAGTCCGAGCATCGTGTTGACGAGCGTCAATGACGCCGCCCCCGCGTCGTGGACGGTCACGGCAACCTCCACGATCCGATCCGTGTTCGGACTCAACTTGGCCCACACGGGCACCGTCGAGGCGCGCACGACCGCATCGATCACCCTCCCCGAGAGGCTCGGGTCGTGGGCGATGATGCCCGCGCGCCCCTCGAGGTTCGGGCACGACAGATTCACCTCCACGGCCGCTATCCGCGCACCGACAGCAGCCAGTGCCCGGGCTGCGGACTCGTATTCGGCGACCGAGCGCCCCCAGATGCTCGCCACCACCCTCACTGCGGCGCTCTCACATCGTGGGAGCGACGCATGGATCCACGCCACCACACCGGGACCCTGGAGTCCCACCGAGTTGAGCATTCCCGAAGGCGCCATGTTGATGCGCGGCGCGGGATTCCCCGGCCACGGATCGGTGGACAGGCTCTTGGCAACGACAGCCCCGAGGCGGTGCAGTGGCATGTGGCCCGACAATTCGATGTCGTGACCCGACGTGCCCGACGCGGTCATGAAGGGATTCGCGAGATCGACACCACCCACCCGGACACCGCCGAGCGAGGAGGGATCGACGCGACGCCGCGGGATCATCGGCCGTGGTACTCCTGCAGCGACTTCACCGTGACATCGCTCGTGCGCTGGTCGAGCAGCCCGCTCATCGCCGCCAACGCGGCCTCGACCGTGGTCACCGACGAGACCCGGTTCGAGTTCGCCGCCTTGCGGATCGCCTCACCGTCCTCGCGCGACCCGCGACCGTGCGGGGTGTTCACCACGAAGGCGATCTCTCCCCTCGCGATCATCTCGACGGCGTTGTCCATGACATCGGCCCCTTCATTGATCGCGGCACTGCCCGTCGTCCCGGCCGCAGTGCCTCCGATCTCGGAGAGTTTGCCCACGACCCTGTCGACCACCAGGCCGAACTTGGCCAGATATGCAGCCGTGCCCGTGGTCGCGGCGATCCCGAGACCGAGACGGCGAAGTTGCTTGGCCACGACCAAGCCAGCCGGCTTGTCGCCGTCGTTCAGCGACAGGAACACGAGCCCCTCCTCTGGGAGCACGATGCCCGCCGCGGTCTGGGACTTGACGAAGGCCCTGCCGAACGAGGAATCGATCCCCATCACCTCTCCGGTCGAGCGCATCTCCGGACCGAGCGCGGTGTCGACCTCGGGGAACCGGTTGAAGGGCAGCACGGCCTCCTTCACAGAGACATGACTCCCGTCGACCGGGGGCCGCAACAGACCCTCGGCGCGCAGTTCGGCCAGTGTCGCCCCGAGCATCACGCGGCTCGCAACTTTTGCGAGCGGAACGCCCGTCGCCTTCGCCACGAACGGGACCGTCCGCGACGCGCGGGGATTCGCCTCGATGACGTGCACCGTCGTGCCCGACACCGCGTACTGGACGTTGATCAGTCCGCGCACATCGAGTGCGTCGGCGATCGCCGTCGTGTACGACTCGATCACCTCGACCACCCACCCCGGGAGGGTCTGCGGCGGGATCGCACACGCACTGTCACCCGAATGGACGCCGGCTTCCTCGACGTGCTCCATCACACCGCCGATCAGCACCTCGCCCGTGTGGTCGCGGATCGCGTCCACGTCCACCTCGGTGGCATCGGCGAGGAACCTGTCCACGAGCACGGGGCGCTCCGCGGACAGACCACCCTCGCGACCGAGTGATCCCTCACGGGAGAGCTCCTCCATGGCGCGGGTGAGCGATGCCTCGTCATGGACGATCTGCATCGCCCGCCCACCGAGCACGTACGACGGTCGGACGAGCACCGGATAGCCGACCCTGGCCGCGATCGTGCGCGCCTCCTCGGGGTTCACCGCGGTGCCGCCGGGGGGCTGCGGGATCGACAGCTTCTCGCAGAGGGCGTTCCACTTCTCGCGGTCCTCGGCGAGATCGATCGACTCGGGCGATGTGCCCGCGATGAGGTCCACCGGGATCTGCCCGGACAACTTGAGCGGGGTCTGACCACCGAGGCTCACGATCACCTTCGGCGGGCGGCCGCAGGCAGCCGCCGTCTCCGAGGCGATGACGTTCAGAACGTCCTCGCGCGTGAGCGGCTCGAAGTAGAGCCGATCGGAGGTGTCGTAGTCGGTCGAGACAGTCTCGGGATTGCAGTTCAACATCACCGATTCGAACCCCGCGTCGCGCAGCGCGAAGCTCGCGTGCACGCAGCAGTAGTCGAACTCGATGCCCTGGCCGATCCGGTTCGGGCCCGACCCGAGGATGACGACGCGCTGCCGGTCACTCGGGCGCACCTCTGTCTCGTCCTCGTAGGTCGAGTAGTGGTACGGGGTCGTCGCCTCGAACTCGGCACTGCACGTGTCGACCGTCTTGTACGTGGGAATCACACCGAGCGCCTCGCGATGTGCGCGCACTGCGTCCTCGTCGGATCCGGTGAGGTGGGCGATCTGCGCATCGGAGAACCCGAGCCGCTTCGCTCGGCGCATCCCCGCCCTGTCGATCGAGGAGAGATCGCCCCCCTCGATCTCGAGTCTCTCCTCGACGATCATCGCCATCTGATCGATGAACCACGGGTCGATGAGGGTCGCCTCCTGCACCGGCGCAACCAGGCCGCGCCGGAGAGCCTCACCGACCTGGAAGATGCGCTCTGGCGTGGGGACCGCGACCATCGCGAGCAGTGCCCCGTCGTCGATCGATGCCAGCCGCGACTCGCCGGGATCGGCGTTCAGACCCCAGCGACCCTGCTCCAGCGATCGGAGACACTTCTGCAGGCTCTCGGGGAAGGTCCGGCCGATCGCCATCGCCTCGCCCACGCTCTGCATCTGGGTGCCGAGAACCCCGGACGTGCCGGGCAATTTCTCGAAGGCCCACCGCGGGATCTTGGTCACCACATAGTCGATCGTCGGCTCGAAGCTCGCGGGGGTCTTGCGCGTGATGTCGTTCGGGATCTCATCGAGCGTGTACCCGACGGCGAGTTTGGCGGCGATCTTGGCGATCGGGAAGCCGGTGGCCTTCGAGGCGAGCGCCGACGAACGGGACACGCGCGGGTTCATCTCGATCACGACCATCTCGCCGTTCGCCGGATTCACCGCGAACTGCACGTTCGAGCCACCGGTCTCCACGCCGACCCTCCGGATGCACTTGAACGCGGCGTCGCGCATCGCCTGGTACTCGACATCGGAGAGCGTCTGGGCGGGAGCGACCGTGATGGAGTCACCCGTGTGGACGCCCATCGGATCGAAGTTCTCGATGCTGCAGATGATCACGCAGTTGTCCGCCCGATCGCGCATCACCTCGAGCTCGTATTCCTTCCATCCCACGATCGATGTCTCGATCAGGATCTCCCTGATCGGACTGGCATCGAGACCGTTGGCCGCGATCTTGCGAAACTCCTCGAGGGTCTCCGCAATACCGGTCCCCCGGCCGCCGAGGATGTAGGCGGGACGGATGATCACGGGCAGGCCGATCTCGACGAGGACGGACTCGGCCTCCTCCATCGAGTGTGCGATCCCGCTCCGTGGAACCTTCAGTCCGATCTCGAGCATCGCCTGCTTGAAGCGGTCGCGGTCCTCGGCAGTGGCGATCGCCTCGGCGTTCGCACCGATCAGCTCCGGGGTCCCCGGGACACCCACCAGTCCCCTGCCATGCAGTGCCATCGCCAGGTTCAGACCGGTCTGGCCCCCGAGTGTGGGCAGCACCGCGTCGGGCTTCTCGCGCTCGATGATCTTGAGGAGGATCTCGGGCGTGAGCGGCTCGATGTACGTGCGGTCGGCGAAGTCGGGATCGGTCATGATCGTGGCCGGATTCGAGTTCGCGAGCACCACGCGATAGCCCTCGCTGCGCAGCACCCGGCAGGCTTGCGTGCCCGAGTAGTCGAACTCGCACGCCTGGCCGATCACGATCGGCCCGGAGCCGATGATGAGGATTGTCTCGAGGTCGTCCCTGCGGGGCATCAGCGCACCGTTCCCTTCGATGTCGTCGCGGTCATCTCCTCGGCGAAACGTGCGAAGAGGTGCCGTGAGTCGTGCGGTCCGGGTCCGGCCTCCGGGTGGTACTGGACACTGAAGGCGCGGTGACCCCGGACGCGCATTCCCTCGTTCGTTCCGTCGTTCAGGTTCACGTGCGTGACGTCGGCGATACCCGACAGCGAGTCGGCATCGACGCAGAAGTTGTGGTTCTGGCTCGTGATCTCGACCGAACCGGTCGCCATGTCGCGCACCGGGTGGTTGCCGCCGTGGTGACCGAAGGGCAACTTGAAGGTGCGGCCACCGAGGGCGAGCGACATCAACTGGTGCCCGAGGCAGATCCCGAACGTGGGCACGCCCGCACCGACGATCGATGAGATCGTCGCGGAGGCACCTGCGACCATGCCCGGATCTCCCGGGCCGTTCGAGAGGAACACCCCGTCGGGGGACATCGCGAGAACCTCGTCGGCGGGGGTCGTGGCGGGCACCACCGTGATCGAGGCGACCTCGGCGAGACAGCGCAGGATCGTGGTCTTGATGCCGAAGTCGTATGCGACCACTCGCAACGGACCACCCTTGACCTCGTACCGCGCAGTCGTGGTCACCTGCGACACGAGGTCGACACCCGATGTGCCGGTCTCGGCGCGCGCAGCGGCGAGCAGGTCCGATTCAGCGCCTGTGCCGAATGCCCCGCGCAGCGAACCCGCCTCCCGCAGGGTCCTCGTGAGCCGACGGGTGTCGAGACCGGCGATGCCGGGCAGCCCCTGCCGGCGCAGCATCGCATCGAGATCGTCCTCGCTGCGCCAGTTGCTTCGTCTGCGCGACATCTCGCGCACGATCACACCGCGCGCGTGCGTGGTGCGGGCCTCGGAGTCGACCGCGGTCACTCCGTAGTTGCCGATGTGGGTCGACGTGAACGTGATGATCTGACCCGCATAGGAGGGATCGGTGATCACCTCCTGGTACCCGGTCATCGTGGTGTTGAACACCACCTCGCCCGAGGCGACGCCCGACTCGGGCACCGCTCCGATCGCCTCCCCCTCGAAGACGCTTCCGTCCTCGAGGACCAACGCAGAAGTGACCGGTGCCGTCATCATTCGCCTCCCTTTCCGATCGAGTGTCCGTCCCCGGGCCCGTGCGCGACACCGTCACGGACCGTGACGCGACCGCGCAACAGCGTGTGCACGTTCTTCCCGCGCAGTTCCATGCCGTGGTACGGCGTGTTGCGGCTCTTGCTCGCGAGCGCCGCGCGGTCCACCGTCCAGACCCGCGTGCTGTCCCAGACGGCGAGAGTGGCCGGCTCGCCCGGGGCGACGGGGCGTCCGTGGTCGGCGTCGATCCCGGCGATGCGCGCGGGATTCCACGACATGACCTCGACGATCCGCACCGGATCGGGGGACGAGGCGGTCAGCACGACGCCGAGCGCCGTCTCGAGACCGAGCATCCCTGGCGGGGCCACATCGAGCGGCATCTGCTTGGTGTGATGCGCGTGCGGAGCATGATCGGTTGCCACAGCATCGATCGTGCCGTCGAGCAGGCCGGCACGCAGTGCGGCGATGTCGGCCGCGGTGCGCAGGGGCGGGTTCACCTTGAAGACGGGGTCGAATCCGCGCAAGAGCTCGTCGGTGAGCGCCAGGTGGTGCGGCGCGACCTCTGCCGTCACGGGGAGACCATCGGACTTGGCGCGCCGGACGAGCTCGACGCTGCCGGCGGTGGACAGGTGCAGGAAGTGCATCGGTGCACCGGTCAGGCGCACCAATTCGATGTCACGGTGCAGCATCAGTTCCTCGGCGATGGCCGGCCACCCCGGGACGCCGAGAGCCGAGCAGCACTGGCCCTCGTGCATCACTGCACCCTCGGTGAGTCGCGCCACTTCGCAGTGTTGGGCGAGTGTGACCCCGAGGTCGCGCGAGTACTCGAGCGCCCTGCGCATGAGGAGCGGATCCTGCACCCCGTTGCCGTCGTCGGTGAAGATCCGAACCCCGGCAGATGCGAGAGCCCCGAAGGGAGCGAGCGCCTCGCCGCGTCGTCCCACCGTGATGCAGCCCGCGGGGTGGACATCGCACCATCCCGCCTCGGCGGCCCGAGCCTTGACGAAGGCAACGACCTCGGGAGTGTCCTGGGCCGGTTCGGTGTTCGGCATCGCCACCACCGCGGTGTAGCCACCGAGGGCGGCGGCCCGGGTCCCCGTGGCGATTGTCTCGGCCTCCTCACGGCCGGGTTCGCGCAAGTGCGCGTGGAGATCGACGAAGCCGGATGAGACATGGCACCCGGTCGCATCGAGAATCTCATCCCCGGCGAGGTTCTCCCCCACCGCCGAGACGACACCATCCACCACGAGCACATCGGCCCTGGTTGCGCCGTCGCGGTTGACCACCATCCCGCCCTTGATCACGATCGAGCGCCCCGCGGTCGTCGCACTGCTCTTCTTCGTCACCGTGTCACCTGCCCTGTCCGTCCTCGCGTCGCCACTGTCATGCCCCCAACTGTCCGTCTCCGAGCAGGCGATAGAGAACCGCCATGCGCACCGAGACTCCGTTTCGCACCTGGGCGAGGATCCGGGACCCTGGAAGCTCGGCCGGGTCCACCACCATCTCGACCCCGCGGTTCATCGGACCGGGATGCATCACGATCGCATCACTCCGGAGCATCCGTGCGCGTCGTTCATCGAGACCGAACCGAGCCGAGTACTCGCCGCCGGCCGGGAGCAGACCGACACCCATTCGCTCGCGCTGGACCCTCAGCATGTAGAGCACGTCGACATCGGGAATCACATCGTCGAGGGCGTCCGTGACCGCGATCGCGGGACCGGTGAGCCCGTCGGGAAGCAGTGTCCCTGGCGCGACGAGGGTGACCCGGGCCCCGAGCCGTGCGAGCAGGTCGATGTTCGAGCGCGCGACCCGTGAATGCTTGATGTCCCCGACGATCGCGACCCGGACACCGGCGAGCGTGTTGCCCGTCCCGAGCTCGCGCGTGATCGTGTAGGCGTCGAGAAGGGCCTGCGTCGGGTGCTGGTGCCAACCATCACCCGCGTTGACAACGCTCGCGTCCGTCCATTCTGTCACCGAGACGGGCACCCCGCTCGACTTGTGCCGGATCACGAAGGCATCGACCCCCATCGCTGCCAGTGTCTCGATCGTGTCGCGGATGCTCTCACCCTTGTTGACGCTCGATGTCGAGGCGCTGAACGCCATGGTGTCGGCGGACAGTCGCTTGGCCGCGGTCTCAAACGACAGACGGGTGCGCGTGGAATCCTCGAAGAACACGCTCGCGACGGTCCGGCCGAGCAGTGCGGGAACCTTGGGCACCGATCGTGCGTTGATCTCGCTCATGTGGTCGGCGACATCCAGGATCGCAGCGATCGTGGAGATGTCCAGGTCGTGGGTCGACAGGAGGTGTTTCATGCCTCGACCCCCGACCCCACGACGGTGACACCCTCGGGTCCGACCGACACCTCATCGTCGAGATGGGTCGGGATGTTCTTTCCCACAAAATCGGGTCTGATCGGCAACTCGCGGTGCCCCCTGTCGACCATGACCGCGAGGCGCACCGCACCGGGTCGCCCATGGTCGTTCAATGCGGCGAGCGCTGCCCGCACCGTCCGACCGGTGTAGAGCACGTCGTCGACGAGGACCACCGTGCGACCCGTCAGGTCGACCGGTATCCGCGAGGGTGCCACCGGCGTCACCGGCCTCATCGAGATGTCGTCGCGGTACATCGAGACATCGATCGATCCGGTGAGCGGCGCCTCGGCGATGCGGGCGAGATGGGCCGCGAGCCTTTCTGCGATCCAGACACCCCCGGATTGCATGCCGATCACCACGAGCAACGCGGTCTCGGGATGCTTCTCGGCGATCTCGTGGGCGATCCGTGCGATCGCACGATCCACCTGGTCCCGACTGAGGACCTCGGCCGCGGTCACCGGCGTGCGCGTGAGTCGGATTTGGACAAACGAAGAGCCCGCGGGCCTGTGCGCGCGAGCTCAGTGTGTGCGTGAAGCATGTTGTCCTTCCGTTCGGGCCTCACGGGACCCGTTTGACGGCGAAAGAAATACTAGCCCCCCGGCTCGACCGGATCAACCGATGGCCGGCCACCACCGGCAGGTGTGCCTCGCCGAATCCACAGGATCCAGTAGTCGTTCTCGGATCCACGCTCGAAATCGGGCCGCTCGGCCTCCCAGAGCGCGGTGAGTTCCGGGGACATCGCTTTGGGAAGCAGGACGTGGCTGACGCGGTCGGCCGCGGGGAGTCGGGTTCCATCCAGTGAGGCGTCGACCCCATAGAGGTGGGCCCGGAAGGGATTCGGGAAGAAGTAGACCTCACGGCGATGCGCCGCATGGGGCACGAGCGGGTCGTACAGCGACACGACCGCATCGGCTGGCACCTCGCGCAGGATAGCCCGGCCTGCGACGACCACCGCGTTGTCCGGCGGCGTCACCATTGTCGGCGACACCCCCAGGGAGTGCGGCGACCATGCGACCGAGGCGGCAACCGAGGCCACCGCAACGGCTGCGACCATGACGCGACGACGTCGCGGATCGAACCGAGATGCTCCCGCGGCCGCCGCCATGACGAGAATCGGCACCGCCACTATCGAGTAGTGATAATCGACATTGTGCTGGTACCAGTACGTGCTCACCACGTTGAGTGCGATCACGGGCAATGCCACCGCGGCGAGGCCCGCCGAGAACAGGAACACGCACAGCAACGGTGACGCCATCTGCCACAGGTAGAGCAGACGGTCGGCGTTGAACAGGTGATCGGCCACCGCCATCGGGTCAGTGACAATGGTGCGCACGAAGCCACCCACGCCGCCGAATGGGATGCGCCATGAATTGCGCGTCGGGACCCCGATGATCGGTTGCATCACCGCGTACATCGCCACGATCGGGGCGACCAACCCGGCGAGCATCGTGACGAGACCCTTTCGCTTGTCGATGGTCCACGCCACCCACATCCCGATCGGCACCACCACGAGGAATGCGTCCTCCTTGATGAACAGCGCCATGACGATCCCGATCGCGTACGGACGCCACCGCCTCTCGCTCGCGCCCCAGATCGCGAGGGGCACCGCGAGCGCATGGAACGAATCCGGGTGGAAGTTCTCGAGTGCCGCCCCCGTCACCGCGGGATGGGCGAGCCATGCGACCACGACGCCGAATGCGAGGGCGCCGCTTCCGAGCATCCTGCGTGCGAAGAGATACACCGGCGCAGACCCGGCCGCCACCGCAATCGATTGCACGACGAGGAGGGTCCCGGTGCCCGGCGCGACCCAGTACAGCGGCACCAGGGGCAACAAGATGAACGAGGTGTGGTCACCGAAGAGGTTCCGACCCATGAGGGTCACGAACGGCGCCTCGAATCGCGAGAGCAGCCACAGACCCTGGTCGTAGAGACCCACGTCGTAGGAGTACGTGCCGAGGCCGAAGTGCATGCGCAGCAATTGCCACGAGATCCACGCGCACCAGGCGGCGGCGAGAGCCGCGGTCGCCCACCCCCATGGGGTGACCCGCCTGATCCGGGAGATCATTCCGCCGGTCGCAATGTCCTCGCCAGCGTCGCGAGCAAGCCGTTCACGAACCGTCCCGAGTCGTCGGTCGAGAACTTCTTCGCCAGTTCCACCGCCTCGTCGATCACCACGGCCACCGGCACGTCGGTGCGCGACCCCAGTTCGTGGATCGCAAGGCGCAGGATCGCGCGGTCGAGGGCGGGCATCCGGTCGACCGCCCACCCGCGCGCACTCGTGGCGATCGCGGCGTCGATCGTGGCGATCGAGGCTTCGACTCCCGAGACGAGCGCCTTCACCGTCTCGGCAGCGAAGATCTCACGGTCCTCGGCGAGCACGAGAGCAGACACTCCGCGCTGTTCGGCCTCGTACAGCAGCATCACTGCCTGCTCACGGGCGTCGGAACGCTCGTCCGGGTGACGCCCGGACGACATCAGACGCGGGTGATGTAGTCGCCGGAGCGGGTGTCCACCTTGACCCGGTCGCCGATGTTGACGAACAACGGGACCTGGATGACCTTCCCCGTCTCGAGGGTCGCGGGCTTCTTGGCCCCGGACACCCGATCACCCTGGATGCCCGGCTCGGTCTCAGCGATCGTCAACTCGACCGAGGCAGGGATCTCCACGTCGACGATCTCGCCGTTGTGGAGCGCGATGATCGCGACCGCCGACTCCACGAGGTAGTCGGCCGCGGACCCGAGCGACGAGGGGGCCACGTTCATCTGGTCGTAGGACTCGGTGTCCATGAACACGAAGTCGTCACCGTCGCGGTACAGGTACTGCATGTCGCGCTTGTCGAGGATCGCCTGCTCGACCTTGATGCCCGCGTTGAAGGTCTTCTCGAAGACGCTCCCGTTCCGGACGTTGCGCAGCTTGGTGCGCACGAATGCGCCGCCCTTGCCCGGCTTCACGTGCTGGAACTCGACCACGGTGAAGAGCCCGTTGTCGAGCTCGAGCGTGATCCCGTTCTTCAGATCGTTGGTGCTGATGGTGGGCATGACAAGTCCTTCGCAGAGGCGGTGAGTATCACGGGGTCGGAGCCGGTCACGACGACCAGATCCTCGATCCGGACACCTCCGACGCCCTCACGATAGAGCCCGGGCTCCACGGTCACCACTTCACCGGCGAGCAGGCGCGTCTCGCACGATGGACCAAGGATCGGGAACTCATGGATCGCGAGGCCGACGCCGTGCCCGGTTCCGTGGAGGTACTCGTGCTCGAGCTCTGCCATCGCGAACACCGATCTGGCCGCCGCGTCCACCGCGCGCCCCTCGACCCCGGCCCGCACCGAGGAGAGCCCGGCAGCCTGGGCTTCGCGGACGGTCTCGAGCATCTCTGCGAGATCGCGACCGAGAGTGCCCACCGTGATCGTGCGCGTCATGTCACTGCGGTACCCGCGCACGCGCGCCCCCATGTCGATCACCACCGCGTCCCCGGCCCCGATGACATCGTCACCCGGTTCGTGGTGGGGTCGCGCACCGTTCGGTCCGGTGGCCACGATCGTGGCGAAGGCGACGTCATCGGCTCCCCTGTCGCGCATCTCCCACTCGAGTCTGTTGCGGACGGCACGCTCGGTGCGTCCGGCCAGACCATCGGCTACGACGGCAGCGAGTGCGGCATCGGCGATGCAGCACGCATCCCGGATCGCGTCGAGCTCGCCGGTGTCCTTCACGCGACGCAGCTCGTCGAGTCCCGACCGCTCGCGAACCACGTGCACGCGCGACTCGAGCGCCGACATCCGCTCGGCGGTCACGTGCGACGGATCCACGCCCACCTCCCGTCCGGCCGCCAGCGCCAGGACCGCATCGTCGGTGGCCGAGGCGGTGCGCACCTCGCGGATCTCGAAGGGCGCGCCGGAGGCGGTCACCTCGTCGCGGGCGCGTCCCGCATATCGACCGTCGACGAGCAACGTCCCGCACCGCGACTCGCGGTCGAACAATGCGGTCGCGGTGCCGCCGGTGAAACCGGTGAGCCACCTGATGTCGTCGAGTCGGGAGAGCAGAACCGTGGGCGCGCCGTCGAGACCGGCGACCGAGATCGCACGGCGCAGGGTCACGGGCGTTCCCCGACCCTCACTGCCGCCTCGGCGGCGAGCACGTACCCGGTGCCACCGAATCCCGAGATGGAGCCGTCGACCGCACCGGCGAGCACGCTCACATGGCGGAATCCCTCGCGCGCGGTCGGGTTCGACAGGTGGACCTCGATCGCGACACCGCCGTACGACCGGAGAGCGTCGTGGAGTGCCCATGAGTAGTGCGTGAGCGCGCCAGCATTGATGATGATCGCGTCGTAGCGACCCGACGCCCCCTGCACCGCGCCAACGACCTCGGCCTCGGAGTTGCTCTGGAACGCCGAGACCTCCACCGCCTCACCGACCCGCCCGCGCACCGACTGCACGTGGTCGTCGATCGTGGACGTGCCGTAGATGCCGGGCTCCCGGGTGCCGAGAAGATTCAGGTTCGGGCCGTGGATGACGAGGATCGAGCGCACGCTCATCACCACACCGTACCCGCGCCTCCCCGCCTGCCGGGGCGCAATTCGCCTCAGGCGTTGCGTGCCGTGAAGTCGACCCACGCCGCACGGACGTCGACCTCCGACACGTCGCGCACGACCTCGAGTCCACGATCCGAATCGAGAACGAACGTGAGCGAACCGAGGGCCTTCTTGTCGCGAGCCATCGAGGCGATCAAGGCCTCGATCCGGAGCCCCGATGGCAGGGGCGGACGCAGGTCGTAGAGACCGTGCACCACGCCGTAGTGGTCCTCGACCCTCTCCGCGCCGATTCGGCCGGTGCGGTGCCCGAGGTGCGCGGCGAACAACAGGCCGAGCGCCACCGCCTCACCGTGGGCGAGCGCCCAACCGGACTCGGACTCGAGGGCATGGCCGAGGGTGTGGCCGTAGTTCAGCAGTGCGCGGACACCGCCCTCGCGCTCGTCGGAGGCCACGATGTCGGCCTTGATGCGCACGCACCGGGCGATGCGCTCCTCGAGGTCGAGCGACGACAGATCCTCCCGCACGATGAAGTGGTACTTGGCCATCTCGCCGTGGCCGCATCTGGTCTCGCGTGCGGGGAGCGAGTCGAGAGCATCGATGTCGCACGCGACCACCGACGGTTGCCAATAGGCCCCGACGAGATTCTTGCCCTCGGGCAGGTTCACACCGGTCTTGCCGCCGATCGCCGCGTCGACCATCGCGAGAAGGGTCGTGGCGACATGGGCGACTGCGATGCCGCGGTGGTACACCGAGGCGGCGAAACCCGCCACATCGGTGACGAGTCCACCGCCGACACCGACCACTGCATCGGCCCTGGTGAGACCGGCCGAGGAGAAGCCCCTGCACAACGACTCGATCGTCGACAGCATCTTTCCCGACTCCCCCGGCTCGATGACATGGATGCTCACCGCTCGATCGCCGAGATCGGGCAGGAGCGTTCGCGGGACCCCATCCTCTGTCACCACGGCGACGCGTCGCGCCTCCCGCGGCAGGAGTGCATCGATCTCGGCGCGCGCGCCGCGTCCGACGACGACGGGATAGGAGCGTTCCCCGAGCGAGACGTGTTCGATGCGCACGACCTAGGAGTCTGCTCCCCTGAGCGCCGCGTGCACGGCACCCACCACAGCCTCCACCACATCGGCGACATGGGACCCGTCGGTGTCGACCACGACATCGGCCACGGAGGCGTACAGATCGGCCCTCTCTGCGGCCAAACGCTCCAGAGCACCCACCGGGTCACCGTCGAGGAGTGGTCGATGCCCACCGCGGGAGGTTCGCGCGACCAATGTCTCGGTCCCCGCGCGGAGCCAGACGACGATGGAGCGACCGTCCCTGCTCGCGGTGTGCAGCGCCTCCCGGTTCGCCGGTCGCAGGACCACGCCACCGGCAGCGGCGATCACGCACGGTCCCGCCGCGAGCGCACCCACCAGTGCACCCTGCTCGAGGTCACGGAACGTCTCCTCGCCGTCCGAGGCGAAGATCTCCCGCACGCTCCGTCCGGCGCGGGCTGCCACTGCATCGTCGGTGTCGACCACCTCGAGGCCGAACCGGACCCCGAGCCGGCGAGCGACCGTCGACTTGCCCGTTCCCATGAGACCGACCAGCACGATCGACCTGCCACCGAGCATCGTGCCGTGCGACGCGGCGTCCGGAGTCCCGGTCGCGCCGCCCACTACTTCCCCAGGGTGGCGCCGAAAGCCGCGGCGTTGCGCACGAACTCTGCCAGCGAGTCGCCGCCGAACTTGCGCTGGGCCTCTGCCGCGAGCACCAGGGCGACCATCGTCTCCACCACCACGCCGAGGGCGGGCACCGCCGTCACGTCGGTGCGTTCCTTGAACGAGACCGTCTCTTCCTTGGTCACGACATCGACGGTCTTGAGCGTCGGCTTGTTGAGAGTGGCGAGCGGCTTCATCGCTGCGCGCACGACCAACGGCTCCCCCGTCGTCATGCCACCCTCGGTGCCACCGGACCGGTGACCCTCGCGCACGTAGCGCGATGTCGCGGCATCCCACGAGATGGCATCGTGGGCGGCGCTTCCGCGCACCGCGGCCGTGGCGAACCCGTCACCAATCTCGACGGCCTTGACCGCCTGGATGCTCATCACCGCGGCCGCGAGGAGCGAGTCGATCTTCCTGTCCCAGTGCACGTGGCTCCCGAGCCCGACGGGCACACCGTGCGCGACCGCCTCGACGATCCCCCCGAGACTGTCGCCCTCGCGGGCGGCGTCCTCGATCTCCCTGATCATCGCGGCCTCAGCGGCGGCGTCGAGACAACGCACCTCTGATGCATCGATCGCGGCGAGATCCGATGCCGCCGGGAGACGCTCGATGGTCGATGCGGCCGCCCCGATCCTCGTCACGTGCGACACGATGGACACGCCCAGGTGCGAGAGCAGGTTCTTGGCCAGCGTTCCGGCGGCCACGCGAGCAGCGGTCTCTCGGGCGCTCGCCCTCTCGAGAACGTCGCGCGCATCGTCGAACCCGTACTTCTGCATGCCCACCAAGTCGGCATGTCCGGGCCGGGGCTGGGTCAACGGCGACTTGGTCGCACCGGGGGCGGTCGACATCTCCTCGTGCCACTTGTCGCTGCGGAACCACTCCGAGTTCTGGATCTCGATCGCCACCGGGGATCCGAGGGTCCGACCGTGCCGGACACCACCCGAGATCGTCACGACGTCCTGCTCGAACCGCTGACGCGGACCGCGTCCGTACCCGAGTCGCCGACGCGCGAGTTCTCCCTCGAACTCCTCGGCGAGCACGGGCATCCCGGCGGGAAGCCCCTCGACGATGACCGTGAGGGAACGGCCGTGTGATTCACCGGCGGTGAGGTACCTGAGCACGCAGGCAGGCTACTTGGGGCGACTCGCGAGTGTCCGGAGAGATTCCTCGCGCATCGACTCGGCAGAGCCGGCCCGACCGAACCACAGCATCTCCTGGCGGCGCGCCTGGTGGATGAGCATCCAGAGCCCGTCGACGCAACGGGCACCGACCGAGGCCGACTCGGTGAGCAGACGGGTCTCGAGCGGCAAGTAGACGGCATCGAGGACCACCGACCCGGGCGCGATCCGGGACACTTCGCAGGGGGTCTCGTCGGTGTTCATCCCGACTGATGTCGCATTGATCACCACATCGGCTCCATCGACACCCCCGACCACGACCTGGCCCGGGAGTTGCCCCTGGGATTGCCCGGGGTGCGAGCGCACGGCGTCGACCAGATCATGGGCCCGCTCGAGTGTGCGGTTCTCGACGTGCACGTTCGCGCCCCGGCGTGCGAGCGACAATGCGATCGCACGGGCGGTGCCCCCCGCCCCGAGCAGCAGCACCGTTGCCCCGGACAGCGCGGCACCCCCGACCGTCTCGAGAGCGTCGCAACACCCCTCGCCGTCGGTGATCGCCCCGCGGAGAATCCCGCCGTCCCGCCACACGCAATTCACCGCACCGAGAACGCGCGCGTCCTCGCTCGGCTCGTCGACGAGATGCGCGATCGTCTCTTTGTGCGGCATCGTCACCGAGGCCGCATCGATCCCACCGCGCCGCATCGTTGCCACGAAGTCCGGGAGCGACCCCGGGAGCACCTCGATCGCCTCGTAGGAGCAGTCGATCCCGAGCTCTGCGAACGCGACACGATGGATGGCCGGCGAGAGGCTCTGGCTGATCGGAGAACCGATCACCGCCGCGCGTCGTGGAGCGGCCGTCATCGGAGCACGCCCGAGGCGATCGCTTCGGCGGTGTTCGCCTCGTGCTGGGCGAGGGTCGTGGCGAACCGGTGCCTGCCGTCGTCGTCGATCAGCACGTAATAGAAATAGTCGCACTTGGTCCCGCGCGTGAGACCGACACAGGCCTCATCATCGGGTTCGGGCGGCGGCGCGGGTGCGAGCGCGGCCTCGATCGAGGCCCGGCCCGGGTTCGCAATCGGTGTCGGGGGCAGCCCTCCGTAGAGGTACGAGTTGAACTTGGAGTCGGTCGCCTTCTGATCGGCCCACGGCAACGTGGGATCCGAGATGTACTTGACGGTCGCATCGATCTGCAGCTTCATGCCCGCGTCCATGCGGTTGTAGATCACACGCGCGATCTTGGGCCTGTCGGCTGCGACCTTGGCCTCCTTTTCGATCATCGATGCCACGATCAGCACCTGATACGGGGTGCGACCGAGCAACTTGGCCCCACCGGCGAGGTCGACCTGCTTGGACGCCACCGACTCCATCGTCGAGGCGAGCCGCGCCACGACACCCGACTCCGTGGAGTCACCGGCCACCTGGTAGGTGTCGGGGAAGAGCAATCCCTCGAGTGTCGTGGTGCCCTTCGGCGAGAGCGACGAGCCCACCGAGCCGTCGGTGGCTGCCGTCACGAAGCGCTCAACGCTGAGGTGGGGCACCTTCTCGGCGAGCCTGCGGGCCATCTGGGCGATCGTGAATCCCTCGGGGAATGTCACGTTGACGAACGTGTCCGACGGCGGAGTCGCCAGCGCGGCCACGATGTCACCCGCGCTCGCCCCCCGCTCGAGTCGGTAGTAGCCCGCAGCCGGTTCGAGACCACCGCGGGACCGCACATACCACGAGAAGACCGCCGTGTTGCCGATCAGACCCTGGTCAGAGAGCCGATCGATCACCGCATCGAGATCGTCACCGGCATTCACCGTGAATGTCACCGTCTCGGCATTCCCCCCGGGATTGAGTTCTCGCACCACCCACCAACCGGCCAGCCCCGCAAGCAGCACCGCTCCGACCACGGCCCATGTCGCTGCGCGCACGAGTCCGCGCAGTGTGCGCCGCGACTCCGCATCGTGCATTCCCACCGAGCGGGAGTCCTCGACATCGGACTCCGACACGATGCTCGGGTCGTCCCACGGATCGGTCACCCACGGGACCGATGATGATCCCTCACCCGACGAGTC
>JBJTCB010000010.1:0-21367 GCA_046091605.1 Actinomycetota bacterium | reverse complement strand
GTCGTGTGCCCTCGGCGTCGAGAGCCTCGTGGTGAACCAGGGCGTCAAGCGGCTCTTCCGTCGCGCGCGCCCGACGGTCTCGGGTGACGATCGATTCGCCGTGCGCACGCCGTTGACCTCGAGTTTCCCGAGCGGTCACGCCTCGTCGGCCACCTATGCAGCAATCCTTCTCACCTCGTTCACCGGCGCGCCGTTGGTCTGGGTATGGGTGGTTCTTGCGAGCGTTGTTGCGATGAGTCGTGTGGTGGTGCGCAGCCACCACTTCACCGACATCGCCGCCGGTGCGATCACCGGCGCCCTGCTCGGATCCGTGGCTCTCGCGGTGTCGAGTGCCATCTTCTCCTGAGTGGTCCCGCACTCGACGCAGTGACCGCCGGATTACCCGCCGGTACGGGAATACGACGAGGCCACCGTCGTGTTGACGGTCTCGTGGCACGATCTTTCGGTTTGACCTTCGACTATCGCTGTCCGTTCGCGCGGCTCGTGCACGACCATGTCGTGGAGGGATTGCGCGGTGGAGCCGACTGGGACGTCACCTTCCTTCCCTTCTGTCTCGGCCAAGCCCACGTCGAGGAGGGATACCCCGACGTGTGGGATGCGCCCGACACCGACAGCGGACTGCTCGCCCTGCAGGCGGCGATCTCCGTGCGAGACAACCAGCCGGCTGCGTTCCTCGATGTCCACCACGCACTGTTCGAGCACCGACACACCGCCGGCGGGTCGCTGCGCGACAAGTCGGTGCTGACCCGGGTGCTCGGCGACAACGGTGCCGACTCCGCCGCAGTCTTTTCCGACATCGAATCGGGCCGCACGCTCGGAGTCGTACGCCAGGAGCACACCCGCTTCGTGACGAGCCACAGTGTGTGGGGCACCCCCACCTTCGTGGTGGGCGACAACGCGATCTTCGTGCGCTTGCTCGACCACTCGCACGGTGACACCGCATTGGCTCGCCGCACCGTCGACCGAATCCTCGACGACATCGAGTGGCCGATCCTGAACGAGTTCAAGCACACAGTCGTCCCGATGTGATCCCCGGCTCCGGGTGCGCGAGTCGTCCGGGCGGGCCCCCACGGGTGCGGCCGGCCTGGAAGTAGGTTGGGACGCGTGAACGACACCGAGCGCCGAATGAGCGACACCGAGACGTTGATGTGGCGTCTCGAGAAGGATCCGTTCCTCGCCTCGTCGTTCGCCAACATCACGATCCTCGACCGGCCCCCCGACATGGACCGCTTGGTCGCCCGGATGGAGCGCGCAGTCGTCCTGATGCCGCGTCTGCGCCGCCGCGTCCAGCCCTCACCGGGCAACTTCGGGAACCCGACCTGGGTCGACGACTCCGACTTCGACATCCGCCGCCATGTGCGCCGCATTGCGATCGCCGCACCGGGCACCCTCGCGCAGTTGCGCGATCTCGTCACGCTGCTGCTCGCCGACCCCTTCGACCGGTCGCGACCACTGTGGCAGTTCATCGTCGTCGACGGGCTCGAGGGCGGACGCAGTGCCCTCGTCGAGAAGGTGCACCACACGGTCGGAGACGGCCAGGGCATGGTCGAGTTGTCGATGCACTTCCTCGACCTCGAGCGCGACCCCGCGCCGTTGCCACCGCTGGATGCCGAGACCATCGCGCGCCTCGCCACGGCACCCCAACCCGACGCCACCGAGGCCCTGCGCGACGCGATCGGTGACACGCTGCGCATCCCGATCGCAGTCCTGCGTCAGGTGCGCGACATGCTCTCGGATCCCGCGTCGATCGGAACGATCGGGTCCTCGACCTCGGCCACCGTCAAGGGCGTCATCGCCCAGCTCTCCGAGACCGACCCGGCCCGTTCACCGCTGTGGACGGAGCGCTCGGTCCGTCGCCGGCTCGAGACGATGCGCGTGCCGTACGCGACCCTGCGTGCCGCCGCCAAGTCGATGGGTGGGACCCTCAACACCGCGTTCGTCACGGCCGCCGCGCACGCCGCCGGCGAGTACCACCGCGCACTCGGTGCGCCGGTGGAGAGCCTGCGCGCCTCGATGGCGATCAGCACCCGCACCGACGACAGCGGGGCCAACGCCTTCTCGCTCGTGCGGATGCTGGTGCCGACCGCGGAGATGCCGATTGCCGAGCGCTTCGCGGCGGTCAACGAGATCCTCGCCACGGCGCGCGCCGAATCGCAGTCGGCGAGCCTGGATGCGATCGCTGCCGTGGCCACTCTCATCCCCACGTCGGTGGTGACCCGGTTGGCGCGCGCCCAGGCCGAGACGGTCGACTTCGCGACCTCGAATGTCCGGGGAGCCGGCGTGCCCCTCTACATGGCCGGATCCAAGCTCCTCGCCAACTACCCGGTCGGCCCGCTCGCCGGGGTCGCGTTCAATGTCACTCTGATGTCGTATCTCGGGAGCATGGACGTGGGCGTCAACATCGACGAGGCAGCAGTGGCCGAGCCCGAACTCCTCACCGGATTGCTCCGCACGTCGTTCGCAGAGATCAGCGCCATGGGCGGGAACGCACCGCCCGCCGGCGACATTGACGACCCGTCGGCTCCTGCTCCCTCGCCGGTCAGGCGTCGGTGGTGGGCGCGGCGGCGCTGAGCAACGACCGCAGATCGAGCAAGAGGTCGGACACTTCCGTCGCCGAGATCAGTTCGCGCTTCATCAGCTGGGCGAGCGCCTTGTCGATGACGGCAACGGCCTCGGTGATGACTGGTTCGCGCGTCTCGATCATCTCGTCCTCCTGGTCGGAGCGACGCGGACCGGCGACTCGCACCGGGTTCCGCCCGCTCACCTCATGGTACAGACGCGGACCCGCGCGCAACCGGCATGGTGCCGCCCGCGCCTCGGGCCACGAGTGACAATCGACCGCCACCGTGGCATAGGGTTCAGCCCACACAGGGCCTGGAGTGTGCGATCGACATGGATTTGAAGGACAGAACAACCGTCGTCACCGGCGCAGCAAACGGGATCGGTGCGGCTCTCGCCCGGAGGTTCCACTCGGCCGGGGCGCGCGTGGTGGTCGCCGACCGCGACGCTGCGAACCTGCGCGCGATCGCCGATGAATTGAACGCCCTGCAGCCCGGATCTGCGCACGCGGTCGTGGCCGACATCTCGACCGAGGCCGGGAACGCGGCGCTCATCGACGAGGCACGGCGCGTGTTCGGTTTCATCGATCTCTTCTTCGCGAACGCCGGCGTCGCGGTGGGAACCGATCTCGCCTCGACCGACGAGGTGACATGGAACACCGCGATGGACATCAATCTGCACGCGCACCGCTGGGCCGCGAAGCACCTCATGGAGGACTGGCTCGCCGCCGGCGAGGGCTACTTCTGCTCCACGGCCTCGGCCGCGGGGTTGTTGTCCCAGATCGGCAGCGCCACCTACAGCGTCTCCAAGCACGGAGCCGTCGCTTTCGCCGAGTGGCTCGCGATCACCTATGGCGACCGCGGCATCAGGGTCACGTGCCTGTGCCCCCAGGGCGTCAACACGAACATGTTGAACCCACCCGGGGCAGTGCAGGGCGTCGACAAGCGCGGTGGCGACGTGGTCAAGGCCTCCGGTGCGGTGCTCGAGCCGGCACAGGTCGCCGATGCCGTGCACGATACGATCGTGGCGGAACGATTCTTGGTGATGCCCCACCCCGAGGTGCACACCTATGAGAAGCGCAAGGTCGATGATCGCGACCGTTGGTTGGCCGGAATGCGCAAACTGCAGGCCCGGGTGATCGGCGGCTGAGGCCGTCGACAGACACACGGCGGCTGAGGCCGTCGACAAAGAAACGGAGACGGTGAGATGGGCGTGAGACTGGATGAATCCGACGAGTACATGCACGAACTCGGCCCCGAGTCGAACTTCAACGAGAGCATGTACATCAACTGCTTCGACCCGCGCAGCGAGGTCGGCGGCTGGTTCCGGATGGGCAACCGTGCCAACGAGGGGTACGCCGAGATGACGGTGTGCCTCTATCTGCCGGGCGGACGCGTGGGGTTCATGTTCAAGCGACCCACGATCGACTCGAACGACGCCCTCGATGCGGGGGGCCTCACCTGGACCATGGTGAAGCCCTTCGAGGAACTGCGCATCGACTACACGGGCAAGGTGGTGGTCCTCGACGACCCGCACCAGATGTCCGACCCGAAGACCGCGTTCGCCAACAACCCGTTCGTCGAGTGCGAGGCCCGCATCACGTTCGGCGGCAAGGGTCGCGCCAGCATGTTCGGTGGCGAACCGGACCAACCCCACGAGAAGCCCGGCGAGGAGTTCGCCAAGGGCCACTACGAACAACTCGTCTCGGCGCGGGGTTCGATACGCGTCGGCGACGAGGAGTGGCAGATCGACGGCTTCGGATTGCGCGACCACTCATGGGGACCCCGCTACTGGCAGGCGCCGTTCTACTACCGGTGGCTCACGGCGAACTTCGGGGAAGGACTCGGCTTCATGGCGAGCCGCGTCGCGCGTCGCGACTCCGACGGCTCGCGCGGTGGGTTCGTGTGGGACGACGGCCAGATCCATCTCTGTGACGACGTGCGCATCTCGACAGTCACCGAGGGCGAGGACAACTACCACGACAAGGTGACCGGTGTGATCTCGTCGTCGCGATCGGGCCGCGAGTGGCACTTCGAGGGTGAGGTGCTGAGCCTCATCCCTCTGCGCAACCGGCGCCAAGATCCCGACGGGAACTGGCTGATGACCCGGATCAGCGAGGGCATGACGCGCTGGCGCATCACCTCGGGCGAGCACGAGGGCAGGGTCGGCTACGGGATGAGCGAGTACCTCGACCAGATCGTGGATGGTCAGCCCGTCGGCATCGCCGAGTGACGACCCGCCAGGATCACGTTCTGGTCAGAGCAGCACCGAGGCGAGCCTGCGCCACTGATCAACGGGCGCGGTGCGGATGTCGTCGGTGAGAACCTGCACGCACACGTGGTCGGCACCTTGGGCATGGTGCTCGGCGACGCGCGCTGCGATCTTGTCCTCGGTCCCCCACGCCACGATCGCATCCACCAGGCGGTCGCTGCCGCCGTTCTCCCAATCCTCCTCGGTGAACCCGAGTCGGCGCAGGTTGTTGAAGTAGTTCGGCAGGCCGAGGTAGATCTTCATGCCGGCGCGTGCGATGCGCCGCGCCTCGGTGGGATCGCGCTCGAGCACGACCATCTGCTCGGGCGCCAGGAGTGCATCAGGGCCCATCTCCGAGCGAGCGATGGCCGTGTGCTCGGGAGTCGTGAAGTACGGGTGCGACCCGTTCGCGCGGGTGGCGGAGAGCTTCAGCATCTTCGGGCCGAGCGCTGCGAGCACGCGCCCGGGATCCTCGCTCGGTCCGACCGCCATGAACAGCGCCTTGTCCATCTTGTCGAGGTACTCGACCATGTAGCTGTAGGGCTTCGACCAGTCGTGCTTGCGCACGCCGGCCACGAGGTGTCCGTGGCTCACCCCCATCCCGAGGAGGAACCGACCGGGGTAGGCCTCGGCGAGTGTCTTCTGACCCGCGGCCATCGTCATCGGATCGCGCGCGTAGATGTTGGCGATGCCGGTCGCGATCGGGAGCCGCTCGGTGGCCGAGAGCAGCACCGCGGCCGACACGAAGGGGTCACGACCGACGGCCTCGGCGAGCCAGAGCGCATGGAACCCGAGCTCCTCGACGGTGGCCGCGGCGCGCTTGGCATCAGGTGTGGCGAGCGCATCGATCGTTCCGTACCAAATGCCCACTCGCCCGATGTCCACTGATGGCTTGCCCATGTCGTGCTCCTTGTCTCTGTTTCTCTGTGTCGCTGTGTCTGCGTGCCTGGGTCTGCGTGCTCTCGCGCGCGCGGACTCCCGGGTCTTCTCTAGTTCATCCGGAGTGCGGCGACGAAACTGTCCGCCACCCCGGTGTCGCCGATCACCTCGAGGTCGGTGAGATTGCCGGTGCCGCCCAGCACCCCGAGCACCGCGGCCGCGGTCCCGCGGATCGCGCAGTCCCCCTTGGCGTGGCGGCGCGACAGCTCCAGATCGCCGGTGGGTCCCCGCTCGATCATCCACTCTCCGTCGGCATCCGTGCAGTGCAGGTGCACCGTGCCGGACAGCGACTCCCCCGGCACTCGGGCAACAAAGCCCATGAGCACCCCGTCGATCGCAGCGACAGGGTCCGCGTCAGACACGGCGCAGGAGCCAATCGTCGATCAACCGTCGCGCGATCGAGATGTGCGGGGGGATCATCGGGATCCCGTCGCGGCGGTACCAGTTGGCGTCGGCGATCTCGGTCGTCTCCAGCACGAGCTCACCCGAGACCCACCGCGCGCGGAACCCCAGCATCAGCGAGTGCGGGAACGGCCATGGTTGGCTCGCCACGTAGGTGACGGAGTCAACGACCACGCCGACCTCCTCCTCGACCTCGCGCGTGACGGCCTGCTCGAGGTTCTCCCCCGGTTCGACGAAGCCCGCGAGGCACGAGTACATCGGCACACCGAAATTGGCACCGCGCGCGAGGAGCGCCTCCTCGTCGTCGCCCTCCCCGCGGGTGACCAGGGTGATGATTGCCGGCGCGAGTCGCGGGAACGCCATCAACCGGCACGACGGGCAGACGAAGGCGCGCTCGTTGTCGGCGAGTCGGGTGCCCCCGCCGCAGCGGCCGCAGAACCGGTGTGTGCGCGCCCACTCCACGAGCTGGACGGCTCGACCCGCCACCGCCCACTCCGTTTCGTCGACGCGGCCGAAGAGGGCTCGCAGATCGGTCTCTGCGCCGTAGCCGGGATCCTCACCGGCGGGCACGTCGATGCCCCAGCAGGCGACGTCGCCGTGCATGCCGAGGAAGTGCGAGTCCCATCCGTCGTCTGCCGCACGGTCGTCGACGAACACCTTGGTGCCCACGACATGGATGTAGCGGTGCGAGGTGGCGTCGGCCGACGGGGCCAGGAGGGGTCGGAACGGGCTCGGGCTCGCCATCACCGATGACGGTAGTGGCGGAGGCGACCCATAGGCTTGCCCGCATGTCGAACAACCAGAATTCAGTCGTCATTGTCGATGCCCTGCGCACCCCGATCGGCCGCCGCGGCGGCGGGTTGTCGGGCATGCACCCCGGCGAGGTGCTCGGCCTCGTGCAGAAGGGAATCGTCGACCGCGCCGGGATCGACCCGGCGATCGTCGAGCAGGTCGTGGGTGGCTGCGTGAGCCAGGTCGGCGAGCAGTCGTTCAACATCACCCGCACCGCGTGGCTCGCCGCGGGACTCCCGCTGTCGACAGCAGCGACCACCGTGGACACCCAGTGCGGTTCGTCGCAGCAGGCCACGGGCCTCGCCGCCTCGTTGATCGGCGCGGGCGTGGTCGATGCCGCGATCGCCTGTGGCGTCGAGGTGATGAGCCGCGTGCCGATCGGCTCGAACAGCCGCAAGGAACTCGGGCTCGGCGTGCCGATCCCCCGCACCTACTTCGGTCGCTACGAGATGACCTCGCAGTTCGAGGGCGCCGAGCGCATCGCCGACAACTGGAAGATCACCCGCGACGACACCGACCGGTTCGGTCTGGCCTCGCAGGAGCGCGCGATCCGCGCCTGGAACGAGGACCGTTTCGCCGGCCAGTACATCGAGGTCGACGCACCCGAGATCGATGCCGAGGGCAAGCCCACCGAGTCGACCCGCCGTGTCGCCCGCGACGAGGGCCTGCGCGAGACCTCGCTCGAGAAGCTGTCCGGCCTCAAGCCCGTGGCGCGCGAGAACGGCGTGCACACCGCCGGCAACTCCTCGCAGATCTCCGACGGCGCGGCCGCCGTGCTCATGATGAACGAGGCCAAGGCCTCGGCGCTGGGCCTGCGCGCGCGTGCGCGCATCGTCGACACGTGCCTCGTGGGCGTGGACCCGGTGTTCATGCTCACCGGCCCGATCGATGCGACCCAGCGCCTCCTCGAGCGCAACAACCTCAAGATCGATGACATCGACGTGTTCGAGATCAACGAGGCGTTCGCCTCGGTGGTACTCGCGTGGGCCAAGGAGGTCGGTGCCGATCTCGACAAGACGAACCCGAACGGCGGGGCGATCGCCCTCGGACACCCCCTCGGTGCCACCGGTGCGTTCCTCATGACGAAGGCCCTCAACGAGCTCGAGCGCATCGGCGGCCGCTATGCGCTCGTGTCGATGTGCTGTGGTGGCGGTCTCGGCACCGGCACCCTCATCGAGCGCCTCTGACCACACGCGACCACCGCATCGGGGCCCGGGCGGGCGCGGGTCACCCCCGCCCGCACACATCTCTCCGATGAACCACCGCCTGTCGTCACTCGTCGCTGTCGTGGCGACAGCCGTGCTGCTGACGGCGTGCGCCGGTGCGTCGAGACAGAGCGATGTGGGCGAGTTCGGTCTCGCGGCCCGCGTCGAGGAAGTCGTCGACGGTGACACTGTGCGTCTCGTCATCGACGGCCGCTCAGAGACCGTGCGCTTGATCGGGGTCGACACTCCCGAGACCAAGCACCCGACCAAACCCGTGGAGTGCTACGGCCCCGAGGCCTCGGCGCACCTGGCCACTCTCCTGCCGGCTGGCACCGTCGTCGGGGTGACGCGGGATGCAGAGTCGCGCGACCGCTACGGACGTCTCCTCGCCTATCTCTTCCGCGCCGACGATGGTCTGTTCGTGAATCTCGATCTCGTCGAGGGCGGGTGGGCCACGACGCTCGCGATCGAGCCGAACATCGCTCACGCCGAGGAGTTCGCCGCCGCCGCCGAGCGCGCACGCGCGTCGTCGCTGGGCCTGTGGGGTGCGTGCGAGCGATAGCGTCTCGCCCATGGCATCGCTCGCCTCCCGGCTCGGCCACGACGACGACGCGCGACTCGTCATCATCTCCTGCGACGACCTGGGCTCGTGCCACGCCGCGACCGTGGGTGTCTACACGGCCCTGCGTCAGGGTGTGGCCACGTGCGCCTCGATCATGGTGCCGGCCCCGTGGGCACGGTTCGCCGCCCTCGAGAACCACGGTGACGACATCGGCGTGCACCTCACGCTGAACGCCGAGCACCCGAACTACCGGTGGGGTCCGATCACGCATGCCCCGACGCTGCTCTCCGGCGAGGGAGGCTTTCCGCGTTCGATCGACGATCTGTGGGAGCACGCCGACGCAGAGGAGGTGCTCCGCGAGTGCCGCGCCCAGATCGAGCGCGCGATCGCCTGGGGCATCGACGTCACGCACCTCGCGCCTCACCTGAGCGCGATCACGTTGCGTCCCGAGTTCTTCGACGTCTATCTCGAGCTGGCCGTCGAATTCCGGCTCCCGATCCGGCTCCCCTCGACCGTCTCGGTCGATGCGGCCGGATTCGATTTCCGGCGCCTCGCGGCCGAGGAGGGCGTCGTGTTCCCCGACCACTTCGACCACGATTGGCGGGCGGGTTCGCGCGAGAGGCTCATGTCGGCGATCGCAAACCTCGCACCCGGGGTGACCGAGATCCACGTGCAACCCTCGATCGACACGCCCGAGGTCCGCGCGCTCGGCGCCACCGCCGAGGGCTGGATCGACGATCTCGCGCTCGTCACGGGCGACGAGGTGCGCGACGCACTCGAGAGCGTCGGGGCGGTGCTGATCGGCTATCGCGCCCTCAGGGACGCAATGCGAGCCGGCTGATCGTGCGCGCCGCCTCGCCCGACCACAGCGCCTCGAGCAGCATCCCCGTGTGACCCTCGGCCTTCAGACGGCCGCGCATGTACGACACGCTGGGGTCGTCGGCCGCCCACTTCGCATCGATTGCCACGACCACATCGGCGTCGTCGGGGCCGTCGACGGCGATGTCGGACTTGCCGAACGAGACGCGGTACTGCACGCTCACCGCTCTGCACCACCGACGAGTGCGCCGTCGTCGGCGCGCACACCGGCGAACAGATCGGACTCGACCTCACCCTCGACGGGTCCACCCACCGTCGAACGCGCGAGGATCCAGTCCTCCCACGGATACACGCGGCCCATCTCTGCGTCGTCGAGGCCGAACCACCACTTGGATGTCGGGTCGACCTGGGTGGCATGGGCACGAAGCGAACCTGTGCGCGCCCAGAACCACTCGGCCACGTCCAACTTGGTGGTGATGCGATGGTCCTGCGAGGGACGCTTGCGCCAGTTCTCGTCGAAGGGCGACTCGCCCCACTTGGCGAGGAGCGCCTCGTGCAACTTCTCGATCCGATCGCGCGACCAGAGCGTGTAGTACATCTTCGAGGGCTGCCACGCCGGTCCCGCCGCGGGATACCACGAGGGATCACCGGCACGCTCGAAAGCGAGCACGCTTGCGTCGTGGACGCGCAGGTGATCGGGATGGGGATACCCGGTCTGGTCGTCGTTGTAGGTGAGGATCACCTGCGGGCGCTCGGCGCGGATCAGTCGCACCAGGCGCTCGGTCGCCTCATCGAGTTCGGCGGCGGCGAAACACTCGGGGTGCGAGTTGGCCTCCGAACCCGCCATCCCCGAATCGCGGTAGCCCAGCATGTGCACGGCAGTGAACCCGATGATCGATGTCGACTCGGCCAACTCGCGCGGGCGCACCTCGGCGAGCAACGCCTTCTCCCCCTCGGCGGTCAGACCATGGAACGGTTGTCCCTCCTCGCGCAGTGCGGGATTCTGCAGGTCGCCCTCCTCGCCGCCGGTGCAGCAGACGAGCACCGTGCGCACGCCCTCGGCGAAATACCTTGCCACCGTCGGTGCGCCCTTGGAGGCCTCGTCGTCGGGATGGGCATGCACCGTCATCAGACAGAGGTCCTCGCCGGTGACCGAGACGGGGCTGCGACGCATCACCGACACGATACCGATGCACCACGGGCCGTAGCCTCATCCTGATGCAACGAGAGATCGCGATGCACCGTGAGCCGAGCGACGCGGGGACCCGGAAACCTCCGCACCGTGTCGCACGACTCCTCGCGATGATCGTCGCGTGCTCCACGGTGCTGGCTGCGTGTTCGACCAACGACGGTCGCACCATGAAGCCGCCCCGTCCCGACCAAGGCGAGTCGGTCGCCCCGGCCACGACCGTTCCCCCCACGTTCGCGGTGACCGGCGCATGGGCAGACGGTGCGGCAATCGACGTGCGCCACACCTGCGACGGACTCAACATCTCTCCCGCTGTGTCGTGGTCGTCGGCGCCCGCCGAGACCGCCGCCTTCGCCGTCGTGCTGCAGGACAACGATGCACCGGACTACCTGCACTGGGTCGCCATCGACATCGACCCGGGAGTGCTCGCCCTCGACGAGGGAGCACTCCCCGAGGGTGCGGTTGCCGCGGAGAACTCGGCGGGCCGTGACGGCTATGTCGGACCCTGCCCGCCCACGGGGACATCCCACACCTACACGCTGACGGTGTTCGCGCTTTCTGAGAAGCTCGGAGTAGCCGCATCGTCGCCTGCCGACGATGTCCTCGGCGCCATCGAAGAGGCCCAGATCGACTCGGCGGCCACCACCTTCACCTTTGCGCGGTAGTCGGGCGCACGTACCCGGTCATTTGGTACCCGATCACTCGGTACCCGGCCACCGTGCAACGTCGGTGACGACTCCGCCACCCAACGGGGTCGTTCCACCGCTTTGAGCGGTCGATCTGTGAGAATGACACCATCGATCCGGTACTCGCCGCCCTGCCCCTCGGAGTCTTCGAGACCGACGCCGAGTGTCGCGTGCGCTCGGCGAACCAGGCGTTCCGCGACCTCGTTCTGAATGGTGCACCGGTGGTGACCGGCACGGCACCGTGGTCGGTGGCACTGCCGCGGGAGCGGACCGAGTGCGAGAAGCGGTGGGTGGAGAGCCGCGAGTCGGGCACGGCATTCTCGGTGCGTTTCCGCATCGGCACTGCGAGCGGCGAGACGAGATGGATCCGCATCGAGACCCGGCCCGTCGTCGTCGACGGCCATCTCGAGGGTCACGTCGGCACGGCCGTCGACTGCAGTGCCGAGATGACGCGCGAAGTGCTCTCGGATCAGTTGGTCGGTCTGCTCGATGTCTCCGGCGATGCCGTGCTGGTCTTCGACCGCGCGGGCGAGCCCGTCTTCGCCAACGACCCGGCGCGCGCCATGCTCGGCGTCACCGACCCGGGAACCGGGGCACCCGACGCCGCGGCCCGCGCCTATGTGCAGGCCGTGCGCGACCAACTCCCGCGCGAGTTGCTCGCACCCGAGCGGCCCGACAACAGCGGCGACAACCGGTGGCACGGGGAGATCGTCGTGCGCTCACCCGATGGCATCGCGCGGGTGCTCGCAGTGGTCGTGCAAGTGGTGCGTGCGAGCGACGGGAGTGTCGAACACTGGGCAACGATCGCGCGCGATATCACCGAGGAACGGCGCGTGCAGGCCGAGCTCGCGCGCCAGGCCACCCACGACGCGCTGACCGGCCTGCCCAACAGGGTGTTGATGCTGCGCAAGACGACCGAGGCCCTCGAGCGCTCGCGCACCACGGGACAGTCGGTGGCGGTTCTCTTCATCGACCTCGACAAGTTGAAGCACGTGAACGACACCATCGGCCACGCCGTGGGCGACCAGTTGATCGTTGCCATCTCGCGCCGGCTCGCGGCCGCGACCCGCCCGAGCGATCTCGTCGCGCGCATCAGCGGGGACGAGTTCACGGTGCTGTGCGAGGGACTCCTCGACGACCAGGTGGCCCTCGACATCGCCGAGCGAATCCGCACCGCGATCACCGGTCCAGTGGTGCTGCAGGGAGTCGAGATCGAGGCGGGAGCGAGCGTGGGCGTGGCGATGTCGACAGCCGACCTGCTGGCGAGCGAGTCGCCGGCTGATGCCGCCGTCACCCTGCTGCGCTCGGCCGACACGGCGATGTACCGGGCCAAGCAGCGCGGCCGCGGGAGATCGGAGTTGTTCTCCGACGACATGCGCGCCGCCGCGCGCGCCCGCCAGGTGCTCGGCGCCGAACTCGAGCAGGCACTCGCACGCGGCCAGTTCGCACTCCTCTACCAACCGATCGTCTCGGCTCAGACCGGACGGACGGTGGCAGTCGAGGCGCTGCTGAGGTGGAGACACCCGGTGCGGGGCGAGATCGCGCCCGCGGAATTCCTCGAACTGGCCGAGGAGTCCGGCCTGATCTCCCCGATCGGCGACTGGGTGCTCGCCACCGCCGCAGCCGACGTGGCGAATTGGATCTCCGGTGGAATCGTCGACGCACGGCTCGCCCTCCACGTGAACGCCTCGCGTCGCCAGCTGTCGGATTCGACTTTCGTCGACCGAACACTGTCGATCCTGCGCGAGCATTCGCTCGACGCCGGCCAACTCGTGCTCGAGACATCGGAGTCGGCACTCGTGGAGACGAACCCGTCGGTGATGCGCACCGTGAACGCGCTGAAGCGACTCGGGGTGCGGGTCGCGGTGGACGACTTCGGTGCGGGGCACTCGTCGTTGGCGGCGCTGCGCAGCTTCCCCGCCGACATGCTCAAGCTCGACGGGACCCTGGTCCGCGACGTCGGCCGCACCGACGGCGCCGACGACCCGATGGTGCGCTCCCTCATCCAGTTGGCGCACTCGCTCGATCTCACCGTGTGCGCCGAGTGGGTCTCGACCGAGGATCATCTGCAGCGCCTCAAGGTGCTCGGGTGCGACCTCCTGCAGGGCAACCGCATCGCAGAGCCGATCGATGCGAGCCGCTTCGCCGAGCGTGAGCGCCGTCGCGCATCGGTCGGTGGTTTCCCCACCTGAGCACGGCACCCCCGATCGGCCCGCGCCGACGACTCAGCCCGGCGGTGGCGGCGGAGGTGCCTCGCCCACGCCCGAGAAGTACCCGAGCAGGGGCTGTGCCTCCTTCGCGAGGCGGAACACGAAGGCATCGCCTGCCCAGCCCGAGTCGACCGGCAGGTTGTACGACACCGACGTCCCGTCGGCGAGCGGACGCAACTCGCGGCCGAGATCGACCAGGTCGAGAGCCGGGTCGACGCTCACGGCCGAGGTGACAGCACCGAACACCGACGATGACTCGAGAGGGTGACGCGACAGGTACGCGAGTGCGTCCTTGGCGAGGCGGCCGATGAACATGCGCTGGCGCTCGCCACGACCCACGTCGCCGGTGCCGTCCTTGCGCCATGAACCGTCGATCTTTTCCTCGAAGTACCTCGAGCGCGCGTACGCGAGCGCCTGGGCCCCGCCGACCCTCTTGCAGGCCCTCTTGCCGATGTAGAACCCCGTGGCCTTGTCGCGAGAGGGCGCATCGACGCACACGTGCACTCCCCCGATCGCATCGACCACCCTCTTGAAGCCGCTGAAGTTGATCTCGAGATAGTGATGGATCGGGATGTTCAGGGCGCGCTGCACCGTGCGCACCAGCACATCGGGGCCGCGCTGGTAGGCGGCGTTGATCTTCTGGTGCTTCTCAGAATCACCGATCTTGACCCACAGGTCGCGCGGAACCGACATGAGCGCGATCGCTCCGGTGTCCAGGTCGCGGCGCACGACGATGATCGTGTCGCTGCGCATGCCGGGAGTCGCATCCTCCGAGCCGACCGAGGCGAAGTCCTCGTCGTTCGGATCGGCTCCGACCCGCGAATCGGATCCGACGAGGAGGTAGTTCACGACCCCGTCACTCGGCCCGGAGAGCACGGGCGCGACGGCCTCGACCCGGGAGACTCCGTCAAGTGCCGAATTCGTGGCGCGCACGATCCCGAGGGCGCCCGCGAGCGACAGCACGAGCGCGAACGATGCAGTGATCATCCATCGCGGGGCCCCCGTGAAGCGCGAGAGGGGCCGTTCCGACGTCACTCTCCCACGGTAGTCACGGTGACGCGGCGCGGAGATGCACCACGTCGGCGGTGTCCAGACGGTGCGTGACCGCGCACTCATCCAGCACCACGAGGCGACCATCGCGCTCCACCGCGAGAGCACGACCGGTGATCTCACCGGTATCGGTGACGGCCCGCACACGTTCGCCGACCGTGGCGAGGTGCGCGCAGTACTCGTCGTGGAGTGCATCCGACCCGAGCGCGAGCAGACCGTCGAGCGCCGCGAGCATCGCCATGCACAGATCGTGCGACGACGGGATGTGGCTCGATGCGTCGCGCAACGACGCCGCCCCCGGCGGGGACCATCCGATGTTCAGCCCGATCCCCGCGACCGTGAAGTCACCGTGCGTCGAGGCGCCCGAGTGTGCGAGCACGCCGGCGATCTTGGTGCCGCCGAGGAGCAGGTCGTTCGGCCACTTGATGCCCAACTCGGCGCCGGATGTCGAACGACACGCATCGATCGCGGCGAGCGACACACAGCGCACCAGGTCGCCCGCGGTGAGCCCCGGGTGCTCGTCCGTGCGGAACAAGATCGACACCAAGAGGTTCTGCCCCGGCGGGGCCTCCCATGTGCGGTCCCGGCGTCCCCTTCCGGCGCTCTGGTGGTCGGCACGCAGGACCAGTCCGTCGGGCGCCCCCGAGTGGGCCGCAGCCACCAGATCGGCATTGGTGCTGCCGGTCTCGGCGACCGATTTCACCAGCCATCTGCCGAGTTGGTTCGCACCGGAGAGGTCCACGGGGGCAAGATAGTCCCCTGTGCTGAAGAAGATCCTGATCGCCAACCGCGGCGAGATCGCAGTGCGCGTCATCCGTGCGGCCCGTGAAATGGGCATCGCGACCGTTGCCGTGTACTCCGAACTCGACCGCGACTCCCTCCACGTCCGACTCGCCGACGAGGCCTATGCGCTGGGTGGCCAGACCGCCGCCGAGAGCTACCTCAACACCGAGGCGATCCTGGACGCGATCACCAAGAGCGGCGCCGACGGCGTGCACCCCGGGTATGGATTCTTCAGCGAGAACGCCGACTTCGCCCGCGCGATCACGGCGATGGGTGTCGAGTTCATCGGACCACCGCCCGAGGCGATCGACGAGATGGGCGACAAGGTGTCGTCGCGCAAGGCCGCCCTGCGTGGCGGTGCCCCGATCGTGCCGGGGACCACCGAGTTCGTGACCTCGGCAGCCGAGATCACCCAGTTCGGCGACGACCACGGATGGCCGGTCGCGATCAAGGCCGCCTTCGGTGGCGGCGGTCGCGGCATGAAGGTGGTCCACTCGGCCGACCAGGTCCAGGACGCGATGGATTCGGCACAGCGCGAGGCGCGCAACTTCTTCGGTCGCGACGAGATCTATGTCGAGCGCTATCTCACGTGGCCACGCCACATCGAGGTGCAGTTGGTCGGCGACAAGCACGGCAACGTGGTGTGGGTCTCGACCCGCGACTGCTCCGCCCAGCGCCGCCACCAGAAGTTGATCGAGGAAGCACCGGCACCCGCGCTCCCCGCCGGCGTCGAGGACGCGATGGGCGAGGCCGCCGTGAAGGCCGCCAAGGCCGTCGGCTACCACAACGCCGGCACGGTCGAGTTCATCTACCAGGACGGCGACTTCTTCTTCCTCGAGATGAACACCCGGCTCCAGGTCGAGCACCCCGTCACCGAGGTGATCACCGGGATCGATCTCGTCGAGTGGCAGATCCGCGTGGCCTCGGGCGAGAAGCTCCCGATGACGCAGAAGCAGGTGCTCGCCGCCCGTCGCGGACATGCGATCGAGATCCGTATCAACGCCGAGGACCCGGCCGGCGGCAAGTTCCTCCCCTCCCCGGGCCCGATCACGCGGCTGGTGACACCGGACGGCTTCGGTGTGCGGTTCGACGGCGGGTACGAGTCGGGCGACTCGATCAGCCAGTACTACGACAACCTCGTCGGCAAGCTCATCGTGTGGGGCCGTGATCGTGACGTTGCGATCGCACGCACGATCCGCGCGCTCGAGGAAATGGTCGTGGAGGGAATCACCACGACCATCCCCGCCGACCTCGCGATCCTCAAGCACCCCGACTTCGCCGCCTGCACGCACTCGACCAAGTGGGTCGTGGAGCGACTCGATCACTCGGGCGTCTCTGCCACTCCGGCCGCCGCCCCTGCAGAGAGCGATGAGCCGCTGGTGCAGCGCACCACCACCGTGGAGGTGAACGGCCGCCGCTTCGGCGTGAAGGTGTGGGTTCCCGAGACCTCGGGTGTCGCGGCGCCGACTCGCGCGAAGAAACCCGCACGGGCGTCCTCGGGCGGTGCCAGAGGCGGCGCGGGTGGCGGCAGCGGCAAGGTGACGGTGCCGATGCAGGGCACGATCGTCAAGATCCTCGTCGAGGTCGGCCAGAGCGTCGAGGCGGGCCAGAGTGTCGTCGTGCTCGAGGCGATGAAGATGGAGAACCAGATCGAGGCCGACAAGTCGGGCACGATCAAGGCCATCAACGTGAAGCCCGGTGACACCGTGGGCGCCGGCGACGTCGTCGTCGAGATCGACTAGCGCCGCCGTTACTCGGCGACGCAACCCGAAGCCGCCGTTACTCGGCGACGCAACCCGAAGCCGCCGTCATTCGGCGACGCAACCCGAAGCCGCCGTTACTCGGCGACGCAACCCGAAGCCGCCGTTACTCGGCGGCTTCTGTCAACGCTTCGGCGAGCGAGGGGTGCACCAGCAGGCTCTCGAGGATGTCGGACACCTTCAGGTTCGCAGTCACTGCGAGCGCGATCACACTGATCAGCTCGCCTGCGTGGCGACCCACGATCGTGCCGCCGAGAACCACGCCGGTGTTCGGGTCCGAGATCAACTTCACGAAACCGTGCGGATCGTTGTGGATCAGCGCCTTCGGTGTCGACGAGAACGGCACCTTGGTCACACGGATCTTGCGACCCGACGAGAATGCCTCGGCCTCGGCGAGCCCCACGTCGGCGATCTCGGGCTGGGTTAAGATCGCCGACGCCGCCTTGTCGTAGTCGAGCACACGGTGGTCCGCGCGCAGCATCCCCATCACGTGCTCGGCGATCTTGCGTCCCTGCATCGTGGCCACCGACGACAGCGGCAACTTCCCGCTGACGTCACCGGCGGCATAGATGTGCGGGACACTCGTGCGGCAGTAGGCATCGACACCGATGAACCCGCGCTCTTCGAGCACCACCCCGGCGTCCTCGAGTCCGATCCCCTCCACGTTCGGGTCCGACCCGATCGCCAGCACCGCGTGCGTCCCGCGCGCGACGCGACCGTCGTCGCACCGAACGACAACCTCGTCTCCCTCGCGCTCGATCGACTGTGCGCGGGCACCCTTCAACAGCTTCACCCCGCGCGCGAGGAACCGGTCCTCGAGTGCGGCGGCGGCCTCGGCATCCTTCCCGGGCAGCACCTGCTGGCGACTCACCACCAGCGAGACCTCGGCACCGAAGGACGAGAACATGTGGACGAATTCGACGCCCGTGACCCCGGACCCGACGACCACGATGCTCTTCGGGAAGACCTTCGGCGGGTAGCAGTCGCGAGTCGTGAGGATGCGCTCTCCGTCGGGTGAACACCAGGCGGGGATGCGCGGACGCGACCCCGTGGCGATGAGGAAGGCATCGCCCTCGATCCGCTCCTCACCGATCGAGGAGGTCACCACGACCTCGCGATCCGAGACGAACCGGGCCTCGCCGTGCAGGATCGTCACGTCCTGGCTCTCGAGGAGTTCGGTGGTCGTCGACTGGATCCGACCGACGATCCCGGAGATCCGCTCCGCGATCGAGTCGACATCGATCTCCACGTCGTGCTGCTCGATCCCCATTCCGGCGAACCGCTTGGTAGCGCTCATCGCGCCGCCCGTCGCGATCATGGCCTTGGACGGGATGCAGTCGAGCAAGTGGGCCGCCCCGCCCACGATCTCGCGCTCCACGAGCGTCACCCGGGCACCGAAACGCGCGGCCCACGTGGCGGCGGAGTTCCCCGCGGGACCACCACCGAGAATCACGAGATGTGTGCCGTTGCTCACGCTCCCGAGGCTACCGATGCGTCTCGCACCGGGAGCGGAACCGGTGCGACGCCCAATGCACTTCGGTGACGATCCCCGCAAGAACTACCGTGTGGGGCACTGTGAGCGAAGAATCCCCCGGATCAGATCACACCTCGAGCCGAGCGAACGGCGAGGTGACCGAGACCGGGACAGTCGACGATGCCACGACCGGCGAGTCGGCGGGAGACGACTCGGCAGTCGGTCTCGAATTCGAGCGCAACCGGCGCACTGCCCACATCGATGCGCTACGTGATGCGGGCTCGAACCCCTACCCGCACAGATTCGACCGCACCCACACTCTCGGCGAGCTCCGCGACCTCCACGGCGCACTCGAACCCGGCACCGAGACCGACGTCTCGGTCCACGTCGCTGGCCGGATCATGCTCAAGCGCGATCAGGGCAAGCTGATCTTCATCAGCGTCCAGGACCGCACCGGCACGATCCAGTTGTTCGTGTCCAAGTCCGAGGTCGGCGACGACGGGTTCTCCTCCATTGCTGAATTGGACCGGGGTGACTGGGTCGGCGCCGCCGGCACCGTGATGTCCACGCGCAAGGGTGAACTTTCCGTCAAGACGACCGCAGTGGAACTTCTCTCGAAGGCGATCCGACCGATGCCCGACAAATGGCTAGGTCTCTCCGACATCGAGACCCGTTACCGACAGCGTTACTCCGACCTCATCGTCAACGACGAGGCCCGTCGCATGTTCGCGGTGCGCCACGAGGTCATCGCGAGTTTCCGGCGCACCCTGCACGATCGCGGCTTCATCGAGGTGGAGACACCGGTGCTGCACGTCGAGGCGGGCGGCGCGCACGCACGACCCTTCGTCACCCACCACAACGCACTCGACATGCAGCTGTACCTGCGCATCGCGCTCGAGCTGCACCTGAAGCGGCTGATCGTGGGCGGCATGGAGCGCGTCTATGAGATCGGCCGCGTGTTCCGCAACGAGGGGATCTCGAGCCGCCACAACCCCGAGTTCACGCTGATGGAGCTCTACCAGGCCTTCGGTGATTACACCGAGATGATGGAGATCACCGAGCACCTCATCACGACCGCGGCGCGCGACGCCACCGGGGCATCCGTGGTGACGATCGACGGGACCGAGGTCGACCTCGCCGTCGGCTGGCGCCGGGCACGGATGATCGACCTCGTCGCCGAGGCCACGGGCAGGGAAGTCCACCCGAGCCAGCCGCGCGAGTCACTGGCCGCGCTCGCCGCCGACCACGACGTGCGCGTGCACCCCCAGTGGGGCACCGGCAAGATCATCGAGGAACTCTTCGAGGCCACCGCCGAGTCGTCACTGCGCGAACCCACCTTCGTCACGCACCACCCGGTGGAGGTCAGCCCGCTCGCACGCGTCGACCTGGCCGATCCGCATCTCACCGAGCGTTTCGAGTTGTTCGTGGGCGGACGCGAGCTCGCCAACGGCTACAGCGAGTTGAACGACCCGCGCGAACAGCGCGCCCGCTTCGAGGACGAGCAGCGCGCGAAGGATGCCGGCAACCTCGAGGCCGGCACGGTCGACGAGGACTACCTGCGCGCGCTCGAGTACGGCATGCCGCCCACCGGGGGCCTCGGAATCGGCATCGACCGGCTCACGATGTTGATCGGCGGCGCACAGTCGATCCGCGATGTGATCTTGTTCCCGACACTGCGACCGGAGGTGTTCTGATGACCGCGAACGAGACCGTCGCCTGGGGAGCGGGCATCGAGACCCTCGATGCCGACGGTGCCGTGCTGGAGGTGCGGTTCCGCGCACTCGGTCTCGGCGAGATGCCCGCATCGCTGCCCTCGATCGACCCGGCCGTCGACACCGACCCGGAGCGCGCCGTCGTCCTGCGAGCCGTCACGGTGTCGATCGACACCTCTGAGCCACCGCGCGACACCGCCGACGCCTGGTTGCGGCTGCATCTGTTGTCCCACCGTCTCGCCCTGCCCCGCACGCAGAACCTGGACGGCCTCTTCGGATTGCTCCAGAACGTGGCATGGACCACCCGCGGACCGGTCCCCCTCGCGGCACTCGAGTCCGTCAGATGGAACCTGGCCCGCAGGGGTGAGCACCTCGTCGTCCACGGAGTCGACAAGTTCCCGCGCATGACCGACTACGTGGTGCCGTCGGGGGTGCGCATCGCCGATGCGGGCCGCGTGCGACTCGGTGCGCACCTCGCCGCGGGCACCACGGTCATGCACGAGGGCTTCTGCAACTTCAACGCCGGCACCCTCGGCGCCTCGATGGTCGAGGGTCGCATCTCCCAGGGCGTGATCGTGGGTGATGGCAGCGACATCGGAGGTGGTGCCTCGATCATGGGCACGCTCTCCGGAGGCGGCAAGGAGATGGTCACGATCGGCGAGCGGTGCCTGCTCGGTGCGAACGCGGGACTCGGAATCAGCCTCGGCAACGATTGCATCGTCGAGGCCGGTCTCTATGTCACCGCCGGAACAGTCGTGATCGACCCCGCCGGACACACCACCAAGGCGAGGCTCCTGTCGGGTCAGGACAATCTGTTGTTCCGCCGCAACTCCCTCACCGGCGCCGTCGAGGCGATCTCGCGGTCGGGTTCCTGGGGCGGCCTGAACGCCGATCTCCACAAGAACTGATGACACCCGACGACCTCGAATCCCTCATCCATCGCCGCGCGAGCGGGATGACGATCGACCGCGAGGC
>JBJTCB010000009.1:0-3952 GCA_046091605.1 Actinomycetota bacterium | reverse complement strand
GCTCGATCAGCGTGCGCCCGAGCGCCTCCTGGTAGGGATTGCTCACGTGAGCACCGTGACGGTGCCGATCCATGTCGTGGGACCGGTCAACACGGCCGTGCGATCCCCGGCGATGTGGACCCTGGCGATGCCGCCGTCCATGTGCACGACCACCTCGTCGGTGCTGCGCGGCACGATCCCCCACGCGAGCGCCGCATCGGCGGCGGCACAGGCGCCCGTGCCGCACGCGAGCGTGAGGCCCGCACCTCTCTCGTGGACTCGCATCGTCACGGCATTGGTGCCCGGGCCCGGCTCGATGATCTCGAGGTTCACGTGCGGCACGAGCCCACCGAGGCGCGCCAGATCCACGAGTCGCACGTCCTCGACTCCGACCACCGAGTGGGGATTGCCGAGCGAGACATGCCGGACCGGCCGATTCGGATCGCACTCGAGTGCCGACCAGCCCTCGGGCTCGGACAGGTCGGTCACTGGGCCCATGTCGACACGCACCTGGATCGTGTGCCCATCGGGCTCACCCACGACCTCGGCGGTGCGCAGGCCCGCATCGGTGTCGACCGTGTACACCGCACCCGGGCCGTTCCCGAGGGCGTGGTGGGCCGCTTGGACGAGACATCGGATGCCGTTGCCGCTCATCTCGGCGAGGCTGCCGTCGGCGTTGAACAGGCGCATCGACAGTCTCGCGCCGTCGATCCCGAGCACCAACAACCCGTCGGCCCCGATCCCGGTGGTGCGCGCGCACAACAGATGCGCCAACTCTGACCATGCGACGCCGGGGTCGCCCTGGGCCGTGTCGTAGACGAGGAAGTCGTTCCCGAGCCCGTGGTGCTTGGAGAGGCTCGCCCGCATCGCCAACAGACTACGCCAGTGCCCGTGCGACGATCGGTGCGATTTCGTCCACCGGATCATCGACGACATCCACCCACTCGATCCGCAGATCGCGCCGGTACCAACGTTCCTGGCGCACGGCGAACTGTCCGGTGCGCAGGATCACCGCATCGACCGCGGTGGCGAGGTCGCACCGTCCCTCGAGGTGGTCGATGATCTCTTTGTACCCGAGCGCCTGTCGCGCGGTGCGCGAGAGACCACCGGGCGCGGCGAGCAACGACGCCACCTCGTCGACGAGCCCGGCCTCGACCATCCGCTGGACGCGGACGGCGATGCGCCCGCGCAACCTGGTTCTGTCCCAGCGGATGCCGATGAGACGCGTCGAGATGGCCGGATACGAGCCCACCCCGTCGCCGAACGAACTGAACCTCGCGCCGCTGCCGAGGCACACCTCGAGTGCCCTCACGATGCGACGGCGATTCAGCGGCTCGATGCGGGCCGCAGCGTCGGGGTCGATCCCCGACAACCGTCGGTGCAGCGACGCCGTGTCGGGCTCGGCCTCGAGTTCGGCGCGGATGGCGGGCCACTCCCCCGGCAGATCGAGTCCGTCGACCGCGGCGGTGACGTACAAGCCCGTGCCGCCGACCAGGATCGCGCGGTCGCCCGCCGCTGCAATCTCGCGACGAGCCGATGCCAGTGCGTCGCTCCAGTCGGCGACGGTGTGGCGCTCGTGTGCATCCACCAGGTCGAGACAATGGTGTATCACGCGCGCACGGTCATCGGCCGTGGGCTTGGCGGTGCCGATATCCATTCCCCGGTAGACCTGCATCGCATCGGCCGCCACGATCCTGATCCCCGATGTCGAGGTGGCAACGGCCATCGCGACATCGCTCTTGCCGCTCGCGGTCGCACCCAACACCACGATCGATGGCTCTCGGCGGTCGCCGACGGTGTCGGCGGACTCTGTGCGTGTCATCACCCGTCCCGGTGGGTCACAGTGATGCGACCGGGATCCGCACCTTGTGGAGGGCCTCGGCGAGCACCTCGACGAGTCGACCCTCGAGAAAGTGCGGTGCGGCCCGGATGACCTCGACGGTGGCATAGGTGCCCGGACGCATCGGCTCGGTCGATGCGAAGTGGATCAACTTGTTCTGGCGCGTGCGACCCGACACGAGTCCCGGGTCGCGCTTGCTCGGGCCCTCGACGACGACCTCCTCCAGGCGACCCACACGTGCCTCGTGACGCTTCAGGGCCGTGCGCTCGACGACAGTCCTCAGGCGCTCGAAGCGATCGGCGACGATGGCCGGATCGACGAAGTGCTCGACCATCGTCGCGGCCTCGGTGCCCTCCCGGGGCGAGAAGATGAACGTGTACGTCGAGTCGAAGTCGGCTACTGCCGCCACCTCGAGGGTGCGCACGAAGTCGACCTCGGTCTCCCCGGGGAACCCGACGATGATGTCGGTGGTCACCGCGAGATCGGGCATGAGCCTGCGGGCCTCGGCGAGACGCTCCAGGTACCGGTCGGCCGTGTAGCCGCGATGCATGAGAGCGAGCACCCGGTCAGAGCCCGACTGGAGCGGATAGTGCAGGTGCTCGCACACCGCGGCTGTCCCGGCCATCGCCTCGAGGACATCGGTGCGCATGTCCTTCGGGTGGGGGCTCGTGTAGCGGACCCGCCGGATCCCCGGCACGGCGCCCACCTCGCGCAACAGACGCCCAAAGAGGGGCCGGGCAGATCCCGACCCGGTCTCGCGACGCTCGGCGAGCGCGAGGTCGCGTCCGTAGGAGTTCACGTTCTGCCCGAGGAGTGTCACCTCGGTGACACCGGTGGCTGCGAGGTGCGCGACCTCGTCCAGGATCTGGTCGATTGGCCGCGAGATCTCGCGGCCGCGCACTGCCGGCACGATGCAGTAGGCGCACGTGTTGTCGCAACCGATCTGGATCGTCACCCATGCGTTCCACGTGGTCTCGCGGCGCACGGGCAGCGCACTCGGGAACAGGACGTGGTCGTCGACGACGGCTTCGTCGAGGATCTCGGTGATCGGGCCGTTCACCCGTGCCTCGCGGACCAACCCGGCCGTGCGGTGGACATTGTGGGTGCCGAGCACCACATCGACCCAGGGAGCCCTGCCACGCACGTCGTCGCGGTCCTTCTGGCTGAGGCACCCCGCGACCACGATCTGGCGTCCCTCGCGGGCGGCCTTCCACGTCTTCAGGTGACCGAGAGTGCCGTACAGCTTGTTGTCGGCGTTCTCCCGGATGCAGCAGGTGTTCAGCACGATGACGTCCGCCTCGGCGTCGTCCTCCACGGCCTCCATTCCGTCGCTCTGCAGCAGGCCGGAGATGCGCTCGGAGTCGTGCTCGTTCATCTGGCACCCGAAGGTGCGCACGACGTACTTCTGGGGCTCCCGCGTCACCCCGCCAAGGCTAACGGTGCCGGGGGATGCGTCAGGGCGAGGACACCGCGGACGCCACGTAGACCCACTTGCCCGCCTTCTTCGTCTGGAGCATGACGGTGAGCCTCCGGCTGGCGCCCAACGAGGCGGACAACGTTGCTGTCACGGACTTCGACTTCTTCAGGACGGTTGCGGTCTTCATCGTCTTTGCGCTGTTGCCGATCTTCGACGAGATGGAGCTGACGACCACGCGGCAGGACGCCTTGGCGCACGCCGCGGCCGTGACCCGCAGTGTCAGAAGAGCCGCCTTGCCCGACTTCTTTCGCGACACCTTTGCGGCCGTCTTCGAGTTCACCTTGAAGGTGGCGGGCGCGACACCGGCGGCAGCGCTGCGCACCCCGGACGAGGTCACCCCCGCCGCGAACGTGATGTCCGGGATCGTCACCAACCAGCCGTCGGTCCCCTGGGCATCAGCCGTCCATCTCGTCCAGGTCGGGGCTCCCTGGGAACCGCCGTCCGTGCGGGCAAGCGAGAACGCCGCATCCGTGAATTCGGGGGTCGCGGCAACCGCGGGCGTGGCGCCGAAGAAGTTGAGGATGGCCGCATCGCTCAGGACTGCGCTCATCGTGGCCTTGTTGGGGGTGCCGTCACTCCAGGTGAGCGGGGCCGAGATCCCGTAGGACAGCTTCGGTGACTCCCCGGGGACGGTCATCAACGAACCCATGAAGGAG
>JBJTCB010000008.1:0-8374 GCA_046091605.1 Actinomycetota bacterium | reverse complement strand
GAGGAAGAGCGAGGCATTCGTGCTCTCTCCGAGGATGCCGCCCGCGGCGATGCCGCTCGCCATCGGGAGTGCGACGCCGAGCAACGCCACGAACATCGAGGCGCGCCCCACGCGCCGCAGCTCGTCGAGGTCGGTCTCGAGTCCCACCTCGGCCAACAGCACGATCACGCCCACCTCGGCCAGCACCCTCAGGGCATCGGTGGTCTCGACGAGTCCGAACACTGATGGTCCGAGAATGATGCCGGCTGTGATCTCGCCGATGACGGCGGGAATCCCGATGCGTTCGGCGACCTCGGCGGCCAGCTTGGCCACCACCAACACGAGGGCGATGTCGAGGAAGATCGCGCCCCAATCGAGCGCCCCGCCGGCGGCCAGGATCGCAGAGAGCATCGTTCTTTTATAGCGACGGGGGCAACATCGATCGCGCCAATTCGGCCCCGATCACAGTGAGCATCCAGCCCCGCTGGCGCACGGTGACGAGCGCGTCGGACCCGAGTCGCCGCCTCAGCGCCGCCACCACCGAATCGGCGCGACGGGCCGAGAGGTGCCCCAATCCGCAGTCACGGGCGATCGTGGCCCGGCTCACCACGCGCCCGTCCGCCGACAGCAACGCCCGCAGGACAGCCTGCTCGGTCGGGGACAGGGGGGTGTGCGGCACGGGATGACCGTAGGAGGGGCGCTTTGCCCGAGTGTTCGGACCCCGTGAACGGTGTGTGAACGGACACATCGCGGCAATGGGGTCGCACCCCTTCCGATTCGGCAGACTCTCGTTCGTGGAACTCCAGTACTCCCCCGCAGACGAGGCCTTCCGGACCGAGATCCGCTCGTGGCTCGAGGCCAATCTCCCCAAGGGCTGGTTCGAGCCCGGGTTCGAGATGGATGCGGACGCGCGCAAGCGTTTCAACGAGGAGTGGCCGACGACGCTTTACGAGGGTGGCTGGATCTGTGCGACGTGGCCGACCGAGTACGGCGGCAAGGGACTCACCACCATGCAGGGTGTGGTGCTCGCCGAGGAGTTCGCGAACGCCAAGGCCCCGATGCGCGCCGACTTCTTCGGTGACACGCTCGTCGGCCCGACGATCCTGCAGTGGGGCACCGAGGAGCAGAAGAAGGAGTTCCTCCCCGCGATCCTGTCGGGTCAGATGCGCTGGTGCCAGGGCTTCTCCGAGCCGAACTCGGGCAGCGACCTCGCCAGCCTGAAGACCACCGCCGTCCTCGACGGCGACGAATGGGTCATCAACGGCCAGAAGGTGTGGACCACCCAGGGTCACCACGCCGACTACTGCTTCCTGCTCACCCGCACCGATCCCGACGCGCCGAAGCACAAGGGCATCTCGTACCTGTTGGTGCCGATGCGCCAGCCCGGCGTCGAGGTGCGCGGGATCGTCCAGCCCGACGGCACCGCCGAGTTCTGCGAGGTCTTCTTCAACAACGCGCGTTGCCCCAAGGACAACGTCGTGGGCGGCGTGAACAACGGCTGGCAGGTCGCGAACTCCACCCTCGCCTTCGAGCGCGGCATGAGTGCCACCACCGGCTACCGCCGCTTCGAGAGCGAGTACAAGGCGATGGTGCGCGGGGCGAAGGCCAACGGCAAGATCGACGACCCGGTCGTGCGCCAGCGCCTCGTGCAGTACTACACGAAGATCCAGATCCTGCGCGTGAACGGCCTGCGGTCGCTGTCGGCCACTCTCGCCGGCAAGAAGGATCTCGGCGTCGCGGCGCTTGGCGCCACGAACAAGATGTTCTGGACCGAGATGCACAAGGAGGCGATGGAGCTCGCCCTCGACATCGCCGGTGCCGAGTCAATGTTGATCGACACAGTGATGGGTGACGGCAACTGGCCTGGCACCGCGCGCGAGAAGCGTCGCGAGGGCTACCCGGTGTCGTCGATGATGTCGGCGTTCTTCTTCTCGCGGTCCGAGACGATCTGGGGTGGCACCAGCCAGATCCAGCGCAACATCGTGGGCGAGCGCGTGCTCGGCCTGCCGAAGGAACCGTCCACAAAGTAGTCGACGTGTGAGTGATCGTCGTGGGCGGTGCTCCGCCCCGCGAACCGAGGGAAGTGGCTAGTCGGCCGGGTTTCCGTCGCCCGGGCTGACCGCGTTCGCCTTCACCGAGGGGTCCTCGAAGGCGGCGTGTTCTCTCAACGGGATCTCGCGCACGGCGTAGGCGAAGAGAAACGCGAGAATGGCGAGCGGGATCGCCGCCCGGTACACCGCCACGATCGCATTCGACACCACGTCGATCGTCTGGCTGCGCGCGGGTTCGGGCAACTGGTTGATCAACCGTGGCCGGCGCAGGTACTCGTCCTTCACCTTGCCGATGACCTGGGCATTCAGGAGCGACCCGAACGCCGCGAGTGAGATCGTCGAGCCGAGTGAGCGCATCAGCACCGAGAGCGAGGTCGCCACGCCCATGTTCTGCACGTCGACCGAGTTCTGGATCGCGGTGGTCGACACCGGCATCGAGGCACCGGTGCACAACCCGATGAAGGTCATCCCGACCATGGCGATCGCGATGCCGCGCCCCGAGTTCTCGAGGAACACCAGGCACACCAGTCCCGCCACGAGGAATGCGGTGCCCCCGATCGGCCAGATGCGGTAGTGGCCGGTCTGCACCGTCCAACGCCCGACCAGGGTGCTCGCGAGGGTGAGTCCGGCCATCATCGGCACCAGGAGCAGGCCCGAGTTGGTGGGGGAGACCCCCGTGACCGACTGCAGGAAGAGCGGCATGAACGCTCCGACCAGCGACATGCACGCACTCACCAGCGTCACCATCGGCACCACGCGCTGGATCGTGTGATTGCGGAACATGTGAAGGGGCAGGATCGGGTTCGTCGCGTGCGGCTCCCACCACAGGAATCCGGCCAGCAGGGCGACGGTGAGTGCGACCATGCCGAGTGCCTGACTCGAGCCCCAGCCGTACTCCTCCGAGGCCCACGAGATCGTCAGGATCACCGACGCGACACCGGAGGTCAGCAGGAATGCCCCGCGCGTGTCGATGCGGGTGTCGCGCCTGATCGTGGGCAGGGTGAGGTACTTCTGGATCATCAGCAGGGCCACGATGCCGATCGGCAGGTTCACCAGGAAGATCCAGCGCCACGAGAAGTTGTCGACGATGACCCCGCCCACGAGCGGACCGAGAACGCTGGTGAAGGCCCAGATGCTGGTGAAGGCGCCCACGTAGCGGCCCCTCTCGCGCGGCGAGACGATGTCGGCGATGACCACGAACGACATCGCCTGGATGCCGCCGCTGCCGATGCCCTGCACGGCGCGTGCCGCCACCAGCATCGCCATCGAGGGCGCGATCGCGCACAGCACCGACCCCACGAAGAAGATCGCGATCGACAACTGCACCAGCAGCTTGCGACCGTGGATGTCGCTGAACTTGCCGAACAACGGGGTGACCGCCGTCGAGGTGAGCATGTACGAGGTCGAGACCCAGGTGTAGGCCCGGATGCCTCCGAGATCGCCGATGATCGTGGTGAGTGCGGTGCTCACGGTCGAGGCGTTGAGGGCCGAGAGCGCAGTCGTGGCCATCATCGCGGCATAGACCATGCGCACATCGCGTTGGGTGAGAGTGAAGCCTTGTGTTTCGATGATTGCATGGTACAATAAAGCCCCGTTTTGCCCCAAGTCGATCCGGACACCCAGTGAAGTTGACTCTCGGGTGTCTGTCGGGTGTAACTCGGGGTCGCGGCGGGGCGAGACATAGTGTGGCCTCGTGGTCACCGCCCCGCCCGTGTTGCAGTGTTCGTCGTCGAGTGTCGACACTCCACTCGGTGTGCTCGAAATCTGTGCCTCGCCCGAGGGCATCGTCGCGTTGAACTTTCCGGGTCGAGCCACGGCGACCGCGAGCGCCGTCGACGATGCTGCGGCGGCGGGGATCCTCACCGATGCGGCCGCGCAGTTGCGCGCCTACTTCGAGGGACGCCTGACCCGGTTCGAGCTGCCGATCGACTTTCGCGGGACCGAGTTCCAGTGCGCGGCGTGGCGCGCGTTGTGCGACATCGGGTTCGCCGAGACGATCTCGTACGCCGAGCAGGCCCGGCGCATCGGTCGCCCCCGCGCCACACGCGCCGTGGGCGCGGCGAACGGTCGCAACCCGATCCCGGTGATCGTGCCCTGCCACCGTGTCGTCGGCTCGAACGGCTCGCTCACGGGGTTCGCGCTCGGCACCGACATGAAGCGGTGGCTGCTCGACCACGAGGCACGCACCGCAACGGGAGCAGCATGAGCCTCGCTGCGAACATCATGGGGGCGTTCCTCGCGCTCGTGTGCGTGGCAACCGCACTCGGCGATCTCCGTCGCGATCCCCGGATCGTGGAGTCGATGAATCGGCTCGGAGTCCCGGTCGAGAAAATGTCGGTGCTCGGGGCTCTCAAGCTCCTCGCCGCGCTCGGCATCGTGGTCGGTTTCTTCATCGACCGGGTGCACGTGCTCGTCGGGGTGTGCCTCGTTCTCTATTTCGCGATCGCGGTCACCGCACACGTCCGCGTGCGCGACGGGGTCAAGCACACCGCTCCGGCGTTCGTGATCCTGGTGGTGGCGGTCGCCTTCACACTCGCTGCGATCGGGTCTTGAGACTGCCCGTCGCCGGGCCCGGTCTCAGCCCTTGAACTTGTCCCACTCGGACTCATCGCGCCCGAGTCGCTGCAGGCGCTTGCCGACCGACAGCGGGACCTCGATCGGTGTGCCGGCCTTGATGTCGGCGAGCATCTGTCCGCTCTCGTCCCAGATGTGGCAGGTGTTCAGGTTCATCGCATAGCCGCGGCGGCGGCGCTCTTCGGCCTCGGCGGGGTCGACGTCCTCGCTCTGTGTCCCGACACTCGACCCGACCCGCATCGACCAGCCGCTCTGGATCGCCACGGGTGCCATCGCCAGCAGGAGAGCGCCGATGTGGGTGCAGCCGCGCGGGCCACCGAAGAGCTCCTTCACCTTGTTGTTGAACCCGCGGGCGATCGACAGACCGACCAGCTTCTGGTAGTCGGGCACGATGTTCGTGCAGCCCGAATGCGGGTGCTCGCGGAACTCGACCTTGACGGTGCGGATCTGGAACTCGGGGTAGGAGACCTCGAGGTCCACGATCATGTGGTGCATCCACAACGGATCCGGATCGTCGGGGATGTACAGCCCCGCGGGCTTCTCGTCGCAGACGACGCCCCTCAGCAGGAACAACGAATCGTTCAACTTGTAGGTGCACACCTGGTAGCGGCGGTCGTGGATCAGGGTCGCACCGTCGGGTGCAGGGGGAAAGAACTCGTCGAGCACGACCACCAATCTCCCACACCGAGGTGAGAGATTGGCGAGTCGTGTCGCGGGTCGTGGTGCTAGGGCTTTGGAGGATTCGGTGGGTTCGCCGGACCCTGCGGCTGTCCGCCGCCACCTGGCTGGTTGCCCATCTGCCAGCTGAAGACCGTCGTGTTACCCGCGCGGTCCATTGCCATCAACTTCACCTGGCCGCTCGTGCATGTCGACAGGCCCGAGACCCGCATCGTGATGAAGTTCGCCGGGTTCGGCGTCGCATCGTTGGCGGTGTCGACCACGACCGACTCGCCCCTGCCTCCGGTCACCACCTGGAGGGTCGTACCCGAACTCGTGGTGGCCGAGTCGATCTTGCACATCGTGGCACCGCCGCCGAAGGCGTAGGTGAGGCCACCGACGTCCTGCCAGGTGGTCTCGGTGCCGATCGGTGCGCGCTGGGGACGCCAGAAGGTGATTTCTGCGGTCCCGCCGGGATTGGCCGCCGCCGATGTCATCCCTGTGATCGAGCCCGGGTTGTACGAGCCGTCGGCCTGGTGCAGTGTCGCGCCGTTCCACGAGCGGATCGACGGTGCGGTCTGGATCACACCCGAGATCACCTGGGTGCTCGAGTAGAGGCTCTTGCCCTTGGCGTCGGTGAGGTTGTAGCGGATCGTGTCACCCACCTTCATGCCGTCGGGGCCGGCCATGCGCGGCTTGATCTCGTTCATCCATTCCATCCCCGAGGCGATCGTGCCCTTCGATGGGATGATGTTCGGGAAGCCGTCCTTGTCGGGGTCGCAGGTGCGGAACACCCACTCGTCCATGGTCCTGTCGAAGGCCGAGCCGGTGCCGGCGTCGTTCGTCGGCCAGTTCGCGGGGCCGCTGTAAGTGGGGCCCTGCGCCGCGACCGGGTCCTTCGCGATGACGTTCGCACCGCACAGCGCCGAGTAGTTGGTCTCACCCGAGGCGAGCGGGAGAGCGTTGCCGGCGGGCTGCGATCCGTTCTGGTCGTAGTCGGGCGAGATCGTCACGGCCTTGCTGGACTCGCCCGCGCACCATGAGATGCCGGTGCAATCCACGTTGAAGTAGCCGAAGTCGCGGTTTGCCCGCGTGGGGAACGTGCCCGCCACGTCACGGAACTGGAAGAACACTCCCTGGAAGGTGTTGATCATCGTGGAGAGCCGGGTGGCGGCGGCGCCCGAGGGTGATGTCACGTTGTAGGCGTTCAGGTTCACGCAGTTCCCGCCGCAGATCAGCGCGGTGAAGATGCTGGCCGCGCCCTGGTTCGAGCCGTCCTCCTTCACGGGCTGTTGATAGAAGGTCGAATCGACGAGATCGAGCTTGCCGTCTCCGTCATCGTCGACATCGGCGAACGAGACGAGCCCGTCCTGGTCGGGGTCGTCACCGAGGTCGTTGACGGTCGGGTCGGCGGCGCTGCGCACACCACCCGAGGACGCCGTCGAGCCCTTGCCGAAGTTGTCGCGTGCCGGTGGCACACCGTTCGTGACCTTGACCGATGTGCCGGTCGTGGCTTGGGACTTGGTGGCATAGGCGAAGTTTGCGCCTGTCTTCACGCTGCCCAGATCGATCGTGGCCTTCGTGGCCTTCTTCAACTTGATGAAGGCATTGGTGGCCTTCTTCGGCTGCGACGTGGCCTTCTTGTTGGCGAGGTACTTGAGCATCACAGGGCCCACGTAGGCGCCGCTCTTGCTCACGACCGAGAGCGTCATGCCCGAGGTGTCGGTGCGGGTCAGGCCCTTCAGGGTGACCTTGCCGCCCGAGGAACTTGCCACGACCGACTTGCCCGACTTGGTCACCGCGAGCAACCGGTACGAGGCACCGAGGCTCGCCTTGATCGTGACCGACGAGGTCGAGGCGTCGGCTGCGGGACTCGCGAGCGCGACCGATCCGATCGCGACGAGACCGGCGAGCAACGTCGACCTGACTCGACGAGCGCTGGTGATGGTGGTGCGGTGCGAGGACATGTGACCCCCCTGTTCTGCCCGGAGTACCCGGGGTCCGACTGGGCTGAAAATAGCCCAGTCGGGCAGACTTGTCACCTGATGGGAACCCTCAAGTCGCGGATGCAGGCCGATCTCAACGATGCGATGAGGGCCGGTGACGACACGGTGAAATCCACGCTGCGCATGGCTCTCGCCGCGATCACCAACGCCGAGGTCGCCGGCGACCAGGCCGTCGAGCTGACCGACGACCAGATCGTGAAGGTCCTCCAGGGCGAGGCGAAGAAGCGCGCCGAAGCCGCCGAGATCTACGAGAACGCCGGTCGCGCAGAGTCGGCCGCCAAGGAGCGTGCCGAGGCCGACGTGCTCGCGCGGTACCTGCCGGCCGCCGTCGGGGCCGATCAGTTGCAGTCGATCGTCGACGAGGAAGTGGCCGCTGCGGCGTCGCGCGGGGCGGCGGGGATGAAGGCGATGGGCCAGGTGGTCAAGGCCGTCCGAGACCGCGTCGGCTCGGGAGCCGACGGTGCCGTCATCGCCGAGATGGTCAAGGCCGCGCTCGCCTGAGCAGCGACAGCAGATCGAACACACGAAGAAGCACGGAGACACGATGTCGAACGAACTGATCCTCGATTCACTGCGGCGCAGGTTCCGCGCGCTCTTCTCGCTGTACGAGGAATGCCTCGAGACGACCACTCTCGACCAGATCAACACACACCTGGGCGAGAACGTGATGCCGATCGCGTTCTCGCTGTTCCACTACGTGAACATGCACGACGCCTCGTTCATGATCCTGTCGGGTGAGCCGTTCATCTGCGACGAGGCCTGGCTCGCCCGGATCGCACCGGCCATTCCCGACCACGGCAAGCACCGCACGCCCGACGAGATGCATCTCCAACAGATCGGCGATGTCGGGGCGTTCGGCGAGTACATGACGGCGGTGTTCTCGCGCACCGAGACCTGGCTCGGCACGCTCAATCCGGCCGAGTTGGATCGCGTGCTGCTGACCCGTCCGTTCGGTCCGGCCGTGGCGAGCACCTACTCGGCGCGCGTGGCGGGCGAGGCCGGGATCACCGTGCTCGACGGCATCGAGTGCTGGCTGTACCAGCACGGGCTCCGCCACATGGGCGAGATCGAGCACAGCCGCGCGTTCGTGGGGCTCACCGGCTTCAC
>JBJTCB010000007.1:0-93577 GCA_046091605.1 Actinomycetota bacterium | reverse complement strand
GGGGATGGTCGTTCTTCTCGTGGGCGGGGTTGGCCGTCGGCATCCCGGGGCTGGCCCTGTCGTGGATGACGTTCTTCGAGTATCTGCCTCTCGTGCGCGCCCACATGGCGACCGGTCGCGAGCGGGGCGCACTACCGTTGGACGAGTGAACGTCCCCGCACATCTCCGCTACACCAAGGACCACGAATGGATCTACGTGGACGGTGACACCGTCCGGATGGGGATCACCGACTACGCACAGGACGCGCTCGGTGACATCGTGTTCATCCAGTTGCCCTCGCCGGGCGACGTCGTGGGTACCAACCAGTCGTTCTCCGAGATCGAGAGCACCAAGAGTGTGAACGACGTGTATGCGCCCGTGGCGGGCACGGTGTCAGCGGTCAACGAGTCGCTCCGCGACAGACCCGAGTTGTTGAACAGCGATCCCTACGGGGAGGGATGGATCTGCGAACTCGGTGCCGTCAACATGGCGGGCGCCGAGTTGATTGATGCCGATGCCTACAGGGGTCTCATCGGGGCATGAGCGCCGTCTCCTACGTCTTCTGCAACCGGTGCGGACACCGGAATCCGCCGGTCTCGACGTTCTGCTCCTCGTGCGGGACAGTGCTCGACACCGTCGACGACCGGACCATCGTCATCGCCAAGGTCGATCCGCTCCAGGACGCGCCTGGAATTGCAGACGATGTGATCGTGGACACCGGTGACATGGCCGACGGCACCGCGATCCTGGTGGTGCGCAGCGGGGAGGACGAGGGGGAGCACTTCGTGTTGGGTGCCGGAACCACCTCGATCGGCCGGAGCGCCGAGAGCGACATCGTCCTGGATGACATCACAGTCTCGCGGCACCACAGTGAGATCGTCCGGGTCGACGGTCGTCACGTGGTGCGCGACAGGGGATCGCTCAACGGGACCTACCTGAACCAGGTGCGCGTCGATGCCGCCGAGTTGAGCCAAGGTGACGAGGTGCAGATTGGCAAGTTCCGCCTGGTCTTTTTCGAGAAGGCGCCGAGATGACCGAACGCGACTACCACTCGATCGGCGAGGTTCTCGCGTTGCTTCTCGAGGAGTTCCCCGACGTCACGATCTCCAAGATCAGGTTCCTCGAGAGCCAGGGCTTGATCCAACCGGAGAGAACTCCGTCGGGTTATCGGAAGTTCACTGATTCCGAGGTCGAGCGCCTCCGGTTCATCCTCAGGGAGCAACGGCAGAATTTTCTCCCGCTGCGCATCATCAAGGATCGGCTCGACGACTCCGGCGAGATCGTGGACCCGAGCGCTGATGTCAGCCGCGACATCGACATCCCCCCCGACATCACAACCTCGGGTCATCCCGCCGCACGGGCGACCGTGCCACGGGTGCCGACGGGTGGGGTCCTGCGACCCGACCAGGACATCCCGCCCGCCGCGGTTGCCAAAGCCGCGCGTCGCGAGGCGATGCGGCACGCGGAGAACACCGAGTCGATCCCGAGGGACGAATTGATCAAACAGGCATCGATCGAGCCTGCCCTGCTCCAGGACCTCGAGAAGGCCGGACTCGTCGGCGGGCACGAGGTGGGCGACACCACGTTCTTCGATGCGCACTCATTCGAGATCGCGCGCACTGCGGCGAGGTTCCGGGACATGGGGATCGACGTGAGACACCTGCGTGGGTGGAAATCCTCGAGCGACAGGGAGATGAGCCTCTTCGAACAGCGCATCCTGCCGTTGCTGCGCCAGCGCAATCCAGCCGCGCGCGAGGAGGCACTCACGATGCTCGCCGAGTTCATCGAACTGGGGGCCGACTTGCGTTCCGCGCTGCTGATGCGCGAGGTCTCACGGTTGACCGAGCCAAGATGACGATGAAGTCAGTCTCCGTGCGGGGGATCAAGATCGACCGTATGGCGGGGATGCCGGTGGTGACCCTCCGCGAGGTGGATCCGCCCAGGCGCGAGATGGAGATCTTCATCGGTGCCCCGGAAGCCTCCGCGATCAAGACGTCACTCGATGGCGAGTCGACCCCGCGACCGATGACGCATGATCTCTTCGTGCTCGCGCTCGAGAGATTGGGTGTCGAGATCAAGCGTGTCGTCATCACCCATGTCGTGTCGGGGACGTTCTTCGCCGATCTGGTGCTGTCTTCGCCGTCGGGTGAGGAGACAACGGTGTCGTGCCGCCCCTCGGATGGGATCGCACTGGCGCTCCGTGCCCACTGTGCGCTGTACGCACTCGAGGACCTCCTCGATGCGGAGGGCAAGGAAGTCCCCCACGAGGACGTGGAGACCGAGGCCGAGGAGATCCTGGACGAGTTCAAGAGCTTCATCGAGAACATCTCGCCCGAGGACTTCGAGGGCTGACTTCCTCTCTGGGGTGCTCCCCGCGGGCGCCCGGGTGCCACAAAGACCCCGTCCGGGGTGCATTGTTCGGGGGTTGACGGACCCGGGTCGCGCCCCTAGCGTCTTACACCCGTGTAGTTCCGAGTGGAACCCGACAGGAGATGACATTCGATGTCGAATCGACAGATCACCAGCGAACCGTTCAGCGAGACCTACAGCGGCACCCAGGCCGCGCGCATCGCGGGTATCTCGTACCGCCGACTCGACTACTGGGCGCGCACCGACCTGGTCCGGCCGACCGCGGCAGATGCACAGGGCAGTGGCAGTCGGCGTCGCTACACCTACCGCGATCTTCTCGAGCTGCGCGTCATCAAGAACCTCTTGGACGCCGGCATCAAGCTCGAGTCGATCCGCAAGGTCTTTGCGTACATGCGAGAGCACGTCACGAGCGACATCTCCGCGGCTCACATCGTCATCAGCGGATCGTCGGTGATCCTCTGCGACGGTGACGAACTCATCGATGTGCTCCGTCACGGACAGGGTGTCCTGAACATCCTGCCGTTGTCCGGTGTCCGCGACGAGGTAGACCGCGGCATTGTCGCTTCGATGCCCGAGACCGGTGCTGGCAAGAAGGGCCTCGCCGTCTGAGCTCGAAGGTCTCGCCCCTCAACGACCGGCACCGGTCGCTGGGGGCCAAGTTGGTCGACTTCGGCGGCTGGGAGATGCCGCTCGCATACCCGAGCGGGACACTCGCCGAGCACGCCGCCTGCCGGACCGCCACGGCGATGTTCGACGTGTCACATCTCGGCACCGTCAGGGTCGAGGGCCCCGGCGCGCTCGATGCGCTGCAATCGGCATTCACCAACGATCTGCACAGGGTTGCCCCCGGGAGAGCGCAGTACACCCACCTGCTCGATGATGACGGATCGGTGCTCGACGACATCATCGTGTGGTGGATCGCAGACGAGGTGTTCGACGTGATGCCGAATGCCTCGAACACCGAGCGTGTGGTGTCTGCGATCGGCGGACACGACACGACCCCGGAGAGGGCGGTGATCGCGGTTCAGGGCCCCACTGCGCGTCGTGTCGTGGCACAGGTCTCCGCTGACGCCGCCGCGGTGGCTCGCTTCGCGGTGGCCCGCACAGAGATCATGGGTGTGCCGTGCACTGTGGCTGGTACCGGATACACCGGCGAGGACGGCGTGGAGATCGCGGTTCCGTCATCCGGAGCCGGGCGTATCTGGGATGCACTCGCCTCTGCTGGTGCGACTCCTGCTGGTCTGGGAGCCCGGGACACACTGCGGCTCGAGGCGGCGCTTCCCCTGCATGGTCACGAGTTGGGGGCAGGGATCACGCCACTTCAAGCGGGTCTGTCGTGGGTCGTGGCGTGGGACAAGGAGTCCTTCCGGGGGCGCACTGCCCTGGTGGCCGAACGCGAGAGAGGACCGCATCGCGTGTTGAGGGGTCTGCGTATCGATGGACGTCGTCCCGCCCGGGACGGGAGCGATGTTCGGCGGCGCGGTCAGTCGATCGGCGCCGTGACCAGCGGCAACTTCTCGCCGACTCTCGGACACTGCATCGCACTTGCGTTCCTCGCACCCGACGTCGCCGTCGGGGAACAGCTCGAGGTCGATGTGCGCGGAACCCTCCTGCCTGCAGAGGTGTGCGTCACTCCGTTTGTGCGGAAGTCCCGGGGTTCCGGTTCGGCCTGAGCCCGAAGAGTCCGCCGGCGTTCTCCGCCAGCGTCGTCAATGGCCCGAGGCGCTTGGTGATCTCGCCCATCTGTGCGGCGACTTCACCCATCGCGGCCATGGCGTTCATGGCTGCCCCCACCTGTGGCATCACACGACGCAGAGGTTCCTCGACATCGTCGAGGAGTGCGTTGACGCGGGTGGTCGTTCGATTGAGGTTCTCCAGCGTGCCAGCGAAGTTCTCGAGCACCGCCAGCAACGCCTCGGTGGTGCGGCGGGAGGCATCGATGGCCTTGCCCGCCAACTCGACGGGGTCGACGAGAGTGAAGAGTCCGATCAACTGCTCGATGGGGTTCGGGGACCCGCCGGCACCGGGAGAGCCGGCGCGCGAGGCGTTCGTGCCTGCGTCGGTGGGCTCACCGGTCGTCATGCCAACACGGTACCTGCGCCGAGGGTCACGGCGTATTGCTCGATGGGGGCACACGTGCAGACGAGGTTGCGGTCGCCCTGCACAGCGTCGACCCTCGAGACGGGCGGGTAGTAGCCCCTCGTTCGCAGCGCCGCGACGGGGAACAATGCCTGCTCGCGGCTGTACGGCCGGTTCCACTCGGCGGCGACATCCTCGACGGTGTGCGGAGCATTGCGCAGGACCGACTCCGCGGCCGGGACAAGACCCGCTGCAACGTCTCCGATCTCACGACGGATCACAGTCATTGCCTCGCAGAACCTGTCGATCTCCGCGAGCGACTCGCTCTCAGTCGGCTCGACCATCAATGTGTTCGCGACCGGGAAACTCATCGTGGGTGCGTGGATCCCGAAATCCATGAGGCGCTTGGCGACGTCGTCGATGGAGAGTCCCGCCTCCTTGACGACCCGACCCACGTCGAGGATGCACTCGTGCGCCACCCGACCGGTGCGGCCGCGGTAGAGCACCGGGAAGTGGGGCTCGAGCCGTGCGGCGACGTAATTGGCCGCAAGGATCGCATCGGCCGTGGCCTGGAGGAGTCCGTGGGCACCCATCATCGAGATGTACACCCACGGGATCGCGATGATCCCGGCCGAACCAAGGGGAGCGGCCGACACGGGCCCCACCCCACCCGTGGGGGAGAGGGGATCGGAGGGCAGGAACGGTGCCAGGTGCGAACGCACCGCCACCGGGCCCACGCCGGGGCCACCGCCGCCGTGGGGGATACAGAACGTCTTGTGGAGGTTGAGGTGGCTGACGTCGGCACCGAATCGGCCCGGCTTGGCCGTCCCGACGAGTGCGTTCAGGTTCGCCCCGTCGACGTAGACCTGACCGCCATGGTCGTGGATCAGGGCGCACATGCGACCGATCGACTCCTCGAAGACTCCGTGTGTCGATGGGTAGGTGACCATCATCGCCGCGAGGTTGTCGCCGGCCGCCTCCACCTTGGACGCGAGGTCGGCCTCGTCGACATTGCCGTCGGCGTCGCAACGCACCACGACGACGCGCATGCCCGCCATGACCGCACTCGCAGCGTTGGTTCCGTGCGCACTTTCGGGAATGAGACAGATGTCCCGCTCGGCATTGCCGCGCGAACGGTGCCATGCCGCGATCGCGAGCAGACCCGCGAACTCGCCCTGTGACCCCGCATTCGGCTGCAGGCTCACCGCGTCGTATCCGGTGATCTCGCACAACCATGAGCACAACTCCTCGGCCACCGTGCGGATGCCGACACTCTCTTCGTCGGGGACGAAGGGGTGCAGACCCGAGAACTCGGGCCATGTGACCGGGAGCATCTCGGTGGTGGCGTTCAGCTTCATGGTGCAGGATCCGAGTGGAATCATCGTGCGATCGAGTGCGAGATCCCGATCGGAGAGGCGCCGGATGTAGCGCAGCATCTCGTGTTCGGTGCGATGCCGGGTGAACACCGACTGCGTCATGAACTCATCCGTGCGAAGACAACCGGCCAACCGGGGCTCTGCGCTGGCCGCCAGGGGACCACACCCGAGTGCGCCGAGGAGGAGCCCGAGACGTGCCTCATCGGTCGTCTCATCCACGCTGAAGCTGACGCGACCAGCATCGATGCGACGGATGTTGATGCCCGCGGCGCGAGCGGTCTCGACCGTGGACTGCGCATCGGTGACCCGGACCGTGACGGTGTCGAAGAAGACAGCCGCATCGAGTGCAGCGCCGGATGCCTCGATCGCCGACGCAGCCCGGTCCGCGAGAATGTGGATCCGGGCGGCGATCGACCGGAGACCCTCGGGACCGTGCCACACGCCGTAGAAGCCGGCCATGTTCGCCAGTAGCACCTGAGCCGTGCAGATGTTGGAGGTGGCTTTCTCGCGCCGGATGTGCTGTTCGCGGGTCTGCAGGGCGAGACGGAGCGCGGGGCGTCCCGCAGTGTCGGTGCTGACCCCGACGAGTCGCCCCGGGAGGGAGCGCGCGTGTTCATCCCGGGTCGACATGAATGCGGCGTGGGGGCCTCCGTATCCCATGGGAACGCCGAATCGCTGTGACGATCCGACGCAGATGTCGAACCCGAGTTGACCCGGCGGGACGATGAGCGTGCAGGCGAGCAGGTCGGTCGCCGCGATCGCGAGTGCGCCACGTGCGTGGGCATCATCCACCACGCGCCGGACTGCATCCGGCTGGTGCAGACGACCCGACGACCCGGGCCACGAGACCACGACGGCGAAGTGATCGCCGGGTGTCATGTCATCGAATACGACGGTCTCGATCGACAGACCCAGCGGCGTGCATCTCGTGGCGAGAACCGCGAGAGTCTGGGGATGGGTGTCGGCGTCGACGAGCACCGTGTTGCTCTCCGATTTGGAGATCCGGTGCGCCATGGTCACCGCTTCGGCGACGGCGGTCGCCTCATCGAGAAGTGACGCGTTCGCGAGAGGCAGGCCGGTGATCTCTGCGACCATCGTCTGGAAGTTCAGGAGTGCCTCGAGGCGACCCTGGCTGATCTCGGGTTGGTACGGGGTGTAGGCGGTGTACCAGGCCGGGTTCTCGAGGACGTTTCGTTGGATGACGGGGGGTGTGATCGTTCCGTAGTACCCCTGGCCGATCATGCTCGTGCGGTGGGGGAGACCGGAGAACTTGTCGCGAAGCCGGTCGAGAACCTCGTGTTCGCCGAGCGGCGCAGGCAGCGACAGAGCATCGCGCTCGCGGATCGAGGCGGGTACGGCGGAATCGAGGAGTTCCTCGACGCTGTCGCACCCGATCACCGAGAGCATCTCGGCGCGGTCAGCATCGGTGAGGCCCAGATGCCGGTGAGCGAAGTGCCGGTCGTCGAACCCGGGGGTGGTGAGAGGGAACGGAGAGTCGGTCATGTCGGGATCGCCTTCGTCTGGCGCCCCCGCTGTCCGTTGTGCCTGAGAGCTTCACCGGCAGAACCGGCTTTCCCCGTCGGCGGGAGGCGAACCTCCTCTTTCCAGCGTTCGTGACCCGACCGGTCCGTTGTGCCTGAGAGATTCCGGGGCGGTTGCTCCTTCGGCGGCGACCCTCGCGGACCGCACTCTCCCAATCGGGTTTTCCCCGAGGGTAGTCCGGTTCAGTCGGTGGTGGCGTACGCCGCGTCGCCACCTTTGGCCGAGGTCTCTGCGGCACGTGTCACAGCGGCATCGAGGACGGAGCAGAACTGGTCGACGAGTGGTTCATGGACGGCGTTGACCGTGAGGTGAATGCTCGCCGGTGGACCCTGGCGATCGACGTACCAGCCAGCAGCGAGGATCTCGTCTGCGATCGCAAAAACGTCATGACGAATCGGGTCGACCGTGCCGAAGGAGAACAGGGTGGACTGGGGGAGAGCGCGCAGTGCGAGCGCGGGGTGCGACTCGACATGACGCGCGATCCGCAGAGCGGCATCGCGGGCCGACCGGGCGAGTCGGTCGTATCCGTCGTTGCCGAGATGATGGAGCACGGCCCACGACGATGCGATGGGCCCACCCGATTTCGTCCCGAGAACTCCCGATGAGCCGTACGCACCACCCAGCCAGTTGTCCGTCATGAAGGTCTGGTCGGATCGGAGCGACTTGTTCCGGTGCAGGAGCACGCCGGAGCCCTTCGACACATAGCCGTACTTGTGCAGGTCCACCGAGATCGAGGTCACGCCCTCGACACGGAAGTCCCAGCGGGGGAACGGCTCACCCAATCGTTCGAGAGCGGGCAACACGACGCCCCCCATGCAGGCGTCGACATGGCAATTGATGTCGCGCGCCGCAGCCAGTGCGGCGATCTCGGTGATCGGATCGACCACGCCCTGGGGGTACTGGGGGGCAGACCCCACGACGAGAATCGTGTCATCGTCGATGGCGTCGGCCATCGCATCGACATCGGCTCGCCAATCCGCCGACACCGGTGTGCGCCGCACCTCGACGCCGAAATAGTCGGCGCCCTTCTCGAGTGCCGCATGTGCAGACACTGGCATCACCATGTTCGGAGTCGCAGGGGAGCGTCCCTCCCGCATCATCCGCTTCGTGGCAGATCTCACGACGAGAACCAGGCTCTCGGTGCCGCCCGAGGTCATGAAGCCGGCAACAGCGTCATCTCCATGGACCCAACCGGCAACGACGTCGACCACCTCCTGGTGCATCCGCCTGAGACTCGGGAAAGCGGCCATGTTGAGCGCGTTCTCCCCGGAGAACCGGCGATAGGCCTCCTCGGCGAGGGCCAGCACCTCGGGGCCGGCGGAGTAGGCGAGGGAGAAAGCCCGACCCTCGCGCCAGCGCACATCGTTCGTGCGCATCTGCTCCAGGCGCTCGAGCACCGCGTCCACGGGCGTACCTGACGGGATCTCGCGAGCTGCCATGGGGCGACTGTATGTGCCGAGCACGGCAGGGAACTGCCTGTCACGGGCCAACCGAATTCACCGTGCTCAAGAATTACATAACGGAGATTATGGGCGCAAGGCAGGGGAAAAGGAGGCAGTGGTGACGGGCTCTGCGGCCTCCAGGAGCCACATGATCAGCTCGGTGAGGCTCTCCTTTGTCTGCCGAGGCTTCTCCAGATCCCGACGCGCATCGATGACAGCACAGTGCAACACATAGATCTGATCCTTCAATTCGTCGAGTTCCTCACGGGCGATGACCAACTCGTTCTCGGACAATGCGAGTTCGGTCGCACGCTGGCGCGCCACCCAGTCCCACTGACGGCATCTCTGGCTGCAGAATTCCCTGCGCCGGCCCGGGCCATCCCGGGGCGCCAAGACATGGCGGCACCAGCGACACCTGGGGTTGTCTGCGTGCGAAGACCCCTTGGGGAGAATGATCCCCCGCTGTTGCCGTACGGGATTGTTTTTCGTCATGACGAAAACATAGGAGCATCTAGCATCGCGTTGGTGGAACTTCCCGTCGCACCAGAGCGATTGTTCGCGAGCGACAACTTCAGTGGTGCCCACCCGCGGTATCTCGAGGCGATGTCGCGAGCCAACACCGGACATCAACCGGCCTACGGTCTCGATTCCCACAGCCGGGCGGCCACAGCGCTGTTTCGGGAGACACTCGACCTCGAGGTCGACGTGCTCTTCACGTTCGGAGGCACGGGGTCGAACATCGTGGCGCTCGGCAGCATCCTCGGGCCGGCGCAGTCCGTGGTGTGTGCGACGACCTCTCACATCAATGTCGACGAGACGGGGGCCCCCGAGAAGTTCCTCGGTGCAAAGTTGCAGGATCTCGACTCCCCCGACGGCAAGATTCAGCCGCACCAGGTCGAGGCGCTGCTCCATGCTCTCGGGAACATCCACCACGTGCAACCCGGCGTCGTCTCGATCACCCAGGCCACCGAGCTCGGAACGTTGTATTCAGTCGATGAGATTCGCGCGCTGTGCGAGGTGGCTCATGGTGCCGGATTGAAGGTTCACCTCGACGGTGCGCGCATCGCCAATGCGGTCGCCGCGGCGGGCGGAGAGGCAGCGACTCTGCGGGCCATGACCTTTGGCGCCGGAGTCGATGTCGTCTCTTTCGGGGGCACCAAGAACGGGATGATCAATGCCGAGGCGGTGCTCCTGCGCCCCGGACTCGCGCCCCACGCGGCCCTCGTTCGGAAGCAGTCGACTCAACTCCCCTCCAAGATGCGCTATGTCGCCGCTCAGTTTGTCGAGGCGCTCTCGGACGGACTGTGGTTGGAGACCGCCACCAACGCGAACCATCGGGCTCGCCAGTTGTATGACGCGCTCGCCGATATCCATAGCCTCCAGATCTCGGCGCCACAGGTGAACAGCCTCTACCCCCTCCTCCCCCGCGGGGTGAAGGAGTCCTTGCAGGCCTGGAGCTTCTTCTGGGACTGGGATCTCTCGCGCAACCAGGTGCGGTGGATGACCTCGTGGGACACGTCACCCGAGGATGTGGCTCGATTTGCCGCCGGGGTGCGCGCAGGTCTGGCCGCCTGAGACAGGACGGCACTGCGTCGGTTCTGGGCCGGTCTGGAGCCAACTGGCGCCCTGTCTCGGCCTGTCCCCGGCAGTGCCCGGACCCCGCCTTGGCACGAGCCACTGCCGGTTGACACGTCCACGAGACCAAATTGACCGGCTGGTCAATTTGGGGGACAATTCTCCTGTGCCTCGTCGGCACGCCGCAGTTGGGGGAACGATGGCAGCAGGCGAACTGTTCGCGTTTCGGGAATGGGACGACACGACATGGTCGTCCCTCGCCGAGTGTCGTGGGTCGAGCGAGATCTTCTTTCCGCCGGCCGCCGAGCGGCCCCAAGCCAGAGAAAAGCGCGAGGCGCAGGCGCGAGAGGTGTGCCACTCGTGTTCCGTGATGTTCGAGTGTCGCGATTTCGCGCGACGCCATCGCGAGTACGGCTTCTGGGGTGGCGAGTCCGAGGAGGAGCGCCATGCCGCTGGCTTCCGATTGATCGCACCGATCGGAGTGCGGGCCCGTCAGATCTCCTGACGCGTCGCCATCTTCCGCAGCACGACGGCGGACCATCCCGCCAACGATTCGCTGGCCTCAACCTCGCATCCCCTGTAAGCGGCGAGAACGCCATCGACTTGTTCTGACCGCATTCCGCTCAACACGATCCATCCGCCATCGCGAACGGCCGTCACGATCGAAGATGCATCGTCGCGCAAGATGGGAGCAAGAATGTTCGCGACGATCCCGTCGTTGTCCCGGCCGGCAAATGACAGGTTGGGACACCATCGCGGCTCGCTGAGTCCGTTGATACGCGCGTTGTCGGCGATCACCGACCTCGCCTCGCTGGCGATGTCGTCGGTCGAGGTCAGGGCGTCGCGCCACGCCGACAGGGCGAGCGCGAGCACGCCCGACCCTGCTCCGTGGTCATGGACGCGCTGACCCGGCGAGCACATCGAGAGCGCCGCCCGCAGTGCGAGCACCGTCGTCGGGTGATCACCGAGTCCGAAGGTTCCCGCCGGCTCGATCAGCAACACCTCACCTGATGGTCGATCAACCAGCCATTCGGGCACGATCCAGCGGTCGTCGATGATGTGCACAGGCCTCGCATGATGTCTCCAGGTGTCGGCCACCGACATCGGAACCTCATCCCACCCGAGGGACACGCTGGGGCTGACTGCGCGCAGTCTGTCGGTCAGGTCGCCCGTGTCGTCGATGTGGGTGCGGAGCTGCACACGATCGGGGCCGAGGGGAATCTCCTCGACGGCCTGAACGCCCGATGACCAGAGGAGATCAGAGATCAGTTCCGCGTGGTCTGCGTCGACGTCGATGCGCAGCAGACGCCACGTGGGCTCAGTCGAGCCGTCGGAGCTCGGCACGGAAGCGCTCTCCCTTGTGGAGGTATGCCTTCACCGCCATCTCGATATCGCCCCTGCGCGCACGACCCTCTTTGATCGTCGCGGGTGCACCCACGGCCAAGGCCCCAGCGGGCACGTTCATGTCGTTCAGCACGACCGCATTGGCAGCCACGATCGCGCCCGTTCCCACCACGGCCCGGTGGAGCACGATCGCTCCGGAGGAGACCTGGGAGAAGTCCTCGAGGATGCATCCCTCGAGGTGCACGACATGGCCCACCACGCAGTCGTTTCCAACCGTGGTGTGGCTGAAAGGAGTCGTGTGGACGACGGTGCCGTCCTGGATGCTGGTGCGCTCCCCCACCACGATCGAGCCGTCGTCGCCGCGCAACACTGCCCCCGGCCAGATCGAACTTCCCGCACCGATCGTGACTGAGCCGATGATCACCGCGTCGGGGTGCACGTACGCGTCGGGGTGAATCGTGGGAATGCTGTCTCCGAGGGCGTAGATGGCCATGACCACACCGTAGGTCCGGCATGGTGACCGGAGCGAAATCGGAGATACGGTATGACGCCTATGTCGCGACGCATCGAGATCGAACTCACGAGCCTCCGAGGGGACGGTTCGTGGACGTGGCGTGCCGCCGGCGCCAAGGAGCCGCGAGGTGTGGTCGAGTCGTCGATGATTCCCTCCGGCGCGAAGGTCGGCGAGGTGTTGCGTGCAGAGGTCGAGGCCGACCTCGATGGCAACCGGGTGTTGTCTGTGTCGGCACCGAAGGCAAAGAACGAGCGCACCGGCCTGCTGCAGATCCTGCCGTCGGACAAGCCCTTCGAACCGGTGACCCAGCAGTCGGCGCGTCGGGAGAGGCGCGACGGAGACAAGCGCGGTGGCGACCGACGTGACGGCGATCGCCGGGGTCGGCGCGGGCCTGGATCGGATCGGGGTCCGCGTGGAGACCGGCCGCCGAGGGGCGAGCGCACCGAGCGTGGCGACAGGTCCGAGCGAGGTCCGCGTCCCGACCGGACGCGGCGTGCGTTCACCGAGCCGCCGCCCGAGTTGCCGACCCGCCCGAAGCCAAAGCGCGTCCGCGCGCAACGTGTGCATGTCGATGCGGTGTTGTCGGAGCTTCCCGAGGCACAACGTGCGATCGCCGAGAAGGTCCTCGCAGGCGGGTTGCCCGCAGTGCGCACCGCGATCGAGGCACAGAACACACGGAACGTCGCCGAGGGCAAGGAGAAGATCCCTGCCGAGGGTCTCTTGACAATCGCCGAGAACTTGCTCCCCCGTCTGCGGATCGCCGAGTGGCGGGACAGGGCTGTCGCTGCCGAGAAGATCATCGACGACGTGGACATCCGGGATCTGCGCCAGATCGTGGTGACCGCAGCCCAACTGGTCGCCCCCGACGAGGACACGCGTGCACTGGTGGCGCGCATGCAGGCCGCTCTCGCGACGCGTCAGGAAGTCGAGACCAAGAACTGGCTCGACGACATTGCAGCCGCAACCGGAGTCGGCCGCGTGGTGCGTGCGCTCCGGATGTCGTCCCAGCCCCCGAAGGCAGGGGTCCGATTCCCACCGGCACTGGCGATGCAACTGGCAACCGCAACGAGCGCGGGTCTCACCTCCGATGCGCCGGCCGATCGCTGGTCGGCACTGCTCGAGGCTGCCGCCTTCTCGCCGATACGCACTCTCGTGGTGCCGATTTCCGTGCCCTCGCCGGCGCCCGACACGGTGATGGCGACCGTGACCCGGCTCGCGCCTCTCATGCCTCAGGTGGCCTCGCTCTTCGGCGTCACCCCCGACCCAGCAGCCAAGGCGCCCCGACCGTTGCAACTCCCCCGCCCCGCCCGCGGCAAGCCCGGGGACAAACCCGGAGACAAGCCCCGGCGCCCCGAGTCGGGCAAGCCCGGTGAGAGGCGCAAGGGCGGCGAGCGAGCACCGGGAGGCCCGGGCGAGCGTGGGAAGCCGCGCACTCAGCCGGCGGCAACCGACGCCGCCTCGGGTGAGTCCGTGCCTGCCGTTTCGGCATCGGTCGAGTCGCCTGCAGAGTCGGCTCCGGTCGAGACCCCTGTCGAGTCTTCCGTCGTCGAGACGCCAGCAGAGCCCGCCGCTGTTGAGACGCTGGGTGCCGCCGAATCGGTGGCGCCGGCCGAATCTGGCGAGTAGTCCGCCAACCGCCGACTCCACCGCGTCGCCTGCCAAGATTGCTGCATGTCCAACACATCACAGGAATCCGCCGCCCCGAAGGTCACCTACGAGGTTCGCGGCAACACCGCGATCATCACGTTGAACCGCCCCGAGGCGCGCAACGCGGTCAACGGAGATGTCGCCGAAACGATGGAGTCGGTCATCGACCGCTTCGAGGCCGAGGAAGGCGTGTGGGCCGCGGTGCTCACGGCAAATACCGAAGGCCAGACATCCCCGGTGTTCTGTGCGGGGGCCGATCTGAAGGCCCTCAATTCCGGACAGGGCGCCCGCCTCAGCACGAAGCGCGGAGGTTTCGGTGGCTACGTGTACCGGGAGCGCAAGAAGCCGATCATCGCGGCTGTAGATGGGCTCGCCACGGCCGGTGGGTGCGAGATCGTCCTCGCCTCGGACATGGTGGTCGCCACCACCCGGTCAGCCTTCGGCCTCGCCGAGGTCAAGCGCAATCTCGTCGCGGCTGCCGGTGGGTTGTTCCGCCTCCCGCGCGCCATTGGTCGAGCGAACGCGATGGAGGTCATCCTCACCGGCGAGCCCCTGTCGGCCCAGCGTGCCTACGAGTTGGGCCTCGTGAACCGCCTCGTCGAGCCTGGCAAGGCACTCGAGGTCGCTCTCGAGCTCGCCGAGAAGGTGGCTGCCGCGGCTCCGCTCGCCGTGTGGGCGAGTCGCGAGGTTGTCAATGCATCCCAGTGGGCCGACGACGAGACACTGAAGAAGATGTCCAACTCCGCGATCGCCTCGGTGATGGCTTCAGAGGACACCAAGGAGGGTCTCGAGGCCTTCATCGAGAAGCGTCCGCCTCGCTGGAAGGGTCGCTGACCAAACCCCAGGCGGGTCCCCGGTCACTCCGAAGGTCTTGGGTCCACTGACCGACCGACGAGGATCGTGCGCGCCACCAGACCGTGGCGCTCGTAGAGGTTCTTGAGCGAACGATCCCCCGGCTGGGCGGATGCGCCGATCCATGTGCCACCGCGCCTGGCGACCTCGGAGGCGAGAGCGAGCATCAACGCATCGCCCAGTCCAACCTCGCGGGCATGTTCTTCGACGTGCACATGGCGGATCCACCAGCGTCCCGACTCGTCCTCTCTGGCGGCCTCCAGCGAGGCCATCACTGTCTCTCCGACACCCGCGACGAGGATCACACTCTCCTCGGGTGCAACCTCATCGGAGGGAGTCCAGGGCTCACCCCGGTACCGCGCTGATTCCTCCCGAGCAGCTGCTCTGTGGGCCACGAGGAGAACCCGCTCCCCCGTCGAAGCGCCACGGACAAAGATCGCGTCGGCCGATGAACTCATTGCGCCGTCGGTCCCGACGAGCCATCTCCGGTGGGTCTTCCCGGTCCGGATCCACCGAGTCCGAGCCGGCGACGCACGAGACGCACGCTCTCGCGGACGGTGAACTCTCCGATCATGCGCGCGCCGGGAGCCTGGCGTCTGGTGTCATCGATGGCCCGCCGCGTGTCGTCACGAAGACGACGCACGAGACGAGCCACGAGGTTCACGATGTGAACACCGGGCAGGCGTCGTCACCCACCGGGCACACCGGGGCGCCCTGTCTCACCAACAAGAAGCAACTACTGCAGAGAATCTCGTCGGCGCGCTTCGGCTGGAGGGCATCCTCCCCCGAGGACTTCTCCTCGGGCTCCGCGGCTTCCTCCTCCTCGGCCGCCACCTGCTCGCTCGTGAGACGGTCCTTCAGGATCTCGGCGAGGTCCTCCTCGACGTCGTCGGGGGCGACCATGTCGTCGTCATCGTCGTCATCGTCGCCCTTCTTCGCGGCCGGCTTCTCGGTGGAGACACCGTCGTCGGATTCCTCGGCGTCATCGGCGAAGTCATCATCCTCGTCGATGATCTCGTCATCCTCGTCGATGATCTCGTCGTCCTCGAGAATCTCGTCTCCGTCCAACTCGAGGTCGTCGACTTCCAGTTCGATCTCACCGTCGAGCTCTTCTGGATCGATGTCATCTTGTGCCACTTGTGGTTCCTCCCGTCGTGGTACAGCGCGCGATACTAGGCAGACACAGCCGTCAGAGTGCGAACACCCGGACATTCATTCCGAATTTGCCGACATTGATCACCTGCGCAACAAGTTGTCCACAGGCCGCTGTGGTCCGCTGATCGCCTCCGGAGACCCGCGATCGCATCAATCGCGCCCGGATCTGCGGCTCTCGGCCCTGCGCTCGGCCTCGAGTCGCTCCAGTTCCGGTTCCTCGGTCGTCATGTGGGTCATCGCAGTCGCAATCGCACGATGTCCAGCGACCTCAGCGATCTGGCGGTGCATCTCGAGAGCAACGCGCCTGTACGCGGGATGACCCTGCGGGCCGGAGCGCAGCTCCAGCATGTGGATCGCCTCGCGTGCATTGAACTGCATCACGTACCTGATCCGGTAGGCCATCGACACCGCGTACGCGGCCTGATACGGGTGGTCGGCCACGAGTGAGTCATAGAGCAGCGACGACCGCTCCATCACCTCGTCGAAGATCTCGGCGGCATTCGCCGAGTCCACCAGATCGGGTCTCGCATACCCGTGGTAGGGCGTGAGCGATTGCCACTCGATCGTCAGGAGGCGGTGTCGCTGGAGATCGCGGAAGGCGCCGTAATCGGACAGCACGTCGAACCGGTATCCCGTCCGCTCGAACGCGCGACCGGGCTTGTGGCGGCGGTTCTCGCGCTCGCCCACGTATGCGCGCAGCACCGAGATCTTCTCCTCGGTCGACATCGTCGCGACCCTCGCCAGGATCTGGCTCTCCGGCAAGTGCGACTGCGAGTAGAGCGCCGAGGCACCGACTTGGTCATCGCCGTCGGGGTCTAAGTCGACGAGGGTCACCTCGTCGACTTCGGCAGCGATCGCATCTCCCAGCAGACGCTCGGCCACCTCGGCGGTCTCCCGACTCGTGCTCGACAAGTACTCCGACCACCGTCCGCCACGGTCCGGCACGTCGACACGACGCAGGAAGCTGGGGATCACCTTGCGGAGCTCGCCCAACATGAGATCGGCATAGTGGCGCGCCTCGGGCAGCGGGTGGGCGCGCATCCGCAACAGCAGCGCCTCGAAGGCCTGACCCGTGCCGTAGATCCCGACGTTCGACAGCGACGCAGCCGGCAATGCGCCCCGAACCGCATCGAGGGCCTTGGCACGCGTCGCCTGGCGGAACACGAAGTCACTGTCGCCCGGATCGCGTCGCACCGTCGCGCGCACGTGCTCGGTGACCGTCTCTGCCATGCGGCTGTAGGAGTCGAACATCCGGTCCATGTCCCCGACATAGCGGGTCCCGAAACGGCCGGCCAGGAGGTCGGGATCCCGGTAGTACCGGTATCGCCCCCCGAGTCGTTCGTCGTAGGAGATGTACCGCGTGCTCTGCTCGAGATAGCTCATCAGCCGGCCCCACTCGAGGATCTTGGTGAGCACGTTCGAGGCCTGCTCGCACGCGAGGTGCACCCCCCCGAGCTGGGCGACCGAGTCGTCCCCGTACTCCACGAACACCTTCTCATAGAGCGCCTCGGCACGATCCACGCCGACAGTGGCATCGACGGCGACGTCACCGGAGATGTCGAGGTCGTTCACGAACTCATCGAGGAACAATCGACGCAGACTCTTGTGGGTCCTGCTGTATCGCGCGAACAGCGCGCCCTTTACCACTTCCGGCAGGTTCACCAAACCGAAGACCGGCAGGTCGAGATTGGTGAAGTACCGGCGCAGTATCTCGGCCTCGGCGTCCGTGTACTGCTCGGGAACATAGACCGCCACGGCGGGCAAGCCTAGGAGTCCCCGACCACGCCGACGGTGATCTCCGAGCCTCCGAGCATGGTGGTGGTTTCGCCCCGGATCGAACGGGGCGGCACCGCTGACCCTAGGTGCTAGAGAACCGACGTGTCGGGTCCCGTGCGGGAGAACTCATCGGCGATCGCGCGACGCACGCCCTCATCGACCCATGCGTCGATGACAGTGAGGGCCATCGCCTTCGCACCATCGAGAACGGCAACATCGGCGAGGGATCTTCGGGCGTGTGCGGCGAAGTCAGCGGTGTGGATCACAGTTCCCCGGGGCGCCGCGGCGATCATCGGGTGGATCGTCGGCACGAGGTGGCTCACGTTGCCCATGTCAGTGCTCCCCACCACCCGGTGGGTGCCCGTGCGCGGGTCCGAGACGGTCCTTCCGAGCCGTGCAGAGTTGGCGACGTACAGGGCCGCCGCAGTGTCGTTCGAGACCAGATCGGCATAGGGATCCCCCACCCATCGGTGCGACACGCCGCACCCACAGGCGTGGGCTCCCGCTTCGAGGGCGGCGAGGACCCGGGGCTTCAACTCATGGAGTGAGCCGATCGTGTCGGACCGCACGTACCACTCCGTGCTGGCCTCGCGGGGAACGATGTTGGGCTTCTCCCCCGCCTTGGTGAAGATCCCGTGGACGCGCTCCGTGGACCTGATGTGCTGGCGCAGGGCGGCAACGCCCATGTACCCGAGCACCGCGGCATCGAGTGCGTTGCGGCCCATGTGCGGCGCCGCGGCCGCATGTGCCTCGACCCCTGTGTAGTCGACCACCAACTGCTGGAGAGCGATCGCATCGATCTGGGTGAGGTCGGCGTCGGCCGAGTGCACCATCATCGCGAGTTCGACGTCGGCGAGTGCCCCGTTGCGGGCCATCACGATCTTTCCGCCCCCGCCTTCCTCGGCGGGCGTGCCGAGCCACCTGAGCCGACCACCCGCGTCACCGGCGACCGCGGCCAGACCGATCGCGGCCCCCAGACCAGCCGCTGCGATCACATTGTGGCCGCAGCCGTGTCCGATATCGGGCAGAGCGTCGTACTCACTCATCACGCAGACGACAGGGCCACTCCCGATCTCTGCGCCGACGGCAGTGTCCGGCCCATAGACGCCCAGTGCGGCATCGAGACCGTGGCGCGAGGCAGTCCGCGCGAGCTGGTCGGCGGCGAACCGCTCCTCGTAGTTCTGCTCGGGGTGAGCGTGTATCTCATGGCTGACCTCGACAAGGTCGCCAGCAGCCGCATCGATCGCAGCGATCGCTCGGGCCTTCAGGTCCTCGATCTCGGCGTCGTCTCTCACCCGGGCGAGGTTAGGTCACAACGCTCAGAGGTGCACGTGCACGACACCTGGCTCTGCGACCACCTCGACCGAGACCCAGCCCGCTATCACGACGCCGTCGATCCGCAGCCGCTCTCGACCCTTGCGGACACACGACCATTGCGTGGTGTGAACGATCTGGACGAGGGGATGGGGAACGTGTGCCCCGGTGCTCGACCTGCGTCGCGCCTCCCGGCGTTGGCGCAGTCCCATGCTCGGTTCGAGGCGGATCGCCTCGAACCTGCCGTCGCCCGGATGGGAACGCGGCGTGAGGTTCCTGCCCCCGACGAAACCGGCGTTCACACAGGCCTCGAACACGCCGGATGCGAGCAGTCGGCCCACCACGACGTGTGCGAAGGCGGGAATGTGCAGATCCCCTGTGCGCGTCGTGATCGAGCACACCATGCGATCCACCTCCACCAGGACGGACTCCTCACCGGGCGACTTCGGAACCGGCCGCCCGAGCCCCCGGTGGACGTCACCGCCCGTGAGCACCACAGGGCCTCGTGCCGCCGCCGCATCCGCATCGCTCCCGCATCGAACAACCCCGACGGGAACACGCGATGCACGGCCCCAGTCGCGGCCCTTCTCGATGCCGCTGCTCACCTGATCCCCGCAGCTGCCACGACGCCCCGGTCGATCAACCGGACCGCATCCTCGGCGGTGCCTCGCAGCACCTCCGATGGCGCCACGACCGAGATCTGCCGCAAGAGGTCGATGATCTGTCTCACCGTTCGCACGAAGTCGCCGGGCGTGAGATCGTCATCGATGATCCGACTCAACGGTCGTCCGTTCGCCCATGCCGAGAGCTCCCACACGATCCCCGGGTGCGGAGGACGATGGCGCGTCATGCCGCGGGAGGCCTCCATTGCCTGGATCCGGGTGCTGATTCGCTCGATGCGCTTGACACATTGGCGCACGGTGTCGTTCGGCCATCGTGTCGACGGCGCGTCGTGGCCGCGAGGTTCGAAGACCAGTGTCGACAACACCGCCACGAGGTCGACCGGCGCCAACTTGTCGAGGATCCGCGAGGTGATGACCTCCACGATCAAAAGATCCGACTCGTGGAAGATCCCGGCGAGGATCGCGCCCTTCGGCAGCAGGGTCCACTCCTCCACGCATCCGAACTCCTCGAGCGTCTCGACGACATCCATGAACCGCGCCGAGACCGAACCCGACCGTCGACCGACTCGGCTCTCCATCTGCTCGATCTCCCGGCGAAGACGACGCAGGGCTCTCGCAGAGTCGACGGCACCGTCGGCCCTGCGGCCCGAATGATTCACCGCGCGCGACGGAGCGGAGTCGTCGACCTTTGCCTTCACCAGTCGGGCGGCAGCCTCCCTGATGAATTCGGTGCGGGCAGGCTCGAACGGCACCGGCAGATCGACACGACCGGCACGCGACGGGAGGGAACGCAAGTCCCGGGCGGTGACCTCGAGTGTCTTGCGAGAGGGCGAGAGAACGGTCAAACGGGTCCCGGAACGACGGGATGCAGTCGCCAGCACCAGTCCCCTGCCGCGGATGTTCGCGGCATCGAAGACGACGACATCGCCCGGCCGGAGCGAACGCAGGGCAATCTCTGCCTCGACATCACCTGCGGGACCCCCCGATGACTCGATGTCGTCACCCGAACCACCCGCACCCGACGACAGCGAACCACTCTCGAGTCGGCCTCCCGGCTCGGCGGCGGCCCTCTCGAGCAGGGCCAGTTCGCGTCGGCGGCGCTCGAGTTGAGCCTCGGTCGTCACGACGTCACGGTCGGCCTGGAACTGGGCGAACGACAAGTTCAAGATGTGCTCGGCACCCTCCCGTGAGTGGTTGGCCACCATGTTCACGGCCATGTTGTAGGTGGGTCGGAACGCCGACGTGAGACGGAACGATCTGCTCAGGGCGAGTCCCGCTGCCTGATCGAAAGTGACCCACGGGCTCCACAGTGCGATCGCATGACCGATCTCGTCGAGGCCGCGTCGGCCCGCCCTGCCCGTCAACTGGGTGTACTCCGAGGCGCGCAGAAGGGCGTGGTGCTCGCCGGTGTATTTCGTGAGCTTCTCGATGACGACCGCTCTCGCGGGCATGTTGATCCCGACCGCGAGGGTCTCGGTGGCGAACACGACCTTGACGAGACCACGCACGAAGCACTGCTCGACCGCCTCCTTGAACATCGGGATCATCCCCGCGTGGTGACAGGCCACCCCGGCCGACACGTCGTCCACGAAGCGGTCGAACCCCAGCGCGGTCCTGTCGTCGTCGGAGAGCGAACCGCAGTGCTCCTCGATGATCGAGACGATCCGGTCCTCCTCCTCGGCCGACGTGAGCACGATCCCATCCCGTGCGCAGGATGCCACCGCGTCCTCGCACTGCGCACGACTGAAGATGAACACGATTGCAGGGAGCATCTCGCGCGACTCGAGGAGCTCGATCGTCTCTGTCCGCGACGGCGGAGAGAACCGTCGGCGCGGCCGGCCTCCCCTGCGGGCGCCCGACTGGGGAGCATTGGTGGCCATCAACTTCTGGAGGTGTCGGTTCGGCTCTCCCGCCGTGATCGTCTCGTTCATCTCGACTCGTCCGGTCGCCGAATCCCTGTAGGCGAAGTGGGTCACCAACTCCACCGGCCTCGTGCGCTCGACGATCGCATCGGTGCGCCCGCGCACCGTGGTGAGCCATTCGGCGACCTCGTCGGCGTTCGACACCGTCGCCGAGAGACACACCAGCTGCACCTCGGGTGGCAGTTGGATGATCACCTCCTCCCAGACCGGACCGCGATAGGCGTCCTGGAGATAGTGCACCTCGTCGAGGATGACGACTCCCAGGTCGTCGAGTCGCGTCGAGCTCGCATAGATCATGTTGCGCAGCACTTCCGTGGTCATCACCACGAGCGGAGCCTCGCTGTTCACGCTGTTGTCCCCCGTGACGAGCCCCACCCGGGAGGGGCCCATCATCGCCCCGAAGTCCCGGTGCTTCTGGTTCGAGAGGGCCTTGATCGGTGTCGTGTAGAACGCACGCTTGCCCTCGGCGAGAGCCAATGCGACCGCGTACTCGGCCACGAGCGTTTTCCCGGACCCCGTCGGTGCCGCCACCAGGACCGAGGCTCCCCCATCGAGGGAATCCATGGCCTGAACCTGGAAGGGGTCGGGTTCGTGTTCGAGTCGATCCAGGAACGCCCGGCGAGTGACCCCGGTCTCTGTCACGCCGGCACCGGTTCTCGGCGCCTCACCACCGCCCAGCCGATCGCGACAGCGGCCGCGTAGAGCACGGTGAGAGGTGCCGCGAGGGCGAGCAGGGTGACGGGATCCCCCGAGGGTGTGATCACCGCCGAGAGGACAAAGATCCCCATCACCGCGAACCGCCACTGCTTGACGAGGGTGCGCGGGGACACCGCCCCGACGAGTTGCAGGAACACGATCAGGACGGGACTGAGAAAGCCCACCCCGAACGCGAGCATCATGAGCGTGACGAGAGTGACGTAGTCGTTGATGCGGTAGGCCTCGGTGATGTCTGTTCCCGCCCATGAGATGAGGAACTCGAGTGCCTTGTCGAGTGTCCAGTACCCGAGCGCACAACCGGCCGCGAAGAGCACGACCGACGAGGCGATGAACGGAACCGCGTACCTGCGTTCCCGCGACTCGAGTGCGGGCACGATGAATCGCCAGATCTGCCACATCACCACCGGCAGCGAGAGAACGACTCCTCCCCACGTGCTGATGCGGATCCGGGCCGAGAATCCATCGAGCGGCCCGAGGGAGTACAACGACCCGTCGCATCCGAGCGAGGGATCCGTGCGGCAGATGTCGACGTACGGGCGCGTGAGGACCCCCTTGAACCACGAGTAGAACACCAGCAACACCGTCGTGCCGACAGCGATCGCCAGGCAACACCTGATGATGCGCGACCGGAGCTCCCTGAGATGCTCCATCAGCGGCATGACAGCGCCGGACGTCTCCCCGTTCATGTGCCCGAACTCCCCTCGGATGCCCCGGTCGTGTCCGAGGGCAACTGGGATGGGTCGGCACTCTTCTCGGGTCTCATCGGAGGAGAGGGCTCGTCGTCGGGGACTCCAAAGAGCCGCCGGGTGCCCTCGAGTTCATCCGTCAGGCTCCTGGCAGTGCCGCGAATCTCGTTGATCGGCACCTCGAGGGTCTCGCGAATTTCGCGTTCGACTCCCTGGGCCGCACGTCTGAAGTCCGAGTACACCCGACCCACGGACCGGATGACGCCGGGCAGGCGCTCGGGCCCGAGCACCACCAACCCCGCGATGAGCAGGAACACGACCTCGGTTCCCGAGAGGTTGAACACGGAACCATCATACGAGAGCACCCGTCCTCCTAGCCTCGGGACCATGCAGCAGAGGCTCCCCTCGATGATGGAGAGTCCGATCGCCTTCGCACACCGGGGAGCTCGCGCCCACGCACCGGAGAACACCCTCGAGGCGTTCGCACTCGCATTGAGACTCGGAGCCAACGGTCTCGAGACCGACGCATGGGTGACGGCCGATGGTGCCGTCGTGCTGGATCACGACGGCATGGTGCGCCGACGCGGACGGAGAGTGTCGATCTCGACGGTCGCACGCACCGCTCTCCCCTCCCACATTCCCTCCATCGCCGATCTCTTCGATGCGTGCGGCACGAGCTTCCATCTCAGTGTCGATGTCAAGGGCCCCACGGCACTCGCCGGGATCCTCCGCGCATGTTCCGATGCCAGGTTCCCGCTGGAGAATCTCTGGCTCTGCCACGACGATCTCTCCGTCGTCGAATCATGGGCTGCCGCGGCCGTGCCCGCCCGCATCGTCGACTCCTCCCGGTTGCATCGAATGACAGAGGGGCCTGAGAGACGGATCGCCCGTCTGGCCGAGATCGGCGCGTCCGCACTCAACATGCACCAGGCCGACTGGACCGGCGGGTTGGCCGCGCTCGCCCATCGGTTCGGCGTGCTGGCCTTCGGCTGGGATGCACAGCACGACCACAGGCTCACCGAGATGTACCGCATGGGTCTGGACGCCGTCTACAGCGACCACGTCGACCGCGTCGTGGCTGCTTATCGCACCGAGATCGGCGGCTTGCCGCCGTTGCCCGTGGCGGGGTCCTAGAGACCACCGATCCGGCCGAGCGGCCACACGACAGCGAACGCGCGCCCGCGCACGAGGGATTCGGGAATGGCGCCGAAGGAGCGGCTGTCGAAGCTCTCGGCCCTGTTGTCTCCCAGGACGAAGATGTCGCCGCGGGGCACCGTCATTTTCGGCATGTTCACCACCCGGCACCGCTCCGACAGATTCGGAATCGACACCGCATCGGGATCCAGGTACGGCTCGGGGATGGGCGATCCATCGATGATCACTGCACAGTCCTTGATCTCGATCGATTCCCCGCCGAGTGCGACGACCCTCTTGATGAGATCGTCGTGGGCGACCACGCCGTTCGTCGTCGTCACCCGGTCGAACACGACCACATCACCGCGGCTGATGTCGCCGAACCTGTAGGAGAGCTTGTTCACGAGGACCCGGTTGTCGCTGAACAGGGTCGTCTCCATCGAGGGTCCGCTGATGTAGTACTGCTGCAGCATGTAGACCCGCACGCCGAGCGCGGCTCCGAGCGCGACCGCGATCACCAGGACCCAGTCGAAGAGGACCCGCGCAGCGGATCGACCCACCTCGACGTCATCGTCGCCGACGAGCACTCCACCGTCGGCAGGTGCGACATCCCCCTCATCGACCCCCGGGGTGCCGTGGCGGATCCCGGGGTCGTCGAGCGGCTCGTTCATGGCTCCACCACGCTAGTGGTGGGTGCGCCCTCGGGGGTCACAAGCTCGCGATCAGACGCTCGACCCTTTCATCCCTGCTCCGGAAGGGGTCCTTGCAGACAACCGTCCTCTGGGTCTGGTCGTTGACCTTCAGATGAACCCAGTCGACAGTGACGTCGCGTTGACGCTCCTTGGCACGCTTGATGAACTCGCCGCGCAGACGGGCACGGGTGCTCTCTGGCGGTTCACTCACGGCAGTCGGGATCCTGGCGGGGTCAACCACCGTCGCGGCGCGACCGGACGACACAATGCGGTGGAACAGGCCGCGTGCGGGGTCGATGTCGTGGTACTGGAGATCGATCAGTTGGGCCTCCGGCGAGTCGAGCCCGAGACCGTGTCGCTCGCAGTACCTCTCGAGCAGCCGGAGTTTGATCACCCAGTCCACCTTGGTGTCGAGCCCCATCGGGTCGGACTCGAGCTGTGTCACGGCATCGGTCCATGCAACGAGGCCCGCGCGCTCCTCCTCGTCGAAACCTCCGACGGCGTCGTGGCGCAGTGCCACATCGAGCAGGTGCCGCTGGATGTCGAGAGCACTCATCTCACGCCCACTCGCGAGGCGCACGGTGCGACGGCACGTCGTGTCGGAGGAGATGTCCCTGATCGCGCGGATCGGATTCTCCAGCGTGAGATCGCGCAGCCCGGCGGCGTCCGCCTCGATCATCCGGAGGACGCACGCGGCGCTCGACACCTTGAGGAAGGTCGTGTACTCGCTCATGTTCGAGTCGCCGACGATGACATGGAGCCTGCGCCACTCCTCGGCATCGGCATGGGGTTCGTCGCGGGTGTTGATGATCGGCCTCGAGCGGGTCGTCGCCGACGACATCCCCTCCCAGATGTGCTCGGCACGCTGGGAGATGCAGTACACCGGCCCACGCGAGGTGCTGAGGATCCGTCCGGCTCCGGTGAAGATCTGCCGTGAGACCAGGAACGGGATGAAGATCTCGTCGAGGGACCGGTCATCGTGGTCGCGCGACACGAGGTAGTTCTCGTGGCAGCCATAGGAGTTGCCCGCCGAGTCGGTGTTGTTCTTGAACAGGAAGATGCGCCCCCTGATCCCTTCGTCGCGCAACCTGTTCTCTGCCGATTCGACGAGCGACTGGAGGATCGAGTCACCGGCCCGGTCGTAGAGAACCACGTCGGTGACACTGTCGCACTCAGGAGTGGCGAATTCTGGATGTGAGCCCACGTCGAGATACAGCCGTCCTCCGTTCTCGAGGAACACGTTCGAGGACCGACCCCATGCGACGACACTCCGGAACAAATATCTCGCCACCTCGTCGGGAGTCAGTCTCCTCTGACCCTTGAGGACGCAGGTGATCCCGTACTCGGTCTCGAGGCCGAAGATGCGCCGCCCGATCCGGGCCATGGTGCCGGGTCAATTCCCCGCGAGGATCGCGGCGACCTCTGCGTCGTCGACACGCTCGAAACACCGCCGCTCGACTCCGCGGCGCAGGATCGCCACCTCGAGATCGTCGGCTGCGAGTGCGCGGTCGGGCCCCGCGAGCGCCCCGGCCGCATGCACGAGTGCCCCAGGCAAGAGTGCCGACGTGTCGAGCCCCGCCCGCAGTCGCGACAGGATCGCCTCGGCATCTCCGCCAAGCACGCAGCACGAGCTCTCGTCGAGGACGGTCCCGTCATAGGCGATGTGGAACAGTCGATCGCCGGTCGGATCCGCACCGATCTCGGCAACGAGGATCTCGACCTCCATCGGCTTGGGTTCATGGGTGAAGGACTGACCGATGATCTGGGCATACGAGTTGGCGAGGCTCCGGCCCTCGACGTCGCGACGGGAGAACTGGTATCCGAGCAGATCGGCCGTGCGGATCCCGAACTGCCGCAGTTGGTCGAACTCGTTGTACTTGCCCACGCCCGCAAATGCGATCCGGTCGTAGATCTCGCTGACCTTCCGGAGCGTGTTCGATGGATTCTCCGCCACGACGAGGATTCCCTCCGAATACTGCACCGCGACGAGAGCGCGACCGCGGGCGATGCCCTTGCGGGCGAAGTCCGCCTTCTGCTTCATCATCTCCTCGGGAGGAGTGAAGAACGGCATGCTCATCGTGAACCCGCCTCCCCGGTGATGCGACTGAACACCTCGGACAAACGGGCATCGTCGATGCGGGACCACCCGTCGATGTCGATCTTGGCAACGATCGGATAGACCCCGCGCAGGCCATCGGGCCCGCCCGTGGCCGAATCGCCGTCGGCGGCCTCCCACAGGGAGCGACACGCGAGCTCCACGGCAGCATTCTCATCCAGGGTCGAGCGCCATCCGACCTTCACGACGGTGCCCGCGAGCATTCCGCCGCTGCCGATTGCCACGTACTCGCGCTCTTCGTAACGGCCGCCTGTGACATCGAAGTCCCAGAGGCGGCCGCGACCCTCGGCCGTGTCGAAGCCGGCGAACAACGGCAGCACCACCAGACCCTGCATCGCGGCGCCCAGATTGCCGCGCAGCATCATCGAGAGCTGGTTCGCCTTCCCCTCGAGCGACAGGGGGCGACCCTCCATCTTCTCGAAGTGCTCGAGTGTCAACTGGAAGACCTTGATCATCTCCATGGCCGGACCGGCGGCCCCGGAGATCGCCACACCGCTGTGGCGGTCGGCCTGCACGACCTTGTCCATCTCGCGGTGGCTGATCAAGTTGCCGGCGGTCGCGCGACGGTCTCCGGCGAGCAGGACGCCCCCCGTGTACCTGAGAGCCACGCAGGTCGTGGCATGCGGGACCGAGAGCGACTCGCTCCACCGGGGTTCGAAGGGCTCGATGCCGACCTTGCGGAGCAACTCGGTGAAGTTCGCACCGGGGTCGTCCTCGATCCGGAAGAACGGACGCCCCATCACTGGCCACCCTTCTGGACGTAGTTCTTCACGAACTCCTCGGCATTGCTCTCCAGCACGTCGTCGATCTCATCGAGGAGATCATCGATCTCGTCCCGGAGACGCTCTCCTTGCTCGGCCCCCGGCGCGACCGTCTCGGTGACGTCCTCGGGCGCGTTCTCGGTGCCGCTCTGGCGGCGGATCCGCTCCTGCATGGCCCCCACCGTACCGACAGTGCCGACGCTCCGGTCAGTCGTCAGCGCGACGGCCGGTCGGGACCTCACCAGCCCGGATCGAAGACGACGTCCTCGACCGCGGCCGAGCCGAGCGCAGCGAGGAGGCCCGGGACATCGTCCACCGAGTCGAGCAGGTCACCCACATGCGCTCTCGTACCCTTCAGGGGGTCCATCATCGGCACCCGCTGCAACGCGGGCTCCCCTGAGTCGAACACGATGCTGTCCCAGTTCGCCGACACAACTCTGTCGGGCCACCGCCTGATGCACTCACCCCTGAAGAACGCGCGCGTGTCACTGGGTGGCACCGTCATCGCCGTGCGCACCGCATCGATCTCCACCAGGGTCTCCAATCCCGCGCGCGCGGCGAGATTCTTGTCGATGCGCATGTCGTGGTACTGCAGGTCGACTGCGCGCAGCCGTGCATGGTCGGAGTCGAGTCTCGATCTCGCGGCGACGCCCTCGACGATCCGGCGCTTGGCGACCCAATCCACCCATCTGGCCGAACGGGGATCATCCGACTCGAGCCATCCGAGAACCGTCGCCCAGCGATACATCACGTCGTCTGCGCACCCTCCGATCGGATCCTCTGCACCCGCGTCCAGCCATCGGCGCACGACGGAATGCATCATCCATTGCACCTCGAGGGCCGTCGCCCTGCCCCGACTCGTCTCAATTGTCGCGGTCAAGCCCGGGTCGTGACTCACTTGGCGCACCGCAGTCACCGGATCGTGCAGAACCGGCCACTCCTCGGCGCTGGGATCCGTGCTCAATGCCTCCATAGCGGCGAGGAGCAACGCGGTCGTGCCCACCTTGAGGTAGGTCGCGACCTCGCTCATGTTCGCATCGCCTGCGATCACATGGAGCCGCCTGTAGCGCTCCGGATCAGCGTGGGGCTCGTCGCGGGTGTTCACGATCGGGCGCCTCACGGTGGTCTCCAGTCCCACCGGCTCCTCGAAGAAGTCGGCTCGTTGGGAGATCTGGAAAGCGGGCCTCGACTCGCCCTCACGCGGGCACTCCACGCCCACCTTGCCCGATCCGCAGAACACTTGCCGCGTGACCAAGTGCGAGGTCACCAGGCTCGCCAGACGACCGAAGGGCAACATTCGATCGACGAGGTAGTTCTCGTGGCAGCCGTAGCTGTTGCCCTTGCCGTCACTGTTGTTCTTGTGGGCGATCAACTCCCCCGCAGATCCCAGACGATCGTTCGCCCTGCGGAGGGAATCACGGATGATCTCCTCGGCGGCGCGGTCGTAGAGCACCACCTGCAGTGGCGAGACGCACTCGGGTGTGGAGACCTCGGGATGGGCGTGGTCGACGTAGTATCGCGCACCGTTCATGAGCACCGAGTTCGACATCAGCACATCGACCTCCGGGTAGTCGGCCTCGGGGCGCCACCCCCCGCGGGCGTCGGCCGCCGGGGTCTCGTCGACGAAATCCCACGCGCGCAGGCTCAGCCCGTCGTCGCTGAATGCGTTCACCAACAGCGACGAGGCCGTCATCGCAGTGATGTCGAGGCCCCGGGCGAGGATCCCGTACTCGGTCTCGATGCCGCAAATCTTTGGGATCGACATGGGCGGTCCGCTCAGAGGTACTGACCCGACACCGTGCGCTCGATCGCCTTGCCGCCGACCCGCGACTCGCGCGCGTCGTCCTCGTGGGCGATCGTGCGGATGAAGACGATCCGCTCCCCCTTGCGGCCGGAGATCCTCGCCCAATCGTCCGGGTTGGTCGTGTTCGGCAGGTCATCGTTCTCTCGGAACTCTTGACGGATCGCGGCCACGAGATCAGCCGACTCGATGCCCTTGTCTCCCCCGGCGATGATCCGCTTGATGGCATCCTTCTTGGCCCGACGCACGATGTTCTCGATCATCGCACCGCTCGCGAAATCCTTGTAGTAAAGGGTCTCACGATCGCCGTTCTGGTACGTCACCTCGAGGAATTCGTTGTCCGGGATCGGGTCGTACATCGCCGCGACCGTGGCATCGATCAACGCCTCTGCGGCCGCATCGGCGCCACCGTGTCGTTCAATCTCACCCGGGGCGATCGGGAGGTCGGAGGTGATGTAGCGGGCGAAGATGCTGCGGGCAGCCTCCATGTCGGGTCGGTCAATCTTGATCTTGACGTCGAGACGACCGGGGCGAAGTATCGCCGGGTCGATCAGATCCTCCCGGTTCGTGGCCCCGATGACGATGACATTGCTGAGGCGCTCGACCCCGTCCAGCTCCGCGAGCAACTGGGGCACGATCGTGGACTCCATGTCGCTCGAGACACCCGTTCCCCGGGCGCGGAACATCGAGTCCATCTCGTCGAAGAACACGATGACCGGCCAGCCCTCCTCGCTCTTCTCGCGGGCGCGCTGGAACACGAGCCGAATCTGGCGCTCGGTCTCGCCCACGTACTTGTTCAACAACTCGGGCCCCTTGATGTTGATGAAGTACGACCTGCCCTTGTCGGCACCCGTGCGCGCGGCGACCTTGCGCGCGAGGCTGTTGGCCACGGCCTTGGCGATCATCGTCTTGCCGCAGCCGGGAGGTCCGTAGAGCAGGATTCCCTTGGGGGCGGGCAACCGGAACTCACCGAAGAGCTCCTGATGCAGGTACGGGAGCTCGACGGCATCGGCGATCTGTTCGATCTGCCCGTCGAGTCCACCGATGTCGGCCCAGGAGACATCGGGCACCTCCTCGAGCAGGAGGTCCTCGACCTCGGGACGCGGAAGCCGCTCGAGCACGACATTCGACCGCGGATCGAGACGCAGGGTGTCGCCGCTCCGCAGCATCGTGCCGCGCAGCGCGTCGGCGAGTTCCACCACCTTGTTCTCGTCCGACCGGGTCGTGACGATCGCACGCACCCCGTCCTCCAGCAGATCGACGACGGTGACCACATCGCCGACGATGTCCGGGCGCCGCACGAGCACGATGTTCATCGCGTCGTTCAGGAGAACCTCGGAACCGCGCTCGAGGTCGTCGACCGAAACCTCGGGCGACACATGGACGCGCACCTTGCGACCCGCGGAGACGACGTCGACCGTGTTGTCCTCGTTCACCTCGACGATGACCCCGTACCCGGAGGGCGGAGCGGACAACTGGGCAACCTCGTTGCGAAGGCTCTCGATCTGTTCCCGGGTGTCCCTCAGTGCCGTGGACAACCTGTCGCGCTGGGACTCGGCCTGGGACAGTTGGCCCTTCGTGGCGAGCAGTCGTTCCTCGAGTTGGCGGGCACGCTCGGGCAATTCGGCGAGCCGTGTCCGGAGATGCTCGATCTCGGCGAGCATCGCGTCGCGTTCGTCCTCGAGCACGGGGTGAAGGTTATTGGGCGATCGCCCCCGTGTGACGAGCGGCGGACCTCTCCGGACAACTCGCCCCGTGTAGCATCGGGGACATCTCCCGGGCCCCTCCGGGACCCCAATCCGCGGTTGCGGGCAGTGAAAGAAGGAACGAGCCGATGAAGGTGTGGATCGACCAGGACCTGTGCACGGGCGACGGACTCTGCGAGGAGATCGCGCCGGATGTGTTCACTCTCCTCGACGACGGTCTGGCCTACGTCAGGGAAGGCGACAAGGTCTTCGCGACTGCCAAGGGCAACCCACAGGGTGCCGAGGGAATGGCCAATTTCGCCGACAACCACCTCGACGCCGTCATCGAGTCCGCCGAGGAGTGCCCAGGCGAGTGCATCTTCATCGAACCCTGATCCGGGTCGATGACAGCGGGAGCGTCAGGCTCCCACCCATCTCGCGACGGTGAGGAACGCCGTGTGCGCGACCATCCGATGGTCGGGTCGAACAGACATGCCCTCGATGTGCCATGTGCGGTGCAGCACCTCGAGTGTGCGCCTGTCGACCCACCCGCGCCCCGTCGCCTCGCGCACCTGAACCGCCTGGGTGATCGAGGGTGTGTAGGCAACGAGGATCCCCCCTCGGGTGAGCACATGCTCGGCGTGCGGCACGACTCGCCATGGCTCTGGCAGATCGAGCATGACCCTGTCGAACGGGCCGACCGGGAGGGCCTCGTAGCTGTCGCCCAGTGATGTCTCGTAGGACTCCAGCGCGGCGGCACCGAGGAAACTGCGCACATTGGCGCGAGCGCGGTTGAGGAAGTCCTGCCTCAGTTCGACGCCCGTGACATGGGCGCCCCATCGCAACATCGCCATCGAGAGTGCACCGGACCCGATGCCCGTCTCCAGCACCCGCGCACCGGGATGAACATCACCGAGCATGCACATCGGGGCGAGATCCTTCGGGTAGATCACCTGCGCCCCCCGCGGCATCTCGACGACGAAGTCCTCCAGCGTCGGGCGCAGGACGATGTAGCGGGCACCCTTGGTGGACTCGACCTGACGACCCGGTTCGTGACCGATCACCTCGGAGTGCGCGACATAGCCGGCATGGCTGTGGAACTCGGCCGACTCGGAGAGATCGACGAGGTATCGACGTTGCTTCGCATCGATGAAGAGCGCCTTCTCGCCGGCGGCGAACACCCCGCTCACGACCGTGCGACCTTGTGTCTGGTCGTGACCTTGCCACTTCCGGGGACCTCGTCACCGCCGGAGTCCTTGGTGGTCTCGACGCCGATCACGAGACGCTCCCCCCGCGCCAACTTCACCGTGCCCACCGTCCCGGTGCGTCGACGCCGGACCCAGCGCACCACGGCCAGTGCGGTGACGATCCGAGACAACATCCGATACTTGGCGACTTGGGAGTTCCAGATGCGACGTGCGATCCAGCGAACGACGAACACTGCGGCCCGATCAGAACCGGCGGAACTCGACGCGCGATCCGCGACGTCGGCCACTGCGGCGTCCGAGGAGATAGGCAACCACCACGACCGCGGCTGCCACGGCAGAGCCGACCGTCACGAGGGTCTGCTTCTTGTCGGTCGCACGTCCCTGGATGTCGCTCTGCAATGCTCGGAACTTCGCCTCGAGGTCTTCGCGGGTGATCTTGTCGCCCTCGGGTCGCTTCTCGTTCACTTCGAGCCGTCCTTTGCGAGGCTGCTGCGGCCGATGCGCGATGCCGCGACTCCGGCGAGTCCAGCCAACACGACTCCGGTGATCACGTAGTGCACGAAGGACCATGAACCATCGAGCACACTGCCGCCCAGGTCCTGGCTCAGACGCAGGACCGCCAGCGCCAGGTACAGCATCGCGATGCCCAGACTCAACGAGGCGATCGTCCCGACAGCGACCCAGCGCGCAGCACCACGGATCGGCTCGACAGTCTCTTGGCGGGCGTACTGCTTCACGGTCTCGACGATGTCCGAGACACGGTCGACGCCGGACACGGACGCAGAAGTGGGATCGGGCCTTTCCATGGGTTCCCAAGGCTACGGGTGGTCCTGTCGGAACCGAATCAGGTCGCCGACGTGCTCCACAATGGACCTGAGGCGCCTGACCCTGTCGGCCAGGTCCCCGTCCAGCAGGAGCGAGTGCCGATCGAGCGGCCCGCACGGCAGGGCACGTGCCACTGTCCAGAAGCGCCCCCACACGTCGTCCGAAGACACCCTGTCGTCCCACCACCGGCCTGCGGCGATCTCCGAGAGTCCGGGCTCGGCCGCGACCTCACGGTCGCCGGTCAGGGAGAACCTGAGCGAGACGACCGATTGTGCGAGCAGCGAGAGCGCGGATGCGACGTCGAATCGCGCGCGGCCCTCGACGGCGTCGGCGATCCGGACCGAGCCGATCGCACGCGGGAAGGGATCGTCCGGCAGCCATGACACGGCCCGCCAGCACGCGGTGGCCCTGCCCTCGACGACGACCCGGCCACCGACATCATGGGCTCGTTCCACTTCGACCACCGTCCCATGGTCGAATCGACGGTCTCGACCCCCGACCTCGCTCCCCTCCGAGATGAGAACGGTCGCAAAGACTCCGTCCCCCACGAGCACGGCTGTGATCATCTGCAGGTACCGCGGCTCGAAAAGCGTGAGATCAACCCGGTCACCCGGCAGGAACGCAGCACCGAGTGGGAAGACGGGCCACTCGCCGTCGAGGCTCATGGGGCCAATTGATCCGCGCGTGGCGTCGCGCGCGCGAGTGCGAGTGAGTCGGCCACCGAGTACCAGACCGGCCTGTAGCGGCCGCGTTCATCTGCTCGCGGCGCGTTCAGCACGACGACGAACCGAACCGGGTCACCCTCGGCGACGGGGACGATACCCACGAGTGCCTTCACACCCGACAAGGTCCCGGTCTTGGCGGTCAGCCGCCCAGCCACGGACTCACCTTCGAAGATGTCCCTCAACGTTCCCGTCTCGCCGGCCACGGGCAGCAACCCGGCAAGCTCTGCACCGAACCGCTCGAGGAGCCCGGCGAATGTCGAGCATGGAACCCTGTTCTCCGATGACAGCCCCGAGCCGTCGACCACTACGAGGTCCTTCGCCAGTTCCCACTTCCCCATTGTGTCCGACACGACCTCGGCGCCTGCGCTGGTGGATCCGAGTCCCTTACCCTCGAATCCGATCTCCTTGAAGATCAATTCGGCAGCGTTGTTGTCGGAGTTGACGAGCATCTCCTGGAGAACAGCAGTCAATGGCAGCGATTGCACCGCCGCGATCGACGGCACATCGGCGGGCAACACGTCGTGGGCTGGCACCCCGTCGATCACGACCCCCCGAGCGGCGAGCAACTGTCTCAACATCTCGGCAGCCGCCACCGCCGGATCATCCGGCTTCTGTGCGGCGCCGAAGACGGACCCGTCGTCGACCATCAGAGCACCCAGTGGACCAGCCTCCAGGACATGGAACGACGACGGCCAGGAGGCGACGAAACGTTCCGCGTCGTAGCGAGTGTCGACGCCGATGATGTTGCCCGTCACGCGCCTCAACCCGGCTGCCACAGCAGCGTCGGCGATCTTCTCGAGTGCCGTGCCGTTGAAGGTCGGATACTTCTCGGTCGAGGGATATGCCGCGGTGTGCAGGACCGGATCCCCTCCTCCCACCAGCCAGAGACCGGCTGCGTCGCCACCCGGATCGATCGAGCCGTGGATCGTTGTCTCCCACACGTGATCGGCCCCCAGCACTTCGAGTGCAACCGACGCCGTCACGACCTTCATCGCCGACGCCGGCACGAGCGACAACGACGGCGCGACCTCACCCAACCGCTCGCCCTCCCAGTCAACGACCGCACACGATCCGTCGGGCACGCGACCGAGCGACTTCGCGAGAGATCGCACCACGCGCCCCACGCGCGCCATGTGCGAAAGGGTCACCGGGGTGCGACGCGCGCTCAAGACGGGGACACTCGGAGCCTCCACCTGGGCCGATGCCGTCACCGGCACGACCCTCTCCGACACCGAGCCCGCCAAGACACTTCCCGTCAGGAGTGCCGCCGCGCCGACGGCACCCACGATCGACACCACGCGCACCGGATTGTCGGCCCGGCGACTGCGACGCGGAGACGCGCGGCGACCCGCGCGCGGGTCAGCGTCGGGCCACACAGGTGTGCACCGCGTAGCGGTAGAGGTGACCAAGTGCCGCCACGGCGCGGTTCCCGCTCTGGTAACAGAGCCGACCGTGCGCACGGGTCGTGGCCACGCCCGGGTTCTCAGGGTCGGCCACGGCGAGCTCTGTCGCCACCAGGATCGGCTTTCCCGTGGCAAGGCTCAGTTCGTGAGCGGCGTCGGCGAACCGTGCGTCCTGGCGCTCGTGGTATTCGACGATTCGCTCCAGGCCGTGATCGGGATAGAAGGCCCCCTCGCGCATCAGGCGCGCTTGGTTCGACTGGATGCCGATGCCCAGATAGACGACTGCGTCGACGAGCCGATGATTGGCGATCAACGACATCACCTCGGGGATGGTGTCCCGGGTCTCACCACCGGCACAGTCGACCGGATTGTTGCGGCTCCATCTCGGGGGGAGCTTCTCGTCGATCGCGACCCGCAGGTCATCGGGCAACTCCATCAACACGAGTGATCCATCGCGTGAGATCGCATCGCTCGTGACCACACCCCATCCACCCGCGGTTGTGAGCACGACGACATTGGGACCCTTCGGCAGGGGCTGCGTCGCGAACGTCGCCGCCGCATCGAAAGCCTCCTCGATGGTGGCTGCTCGGGCCACACCCGCCGCACGGCATGCACCGTCGAAGACGGCGTCGTTGGCGGCGAGAGCCCCGGTGTGGCTCGCAGCGGCGCGCGCACCGTTGTCGGTCGCCCCGCCCTTCACGACCACGACCGGCTTGGTGGCCGCCACGGCCCCCAACCGTTCCATCAAGCCCCGTCCGTCGACGATTCCCTCCACGTAGGCGAGCGAGACACGAGTGCGATCGTCCGTGCCGTACCACTCGACGAGATCGGCCACACCGAGAGCCGCGGCATTGCCCGCAGAGACGGCCCTGCTGATGCCGACACCGCTCTGGCGCGAGTAGTTCATGAAACTCGAAACGAAGTTGCCACTCTGACTCGCGACGCCGATCGCCCCCTCCGGCGGGTACGGCGCCACAATCTGGGCGCACAACCGCGCGGGCGTCGACACGACACCTTGACCATTCGGTCCGGCGAGAAGGATCCCCAATTCGTCGGCGAGTGCCACCAATTCGGACTCGAGGACACGCCCCTCCTCGCCCGCCTCGCCGTACCCGGCCGAGGTCAGGAATGCGGCCTTGATTCCCTTGCGCGCACACGCACGGAGCAGGTCTGGATTCGCCTTGGCCGGAGTGCAGACGAACACCAGGTCGATCTCCCCGTCGGGCAGGGCGTCGATGTCGGCCACCGTGCGGATGCCGAGAACCTCCTCCCCTTGCAGGTTCGTCCCGTGCACCGCACCGGCATACCCACTCGCGAGAATGTTGTGCAGGGAGACGAAACCGAACTTGCCCGGGTGCGTCGAGGCGCCGGTCACCAGCACCCCGCGCGGCTCGAACAAGGCACGGAACTGCTCGTCGGTGTAGGCAGCACGGGGTCGCGAGGTTCGATCGGGGCGGCTGCCGAGTTCAACCAATGCATCCACCGCGACGACTCGACCGCTCTTGTCGGCAATCAGGGGGTTCACGTCGATCGAGACGATGTCCTCGCGGTCGATGCCGAGGCGGGAGAGTCCGACGAGACACGCCACCAATGCTCCCCGATCCACCGGCGCATCTCCGCGAAACTCCCCGAGGAGCGAGCGGGTCCTCAGAGAGTCGATCATCTCGGCAGCGCCGGCCTCATTCAATGGCGCCGGCCTGAACACCACGTCCTTGACGGCTTCAGCCAGCACGCCACCCACCCCGAACATCACGGTCGGACCAAATTGAGGATCCACCAGGAGACCCGCGATGAACTCGCGCGATCCCGAGACCATCGGCGCCACCAACAGATGCACCTCTCCGTCGTCGGGCCGCGCCGCAGCGAGCAACTCGCTGGCCGCAGCATCGACCGATGCCCCATCGGACAGTCTGAGTCGCACCAGTCCGCGCTCTGTCTTGTGCGCGATCCGATCGCCGCCCAACTTGACGACAACCGGATAGCCGAGAGCCTCAGCGGCACCAACCGCCTCGACCGCAGAGGTCACGATGCGCTCGGGTGCGAACGGAACACCTCTGGCGCGAAGGATGTCCTTGGACTCAGCCTCTGACAGGGTCCGGGAGTGCTCGCTCACTCCCACACAATACTCAGGCGCACCTCGACGAAGAGTGGCCCCGTCGACCGGCTCGGTGGTCGAGTCTCAACCGGGTGAGCACTGGCCGTTCAGGCCCTCGTGTGCTCGGCGATGAGTGCTGCGACGACGTCTGCTCGTTCACCGATCAGGAGGTGTCCCGCATCAACCTCAACGAGTCGCGAACCTGCGACCCGAGACGCGATGTCGCGCGACTTGGTCACATCAACCCATCGATCCTGCAACCCGCCGATCACGAGGCACCTCGCTGCGATGTTGGCGAGCGAGTGCTCGATGTCGATCCGTGCATCCAACTCGAGTTGGGCATCCGAACCCGGCTGAATCATTGTCGCGGCGAGTTGGACTGCCCCTTCTGCCATCGGCTCCAGAACCTCGAGTGTCCCGGCCGTGTAGCCGTCGACGAGCGCATACCGCATGAACAGATCAGGTCCGATCGCGATCAGACGCCTCCACAGATCGAACGTGAGACGCATCCGGGCATCGGTCCGCGCCCAACCGCACACCGAGGTCACGCTCTCGACTGCAGCCGGATGCCTGGCGGCGAGGTGCAGCGCCATGACGGCGCCGAGTGAGTACCCGGCCACGTGGTAGCGATCGTGCCCGTGGGCCGCCATGACGGCGGCGAAGTCGTCGCAGACTTGGTCGAGATCGATCGGACCCTCCGGCATCGAGGATTCCCCGGATCCCGGCATCTCCACGGTCACCCACTGCAACGGTTCGGCGCAGGCCGCACGCACCTGGTCCCATCCGGTGCGCGATTGCGTGGTGCCGTGGATCACGAGAATCGGCGCACCATCGCCGTGGATTTCGTAGCCGATGGTCCGGGTTTCCGAGATGTGCGTCGCCACGGGTCCGAAACTACTCCGCCCGGGTCGGGCGTCAGTCGCCCTCGACGAGGGCCGCTCGGAACAGGGCGACGACACTGTCGCAATGCTCGGCGATGTTTCCGGGCAGCAGGGCCGACTGGTCGATGAGGCCGTCGATGAATGGTGCATCGCTGAAATAGGTGAGAACAGCTCCGTATCCGGTGATCAGCAATTGCCTGGGTTCGTGCCTGCGGAACACTCCGGCATCCATCTGGGTCGAGAACCAACGCGCGGCTTCCTCCACATAGGGGCGCAACACAGCGGCGAGATCGACACCCAGGTGTGCCCCTCCGTCGAGCGCCTCGCGTCTCATGATCCGGACATAATCGGGTCTCGCGGCGAACAGATCGAAGCCCGACCTGATCACCAATTCGGCCTTGGCCCAGCCCGAGGCCTTCTGGGCGACGGCGACGTCGAGGCGCTCCATCCACTCCGACAGCAGCCGCTCGAACACATCCCCGTAGAGCGCCTCCTTCGATCCGAAGTGGTGCAGCAGGCTCGGACGCCTGATGCCGACTCCGGCCGCGATGTCATTCAGGGAGGTTCCTTCGTAGCCCCGCTCTGCGAAGCACCGCAGGGCCTCGTCAAGGATCAGATCACGCGTCGACAGGGGCAGTTTCGGAGGAGTTCCGGTCGACATAAATTCTCAGGTTACAGCCTACCTACCAGTAGGTAGTGCGCTACGGTGTCTCCATGTCATTGATCTCTGACACCCTGGTTCCCGCCATGATCGCAGCCGCGATCGTCAACACCATCGCCATGGCCAGCACCACGGTGTACCTGCATCGCACAGTGAGCCACAAGGCCCTCAGCCTCAACCCGTTCGTCGAGTGGCTCTTCCGTGCCGCCATCTGGCTCACCACGGGAATCAAGCCCAAGCAGTGGGCCGCCGTGCACCGCAAGCACCACGCCTTCACGGACTCCGAGGGCGACCCCCACTCCCCCGTTCTCCTCGGGTGGAAGAAGGTCCAGGCCGGCAATGTCGGCTTGTACCGAAAGGCATGCTCGGATCCCCAGATCATCGACAGATACGCCCGAGATGTCGTCGACGATCGTTGGGATCGCTGGTTCTTCGGTCACCACCTGCTCGGTCTCGGCACGGGCATCGCCGTGTTGATCATCGTGCTCGGACCCGTCGGTGGTCTGCTCGCGGCCTTCATCCACACCAACGTGTACCTCGCGGGTAACGCTGCGGTGAACGCGCTCGGTCACCACTTCGGCAAGCGCACCTACGACAACTCTGCCGCCACGAACCTCCAATGGCTCGCGTTCTTCACGATGGGTGAGGGACTCCACAACAACCACCATGCAGCACCATCGTCTCCGCGTCTCTCGCACCGTCGCGGCGAGATCGACCCGGGCTGGTGGCTGATCAAGATCCTCGCAAAGGCAGGGCTCGCCACGCTCCGCTTCGACGACATCAAGTTGGTTGCCTCGGCTCGCACACCCGCCTCCTAGATTTCACGTCATGACCAGGGTCTCGGCGGAGAGGTTCTTCGACGGACACCGCATGTCCGGCCCCACCACGGTCGAGCTCGACGGCGACGGAATCGTGCGGGCGATCAGTCCCTGTTCGGGTCGTGCCGATCATGCGGTCCTGTGCCCGGGATTGGTGGACCTTCAGATGAACGGGTGGGAGGACGTCGATGTCGCCGGAGCCGCGCCGTCGGATCTCGCACGACTCGACGAGATGTTGTGGCGAGAGGGGACATCCCACTGGCTCGGCACCATCGTCACGGCCCCCCTGCCGTCGATGACCGAGACCCTCGTGCGCTTGAATTCGGCTCGTGGTGATGTGCCGGGAATGCTCGGAATCCACACCGAGGGGCCATTTCTCGGGGGTCGACCCGGGGCCCACGACACCCGCCACATCGTGGCCGTCGACGAGCCGTACCTGTCGCATCTGCCCCCGAGTGTTCGCCTGGTCACACTCGCTGCCGAGGCCGCCGGCGCACGGGCGGCCATCGAGTCGTTGGTCGCACGGGGTGTCTGCGTGTCGATCGGCCACAGTGCACCGACGCGACACGAATGGGACCTCGCAGTGGCGGCGGGCGCGCGCATGGTCACGCACCTATTCAACGGCATGTCAGGGGTGCACCACCGCGATGGGGGTCTCGCCCTCTGGGCCCTCGTCGACGACCGGGTCACGTGCGGACTCATTGCCGATGCCCACCATGTCGCAGACGAGATTGTCGCACTGGCCTTCGCCTCTGCTCCGGCGAGGGTCGTTCTGGTGTCGGACTCCGTGGCATGGCGCTCCCCGTGGGCTCTCTCACACGGAGTGAGCATCGACAGCGGCGTTGCGGCTCTACCAGATGGCACGCTCGCGGGATCTGCAACGAGCGTCCTCGGCTGCCTCAGGCACGCGGTGGTGGATGTCGGAGTCGACCTCGAGGCGGCGCTCCTCGCGGCCACCTCCCGCCCCGCAGAACTCATTGGTCGGGGTGACGACGCCATGAGAGTCGGGTCGATCGCAGTCGGACACCGGTGCGACGTGCTCGCACTCGACGAGGGACTGCGCGTGGCGGAACGGTTCCGGGCGCGACGCGCCGATTAGCCTCGGGGCGTGCCCGAGCAGTTGACGACAGAACAAGACCGACTCGCGATAGCGGTCATCCGGGGAATCGCCATGGATGCTCCCCTCGCCGCCAAGAGTGGCCACCAGGGCACCGCGATGGCGCTAGCGCCACTCGCCCATGTCCTGTACAGCCGGATCATGCGACACGACCCGACCGATCCGACATGGGTCGACCGCGACCGATTCGTGCTCTCGAACGGACACGCCTCGATCCTGCAATACGCACTCCTGTTCCTCTCGGGCTACGGACTTGAACTCAGCGATCTGCGCGCCTTCCGTCAATGGGATTCGGCCACGCCGGGGCATCCGGAGGCGGGACACACAGCCGGAGTCGAGGTCACCACCGGGCCCCTCGGGCAGGGTGTGGCCAATGCGGTCGGGATGGCGATCGCCGAGGAGCACCTGCGCGCCACTCTCGGTCGGGAGTCGATCGACCACAGAACCTGGGTCATCGCCGGCGACGGCTGCCTCATGGAGGGCATCTCACACGAGGCCGCTTCGCTCGCCGGGCACCTCGGTCTCGACCGACTGGTCGTGATTTTCGACGACAACAAGATCACGATCGACGGCTCGACCGAACTCTCGTGCAGCGACGACTTCGCCGGTCGGTTCCGTTCCTACGGCTGGAACGTCATCGAGGCGGGCGAGATCGGCGAGGACTGCGATGCCCTCGAGTCGGTCCTGCGCGCTGCGGGCGACCACCGCGGTGCGCCGACACTCGTGTGTCTGCGCACCCACATCGGTCATCCGTCGCCCGATCTCACCGACAAGCACGAGGCTCACGGAAACCCCTTCACCGCTGAGCTCGTCGCGAACACCAAGGAGGTGATGGGCATTCCCGATGAGCCGTTCTGGGTGCCGGACGGACTGCTGGAGGCGTACCGGGGCCATTGTTCGGCTCGTGGCCGTGCGGCCCGCGAGGCGTGGGCATCGACTCAGGACAGCGCGCGCTCAGCAGCGCTCGATCGGGTTCATGCGACTCCCCGCAGGGCAGATCTCGAGGCAGTCCTCCCATCGTTTCCGCCGGACCAGAGTCCGGCCACTCGCGTCGCCTTCCAGAAGATCCTCGACGCCACATCGGATGTTCTGCCCCAGGTTCTCTCCGGAGCCGCCGATCTCACCGGAAACACCGGCGCAAAGCTCGCAAGCCCAGCCTTCTCGCGCACGGACCGTTCCGGACGCCAGATCTTCTACGGGATCCGCGAGCACGCGATGGGCGCCGCCCTCGTGGGAATGGCACGACACGGAGGTGTCGTGCCGGTCGGAGGGACGTTCTTCGTCTTTGCCGACTACATGCGTCCGGCAATCCGGCTCGCTGCGCTCTCTCGTGCACGGTGCATCTTCGTGTTCAGCCACGACTCCGTCGGCGTCGGAGAGGACGGACCGACGCACCAGCCCGTCGAGCACCTCGCGTCGCTGCGTGCCATTCCCGGTCTGCAGGTCATCCGGCCGGCCGACGGACCCGAGACGTCGGCCGCTTGGGTGGAGGCAGTGCTCCACGACGGCCCCACCGCGCTGATCCTGTCGCGGCAGAACCTCCCGGTGATCACCGATGGGTCCGCAGTGCGAGCCGGTGCCGGACGCGTGCGGACCTCCGCAGGTGCGCGTGCAACGATCGTTGCCACTGGTAGCGAGGTCTCCGTAGCCCTCGAGGCCGCGACTGTCCTGGAGGCAGAAGGGATCGGGGCGCACGTCGTGTCGATGCCGTCGTGGGATCGCTTCGGGGCGCTCAGTCGAGACCAGCGGGACGCAGTGATCCCCGCCGACCTGCCCGTGGTCAGCGTCGAGGCAGGATCGACCTTCGGTTGGGAACGCCATGCCGATGTCTCGGTCGGAATCGATCGCTTCGGCGCGAGCGCGCCCGGCTCGGTTGCCATGGAGAGACTCGGGATCACCGCATCGCGCGTGGTCGATGCGGTCAAGGGAGTTCTTGCACGATGAGCGGTCGGTTGCTCCTGCTCCATCGAGAGCAGGGTCAGAGCCCATGGATCGACAATCTCACCCGGACCGACATCACCTCGGGACGACTCGAGGGCCTCATCGCACGTGGAGTCCGTGGGCTCACATCGAATCCGACGATCTTCCAGAAGGCGATCCAGGGAAGCGACGCCTATGACGAGCAGCTGAGCCGTGAACTTGCGGTCTCGCCCGATGTTCGTCGCGCCTACTGGGAGCTCGTGCTCGCCGATATCCACGGCGCGCTCGACACCTTCGAATCGCTCCATCGGAGCTCTGGTGGCACGGACGGATTCGTGAGCGTCGAGGTCGACCCCTCGCTCGCCCGCGACGGTGCCGCAACGCTCGCGGCGGCACGGGCGCTCCACACCCGGATCAACCGTGCCCACGCAATGATCAAGATCCCCGCGACCATCGAGGGCCTCCCTGCGATCCGGACGATGATCGCAGAAGGTCGCAACGTGAACGTCACCCTGATCTTCAGTCTCGAGCGCTACGACGCGGTCATCGAGGCCTACATCGCGGGTCTCGAGGATCGAGCCGCGGCCGGCGAACCCGTGTCGGGTGTCGCCAGTGTCGCGAGCTTCTTCATCAGTCGAGTGGACACCGAGATCGACAAGCGACTCCGGGTGCTCGGCGGTGCGGCACTCGACCTGTGTGGGACAGCTGCCGTCAACCAGGCCAGACTCGCCCACGACCTTGCGATGACGCGCTTCTCCGGCCCGCGATGGCAGCGTCTCGCCGATCTCGGAGCCACACCGCAGCGTCCTCTCTGGGCATCGACATCCACGAAGAATCCGGCCTATCCCGACACGCTGTATGTCGACGCACTCATCGGTCCGGGCACCGTGAACACCCTGCCCGAGACGACTCTCGAGGCCTTCGATGATCACGGCACCTGCGGACGAACCATCGATGTCGACATCGACGAGGCTCGCCGGCAATGGGCACGACTCGCCGAGGTCGGAGTCGATGTGGCCGATGTTGCGGCAGTGCTCGAGGACGAGGGCGTGGCCTCTTTCGTTGCATCATTCGACGACTTGATCTCGAGCCTTCAAGTCAAGGCGGACAGCCGCCCGTGAGCGTCGGACTCCCGTGAGCGACGCCCCCTCGCCGAAGGAGATCGCCGCACTGGCGGCAGCCCTGTCCTCGACGGAGCGGCCCACGACTGATCGCAGGAATCTGCTCAGACTCGTCGATGCGGTCACACGCCTCACCGAGGGACACGCGTCATCGCTGGATGTCAAGATTGCCAGTGTCGCGATCCAGGAGATGCAGAAGGCCTACGAAGTCTTCGCCCCGTACCGCGACGCGCGCAAGGTCACCATCTTCGGGTCGGCGCGCACTCGCCACGACGATCCCATCTATGACCTCACCGTGCGCACCGCGGCCGCGCTCGCCGACGAGGGCTACATGGTCGTCACCGGGGCCGGACCGGGACTGATGGAGGCAGGCATGGTCGGGGCCGGCCGTGAACGCTCGATCGGAGTGTCGATCAGACTGCCCTTCGAGTCCGGGGCGAACTCTGTGATCGCCGGTGACGAGAAGTACGTGAGCATGCGCTACTTCTTCACCCGCAAGTTGATGCTCGTCAAGGAGTCCCATGCCTTCCTGTGCATGCCCGGCGGCTTCGGAACCCTGGATGAGACGTTCGAGTTGCTGACACTGGCACAGACCGCAAAGAGCGTTCCCGTTCCGATCGTGTTTTGCGAGGTCGAGGGCCGCCCCTTCTGGACCCCCCTCATGGACACGCTCGAGCCGCTCCTGAACGACGCCGGGCTCATCTCACCCGAGGACATGACCCTGTACCGCATCACCGACAACCCGGGCGACGCTGTGGCCGAAGTGACCGGCTTCTACCGCAACTACCACTCCATCCGCTTCGTGTCCGACATGATGATGATCCGTCTGCAACGGCGGATCCCCGACGACACGTTCGTCGCCATCGCCGCACGGCACGCCGGTCTCACCGACGGCACACCGATGACCCAAACAGGGCCGACCGAGGCCGAGGTGCACGACGACGACATGATCGGGCTCCCCCGGGTGGCCCTCCGGTACTCGGCGAAGGGGTTTGCGCCGTTGCGCCCGTTGATTGACGACCTCAACGGCCACTGAGTCGCTGAGTTGTTGGGGCCCGTCAGGGCTCGTCAGGGATCATCGGTCGACCCCGTGAGCTGGGAGATCGCGCGGTCGACGGTCCTGCGCGCTCTCGAGATCCGACGCTCCAACTCCGGCCTCTCCCCTGAGCCATCGGCGATCGCGCCCGAGAGAGCCGACATGGCCGCATCGTTCAACGCCTCGGAGATCCGACGCAGTTCATCAGCGATCTCCGACACGCGTTCTGTGTGATCGTGCGACCCGTCCGACATTGCCGTCCCCTCTCCCGTGATCATCTGCCCCGACACCGTGTGTGATCCGTGTCGACACAATGGCACAAACCCGATCCGATGGTGCGCACACACCCTGTGTGCTCGCGCCACCGAGATGCGGATCATGCCTCTGATTCCTCCAGCGTCTAGCGTGTCCTCCGTGCCGAGAGAAGAAGAGCCGCACGAGTGGGTCAGCTTCGAGCATCCCGATGAATTGCGCACATGGATGATCGATGCGACGTTCCTCAAGTCGGCCTACAAGTGCATCTACGGCCAGGGCTGCCAGGGCGTCCATGACGACCCCACGCCCGAGCTGATGCAGGGATGCTGTTCCTTCGGCGCACACTTCCTCGACGAGGACGACTTCGAGTCGGTCTCACGGCATGTGGAGAGGTTGGAGCCCCGCCACTGGAAGAACCATGCCGTGGCCAAGCGCCGCGGGTGGTGGGGTCGCGAGCGCGACGGCTCCGAGAAGACCCGCGTCGTCAACGGGGCGTGCATCTTCCACAACCCGCCCGGTTTCGAGGGCGGGACCGGGTGTGCGTTCCACATCGCGGCCGTCGAGGCCGGGGAGCGCCACATGGACTGGAAGCCCGATGTCTGCTGGCAGGTTCCGGTGCGCATGGAGGACTACGTCGAGGACGATGGATACGTGATCTCGACCATTCGCGAATGGAAGCGCAGGGACTGGGGCGACGGCGGAGACGAGTTCGCATGGTGGTGCACCGAATCGGCCGACGCCCACATCGGTCACGATCCCACCTACAAATTCTTCGAGGACGAACTCACCGAGTTGATGGGGCGCAAGTCCTACAAGATCATGGTGGGTCTGCTCGAGCGTCCGACAGCAGTCCCGCTGCCGCACCCCGCGGTGCGCAAGCGCCGCTGACGTGCCGCGACTACCGGCCCGGGCCGACCACGAGCCCGGGTCGACCAGGACTCAGGACTGGTTGCGCTTGAAGGCCCTCTTGCGGTCCTCGAGATTGAGCAGGCGCTTGCGAATGCGGATGTTGGTGGGCGTCACCTCGACCAATTCGTCGTCACCGATCCACTCGATCGCGGTCTCCAGAGTGTGCACCACCGGGGCCGCGAGCTTCACCCCGTCGTCGTGGCTGTGGGTGCGGATGTTGGTCTTTTCCTTCGCGCGGACTGCGTTCACCACCATATCCTCGCCCCTCGCGGACTCGCCGACGACCATTCCCTCGTAGACCTCGTCACCGGGCGCGACGAAGAGCGTCCCCCTCAACTGCAGGTTGTCGAGCGCATAGGCCGTCGTCGACCCGACACGATCGGCGATCATGGCGCCCCCGGAGCGATGGGGAAGCTCCCCCGCCCACGCAGTCCAACCGGCGTGCGACTGGTGCAACAGCGCCGTCCCGCGCGTTGCGGTCATCAGCATCGATCTGAACCCGATGAGGCCGCGCGACGGCGCCTCGAACGACACGATCGTGCGACCGGGATCACCGGGGCGCAGGTCCGTCACACGACCCTTTCTCGGGGCGAGTGCCTGGGTCACCGTGCCGACATGCTCGTCGGGGACGTCGCACGAACCTGACTCGAGCGGCTCGTGCCTCTTTCCGTTGATCTCACGTGTGACGACCTCGGGACGACTCACCTGCACCTCGAATCCCTCGCGGCGCATGTTCTCGATCAACACCGCCAACTGCAACTCTCCGCGCCCCGCCACCGACATCACGTCGGGCGAATCGGTTTCGCCGATCTTGATCGAGACATTGCCGAGAATTTCCTTCTCGAGACGCTCGCGCAGGTGACGGCTCGTCACGAAGCGGCCCTCGCGCCCCGCGTACGGCGAGTTGTTGACCCCGAAACTCATCCGAATCACCGGCTCATCGACCTCGAGACGCGGCAGGGCGCGCCCGAGATCGGCTCCGCCGATCGTGTCCCCCACCTCGACCTCGGGAATGCCCGCGAGCACGAAGAGGTCCCCGGCCCGAACCTCGTCGACCTCGGTTCGACCGATCCCGTCGAAGACGCTCAGCTGCACGATCTTGCGCCGCAATGGGCTGGTCTCCGAGGAGTCCTTGCCGAAGAGGACGACTCCGTCCCCCTTGCGCATCACACCCGCGTGGACGCGGCCGATCGCGAGACGGCCCACGTATTCGGATGCGTCGAGATTCGTCACGAGTGCGGCCAACGGGGCCTCCTCGTCGACGACCGGAGCGGGCACAGTGGCCAGGATCGCATCCAACAGGCACGAAAGGTCCGCATCGGGCGGCGGCATGCCCACGCCGGGCATCGCGCGCCCCTCCCGCGCGACGGCGCTGACCACCGGGAACGAGAGTTGGTCGTCGCTCGAGGCCAGATCGAGGAAGAGTTGCTCCACCTCACCGAGAACCTCCTCGGGTCGGGCATCGCCACGGTCGACCTTGTTGATCACCAGGATCGCGGGCAGACCACGGGACAGGGCCTTGGAGAGCACGTACCGCGTCTGCGGAAGCGGACCTTCGGCGGCGTCCACCAGGAGAATGATGCCATCGACGAGAGCGAGCGCCCTCTCCACCTCGCCGCCGAAGTCCGCGTGACCGGGCGTGTCGACCAGGTTGATCAATGTGTCGCGCCACCGGATTCTGGCGGCCTTGGCGAGGATCGTGATGCCGCGCTCGCGCTCCTGGGCATCGGAGTCCATGACCCGCTCCACCACCTGTTGGTGCGCAGCGAAGGCACCCGTCGAGCGAAGAAGTGTGTCGACGAGGGTGGTCTTGCCGTGGTCGACATGGGCCACCAGAGCGACGTTGCGGAGCTTCATCTTGGATCGGGGGGAGGGAGCCGCGGGTGCGTCAGTCTGCGTCCGACCCGGGGTCGGAATCGTCGGGATCATCCCCGTCTGCGTCGTCATCGAGATCGTCCTCGTCGAAGGACACTCCGTACCGCTCCGCGATTTCGGCGTATTCGTCGTCCTTTGACGACGAGGATCGCTCTGGCGTGATCCCGAGGTCGGACGCACTCGGACCGGCTTGCTTGAGTTTCCGCGCCTCTTCGAATCGGCGGTGGCGACCCTTCTTCACGGTCGAACTCCGAACACTGATCGGCCCTCGGGCCTATTGGACAACGCGCACATGATAGCCCCGAACGGGCCCGGGAACCGGTTCATTCACTGGTATCGGGCACATTCACGAGACGCAGGCCCTCGTCGGACCCCTTCCCGGTGAACGTCAGCGCCTTGCGACCCGCGACCAGATCCTCGATGTCGCGTCCCACGATCTCAGCCCTCCAACCCCTCGCCAGGCGCGCCGTGGGGGACTGCGTGAGGAGATCCACGATGTCTCTGCGTGTCGCGAGGAGTGTCGCGTCGAGGCGCTGTTGGCGGGCGAGTTCGGTCACCCACGCGCTCACAAGTGTGGCGGCCGATCGCATCCCCTTCTCCAGATCCTCCCCCTCTGGTGCCGGGAAATGGAGATCCCCCGAGGTGGAATCAGCGAGGCCATCTCGCACCGCCGACAGGAGTGCCCTTCCCTGTGCTCCGCGCGCAAAACCAGCATCGACTCCCCTGCATTGACCGAGATCCTCCGGGGTTGAGGGGGCCTTCTGCGCCACGCCCAAGAGTGCGATATCGCTCAGCACATGTCGCGGAGGGCGGTCGAGATCCATTGCGCGCTCCTCGCGCCAGCGCGCGACAGCGCGCGCAACCCACCGCGCACGACCGCGCAGTGTGCGCACATCCTTCACGCGCAGCCACGCGTCATCGGGGTCGACCGGGCCCGTCGGTCTCGTGCGCAACTCCTCGCAGGCCTCTCTCGCCCACTCGATGCGTCCGAGCGACTCGAGCTCTGTCTCGAGCGAGGATCTGATCTTGGCGAGGTGGGCGACATCGGAGGCCGCGTACCTGAGTTGATCAGCGGTCAACGGCCTGCGCAGCCAATCGGTGAGCCTGTCACCCTTCGCCACGGTGACGCCCACGATCGATTGTGTGAGCGATGCCAGTGAAGGAGTCGAATGACCGAGGAAGCACGCGGCGAGCTGAGTGTCGAAGATCCGGCCCGGGATGGCACCGATCGATTGGTCGAGAACGTCGAGATCCTGCTGGGCGGCGTGGATGACCGCCAGCCCGCGGCCCTCGAGGAGCGGAATCAGTTGGCCGGCGTCGCATGCGACGGGATCGATCAGTGCGAGGCGTCCGCCCGCCTCGATCTGCACGAGCGCGAGTTTCGGGAAGTACGTCCGCTCACGATGGAACTCGGTGTCGATGTGGTACGCATCGCAACCGATGGCATGCGCGACGAACTCCCGGAGGCGGGAATCGTCGTCGATCCACTCCCACTGGAGATCCGCAGCGCGGCTCACGCGGATTCTTCGTCCGGCTCCAGATCGGCCGGAGTGTTGATGTTCCGCACGGCCACAGCCGGCACCGGAACCTCGGCCACATCGAGCAGGACAGCGGCCCTGTGGACGGCTCGCTCGTTCCTCTTCCAGACGTTCTGAAGCGTCGAGAGACACTCCCCCTTGGACCAGGCCGCGCAGAGCCAATTGAGTCGATCGGTGCGGCCCACTGTGGCCTGAGCATCGTTCAGTCCACGCACGAGACTGGAGATCACCGCCGACGTGATGAAGGGCATGTCGCAGGAGAGAATCACGACAGAGTCGTGACTCGAGGACTTGAGAGCCGTGATGACTCCACCGAGGGGACCCTCCCCCGGATACGCGTCCTTCTTCCACGCTCCGTCAAGGATCTTGGCGCGCGATTGGGGACCGCCCACCATCAACACCTCGTCGGCACCGGCCTCGCGGGCCGCCGCGGCGACCCGGTTGGCCATCGCTGTTCCATCGACCGCAAAGGTCGCCTTGTCGCAACCCATGCGCGAGCTGTCGCCGCCGATGAGCACTGCAACGGTGAAGGGGCCAGATGCCACGGTGTCAAGGCTACGGGCGAAAACCCGCCTATGGTTCTGGCATGCAGAACCTCGTTGCCGCCATCGACTCTGGCCTCATGGAGAATGCCGCCCTCGGCGTGTCCGTCGGGGCCGTCCTCGTGGGATTGGTGCTCCTGAAGATCATCTCTTCGATCGTCGGCAAGGTCATCTCGAGTGCCGCGATGGTGGCCCTCGCACTTGCCGGATGGTCGCAGCGCGCCGAGATCAGCGATTGCGCGCAAGCCGTCAAGGAGCAGGCCAAGCCCGGAGCCACCATCGAGGCACAGTGCACGTTCTTCGGCCAGGACATCGACATCAAGGTGCCGATTCCCCAGGGCTGATCAGACCCCCAACTCTGACAAGACCCCGCACGGCTGATCAGTCATGAACAGCCGAACGGCCCGCCATCAGTTGCGTCCACGACTCCCCGAGCAGTGGAGTCAACGATCCTCGAGCGCTGCGAGATGCGGCATCACCAGGGCGGCACTGAACTGCGACGCACGCGAAGTCGGCGCGCCGTGTCCCGCGCCCCCGAGCACGACCAGCTCTGCCCTCGGGACATGGTCGACGATCCACTGCGCACCGCGCACATGGTGTTCTCGCGCCTTGCTGCCGTGTCCAGCGAGAACCCTGCACGCGATTCGTCCGGCGTCCCATGGCGCACTCGCGCGAAGATCACCGAGCTCGCCCACGAGTGCGCGCCCCTCGCGGCGGCGTGCCTCCCGGGTGCGCTCGGGGAGTCGATCCCACTTGTCGCGACCGATGAGAGCGACCATGAACTCTTCTGCCGCAGTCTCAGGTCCCGCGGTCACTGCCCTGCCGCCCGCGGTTCCCGCGGGCCAGATCGGCAACCACGACAACGGCGTCTCATATGTCGAGACACCAAGGATCTGATCACCGAGCATCTCGGCGGCCGCGAGCGCAACGTTGCCCCCGAAACTGTGCCCGATCAGGAGTGCCCGACGACCAGCCAGGAGCATCTCGACATCGCGTGCATTCTCTGCCGCGGTGTAGGGGCCGGGGTGCATCCAGCTGTCGCCGTACCCTCGTCGATCGAACCGCAGGACGTGTGCGACCGGGGCGATCTCGCGCGCCAGCAGTGCCATTCCGGCCATTCGATCGAGTGATCCATGGATCAGCACGACCACCGGATCATCGGTTCCGACACGGCCGGATTCGACCCAATGGATTCCGGCGCAGGGAGACTCGGTGCATGGTCGGGGTGCCACAGGTGGTTATCTAATCACCGTGGAACTGATCCTGGTGAGACACGCCCTGCCCCAGAGACGAGAGGTCGTCGACGGCCCCGCCGATCCCGAGCTCTCCGAAGACGGCCACGCCCAGGCGCGGCATCTCGCTGAGTACTTCGCCACCGAGCATCTCGACGCGCTCTATTCGAGCCCGATGAAGCGTGCACTGCAGACGATCGAGCCCGTCGGGCACGTGAAGGGCCTCCCGCACACCGTCGTCGACGGCGTCGCCGAATGGGACAAGGATTCCAACGAGTACATCCCGATCGAGGAGTTGAAGGCGGCAAACGACCCCCGGTGGCGCGAGATCGTCGAGGGTGCGTGGACGTCACCGGAGAACCCCGAGGAGTTCAAGGAGCGCGTCCTGTCGAGTCTCGAGACGATCATCGCGAACCACCGCGGTCACACCGTCCTCGTGTCGTGTCACGGTGGGGTGATCAACGAGTATCTCGCCCATGTGCTCGGGCTCCCGAGTGGGCAGTTCTTCTATCCGAACTACACGAGCATCCATCGCATCGCGGCCTCCGGCCGGGGGCACAGGAGCATCCTGTCGGTCAACGAGACCTCGCACCTGCGCGGCACCGGGCTGCCCGTCGGTATCTTCCGCTCATGACCCGCGACGCCGATCTCGGCTCACTCTGTTCGTGGTTGGACGCCTCCCCGACACCGTTCCACGCGGCCCTTAGCGCGACACAACGTCTGCTCGCCGCGGGGTGGCAGACCGTGGAGCGTTTCGCCGACGGGATTCCGGTGCGCGGCGTGCGAACCGTGGATGGCAGTGTCCTGGCATGGAGGCGCGGTGCACCGGGCTCGCCCTACCGGATCATCGGCGCGCACACTGACTCACCGAACCTGCGCGTCCAACCGAACCCCGAGACGGGTGCGGCGGGCACGGCGCAACTCGGAATCGAGATCTACGGCGGGGTCCTGCTCAATTCGTGGCTCGACCGCGACCTCGGCCTTGCCGGGCGGGTCGTCGCACGCGACGGGAGTGTGCACCTTTTCCATGTCGGGGACGCAGTCGCACGGATCCCCCAGCTCGCGATCCACCTCGATCGGGAGATCAACGACCGGGGCCTGCTCCTCGACCGTCATGCCCATCTCACACCCGTGTGGGGCACATCGCAGCATGCCTTCCGCGAGTGGCTCGGATCGGTGACCGGCATCGGCGACATCGTCGCCTTCGACGCGCAATTGTTCGACACCCACCGGGCAGCGCTCATCGGCCGTGACCGGTCGCTCCTCGTGAGCGGGCGGCTCGACAATCAGCTCTCCTGCTGGGCCGCGGTGGAGGCCCTCGTCTCTCCCGAGGCGACGTCGGACCACACGGTGATCTGCGTGCTGAACGACCACGAGGAGGTCGGGTCTGACAGTGTCACCGGAGCGGGAGGACCGCTGCTCGCGTCCCTGCTGGCCGCGATCGACCATGAGGAGGGACTCGATCCCCGTCGCGCGATCGACCGCCGTTCCGACTCGTGGTGCCTCTCTGCCGACAACGCGCATGCCGTTCATCCGAACTACCAGGAGCGCCACGATCCGCGTCACGGACCGATCCTGAACGGCGGACCTGCGCTCAAGTCGAACGGCAACCAGCGCTATGCGACGTCGGCGAGGGGTGCCGGCCACGTGCGCGCGCTCGCTGAGTCGAGGGGCATCCCCCTCCAGACATTCGTGACGCGCAACAACATGCCGTGCGGATCCACGATCGGTCCGATCACCGCCACCAATCTCGGGATCGAGGCGATCGACATCGGCGTGCCCCAGTGGTCCATGCACTCCGCACGCGAGACGATCGGCGCCGACGACCCGACGAGGCTGCTGGATCTCCTCTCGGCTTTCGCCGCCGGCTGACCGATCCTCAGCGGGCGTTCGGGGTGCCGGCGAGGATCTGTGCCTCGTCGAAGAGTCGCTGCAACTCCGCCGAGAGTCGTTCCGTGACATCCCGCACCGCCGACCGCGGAATCTTGCCGTGCGCATCGCGCTCTGCGGTGATCGGCTCGCCGACCACCACCACGCACTTGCGCGGTCTGATCATCTTCGAACCCTTCGGCATGACCCCCTCTGATCCGCCGATGCCGACGGGAATGATCGGGACACCCGCCTTCACCGCCACATAGGCCGCGCCGTCGAACAACGGCATCACCACCGGGCCGGACTGACGGGTCCCCTCCGGGAACAGCACGAGAGGCTCGCCGGCCTCGAGCACCGCGACGCACCGCTTCAGGGCCTCCCTGTCGGCCGTGCCGCGGGTGACGGGGAACGCCCCGAGTGCCGACATGATCCACCCGATCACGGGGACCTTCCAGATGGAGTCCTTGCCCATGAACCGGAGTCGCCTGCGCGTCACCGTGGCCGCCAGGGGCGTGTCGATGTTCGACCTGTGGATCGGTGCGAGCAGGAACGGACCAGTGGCGGGGATGTTGTGCCTGCCGATCACCCGCGTGCGCGTCACCAGATACGTCAATCCCACGACGATCGCGCGCAGCACCGAGTAGAACACGAGGCTCGCACGAGACGAGCCCGCGAAATGCGAATCGACCTCAGCCACCGCAGCGCGCCTTCCATTCGGCACAGATGGCCGACACCACTTCCTCGACGGTGGTGCTGCTCGAGTCGATGTGAACCGCGCCCTCGGCCGGTCTGAGCGGGCTGTCGGCCCGGGTCGAGTCGATCCGGTCCCGTTCCGCGATCGCCACGGCGGTCTCGTCGATGTCACCACCCACTTGGTCCACGCGGCGCCGCGCACGCTCGTGCGCCGATGCCGTCAGGAAGATCTTGAGGACCGCATTCGGGAACACCACGGTCGAGATGTCGCGACCCTCGACCACTGCGCCACCGCGCGCGGCGACCCAGGCCTGCTGTTGCGACCGCATCGCGGCGCGCACTCGAGAGTGCACGGCTATCGCGCTCACCACCGACGAGACGTCGGATCCGCGGATCACCGACGACACATCCTCACCGTCCAGCTTCACCGACGTGCCGTCCACATCGACACGCGCCGACTCGGCGATCCGCGCGACAGCGGTCTCATCGGAGGGGTCGACTCCCGCGCGAATGACCGACAGGGCGATACAGCGGTACATCGCACCCGTGTCGAGATACGGAAGACCCGAACACTGCGCCACGGCCCTCGCGACAGTGGACTTGCCGGCTCCGGCCGGACCGTCGATCGCGATGATCCGGTCGGTCACCAGCTGGTCCCGAGCGGGCGACCCTCGTCGTACCCGGCGGCGCTCTGCACACCCACCACCGCGCGTTCACTGAGCTGCTCGATGGTTGCCGCACCCGAGTAGGTGCACGCAGAACGGAGTCCGGCCACGATCTGGTCGATGATGTCCTCGACACCCGGGCGTGCCGGGTCGAGGTACATCCGCGATGTGCTGATGCCTTCCTCGAAGAGCTCCTTTTTCGCCCGCTCGAGCGCCGACTCGGTGCGCGTGCGGTTGCGCACCGCGCGGTTCGACGCCATCCCGAAGCTCTCCTTGTAGAGGCGACCCTCGGTGTCACGCAGGGTGTCCGCGGCCGACTCGTAGGTCCCCGCGAGCCAGGAACCGAACATCACGCTCGCCGCCCCCGCGGCGAGCGCCAGTGCCACGTCGCGCGGGTACCGCACTCCCCCGTCGGCCCACACGTGGGCACCGACGGCGCGCGCGGCATCGGCGCACTCGAGCACCGCAGTGAACTGCGGGCGCCCGACGCCCGTCATCATTCGGGTGGTGCACATCGCACCCGGTCCGACCCCGACCTTGACGATGTCGGCGCCAGCCGCGATCAGGTCCCTGGTGCCCGAGGCAGTGACGACGTTGCCGGCCGCGATCTTGGCGTCCGGTGCGACTTTCCTGACGACCTCGATCGCGCGCAACATCCGGTCTTGGTGACCGTGCGCGGTGTCGACCACGAGCACGTCGACCCCCATGTCCACCAGCGCACGCGCACGACCACCCGGATCAGCACTGATCCCGACGGCCACCGACGTCAAGAACCGCCCGTTGGAGTCGAGCGCCGGGGAGTAGATCGTGGACCGGAGGGCACCGCGGCGGGTGATGCACCCGACGAGCTGACCGGACGACTCGACCACGGGGGCGAAGTTGAGACGTTCGTCCACCAGCAGGTCATGGATGGCGGACACGTCGGTGTCGCTGTCGACCGAGATGATCTCGGTGTTCATGACGTTCTTCAACTGGGTGAAACGGTCGTATCCGGCGGCGTCGTGCTCCGTGAAGATCCCCACGGGACGACCCTCGTCCACGATCACAACCGCACCGTGGGAACGCTTGTGGATCAGGCTGAGCGCCTCGCCGAGGGTGTCGGTCGGTGCGAGGGTGATCGGCGTCTCGAAGACCGGATGGCGCGACTTCACATGGTCAACCACCGCGCTCACGATGTCGAGCGGAATGTCCTGGGGAAGGACCACGAGACCACCCCGGCGAGCAACGGTCTCGGCCATGCGTCGACCCGCGACCGCGGTCATGTTCGAGACCACGATCGGGATGTTGGTCCCGACCCCGTCGGGCGTGCGCAGATCGACGTCCAAACGGGACGGGACCGACGACATGCCGGGCACCATGAACACGTCGTTGTAGGTGAGATCGTGCGCGGGGGCGGGATGGAGGAAGCGCATAGAGCCACGCAAGACTACCGTGTGTGCATGAGCACGAGTGGTGGAGCACCGGTGGTTCTCCTGCACGGGTGGGCTGGTTCTTTCCGCGAGACATGGCAATCCACCGGAGTCGATGCGCTGCTGGCCGATGCCGGACGCGAGGTGATCGGGGTGGATCTGCTCGGTCACGGGGATGCCGACAAACCGCACGATCCCGAGGCGTATGCGGACCTGCCGGGCTGGCTCCTCGGTCGACTCTCCGGAGCGCCGTCCGTGGTCGACGCCGCGGGTTTCTCCCTCGGCGCCCTCACGCTGCTCGGTGCGCTCATCGCCGAACCCGATCGGTTCGACAGGGTTCTTCTCTCCGGCATCGGCGACGGCGTCTTCGGTGCGCGCGACGACGACCGGCATTCACGCATCGTTGCCGCACTCGAGGGCCGAGCAGACGATTCCGAGACGGGAGCGCTCGTCTTTGCGAACTATGCGAACGCCCCCGGCAAGGACAAGGCGGCCCTCACCGCGATCATGAAGCGCCCGGCATCTCCGCCGATCGACCCCGCGTCGCTGTCGGCGATCACAAACCCAGTCCGGGTCGTGATCGGTGAGAAGGATTTCGCCGCGCCCGCCGAGCGACTCGCGGGTGCCCTCCCGAACGGTGATCTCGTCGTGCTGCGCAACACCGACCACTTCGCCACACCCGAGTCGTTCTCGTTCATCGACGCACTGCTCGAGTTCTTCGGGGGGTGAGCCCCGTTGGCAGCAGTCGTCACGACTGACCCGGCCTGGGCCGCGCGTTGCCTGGCGGGCGGCGGGATCGTCGCGATTCCCACCGAGACCGTCTATGGCCTGGCAGCGTGCGCCTCGAACAGGGCCGCAGTCGGCCGTGTCTATGCGGTCAAGAACCGCCCCACCGACCATCCCCTGATCGTCCATCTCGCGCCCTCTGCCGATCCGACCGTCTGGGGCGTCCTCGACGACAACGCCCTCCTCCTCGCGGCCACCCATTGGCCAGGTCCGCTCACATTGCTCGTGCCGAGGACACCGCACACCCCGGACTGGGTGACCGGCGGACGCGACACGGTTGCGCTGCGCGTCCCGAGCCATCCTCTGGCGATCTCCCTGCTCGAGCAACTCGACGATGCGCTCGTGGCGCCCTCGGCGAACACCTACGGCCACGTGAGCCCCACGACCGCCGGGCATGTCATCGACGATCTCGGCTCCTCGATCGACATGATTCTCGACGGGGGCCCGTGTTCCGTCGGCGTCGAGTCCACGATCGTGGAGTGCACGCCGTCGGGCCTCCAGATCCTCAGGCCCGGTTCGATCGATGCCGCCCAGATCGAGCAGACGACGGGCACGGCACCGGGTCGCCTCACCGGCGGCAGTCGAGCCCCGGGAATGTTGGAGTCGCACTATGCCCCGCGTGCTCGGGTCATCCTCGCTGCCGACCCCGATGAGGCCCGGCGATTGGCAGAACAGCAATCACCCGACGAGACGGTGGCGGTCATCGACCACGACGACGCGAACGAGTACGCCAGACGCCTCTATGCGGACCTGCGCGAGGCCGACTCGCGCGGCGTCACTGTGATCGTGGCCGTCGTTCCCCGGCGCGGATCACTCGCACCGGCCATTGCCGATCGACTCTCCAAGGCGGCCGCGGGCCGCTGATCCTCAGCGACCGATGAAGTTCGGCGGCCGCTTCTCGATGAAGGCCGACACGCCCTCCTTGAAGTCCTTCGTCCTGAACAACGGCAACAACTGCAGGTACACGTGGTGGATGTTCTGCTCGAATGTCTCGGTCTCGGCGGCACGCATCATTCTCTTGATCGCGCGAACGGCGAGTGGAGCATTGGCGGCGATCTCGCCAGCCATCTCCCGGGCGCGATCCATCAGTTGGTCGGCCGGCACGACGTGGTTCACCAGACCCAACTCGAGCGACTCCTGCGCCGACAGGGTGCGCCCGACGAAGGAGATCTCCGCGGCCTTGGCGTACCCGACCAGCCGCGGCAACAGCCATGTTCCACCACTCTCGGGAAGGATGCCGCGCTTGGCGAAGCCGGGGGCGAGCTTGGCGGCCTCCGAGGCGATGCGGATGTCGCATCCGAGAGCGATGTCGAGGCCGTACCCGGCAGCACCGCCGTTCAGGGCACAAATCACCGGGGTGTCGATGTTGTGGAGCACCACCGGCGGCACCTCGCGCATGTCGATCTCGGCCGACATCGAGTCACCGCCACCATCGAGCACTCCCAGCGACTCGCTCTTGCCCGACATGGCGCCCATGTCGAGCCCGGCACAGAACGCCTTGCCCGCACCGGTCATGATGATGCAGCGCACATCGGGGTTCCGGTCGGCCTCGAGAAGACGCTCCGACAGGAGGCGCAACATCTCCGACGAGATCGTGTTCATGCGACCCGGCGCGTTGAGAGTGATGGTTCCGATCCGATCGGTCACCTCGAGCAGGACTTCGTCTTCTTTGGTCATGGAACGAAATTAACGGGTGTCGACCGTGTCGGACGGGTCCGTCGAGGGCGCGAGTGCCAGGGCACACCACGACATCCAGAACGCGGTCGCCCCGGCGATGTGCACCGCCACCAGGATCACCGGCACCCCGGTGAAGTACTGGGTCCAACCGACCCCGGCCTGCAGGACGCCGACGAAGATCATGTTTCCCAACGCATCGCGGTAGCCAGCATCACCGGTGGATGTCCCCGACGCACGTGACATCGTGCGCCAGCCGAGGTACACGAGCACCACCAGGGTCGCGATCACCGACGCACTGTGGACCCGCGCGACCGACACGAGTGCGAAGCCGAACCGCACGGCGTTCTCATCACCGGCATGGGGACCGGACGCGGTGACCACGGTCCCGGTCACGATCGCCGTCGGCACCAGGACCAAGAGTGCCGCGTGCACCGATCGCAGCGCATCGGGCACCGATCTCCACACGGGCGAGCCCTCAGGGCTCCCGGCGCGTCGATGGAGGGCGAATCCGCAGGCCACCAGGGCCATCGACACCAGGAAGTGGGCCATGTTCGCGAACGGATTCAGCCCGGTGACCACGACGATGCCCCCGATCACGACCTGGGCGAGGACACCCACGACCAAGCTCCATGCGAGCACCACGAGGTCCCTGCGTCGGGGTCGCAGACGATGCGCCAACAACACCGCGAGGATCACCGTGGCCGAGACGACGCCGGTGAACAACCTGTTCAGCTGCTCGATGGCCGTGTGCCCCGAGGAGACATCGACGAACTTGCTCTCGTTGCACCGCGGCCAGTCGCTGCACCCGAGACCAGATCCCGTGAGGCGCACGAGCGCACCGGTCACGATGATCACACAGAGTGAGCCGAGCGCGGCACCGACCGCGACCCGGAAGCGCCGCGGCGTCACGTATGGCTCACCGACATTCCCCCGTCGACCACGACAGCAGCACCGTTCACGAACGACGACGCGGGAAGGCACAGGTTCAACGTCATGTGCGCGACCTCTTCCGGATCCCCGTACCGAGAAAGGGGGACCTTTCGCCTCGCGTACCTCTCCCGTGCGTCATCTCCGATGGCTTCAGTCATCCCCGTGAGTATGGGGCCGGGACACACCGCGTTCACTGTGACGTTCCGCCGCCCCAACTCGACCGCGAGGCTCTTGGTCAGACCCACGACGGCGTGCTTGGCCGCCGTGTATGCCGACAGACCGCGTGTCGCCACGATCGCCTCGGTCGAGGCGATGTTGACGATCCGACCGCCGTGAGGCGCCGCGACGAGGAACGGCAGGCACAAGCGCGCGAGATGGACGTGGGCCGAGAGATTCACCGCGAGCGTGTCGTCCCAGTTCCGAGTGAACGAATCATCGTCCATGTCGACCGTGGACGGCCGACTGATCCCCGCGTTGTTGATCAGGCAGTCGATCGAGCCGAGCCACTCCACCGCTGCGGCGACAAGGTCGCGCCGGTCGGCATCGGAGCCGACATCAGCCGTCGCCCAGCCCGCCGACTCCGGCCCGTGGGCGGCCCTGATCTCGTCTGCGACATGGTGGAGCGATTCTTCGTTCCGGTCGACCAGGAACACCCGGGCCCCCTCATCGGCGAACAGATGCGCCGTCGCTCGCCCCATCCCGCTGGCCGCCCCTGTCACGAGGACTCGCGCCCCCTCAACCGAGCGTGACAACCGCGTCAACCGAGCCATCTCGGCACCTCATTTCATCGTTCACTTCCGGGCTGATGTCGTCGTAGAGCCGACTCGAAGCCTGCCTGGCACCCGATTCGGCCCGACCGACTCGCCAGCCACCTCCCGAGTGTCCCACACACGATTTCCCCGATCCGTGGCCACAGAAAGGCCGCGAGTCACCCACGGGACGTGGTCACGCCACCACGCTGACCACTCTTTGTGGTGATATCAACATTTTCCGTGAGAAATCTCTCAAGTTCCGGCCAGCCCTGCCGATCCCTTTCCCGGATCAACAAGGGAGCAGCCAATGCTTGCAACTCAACTTCGGACTCGGACTCTTCGACTCCTCGGCCTCGGGACCACCGTGGCACTCATCGCGGTGATGGCACCCGCCCAGTCGGCATCGGCTGCGACCGCTCCCCCGAAGGGCGCCTCGACGACCGGCGACACAAAGAACTCGGCAAAGCCCGCACCGGGCCAGCCCGCGTTCGGCGACAAGGGCCCGGCGGTCGAGTCGATTCAGCGAGCACTCATCGCGAACGGCTTCACTCTCCGCGGCGGCGCCACCGGAGTCTTCGACACCAACACGCGTCGCACACTGCGCAACTTCCAGCGCGTCGTCGGCCTCCGCGTCACCGGCGTCGTCGACATGCGCACCGCCCAGGTGCTCAAGCTCGCAGCCCCCACTTCGACGACCTCGATTCCGACCCCCGTCGCCACGTTCCCCTTCACGCGCGAGACCCTCCCCCGTCGTGGTGCGTCGGGCGCTGGTGTGCTGACCGTGCAGAAGACCCTCGCTGCGGTGGGTCTCACCGTGCGCGGCGGGATCGACGGCTTCTTCGGTCGCGGCACCACCACGACGATCACCGAGTACCAGAAGATCAAGGGTCTTCCCGAGACCGGGCTGCTCGACGAGGCGACCGCCGTCTCCCTGAGCCTGATTGCACCGGTTGCGGCCGCGACCGCACCTGCCACCACCGCTGCACCTGCCACCACCGCTGCACCTGCCACCACCGCTGCTCCGGCAACCACCCCTGCACCTGCCACCACCGCCGCCCCGGCAGTGTCGGCCACTGCCACACCGGCCTTCACTCTCGACACGCTCCCGAAGCGTGGCGACCGTGGCGAAAGCGTCGCAGTCGTCCAGCGCGCGCTCACCGCTGCCGGCACCGACGTCAAGGGTGGCGCCGACGGAGTGTTCGGCGCGGGGACCACCGCTGCCATCACGCGCTACCAGACTGCGAACGGGTTCGTCGTCTCTGGTCGTCTGGATGCCCGCACCGCGCGCGCACTCAACCTCATCGCGGCCCCGCCCGTCGAGATCCAGGTGTTCCCCATGCAGGGTCCGTGCGGCTTCAGCGACACGTGGCACGCGCCTCGCGGCGAGCGCAAGCACCTCGGCGTCGACATCATCGGCGCAGAGGGTCTCCTGATCTATGCCGTCGCCGACGGAACGATCACCAAGACCTACAGCGCGGACAAGGATGCACTCACCGGGAACGGTGTGCGTCTCACGACCGCCGACGGCACCTACTTCTTTTACGGGCACCTTCAGCGCCTCGCCGATGGAATCACCGTGGGCACCAAGGTCAAGGCCGGCCAGGTTCTCGGCACCAACGGCAAGACCGGCAACACCAACACGCCCCATCTCCACTTCGAGGTCCACCCCAAGGGTGGAGAGGCCATCAACCCGACTGCGATCGTTGCCGCCGTCGATGCATGCAACATGACGGCGCCCCGCCCGGCCCCGTGACATCGCGGACCCGAGTGGCCGCTCCCCTGATCCCGGCCTCCCCCGGTTCCGCCTGATCCAGCGGGACCGGGGGTTGTCCGTTCAGGGGCGGATCTCGTAGAAGGCGTTCACGCTGTGGTCGATGTCCAGCCGACGGAAGTGTGTGAACCCGGCCTCCATGGCCATGGCCCTGGCGAGACTCTCGGGCAGACCGAGCGTGCCGAGACCCTCCCCGTCGGGCGACGACATCGCTGACGACATGCAACTGAGCACGCTGATGCCGTAGAGAAGCGAGGCCATCGGATTCTTCGCAACGTTCTCCTCGAGCGTGTCTCGCGCCTTGATGTCCACGAGGAGCCAGGTTCCATCGTCTGCCAACGACCGCCGGATGACGTGCATCATCTCGGTCGGCCGTGTCATGTCGTGGATGCAGTCGAAGGTGCACACCAGATCGAGCGATCCGTCCTGGGGGATCGGTTCGCTCCGCGGGTCGCAGAACCGCACATTGCCGAGCCCCTCCCCGGCGAGTCGCTCACCGGCTCGGTCGAGTGCGTGGCGCGAGATGTCGTATCCGGTAACGGAACTCGACGGATAGGTGCGACCGATCAGCAACGCCAGCCCCCCTGCTCCGCAGCCGATGTCGGCCACCGAGGCACCCGCCTCGAGCTTGGCCTCGATTCCCTCGAGTGCGGGGATCACCGTCGGGATCATGTTGTTCTGGTTCCACGGCTCGAAACTGCGCTCGATCCCCACCGCCCCCTCGGGTCCGTGCGAGTCGTAGTCGTGTCCGATCCCCGTGCGGAAACTCTCGGGCATCCGCGTCAACGCGCCCATCGTCTGGGGCAGCCTGTGGAACATCCCCATGCCGTAAGCCGGATGACCCGGGGTCGCCAGGACCGCGACGGCCTCGGGTGTGAGGCGGAACACAGGGTCGCTCGCCCCCAGGTCGTCGCAGGTGACGATCCGCGCCGCGACCTGGTTGTGCAGCCACTCGCGAACCCAGCGCTCGTGCAGACCCGCACGCGACGCGAGTGATCCCGACGTGTCCCCATCGGCGGCGGCCATCGCGGTGTACAGACCCAACTGATCACCGAGATGGATCATCCCGGCTGTCACCGCGCCCTCGAGTTTGCTGAAGACGGTGAAGGAGAAGAGCTTCAGGAGATCAGGATCGGGTGTTGCTGCCATGCGGCGACCATAGTTCGCACACACACGGACGATTCACCCGGTGCCGACCGGGCGACGACGGACCGGATCAGTCCTCACCACCGTGGAGCGTGCGAAGGGCGTGCGGGAGATGCTCGTTGTCGGCGAGCCTCGTGAGAGCAAACGTGAGGCCGTCACCGAGAGGGACTGTCGAGACCCGGCTCACCGTGGCGTGCCCGATGACGAACCGCTCCCACTCCCACGGGGTCGGCGAGAGGCCGAGCATGTGGCAGATGGACACGCTGTTGGTGCCCGCATGCGCCACGAGCAGGATCCGCGAGTCAGCGGCGTGCGCCGAGGATTCATGCCACACGGGCAGATCGGTGTCGGCCCGCACGATCCCCCGCTCCTCGAGGAACAGGCTGCACCCCACATTGATCCGGTCGACGAAGTCCGAGACCGCCTCACCGCCGTCGATCCCACTCCAGCGCTCGTGGGACTTCTTCTCCCGCTCGGCCCGCCACGCCGCCTCTGCACGCTCGGCCGGGGTTCCCTGCCACACCGGATTTCGAATCTCCTCGAGCCACGGTTCGATCACGAGCTCCCTGCCCAGTGCGGCAAGGATCGGGGCCGCGGTCTGGCGCGTCCGCACCAACGGGGACACGAGGATCTCGTCGAACGATTCACCAGCGAGACGCTGAGCGAGATGCTCGGCTTGACGATGTCCGCGCTCGGTGAGGGGTGGATCGTCGACATTGAAGCCGTCCTTGACCCATTCGGGCTCTGCGTGGCGCACGAGGACTACTTCCATGGAGATCCGATTCTACGGACCGGATTCCCCGGGACCGGCGACACCTACGGAGCGGGAACCTCGAAGTCGATCTCGCACTTGTCGAAGGCGGACTGGAATTGCCGTTGATATTTCTCCGGCGAGGTCGCCGATCCCGTGACGTCGTACACGCCCTCCAACGCGAGACCAAGGCACAGAACCTGGTCCTCATCGAGGGTCAAGCCATAGATCTCTCCGATCGTGGTCCCGAGCGAACGTGCCTCGCTGCGTTCATCGATCGTGTCGGTGGGAGGATCGGTCGCCGTCGGTGACGGCACCGACGGCGGGGGCAGCGAGTCCACGGTGTCGGGATCCACGGGAACGATCGGCGGGAGGCCGCAGCGTTCGATGATCAACGATTCGACGAGGTTGGCCTTCGCCAGGGTGTCGGGTCGGCCGATCTCTCCCACCACTCCGGCAGTCCTGATGGACGCGAGCGCCACGTCGACATCCCAGTTCGCGTCCTCCATGTCGCGCACGAACTCGATGAACAAGGTCCGCAGTGCGGTCGCTGCCTCGACCACGTCGGACGACGCCTGACTGTCGGGATCGAGAACGCGATCGATGGTCGACGACGCACCGAGAGCCTCGAGACGCAACCCGAGGAATTGGTCGGCCTCGAGGTTCTCCAATCCCTGATCGAATGCGGTCACGAAGCCGGCCACCGAGGCCGGCTCGTCGCACAGCGATCCCTGGCTCGGCCCGCAGCCGACGACCAACGCACACGACACGAGACCACACACCATCGCGAACTTCGCGGGCTTGTGCCGGGCGATGATGTCCGGGACACGTCGCCGACCGACAGCCCTCACGCGAAGCACGCCCGACATCATCGCATCGGTCCCGTCGAGGTGGCTGTCATCCATGCCGAGAACATCCTGGAGTACTCACCACCCGCGGCGACGAGAGCGGTGTGGGTGCCGTCCTCCACCACGCGACCGTGGTCGAGCAGCACGACCCTGTCCGCGCGCGCCGCAGTCGAGAGCCGATGCGCGATCGCCACCGTCGTTCTGCCCTCCGAGAGAACCTCGAGTGCATGCGTGAGGCGCACCTCGGTCAGGGCGTCCACCGACGAGGTCGCCTCGTCGAGGATCAGCACGTCCGGGTCCACGAGGGCCGCCCTGCCCAGAGCGACGAGTTGACGCTCACCCGCAGAGAGCGACTCTCCCCTCTCGCCCACCCGGGTGTCGATGCCGTCGGACAGGCCGTCGAGCCACTCCCCGAGATCGAGACGCACGAAGGCGTCGATGCACGCCTCGCGATCGGCCTCGGGTGCGGCGAAGCGCAAATTGGCAGCGATCGTGTCATCGAAGAGAAACGGCTCCTGTGGCACGACCACCACTCGTCGCCGCAACTCGTCGTTCGAGACCCGGCGCAGGTCCACACCCCCGACAAGGATCTGACCCTCGCTGGGGTCGGCGAATCGCGCGAACAGTCGACCGAGCGTCGTCTTGCCCGATCCCGTGTGGCCGACGAGGGCGACCACGGCACCGGCCGGAACGACGATGTCCACGTCGTGGAGCACGGGGGTGGGGCGCACCGCCTCGGAGCGGCTCCGATACGAGAAGTCCACCGCTCTTGCCTCGAGCGACAGACGCCCCTCCGGCAGGGGCAACGGATCGGCCGAGGGTGGCGGGCCGATCGGTGTGTCGAGGACGCTCACCACGCGTCGGAGGCTCGCCACAGCCGATTGCGTCTGGTCGAAGACCTCGGTGAACTCTGCCACCGGCTCGAGGAACCGGTACGTGAGGAACACGAATCCCACGAGCGCCCCGGCAGTCAGACCGGACGCGGGACCGCGTGCGACGCCGAGACCGATCACACCGCAGACACAGAACACGGCGAAGACCTCGCCCATCGGGAACATCACCGCGGCGAGAACCGAGGCCTTGACCCAGGCGCGCGTGCGGCGGTTCGACACCGCAGCAACCTGGTCCACGTGCACACGTTCGGCGTCGTAGGTGTGCAGTGTCTCGGCCCCGGTCACCATCTCGCTCACCGTGCCCATCAACTCGGAGTTGATCTCACGGGTGTTCTCGTAGGCCACCACGAGCCGGCGCTGGACCCAACCGAGGAGGAACGCGAGTGGCATCGCGATGACGAACACCGTCACAGCCAGCATCCAGTCGTAGGCGAGCATGACCATCGCCACCACCACCATCAGCGTCCCATCGAGCAGGAACGCCAGCGCACCCCAACTGAAGAACTGCTGCAACTTCTCGATGTCGCTCGTGACCCGGCTGACGAGCGCACCCCTCTTTTCTTCGGCGTGGTCGGCGAGGCTCAGGCGGTGGATGTGCCCGAAGAGGGCGACGCGCAACCCATAGAGCGCCTGTTCGGATCTCGTGCCCAGCCTGACCACCGCGATCCTCTGGCAGAGACTCGTGACGATCACCGCCACGGCCCCGATGGCCGCGAGCACTCCGATGAATCCGAGCCTGACTTCGCCGTCGACGATTCCCCGGTCGATCGATTGCTGCAACAGGATCGGCACGGCGACCCGCGCTCCGGCACCGACCGCGGCGAGGCCGAACGTGAGCAGGAAACCCGACCTGAGTGCCGGCGCCACCTCCACACTGCGGCCGATCACGCCGAAGGCGCCCAACCTGCTCTCTGGTTCGGTCACGACCGGTCTCCCGCTGCAGAGGATCTGCGGTCGTCGTCGAAGGCCGCGATCAAGTCCCGGTACTGCGCACTCGAGTCCAGCAACGACGCATGGGTCCCCGTCGTCGCACGACCATTCGCACCCAGGTGCACCACGACGTCGGCGGTTGCGATGGTCGATGGCCTGGCTGCGACCGCAACGACCGTGTCCACCAGGGTCGAATCGGCGAGATTGCGCAGCACTCGCATCTCGGTCGCCGGGTCGAGCGCCGAGGTCGTGTCATCCAACAACAGCACCGGCGCACGACGAACGAGCGCCCTGGCGAGTGCGAGCCTCTGGCGCTGGCCACCGCTCAGGCTCACACCACGTTCACCGAGTTCGGTCTCGAGACCCTGCTCGAGGCCCGTCAGGAATCCCGCATCGGCGACGCGGATGGCCTCGGCGAGCACATCGGCGCCCACGTCCCTGCCCAGACAGATGTTGAATCGCACCGAGCCCGAGAAGACGAACGCCTCCTGGAACACCACCGCACACCCACCGCGCGCCACCTCGATCGTCCCCTCATCCACCGGCACGATGCCCGCAATCGCCCCGAGGAGAGTCGACTTGCCCGACCCCGTCGGTCCCACGATCGCCACCCGGGTGCCCGACCGCACGGACAGGTCGATCCCGTTCAGCACCGCTGCCCCATCCCGTGAGACACAAAGCCCCCGCACCACGACGGCCTGGCCGGTCGGGGCCTCGCTGATCAGTTCCCGGGGATCAGCCACGAGCGGCTCGTCGGCGACCTCGCGCACCCTGGTCCAGCCCGCAGATGAGTGGGGAATCTCGGAGAACACGTACCCGACCAGTCTCAATGGCAGCACGAGGAGAGTGAACAGATACATCACCGACACCAACTCACCGACGGTGATGTCGCCAGAAGCGACTCGCCATGCCCCGATCACGAGCATCGCGAGGTTCGCGAGACTCGGAACCGCATCCAGCATCATCTCGAAGGTCGCGCGCACCCGCACCACCTTGATGCGCGCGTCGCGCAGCCTCGCGGTGATCACCGACAGCCGCTCCGTCTCCCTGCTCTCCGCACCGAACGCCTTGACGACCGTCACGCCCTCGAAACTCTCCAGCACCGCCTCCGAGAGCCTCCCCATCTCCTTTTGTGCAGCGTCGAAGTGCTTGTCGACTGATCGTTGGTACACCACGTTCGCCACGAGGAGCAACGGCAACACCACGGTTGCCGCCGCACCGATCACGGGATCCGTCAGCAGCAGACCGACGGCACTCACCACCAGCAGGAGCAGGACCGACGACCCGTACGGGAGCGGCCCGAGAACCTCCACGGAGGCCTCGACATCGACGCTCGCCCTCGCCACCAGATCCCCGCTCGATCGCATCCGGTGCCACCGCACGGGTTGGGAGGCATAACGTTCGGCCACTTCGTTGCCCACCTTCTCGGCCACGCCCCAATGGGTCTTGCCCGCAAAGGTTCTCCTCACCACGACGCCGGCGGCGCGCACGAGCGAGATGACGACAAGTATCAGGCACCCGGTGAACACCGTCCCCGTCGTCACCGAGCCCTCCCTGAACCTCGGCACGATCACATGGTCGATCACCCACCGCACACCGAGCGACGACCCTGCGGTGCACAGGGCGAACACAGCCGCACCGGTCACCGCCACGGCGAACGACACACGCTTGCGGGACACCAGCGCCGAGATCAACGACACCGCACGCGACCACCGGGACACCCGAGCCGGGTCCGCAGCGGCGTCGTTGGGGGCAGCGGCGGCGATCGTCACCCCTCGAGTCTGCCAGTGCACGATCGACTGCTGACGGACACAGCACCGTTGCGTCACCCTCGATGGCAGCCGACCATGACACGATGTGAGGATGACGCGGATCGATGTCGCCCTTCTCGCCGTGAGACTCTGCTTCGGACTCTCGATGGCGTGGCATGGCCTCAACAAGCTGCGCGGTCCAGGAGGCCTCGCTGGCACGTCGTCGTGGTTCGCATCGATCGGCATGAGGGCACCGGGGCTGAACGCCCGACTGGCGTGTGCGACCGAGATCATCGCCGGGATCTGTTTCGCGGTCGGGTGTGCGACTCCCCTCGCCGCGTCTGCCCTGATCGGGCTGATGGTCGTGGCCATCGTGACCGTCCACTGGCGGGTCGGCTACTTCGTCTTCCTGCCGAACCAGGGCTGGGAATACTGCTTCGCCATCGCGGTGGTGGCCGGCGCGATCGCGATCTCCGGCCCGGGTACCGCCGCGATCGATCACCACGTTGCCACCGGTGTGTTCGGCGCGAGCCAATGGGCAGTCGTTGCAGTTCCCGTCGGACTCATCGCGGCGCTGTGCCAGTTGTCGCTCTTCTGGCGGCCTGTGCGCGCTGACCGCCGCCCGTAATGTCAACCCGATGGACACGCTCGACCCGTCCGCCACGGCCCCCCGGCCCGCACGTCGCAGCACCAAGATCGTCCTCGGTCTCATCATGGGTCTCATCGTGGTGATGTGGGTCTATGCGTTCGGCTTCGCACCGCGAGAGAGCATCAACCGCATCGGCGACCAACAGTGGTCGGCGCGGGCCGAGGAGCGTTGTGCCGCGGCCGAGACCCGCAGGTTCGAGATGCAGGATCTCTCCCCCATGGACCCCGACGATCCCGAGGCACTGCGACGCAAGGCCGGCATCGTCGAGCGCGCCACCGATGATCTCGAGGCGGTGCTCGACGAGATCGCGGCGGATCGTCCGACTGATGCGAAGGGTCAGGCGATCGTTCCCGACTGGATCGCCGACTACCGCATCTACATCGCGGATCGCCGGGTGTTCGTCGACCGGCTTCGTTCACTCCCGTCGCGCCCGGATTTCAACGAGACCGATGTCGGTGGAGTTCCGGTCAGCGAGCGGATCAACAAGTTCGCCCGTGAGAACGACATGAAGTCCTGTCAGACGCCCTACGACCTCTCCGTCTGACCAGTCGGCCGATCTCGGGCCTCAGCCGACGTCGATCCAACCCTGCTCTGGATCGTGACGGCGGATCACGCGGGCCGGTGCGCCCACCGCGACACTGAAGTCGGGGATCTCCGATGTGACGACCGAGTTCGCACCGATCACCACGTTCTTGCCGATCCGGGCACCGGGGAGGATGACCGAGCCATGGCCGATCCATGAACCGTCACCGATCGACACTGCGCGCTCCGGTTGGGTCTGGCGGGAGATGGGTAGAGACACATCCCGGTACCCGTGGTTCTGGTCGGTGATGTACACATGGTGACCAGTCCAGACATCGTTGCCGACCTCGATCGAGAAGTGGCCCACGATCCCGCTGCCCCTGCCGATCAGGCACCTGTCGCCAATGACCACGACACGGTCGGTGATGCACTCCTGGCCCGGGACCATTCCCGCCGAGAGGGCCACGTGCTGCCCGATCAGGGTGCCGTCGCCGATGTGGATGTAGCGCTCGTTGAAGATCGTGGTGGCAGGCCACATGATGTAGCTGCCCGCTCCGAAGGAGCCGAACGCACGACCACGCGCCTCGTCCGGGCCGATCCCCGCCCAACGCGACAACCTGTTGTTGAGTCGCGCCCAAGCGACACCGATCGAACGCGCGAACACGATGCCACGCTAATCGGGCACCGGATCGGCGGGGCTATTGTCTCAGCATGACGACACACGAAGCAATGGTCACCTCCCACGGCTGGACCGTCTCGGGAATCGCGAACGAGGACGGATCGACCGAGTATCGGGGACTCCGCTTCGCGCGCGCCGATCGGTTCTGCGATCCCGTGGACGAGCCGCTCGTCGGCACCGTCGATGCGAGTCGGTGGGGTCTGATGTGTCCGCAGACGCCGGGCTTCCTCGAGACGATGGTCGGATACGACGCGAACAGCGCCGGGGAGGACTGCCTCCACCTGAATGTCTTCGTTCCCCCGGGTGCATCGGCCGACTCGAAGTTGCCCGTGCTCGTGTGGATCCACGGTGGCGCGTACCTGAACGGGGCCGGTTCGCTCGCCTGGTACCACGGCGCGCGCCTGGCCGCGCGCGGTGCGGTGGTCGTCACGGTCAACTACCGACTCGGCGCACTCGGCTTCCTCGGAGCCGACAATTTCGGCACGCTCGACCAGATCTCTGCGTTGCGGTGGGTCGCCTCGCACATCGCAGCCTTCGGCGGCAATCCGTCGAACGTGACGATCTTCGGCGAATCCGCGGGCGGATCCGCCGTCATCTCGTTGATGGCGTCCCCGGCCGCAGACGGCCTGTTCCACCGGGTGTGGGCCATGAGTCCCTCGATCGGCCAGCTCCGCACGCGTGAGCGTGCCGAGACCCTTCTCGCGGAGTATCTCTCGATTCTCTCGTGCGACACGCTCGCCCAGGCCGCAACCGCATCGATCGAGGATCTGCTCGCGGCACAGAACACACTCATCACCCGACCGTCCGCCGGCTACGAGTTCTTCTCCCCGGCAGGCGGAGGGTCCGGCTTGTCCCATGACATCCTCGGGGAGGCGGCCCGCAACGGCGTGCCCCTCGTCCTCGGCACGACCCGCGACGAGAACAAGCTGTTCTCCGCGTTCAACGCCGAATTCACCTCGAAGAACGAGGCCGACTGGATCGCGGCGAGTGAGACGACTTTTGGATCGCGCGCCGAAGAGGCACGGTCGGTCTATGCGCGACTGCGCGCCGGAGAACCCTGGGAGCTCATCTCGGCGGTCACCACCGATGTCGGATTCCGCCAACATGCGCGGCGCCTCGCAGAGGCGCGCGTGGCCGCGGGCACCCCGACCTGGATGTACTGGTTCACCTTCGCCTCGACGTCGTTCGGAGGACGCTTCGGATCGTGCCATGCGCTCGACATCCCGTTCGCTTTTGACACACTCGATGCGCAGGGAGCCGAGGCCTTGACCGGCGACTCCCCCGAACGTGCCGGGATCGCGGACCGATTCGGCCACGAACTGATCTCGCTCGCCACCCACGGTCACCCCTCGTGGGCCCAGTACGACACATCGACGCGGTCGACCCTCGTGATCGACGCGTCCACGACCCTCGTCGACGACCCCGAACCCGAGATCAGGGCCCTGTTCTCCTGACTCAACCTTCGGTCTCGCCCGATGGGGTCGCCGGTCACGCCGGTGCCGAGGGACGCGAACTCCACCTAGCCTGAGGGTCCACTGCTCAGCCGGAGATGCCAGAGATGAGCCCAACCGCCGACACGCCACAGAACGAGGTCCCGCGTTCGCCACGCGCGCACGTGACCGTGCCCTCGATCGCGGCGCGCAAGGGAGTCGGCCCGGCGATCTCGATGATCACGGCCTACGACGCGATGTTCGCGGGGATTGTCGACGTGGCTGGTGTCGACATGATCCTCGTCGGCGATTCCGTCGGCACCGTGATGCAGGGATCACGCACGACACTCGCGGTCACTCTCGAGCAGATGGAGTACCACGTCAGGATGGTCGCTGCGGCCGAACCGAGGGCGCTCATCGTGGGGGATCTGCCCTTCGGGTCGTACCAAGCCTCGGCTGAGCAGGCGGTGCACAGTGCCGTTCGGTTGATGAAGGCGGGCGCCGAAGCTGTCAAGCTCGAGGGCGGTGTGCACGTCTCGACCGCGATCGCAGCGATCGCGCGGGCGGACATCCCCGTGGTGGGCCACATCGGCCTGACTCCGCAGAGTTATCACCGCATGGGTGGCAACAAGGTCCAGGGTCGCCAGTCCGGCGAGGGTGCGGGCTCCAGGGAGCGCATCCTCGAGGACGCCCACGCGGTCGACACTGCCGGCGCCTTTGCCGTCGTGATCGAGGGCGTGCCGGCCGGCCTCGCGGGCGAGGTGACCGAGAAGGTGTCGATCCCGACCATCGGCATCGGAGCGGGTCCATCGTGCGACGGCCAAGTGCTCGTCCTCCATGACGTGCTCGGTCTGAGCGCTCGCAGATTCACATTCGCCAAGGCTTACGCCGAACTGCGTTCGACGTCGCTCGATGCTGTGTCACGATTCGTCGCAGAGGTGAACAACCGCAGTTGGCCCGACGACGAGCACAGCTTCCGCTGAACCGTGCATCCGATCACGACAGGCCCCGGCGAGTCGCGACGATGACGGTCTCGCCCCCGCAGACCCGGTGAATCCATGGACGTCGTGAGCACACCCGCGGAGATGTCGGCATGGACCGCGGCGCGCCGAGCCTCGGGGGACACGATCGGCTTCGTGCCCACGATGGGCGCCCTGCATGCGGGTCATCTCTCGCTCATCGCCTCGTCCCGTGCCGCCCACTCGGCAACGGCGGTGTCGATCTTCGTGAACCCGACACAGTTCGACCATGCGGATGATTTCGCGCACTATCCCCGGACGCTCGAGCGCGATCTCGATGCGTGTGCCCGCGCGGGAGTCGATGCCGTGTTCATCCCCGACGCGGGTGCGATGTATCCGGAAGGGTCGACGACCACGATCGACCCCGGCCCGATCGGCTCGATTCTCGAGGGGGCACACCGTCCCGGGCACTTCGCGGGCGTCGCGACAATCGTCGTCAAGTTGCTCAACATCGTCGACCCCGACGCCGCCCACTTCGGTGCCAAGGACTACCAGCAAGTCGCGGTCATCCGACGCGTGGCCACCGACCTCGACATCCCCAGCCGCATCGTGGCCCACCCGACCGTGCGTGAGAGCGACGGACTGGCGATGTCGAGCAGGAATGTGCGTCTCGCCCCCGCCGACCGCACCGCCGCCACCGTCATCCATCGTGCGCTCACCGCGTCAGCCCGGGCCCACCGAGCCGACCCGGGGGATCTCGCCGCCGCTCGCCGGGCCGCACTCGGAGTCCTCGGTGCCGAAGCCCGTGCCGACGTCGATTATCTGGCCTTCATGGCACCCGACCTCTCCCGTGAGTCGAGAGATGGCGACCCCGACACGGTTGCGCTCGTGGCCGCGAGGTTCGGCGATGTGCGACTCATCGACAATCTGGCTCTTTCCGAGTGGAACGGCGACTGACAGGTGACCGAGTCCTCCGTCTGGCCGAACTCTCTCTGGCTTGCGGGTCGTTCCATCGACAGACACCCTGTGGTCTCCCCCGACGAGCGGGCCGATGTCCTCATCGTCGGAGCGGGGTTCACCGGGTTGTGGACCGCACTGCACCTGCGCAGGCTCGCACCGGCGCTGTCGATCATGGTCGTCGACGCCGAGCAACCCGGCTTCGGCGCGAGCGGACGAAACGGTGGATGGTGCAGCGCCTTCGCGCCGATGTCGCTCGACAGCCTCGCTCAATCGGCATCGCCGGGAGCCGCCGTGGCGTTCCAGAAGGCCCTCATCGACACCGTGTCCGAGATCGGCGACTTCACCGCCGCACACGCGATCGACTGCGGTTGGACCCACGCCGGGACGCTCTCACTCGCCAGGACCGGCCCCCAGGTGGACCGACTCCGCGCCAGCATCAGCGAGGCGCGTCGACACGGCTTCGGAGACGAGTTCCTCCGCATGCTCCGACCCGGCGAGGTTGATGAACGAGTGCGAGTGCCGGAGGTGCGCTGTGCCACGCACAGCCCGGCGTGCGCGACAGTGGATCCCCTGGCGCTCGTGCTCGGTATCGCGGACGTTGCGCGCGAGTCGGGGGTGGCCGTGCGCGGGGACTCGCGGCTCATCTCTCACCGCAGCGAGCCCGGTCGCAACGTCGTGAGACTGGCGGTCCCGGGCGACGAGATCGAGACGGAGTGCGACTGGATGTTGCTGTGCACCGAGGGCGTCACCGCGCGACTCGCCGGCCACCGACGCCAGATCGCACCGCTGTATTCCTACATGGTGGCCACCGAGCCCCTCCCCGACTCGGTGTGGCAACGGATCGGCTGGGACTCCCGCGAGACACTGGCCGATGCACGGAGGCTCGTCGTCTACGCCCAGCGCACGCGCGACGGTCGCATCGCCTTCGGCGGACGCGGCGCCCCGTACCGCTGGGCGAGCAGGATCGACCCGCAGCACGACACCGACCCCGCAGCGCACGATCGCATCGTGTCGACGATGTTCGAGATGTTTCCCGAGGCCCGGGGTGCCGACGTGACGCATCGCTGGGGAGGAGCACTCGGGGTCACCCGGGACTGGCACGCCACCGCCCGCGTCGATCGCACGAACCGCACGGGCTTTGCTGGCGGGTACGTGGGCGACGGCGTGGCGTTGTCGCACTTGGCCGCGGCGGGCCTCGCACGAGCCGTCCTGGGCATCGACGACGAGATCGCCGGTCTTCCCTTCGTCGGACATCGGGGGCCCGATTGGGAACCCGAACCCCTCCGATGGCTCGGCATCAACGGCATGCTGCGCGCCGTCGCGCTCGCAGACCGTCTCGAGACACGCACCGATCGACCGGCGCGGCGACTCGGGGCGCTGATCGACCGACTCACCGGCTGAACTGATCGCAAGACTCGTCGACTGAATGTCGCCGCTGAGCGCAGTGCACCGACAACAGAGGTCCTGATTCGCTCGACTGTGCCCTTTGTCAGCGGTGCAGGAACGGATCACCCTGGCGCACCCTCAGGCGCACCGAGTAGGCAGAATCACCCGACAGGATGCCGCCCCGTGCGAAGAGTCGACCGTTCTGCCAGTTCGACAGACCCAGTTCCGGTCGCAGCAAGGCGAACTGGCCGTCGACCCACCGCGTGAAGCCGTCACCCACGAAGGGAGCATCCAGGCGCCGCCATGCACCGAGGAACGTCTCTTCACTCTCGGTGATCACGCTCGCGATGAACCTCGGACTGTGCGCGGCGAACAATTCGACGGCCTCGTCGACCGACTCCACGAGCACGACCGAGATCTCGGGGTTCTCCTCCCACTCGTGCTCGATGGCGAGGTCCCCCACATCGCACGCCGTCACCGCGGGCTCGAACGAGACACCATCAGCACGCCGCACCTCGATCTCGACCGCCGAGCCGAGCACACCCACCGCATCGCCCACCGCATGGAACCGGGCACCCACTCCGCGGGCCGCGGCTGCGCGATCGGCGGCGGCGCGCACGAGCGGACCCCACAGCTCAGCACGCGACCGCGGCAGGCAGACCACGTTGGCGGTGTTGCACACCTTGCGGTCGAGACTGTGCTCGATCACCGCGGACAACCGAGCCTCATCTGCATCGTCTGCCACGATCACCCAGGCGCCGCCGGTGCCGTGCAGGCTCACCGACGTCCCGGCCTGGCGCGCGATCGAACCGAGCTCTGCCACTGCCGGTCCGGACCCGCGCGCGACGGCGAGCGACAGTCGCGGGTCCGCAAAGAGCGCCCACCCCGCCGCATGCTCGGCCGATTCCACGAGCACCACTGCCCCCTCGGGCAGGCCGGCGAGCCGCAACGCGGGGCGCACCACCGACTCCATCATCGCGACCGCAGTTGCCAGTGCGTCACTTCCGATCCGGAAGACGACCGAATTGCCGCCCTTCAGAACCCCAGTGGCATCGGCGAACACATTCGGCCGTCCCTCGAACACGAATCCCACCACACCGAGCGGTGCCCGCCATTGCTCCACCGTCCACCCGTCGTGGGAGATCGTTACCTCGGGCGAGTCCTGCACCGGGAGATCGCGCCACATCCGCAGCGACGACACCATGTCGGCCCGCATCCGTGGCGTGAGCTCGAGCCGCGTCGTCGAGCGACCTCTCGCCCTCGCCGAGGCGACATCGGCGCCGTTCGCGCTCAGCACGGGTGCGCACACGTCGTCGTCGGCCAATCGGTCGGCAGCGATCCCGAAGAATCGGTCCACCACCCCGGACCCCGCGGCACCGAGCTCCACGAACGCTTCGCAGGCCGCGGTCACGGCATCGGCCACCAGTCGCGCCGTCGCCGACGGGACTCGTCGCAGTTGCCCCGTGGCCGCGACACCGATCAAGCGGTCTCCCGGGGAGAACTCGGCCGCGAGCGTCTCATCGACGACCAGCAGGTGCTCACCGACCAGGACCCTGTCCCCTGCCCTGAGCCCGTCTGCTGCGACCACGACCCCTATTGTGCGTCGTGTGGACACCGACGACACCAACCGCTTCTACTTCCGCCAGTTGCTCGGCGGACGCGACTTCGCCACCAGCGACATGATCGCCCGTCAGATGGTCAATTTCGCCTATCTGGTGGGTGACCGCTCGGCGGGAGAATGCCTGATGGTGGATCCCGCATACGCGGTCGACGACCTGCTCGCGATCGCCGAGGCCGACGGGATGCGCGTGACCGGTGTGCTCGCGAGCCACTACCACCCCGACCACGTGGGTGGATCGATGATGGGCCACACGATCGAGGGCATCGCCGCCCTGCTCGACAAGTGCGCGGTGCCGATCCATGTGAACAGACACGAGGTTCCCTGGGTGGTGCGCACCACCGGCGTGAGCGAGACCGACCTCGTCGCCCACGACGCCGGTGATGTGATCGGCGTCGGCGACCTCGAGGTCGCGTGTCTGCACACTCCCGGGCACACCCCCGGCAGCCAGTGCTTCTACGCGAATGGCTGCCTGTTCTCGGGGGACACGTTGTTCCTCGAGGGTTGCGGTCGGACCGATCTGCCCGGTTCCAACCCGGCGGACATGTGGGAGAGCCTGTCGCTCCTGGCAGGCCTACCTGACGAGACGATCGTGTTTCCCGGCCACCAGTACAGCGCACCGCCGGCCGCGCACCTGGGGGAGGTCAAGGAGATCAACTATGTCTTCAAGCCGCGCAGCCGCGAGGCGTGGCTCAGCATGTTCGGTCACGACTGACACAGACCGGTCATGACGCGACCGATGCGAGGATCGCGCTCACCCCGGCCAACGTCAAGAGAGCCAGCACCAACCGCCTGAACCTCTGGCCCTCCACGTGTGGTCGCACCGCGTATCCGAGCCGCATCGCCACGAGCATCGCCGGCAGTGCGACGGCAAATCCCACCAGGCCGTCAGCGTTGACCTTGCCCGCCCCGATGAAGAAGGCGAGTGCGCCGATGTTCGACAGGGCAAAGACCGTGTTGATCGTGGCGCGGAACGAGTCCGGGGCCATCCCCCGTGCCTGCAACACGAACACGAGCGGCGGGCCGTTCGTCGATGTCGACGTGGCGAGCACACCACTCACCGCACCCATCACCCAATCCAGTCGACCCGACGGTGCATCCAGCCGGAATCCCCGCACCAGCAACACCGCGGCGGCGAGCACGGCGATTCCCACCAGGAGCCGCAGCGTGTCCGCCGAGACCACCAGGAAGAGAACCGACCCGATCGGCATGCCGAGGAACGCCGCCGCCGTCAACCGCATCGACACATCGCGCACTGCATGGCGTCGATCGGCCCATGCCTGCACGATGGTCGAGACCGCACCCACCATCGTGGCCACGACCACTGCCACACGGGGCTCGAGAACCACCGCCATCAGTGGCACGGCGATCAGCGCGAACCCGAAGCCCGAGAGACTCTGGGCGAATGCGGCGACGGCCACGCACGCCACGATCCAGACGATCTCGGGAAAGAACCCGAGATCTGCGACGACACCGAGGTGAGCGGACAACTGGTGCGGACCTAACCAACCAGGGACGCGACAGCGTCGGCGAACACCTCGGTGTGCCGGTCGACGTCGGATTGCACGTGGAACGGTGACATCAGGGCCATGTTGTGGAACGGAGTGAGCAGAATCCCCCGGTTCAGCGCGAACAAGTGCATGTATGCGTCGAGTTCGTGATCGGACGCCGCAGCCGCCGTCGCCCCGTCGCGCGGAGGCGGACAGAACCAGTACTCGGCCCGGCACCCGAGTCTCTGGACATGCCAGTCGAGTGCGTGCGCTTCGTAGCCCGCGCGCACGCCGGCGGTCCACGCCTCGGCGAGCAGCTCCATGTGCGCGAAATCGTCCTCTCTCAACGTCGTCGACAGGGTTGCCCTGATCGCGGCGAGCGCGAGAGCGTTGCCCGTGAGAGTGCCACCGACCCCGGAGACATCGACTGCATCGCCGGCCAGTGCATCCTCGAGTCGTCTCGCCACGTCTCCGGTCATCCCGTAGACGGCCGCGGGCACACCCCCACCGATGGGTTTGCCGATGACGAAGAAATCGGGCTCGAGACCCCACGCGCGCGTGCAACCACCGGGACCGGCGCAAATCGTGTGCGTCTCGTCGATCACCAGCAGAACTCCGTGACGGCGCGTGATCTCGCGCACCGCATCGAGATACCCCGGATCGGGCAGCACGATGCCGATGTTGGTCAGAGCCGGCTCCATCAACAGACACGCCACATCACCGTGTGCGAGCGCCCCGTCGAGAGCAACGGGATCGTTGAAGGGCACCACCCTCGTCGTCGTCGCGGGATCGAAGCCCGGCCCGATCGCACCGGGCCTGCTCACCGTGCTCCCGTCATCGCCGCGGATCACCAGGGTCTCATCGACCGTCCCGTGGTAGCACCAATCGATCACACAGATCTTCGGGCGACCCGTGAGGTGCCGGGTGAATCGGAGCACGAATCGGTTCGCGTCAGTGGCCGTCATCGCGAACTGCCACTTCGGGAGCCCGAACCGACGCGTGAGCTCGTCGGCGACCCAGATCGCATCGTCATTCGGCAGCATCGTCGTGATGCCGCGGAGCGCTCGCGAGTGCAGTGCCTCGGCCACCTGGGGCAGGGCATGGCCGGTCATCGCGCCCGTGTCCCCCAGACAGAAATCGACGTACTCGATGCCATCGACATCGGTGAACCGACCACCCTTGGCGTCGGCCACGAAGACGGGGAAACCGCCGGGCCATCTGGTCATCCACGGCATGGGAACCCCCGACAGCAGCGGGCCCCGGGCCTTTCCGGCCAGACCGCGCGACACGGGATGGGTCCGCACGAAGAGGTCGAGTTCACGGGTGTGGAGGTCGGAGAGGCGCTGGCGATCCATGGAAACCGTGCTGAACGGCGCACGAAGCGTAGGCGCGCCGCGCCCCGTGAACGGGTTCTCCCGCCTCGCGACCAAAGAACACCTGCGCTTCACCTTTACATTTCGTACACTTCGTGCGTGCCTCGCACGACCCACGCGCCCTCTGTCTCGGTCGATGGTGATCGCCTCATGGCCTCACTGATGGACCTCGCCCGCATCGGCGAGATCGACGGGGGTGGGTGCGCCAGGCTCGCCCTGACCGAGGAGGACCGGGCCGGCCGCGACCTCGTCGTGGGTTGGATGCACGAACTCGGTCTCGAGGTCACCGTCGACGTGATCGGCAACGTGATCGGCACCTGGAATGTCGGAAGCGGGGCTCCCGTGATGACGGGCTCCCACATCGACACGGTGCGCACGGGCGGCAAGTACGACGGAAACCTCGGAGTCCTCGCGGGACTCGAGGTGATCAGGACGTGCCAACAGGCGGGTCTCGTTCCGCCACGACCCATCGCTGTCGCATTCTTCACGAACGAAGAAGGCGCCAGGTTCGCGCCCGACATGATGGGGTCACTCGTGTACGCCGGCGGCATGGCCACCGAGGCCGCACTCGGCGTCGTGGGGATCGACGGCGCGAGGGTCGGGGACGAACTCGAGCGCATCGGATACAACGGCGCATCGCCGTGTCCGGGGATTGCCCCGCATGCGTTCGTCGAGCTCCACATCGAGCAGGGTCCCGTTCTCGAACGGGAAGGCGTCACGATCGGCGCGGTGACCGGTGTCCAGGGCATCAGTTGGCGCGAGCTCGCGCTGACTGGTCAGTCCAACCATGCGGGGACGACGCCGATGTCGATGAGGCGGGATCCGGGCTATGTGGCAGCCGAGGTCACCGCGTTCCTGCGCAGGATCGCCCGGGAGATGGGTGGACACCAGGTCTGCACCGTGGGCCGGGTCGAGTTCCATCCGAATCTCGTCAACGTGGTTCCCGCGAGCGTGACGATGACGCTCGATGTGCGCAACACCGACGAAGAACTCCTCGTGGCTGCCGAGGATTCGATCACTGCCGAGGTCGAACGTCTCTGTGCCGCCGAGGGCGTGGATGCCACGTGGCGTCGGCTCGCCCGCTTCGAACCGGTGGTCTTCGACCGCTCGGTGATCGACCTCGTGGCGGGAGTCGCGCGCGAACAGGGCCACTCGGTCATGGAGCTGCCATCCGGAGCGGGACACGATGCCCAGATGATCGCGAGAATGTGTCCGACGGCGATGGTCTTCGTGCAGAGTCACAAGGGGATCAGCCACAACCCCGCCGAGCACACCGATCGGGACGACCTCATCGCTGGCGCCGACGTGTTGTTGCACGTGATGCTCCGGCTCGCCGGGCTGGACGCGATAAGCGACAGTGCAACCGGCAACGGATCTGGAGCCACGCAATGAGTCGCATCGTGACCGTGGGCGCGGCCCAGATGGGACCGATCCAGCGCGACCATTCGCGCACCGATGCCGTGGCCCGCTTGCTCGACCTGATGCGCGAGGCCGCATCGAGGCGCTGCGACCTCGTGGTGTTCCCCGAGCTGGCCCTCACCACGTTCTTCCCGCGCTGGTTCGTCGAGGACATCAGTGAGGCCGACCATTGGTACGAGACCCAGATGCCCTCGCCCGAGACCACGCCGCTCTTCGAGGAATCGGCCCGCCTCGGCATCGGGTTCTGCCTCGGGTTCGCCGAGCTGACTTCCGACGGGCGCCGGTTCAACACCCAGGTGCTCGTCGACAAGACCGGCCGCGAGATCGCGCGCTACCGGAAGGTGCACATTCCCGGCCACGAGCACCACGAACCCGATCGTCCCTTCCAGCACGCCGAGCGCCACTACTTCGAGCCGTCGATGGACGGCTTCGGCGTGTGGAACGCCTTCGGGGGTCGCATGGGAATGATGATCTGCAACGACCGTCGTTGGCCCGAGTCGTACAGGGTGATGGGCCTGCAGGGAGTCGAGATGATCCTGTGCGGCTACAACACACCGATCCACTACGTGCCCGATCCCAGCCAGGACATCTTGCAGGGCTTCCACAATGCGCTGGTGATGCAATCTGGTGCGTACCAGAACGGCACATGGGTCGTCGGGGTCGCAAAGGGCGGCGTCGAGGAGGGTGTCGACAGCCTCGGTCAGTCGATGATCGTGGCCCCCTCGGGACAGATCGTGGCCCAGGCCCTCACCACCGACGACGAGCTGATCACCGCGTCGTGCGATCTCGACTGGTGCAAGCGCTACACCGCGACGCTGTTCGACTTCGACCGCTACAGGCGCCCCGAGGTCTACGGGATCATCACGAGCCAGCGCGGCGTGACCCTTCCCGACGGGGAGTAGACCGCCGTGCGCGAGACGAACGGCTTGGTGTGCGCGCACCACCACCTGTATTCCTCACTTGCTCGCGGGATGCCCGCTCCCCCGCGCACTCCCACCTCGTTCATCGAGGTCCTCGAGCAGATCTGGTGGCGCCTCGACGATGCGCTCGATCTCGACATCATCCACTGGTCGGCCGCCCTCGGTGCCGCAGAGGCTCTCCTGGCGGGCACAACCGCGGTGATCGACCACCACGAGTCTCCCTCCGCGATCGAGGGCTCGCTCGACGCCATCGCATCGGCATGCAGCATGGTGGGCATCCGCTGCATTCCGTCCTACGGCGTGACCGACCGCTGGGGGCCCGCGGGAATCGCAAGCCATGTGGATCGCTCCACTCCGATGTCCGAGGGGGCACGCAGGGGACTCGCAGAGAACGAACGATTCCTCGCCTCCGGTCGCCGCGCGATGGTGGGCGTGCACGCCGCGTTCACGTGCGGCGACGAGACGCTTGCCGCTGCCGCCGACCTTGCCGCCAGGCACGGGACGGGAGTGCACATCCATGTGGCAGAGGGCCCCGACGACGCCGATGCACACGAGCGACTCGCACCCCTCGCACGCCCGGACTGGCTTCTCGTCCACGCGGTGCACCTCTCCTCGGATCTCCCCGGCACGATCGTGCACAACCCGCGCTCGAACATGAACAATGCCGTGGGGTACGCCCGACCCGCCAAGTGGACGAACCGGGTGGTCCTCGGCACCGACGGGATCGGGGCCGACATGTTGGACGAGGCGCGACTGGCCTATGTGCGCCACCGCGAGGACGATCTGTCCGCGACACCCGAGACAGCCTGGACATGGCTCTCGAACGGCGAGGAACTCGTGCCCGAGGTGCGCAACGACCGCGTGGTCTGGAACTACGACCACCTCGAGAGTTCATGGCATCTGGCATTCACGCCCGGCGTGCATCCACTCGACGTGTGGGTCGACGGCCGACAGCTCATCTCTGAGGGTCGACCGGTTCATTTCGATCTGGAGGAGGTGCGCGCCAAGTCGGCAGAAGCGGCCGCGCGCCTCCATGCGAGGCTCTGATCCATGCCAACTCCCGGGAGGACACCGTGCCCGTCTTGACACCCCGTTCATTGGACGACGCCGTGGAGATGGTGGCATCGCACCCGGACGCCCACATCCTCTCTGGCGGAACAGACCTCATGGTCGAGGTCAACTTCAACCATCGCAAGCCAGAGACCGTCCTTGCTCTCAGGCACGTCGACGAATTGCGCACCTGGACGATCGACGCGGCAGCACGCACGGTCCACATCGGCTCGGCGGTTCCCTACGCCGAGATGGAACACGGCCCACTCGCCGAGGCCCTTCCCGCACTCGCAGAAGCGGCCCGCACAGTCGGCTCGCCGCAGATCCGTGCCGCCGGGACGATCGGGGGAAACCTCGGCACGTGCTCGCCGGCCGGCGACTCACTCCCTGTGCTCGCCGCGATGGAGGCCACCATCCACCTTCGCTCCACCTCCGGGGAACGCCAGATGGCCTTCGTCGACTTCATGACCGGCCCGAAACGCAACGCACGTCGCAGCGACGAGATCATCACCGGAGTCACGATGCCCCTCGCCGACGGATGGCAGGGTTACGCCAAGGTCGGGGTGCGCAATGCCATGGTGATCTCGGTCGCCTCGGCGTGTCTCGTGCTCCAATCCGATGGCACCCGACTCGCACTCGGCTCGGTGGGGCCGGTGATCATCAGGTGCCACGACGCCGAGGCACTCATGGCGGGCCGCACCGGCACGGTCGATGCCGCGCTCACGGCCGAGTTCGGTCGGCTCGCCGCTGCCGCATCATCACCCATTGACGATCATCGCTCCACCGCCGCCTACCGACGGCACGCCGTCTCGGTGTTGGCGGGCCGTCTGCTCCAGAGAGGAACCGCACGCCCATGAACGAGCACTACCAACTGAGGGTGAACGGGGTGGATCGCGAGGTGCGCGACTCGTGGGTTGGCGAGAGCCTGCTCTACGTGCTGCGTGAACGACTCGGTCTCCCCGGTGCCAAGGGTGCCTGCGAACAGGGCGAGTGCGGGTCCTGCACGGTCTTCGTGGATGGTGCAGCGGTGTGCAGTTGCCTGGTGCTGGCCGCATCGGCGGTCGATGCCGAGATCGCAACCGTCGAGGGCCTCAACCCGGACGGCACCCTCACCGACGTGCAGAAGGCATTCGTGCGCGAGGGAGCCGTCCAGTGCGGATTCTGCACCCCGGGTCTGGTCATGGCAGTGCATCATCTTCTCGACACGGAACCCGAGCCGAGCGAACTGCAGATCAAGGAGGCCCTCTCGGGCAACATCTGCCGCTGCACCGGCTACGGCCGGATCTTTGCCGCAGTCGACGCAGTGATCGCCGACCGCAGGGACGCAGCACGATGAGCCGAACCACGATGAAGACCGTGCGCACCGACGACCGGAGCGCCACGGACCGCGACGTGCTCGGCACGAACGCACTCAGGCCAGACGGCGCCGCCAAGGTCAAGGGTGAATTCGCCTTCTCCTCGGACATGTGGGCCGAGAACATGCTCTGGGGCGCCACGCTCCGGTCGCCCCATCCCCGCGCGCGCATCGTCTCGATCGACGTGTCTGCAGCGTGGAAGATCGCCGGTGTCGAGACCGTCGTGACCGCCGACGATGTCCCGGGCCAGTTGACCTACGGCTTGATCAGTGAGGACCAGCCGGTGTTCGCCCGTGGCGAGGTGCGCTACATGGGTGAACCGATTGCCGCTGTCGCTGCTGACCATCCCGAGACCTGTCGCCGCGCGCTCGCGGCCATCACGGTCGAGTGGGAGGTTCTGCCCGCCCTCGTCGATCCCGAGACCGCGATCGCAGGCGGATTCGAACCCATCCATCCCGACGGCAACGTGATCCGCCATCAGCGAATCGTGCACGGCGACTCGTCGGCGACGGGCGCCATCGTGGTGGAGGGCACCTACGAACTCGGCATGCAGGACCAGGCGTTCCTCGGCACAGAGGCCGCGCTCGCCGTCCCCGACCACGACGGCGGCGGAGTCGAGGTCTATGTCGCCACGCAATGGCTCCACGAGGACCGGAAGCAGATGGCCAAGTGCCTCGCTCTCCCGGAGGACAGGGTCCGTCTCGTCCTGGGTGGCGTCGGCGGTGCCTTCGGTGCCCGCGAGGACATCAGCCTGCAGGTGCACACTGCACTGCTCGCGCTGCGCACCGGCCGCCCCGTGAAGATGCAGTACGGACGCGAGGAGAGCTTCTTCGGTCATGTCCATCGGCATCCCGCGACGATCTGGATGCGCCACCATGCCACCGAGACGGGAGAGATCGTCAAGGTCGAGGCACGCTTCGTCTTCGACGGTGGCGCCTACGCCTCGACCTCGTCGGCGGTCCTCATCAACGGCGTGACCCATGCCCAGGGGCCATACCGCTGCGACAACGCCGTGGTGGATGGCTGGGCCGTGCGGACGAACAACCCCCCGTGCGGTGCCATGCGTGGCTTCGGTGTGGTGCAGGCGTGCTTCGCACACGAGGGCCAGATGGACAAGATTGCCGCCGCGGCCGGCCTCGATCCCGTCGAGGTGCGCCTGCGCAATGCGATGCGCACCGGCGACCGACTCATCACCGGTCAGGTGGTCGAGAGTGTTGCGCCCGTCGAGCGGTGCATCCGCGAGACCGCTGCCCTGCCGATGCCTGCTCCGCTTCCCGACCAACCCGACGCACTGTTGCTGCCCGGCGGTTCGGGACTCACCGCCGACCGGCGCCACATCCGACGCGGGGTCGGCTGGGGCGTGAGCATCAAGAACATCATGTACAGCGAGGGATTCGACGACTACTCCACCGCGCGCTGCGTGCTCGAGGACGGAGTCGTCACTCTCAAGTTCGCCACCAGCGAGGTGGGACAGGGGTTCGTGACCCTCGCACCGCAGATCGCACGGTCAGTCCTCGGTGTCGATGATGTGGTTCTCGACACGATCGACACCGGCATCGGGTCGGCCGGCTCCACCTCGGCCTCGCGCCAGACGTGGATGTCGGGTGGAGCCGTCGACGGCGCGTGTCGCCTGGTCAGGGAGCGCCTCTTCGAACATGTCGGACGGGCCCACGGCATCGATCCGCTCCGGCTGGTGATCGAGGACACGTTCGTCGTCGACTCGATGGGCTCGCTTCGTCTCGCGGTGAGCGAGGCCTCGGCCGGATTGCGCATCGACGAGACCTTCGAGCACCACCACCGTCCCACCGAGGACCTGGACGAGAACGGGCAGGGGAACTGCCATGTCGCGTTCGCCTTCGTGGCGCACCGTGCCGTTGTCGACGTGGATCCCGGCCTCGGACTCGTCAAGGTCGTCCAAGTGGCAACCGCCCAGGACATCGGGCGCGCGCTCAACCCGCTCTCCGTCGTCGGACAGATCGAGGGCGGCATCGCCCAGGGTCTCGGGCTGGCCGTGATGGAGGAGATCATCGTCGACAACGGCCGGGTGCGGAACCCTTCGTTCACCGATTACCTGCTCCCCACCGCCCTCGATGCGCCCGAGGTGGTCGCGACTCTGGTCGAGGAACACGAACCACAGGCACCACTGGGCGCCAAAGGAGTCGGCGAGCCGCCGTGCATCTCGGTGACTCCGGCGATCGTGGCGGCGATCCGCGATGCGATCGGTCGTGATCTCGTGCGTGTTCCCGTGCGCCCCCAGGACATCTGTCTCTGACAGGACAGCGCTCCCGTGACAGGGAGCCGCGGGCTCAGGAACCCAGGACCCGCCGGGTGTAGTCGTTCGAGAACGTTCGCTGCGGGTCCAACTCATCGCGCGCACGGAGGAACTCGTTCCACTTCGGATACAGCCCGGCCAGTTCCTCGGCGGTGCGGTGGTGGATCTTTCCCCAGTGGGGTCGACCGGCGTGCCCGATCATGATCGCCTCGACATCGCGGAAATAGGCCTCGTGGGCCATGCCCTTGAAGATGTGCACCGCCACGTACGCGGTCTCCCGCCCGCTCGCTGTCGACAGGGCGAGATCGTCGGCCGCAGTGAAGCGCACCTCGACAGGGAAGTTCAGGAGGTGGCCCTTGTGCTCCACCATCGCACGGACCTCGGCCACCGCGGACCCCACCGCCTCGGCCGGGATCGCGTACTCCATCTCGTAGAACTTGACGAGTCGCTCGCTCGCGAAGATCTTCCACGACGAGTCGACATACTCGCGCCCACCCGAGGAGGGCAATGCGGTGGCCAGTCGCGGGATGAGCGACGGCCGCAGACGACCGAGACGACACAACATCCCGAAGGCATGGTTCTCCATCAGCGTCTTGTCCACCCACTTGCGCACCCTCGGCAGCGGATCGAGCGGGTCGTCGGTGCGATTGTTCCGCTTCGTGAGAGCCCACCCGGTGTGGGGCACCCAGAAGAACTCGAAGTGGTCGTTCGCGGCAGCGAGGTCGTGCACCGACTCGAGCACCGCATCGAGTCGCATCGGTTGCTCCTTCGCGCGCAACCTGAAGGCGGGAACCACCTCGAGGGTCACCTCCGAGAGCGCACCGAGCGCGCCGACCGACACCGCGACAGACTGCAGGAGCTCGGGTCGCGTCGAGGCGTCGATCGAGACGACCTCACCCCTGCCATCGACCAACCGCACTCCCCGCACACGCGTGGCGAGCCCACCAAGTGTTGTGCCCGTGCCGTGCGTCGAGGTGGAGATCGCACCTGCCACCGTCTGGTAGGCGATGTCACCGAGGTTGGGCATCGCGAGACCCTGCTCGTGCAGTGCGACATTCAGATCGGCCAGCGTCGTGCCCGCGCCGACTCGCACGTGCATCGCGTCCCTGTCGATCGATCGGATCCCCGAGAGTGCCCCGATCCGCACGAGCACACCCTCGGTGGCCGCCGCTGGCGTGAAGCTGTGGCCCGAGCCCACGACCTTGACCGTCTCTCCCCGGGACGCGGCCCCGGACACGACCTCGGCAAGTTCGGCCTCGTCTCGGGGGTTCGCAACCCTCGACGGTCGGGCAGTGACATTGCCCGCCCAATTGGACCACTTCGCGGTCATGGGATCGGTCGCCCGGGGTTGGTCATGTCGCCATTCTGACCCACCCAGTGGCGCAAGGCGCTCCCGCGCCCGGTGGCTGGCCGGTGGTGGTTCTCCGGTGCGATCCCGGCCCCGAGATGGGGCATAGAGTGAAATGGACGCAATCGGAGGACCCCATGTCGAATGGAACCACACAGAGCCAAGTGCCCCACGTCAGCTACCTCGAGCTCGGGGATCGCCCCCATCTCGTGGCGAACGAGTGCACGAAGTGCAAGGCTCGATTCTTCGACCGTCGCAACGCATGCGCCTCGTGCTTCGGTTCCGACTTCGTCAAGGTTGACATTCCCACCGAGGGCGAGGTGCGGTCGTTCACGATCGTGACGTTCGCATCCCCCGGCGTCCCCGTGCCGTTCGTGGCCTCGATCGTGGACTGCGGGGGCACGAGTGTCCGCGGCAACATCGTCAACTGTGAGCCCACTCCCGACAAGGTGCATCTCGGGATGAAGGTGCGACTCGTGACCTTCTCGTTGGGCGCGGACGACAACGGCGTCGAGGCGATCGGCTTCGGCTTCGAGCCCCTCTGACGCTGGCCCTGACACCCGGACTCAACGACCACACGATCCACAGACACAAGACATCTCAACCAAGACTTCTCAACAAGGAGACAACCACTATGGCAGCAGACGACATCTACATCCTCGGGATCACGATGACGAAGTTCGGGAAGCACCCGGACAAGGACACCGTCGACCTCGCGGCAGAAGCGGCGATGGGCGCCCTCAAGGACGCCCAGGTCTCGATGGGTGACATGGGAATCCTCGCGGCCGGCTGCCTCATGGGTCAGGGCTCGATCGGCCAACAGATCCAGAAGCAGATCGGCCAGACCGGAATCCCGGTGTTCAACGTCTCGAACGCGTGTGCCACCGGTGCCACCGCGCTGCGCACGGCCATCATGGCGATCAAGGCCGGCGAGTGCGACATGGGTCTCGCCGTCGGCGTGGAGAAGCTCGCCGGCGTCGGTCTCCTGGGTGCGCGCCCGGCACAGGCCACCAAAGAGTGGACGCCGTCGGGTCGCTACGGAGCGGTCGCGGGCACAGACGGTCGCATCGGTACCGACAATATGCCCGGAACCTTCGCCCAGGTCGGCATGGAGTACGGCCACAAGTACGGCGGTGCGACCTTCGAGTTGTTCGCCAAGATCGCCGAGAAGAACCATGCGCACTCGACGCTCAACCCACTGGCGGCCTACACCAAGAGGATGACCCTCGAGGAGATCATGAACGACGTGATGATCGCCTACCCGAACACCCGCTCGATGTGCTCGGCAAACTGCGACGGCGGTGCCGCCGCTGTCGTGGTGAGCGGCGCCAAGTTGCGCACCCTCTCCAAGGAGCAGCAGCGCCGCGCCGTCAAGGTGTCGGCCTCGGTCCTCACGAGCGATCCGTACCAGGAGGCCTGCCAGGTGCTGCCGGACGTGAACACCCTCACCCGCAACGCCGCCAAGAAGGCCTACGAGCAGGCGGGCGTCTCGCCCGAGGATCTCGACCTCGTCGAGCTGCACGACTGCTTCGCGACCGCCGAACTGGTGCACTACGACAACCTCATGCTCTGCCCCGAGGGTGGCGCGGTCGACTTCTTCAACTCCGGCGCCACCTGGCGCGACGGCTCGACTCCGGTGAATGTCTCGGGCGGACTCGAGTCGAAGGGACACCCGATCGCTGCGACCGGGATCGCCAACATCTGGGAGATCTGCCATCACCTCCGCGGTGAGGCCGGCGACCGCCAGATCGAGGGCGCAAAGGTCGGCCTCGCGCACGTCATCGGTCTCGCCTCGGCGTGCGGCGTGCACATCCTGGAGAAGTCGGCCCTCTGACCGGAGACCCCGGTTCCGGGGGGAGCGTCGACCCGGCCTTTGCGGCCGTGGAGTCTGCGTTCCGTGACAATTTCGCCACTGGCACCGAGATCGGTGCCGGGCTCTGCGTGCGTGTCCACGGTCGCACCGTGGTCGATCTCTGGGGTGGGTCGGCACGTGCCGACGGAACGCCATGGGGCCCCGACACCATGGTCAACTCCTTCAGCGTCGGCAAGGGGGTCCTCGGCGTCGTCACAGCCATGTGCGTCGAGCGGGGTCATCTCGGGTGGGACGACCCCGTCGCCGATCACTGGCCCGAGTTCGACGTCCACGACAAGGGCTCCGTCACGCTCACCGATCTCCTCGGACACCGCGCCGGACTCCCCGCCATCAGGCGCCTCCTGGCCGATGGCACGATGCTCGAGTGGGACACGATGTGCGCCCATCTCGCCGCGGAACGACCGTGGTGGCTCCCCGGGTCCCAGCACGGCTACCACGTGAACACCTTCGGCTTCCTCGTGGGCGAGGTTCTGCGACGTGCGACGACCCGATCGGTGGGGACTCTCCTGCGCGACCTCGTGGCTGTCCCGCTCGGGGCCGACGTCCACTACGGCCTCGAGACCTCCCGACACCACCGTGTGGCCGATCTCGTCTGGCACACCGCGCCCGCACGATCGGCACCGGATTCGGGTGCGGGACACGCCGAGATCCTCCAGCACCGCGCCTATGCGAACCCTCCCGGGTTCTCCGGCGTCGGATGGGTGAACGGCCCGCTCTGGCGCAGCGCCGAGATGCCGAGCACCAACATGCACGCCTCGGCCAGGGGCATCGCCCGCGTCTTCGAGGGGCTCTGCAGTGGCGAGCTGCTGTCGCCGAGTGTGCTCGCCGAGGCCACCCAGGAGATCTCCGATGGCACCGATGCGGTGCTCGGTCGCCGCACCCGGTTCGGCCGAGGATTCCAGCTCCCCCTCGCCGAGCGCCGATTCGGACCCAACGATGAGGCCTTCGGTCACTACGGCGCCGGTGGGGCGCTCGGATTCTGCGACCCGGTCGCCGGAGTCGCCTTCGGATACACCATGAACCAGATGGGCACGGGATGGCAGAACGAACGGAACACTGCACTCGTCACGGCCCTGTACTCGTGCCTGTGATTCGCCGCGCCGACGCACCCTGTGGGACGGTGTAGGGCGTGCAGACGGGTCGTGATGGAGCGAACACCACGGGGGCACCGGTGGGGATCAGGGCCACCGAGCTCCTGCGGATCAGACCCTTCCGCCTGCTGTGGCTGAATTCGTTCCTCTTCATCCTCATCCAGAGCACCCAACGCTTCGCCTTCATCGCCCTCGCACTCGACCTCGGCGCCAAGAGCGACATCAACGGCGTGATCCTGTTCGTGATGGGCATCCCTGCCCTGCTCATCTCCCTGCCCGTCGGCGTCATGAGCGACCACATGAACCGCCGCACCCTCCTTCTGGTGAGTCAGGCGGGATGCCTGGCGATCACTCTCTTCATCGCCACGATGGTCTCGGCCGACGCGATGAACGTGGGGTGGCTCGTGGTCTCGGCACTCGTGTCGGGAACATTCATCGCCCTCGGCACTCCCGTGCGCACCGCGATCCTGCCCTCGCTGGTGCCGGCCGAGAAACTGGTCGGGGCAATTGCGGTCAGCACGGTGGCCACGAACGTGGCCATGATCCTCGGTCCCGCCTCGGCATGGCCCGTGATCGCCGTGTGGGGTCTCGAGGGTGCCTTCTGGCTCCAGGTTGTCCTGTACCTCGTCGGACTGGCGGTGCTCCTCCCGCTCTCGCTCCCCGCGAGTGCGAACGCGGGCGTGGAGCGACGCAGTCTGAGGGTCGAGATCATGGGAGGGCTCTCCTTCGTGAGGGGGCACGAGGCGGTGCGGTCGTTCATGGCACTGTTGGCCGCCTCGACCGTGTTCATGATGGCGCCGTGGATCGTTCTTGGTCCCCAGATCGCCGAGCAGAACGCCGGCGCGAGCGAGGGCCAGGCGTTCGCACTCGTCGGTTTGCTCGGTATCGGTCAGTTCCTCACCTCGATGCTGATCATGCGCCTCAACCACAAACTGGTCCGAAAGGGACTGTGGTTCATGTGCGGCCTGTGCTGGGGATCGCTCGTCCAGACAGCGCTCGGCCAGTCCTCGACGCCGTGGATGATGGGCCTGTTCCTGTTCATGTGGGGTCTTGGCGGGGGTCTCTACATGAACCTGAACCAGACGCTCATCCAGAACAACACACCACCCCAGGTGATGGGCCGCGTCATGGCCCTGCACTCACTGCTCATGAGTGGTCTCGCCCCCGCGGGGGCACTGGTCGTCGGCGTGATCGCGCGTCGTGTGGACTCGGCACCCCTCACGTTCTCCGGTGCGGGACTGGCGATGCTCGCCACCACACTGCTCTTCCTCGGACGGCGCAAGCACCTCTACGGACTGGCCTGAGGCACACGACGCCTCCGGTCGGTCCGACCACTCGCCGGTTCGCGACCCGGAACTAGGGTCGACCCTGGGCCGCACCTGCACTGAACGGAGAGACATGAGACTGGGATTGAGTGCCGGGTACTGGTCAGCGGGACCGCCCGGGGGAATCGTCGAGCAGATCAAGGCAGCCGAACGCCTCGGCTTCGACACCGTGTGGACAGCCGAGGCCTATGGCTCTGATGCCTTCACACCGCTGGCGTGGTGGGGCTCGGCAACCTCGACCATCCGGCTCGGCACCGCCATCGTGCAGATGTCGGCACGCACGCCCACTGCGACCGCGATGGCGGCGATCACGCTCGATCACCTGAGCGGTGGCCGCGTGGTCCTCGGCCTCGGGGCCTCGGGTCCCCAGGTCGTCGAGGGCTGGTACGGCGAGCCGTATCCGCGTCCACTGGAGCGCACCCGCGAGTATGTCGACATCGTGCGCCAGGTGTTCCGTCGCGAGGCTCCCGTCGAGTTCCACGGCCGCCACTACGACATCCCCCTCCGTGGAGGCGCCGGACTCGGCAAGGCCCTGAAGCCCACCGTCCACCCGCTGCGCAGCGACATCCCGATCTATCTCGGGGCGGAGGGACCGAAGAACGTCGCCTTGTCGGCCGAGATCTGTGACGGCTGGATCCCCTTCTGGTTCTCGCCCAAGAGCGACGCCTTCTACCGCGACGCACTGAACTCAGGGTTCGACGCGGCCGGCAAGAGTGCCGAGCAGCGCACCGCGTTCGAGGTCTCGGCCGTCTTGCCGGTGATCATCGGCGACGACGTCGAGAAATGCGCCGACATGGTCCGGCCGACGATCGCGCTCTATGCCGGTGGCATGGGCGCACGCGATGCGAACTTCCACTTCGATGTCTTCGCCCGCATGGGCTGGGAGGACATCTGCATCAAGGTGCAGGACCTCTACCTCGCGGGCAAGAAGGCCGAGGCGATGTCGGCGATCCCCCTCGCAATGGTCGAGGACGTCGCCCTCGTGGGCCCCGTCGACAAGGTGGCCCGGGACGCCGAGGTCTGGAAGAACACCTGTCTCACCTCGGTGACGGTCGGTGGTTCCACCAAGCACCTCGAGATCATCGCCGACGTTCTCGGCTGAGAATCTCCGGGGCTGAACATCTCCGGCGCCGTTCGGCATGCGATGCCGCCGTGCCGGGGTGTCAGGGCTCGAGGTGCAGGAGGATCGTGTCGGCGTCGGAGTTCGGCCCGAGCCGTGAGGCACAGATCACGAGTCGTTCGCCCGCGCCCACCATGCCCGCGTCGCGGGCAGAGGTGATGCCCTGGGCGATCGTGCGGGTGATCTCGGATTCGCGCTCGACCACCACCGCCGTCACACCGCGGGCCACACTCAGCCGCCGCGCCACCTCGGCGGCCGGCGTCACCGCCACGATCGGGCACGAGGGACGGCATGCCGCCAACAACAGAGCCGAATATCCCGTGTTGGTGATCGACACGATCCGGTCCGCATTGGTGCGCTTGGCGAGCGCTGCGGCGGCCGCGGTCACGGCGGCCTTCTCGGGATTCGCATCGGCGAACCAGTTCGGCATCGAGACCTCCACCTCGGCCGACTCGGCGATCCGCGCCATGGCACGCACGGCACCCACCGGGTCGACTCCCACGGCCGTCTCGCCCGAGAGCATGACGGCATCGAACAGGCCCACGCGGGCGGAGGTGTCCGACGTGACCGCCGCGGTGCGCGACGGATTCGACGCCGTCA
>JBJTCB010000006.1:0-27336 GCA_046091605.1 Actinomycetota bacterium | reverse complement strand
AGCCCGATGTCGTCGAGACCGTTCAGGAAACGGTGCTGGGTCGGCGCGTCCATCGGGAACGACTCGGCGAACCCCGTGCGCGCGACCTCGACGATGAGGCGCTCCACGTCGACCACGATCTCGGTGTCGGGGTCCTCCTCGATCGCCGCCCACAGCGCCTCGACCGAGGCGATCGGAAGCACCACCGGCACGAGGCCGTTCTTGGAGCAGTTGTTGCGGAAGATGTCCGAGAAGCTCGGCGCGATCACCGCGTCGAAGCCGAACTGCTGGATCGCCCACACCGCGTGCTCGCGCGACGAGCCGACGCCGAAGCTCGGGCCCGCCACCAGGATCGATGCACCGGCGTAGCGGGCGTCGTTCAACACGAACGAGCGGTCATCGCGCCAGGTGGAGAAGAGCCCGGCCTCGAAGCCGGTGCGCTCGACGCGCTTCAACCACTCGGCGGGGATGATCTGGTCGGTGTCGACGTCGCTGCGCTTCAGCGGAACGCCGCGGCCAGTGAGGACGCGCACCGCCTTCACGAGAGATCCTCCGGTGCTGCGAACCGACCCGCGACCGCGGTGGCGGCGGCGACGGCGGGGGAGACGAGATGCGTGCGCCCCCCGCGCCCCTGACGACCCTCGAAGTTGCGGTTGCTGGTGCTCGCTGCGCGCTCGCCCGGGGCGAGCTTGTCGGGGTTCATCGCGAGGCACATCGAGCAGCCCGGCTCGCGGAAGTCGACGCCGGCCTCGATGAGGATCTTGTCGAGACCCTCGGCGATCGCCTGGGCGCGCACGGCGTGACTGCCGGGCACGACCATCGCGCGCTTCACCGACACCTTTCGGCCGCGCAGAACCTCGGCGGCGGCGCGGATGTCCTCGATGCGGCCGTTCGTGCACGAGCCGATGAACACGGTGTCGACGGCGATGTCGCGCACGCGAGTCCCCGCGGTGAGCCCCATGTACTCGAGCGCGCGGCTGATCGTGTCGGCAGAGGTCGCATCCGCCGCGTCGCCGGGCGAGGGCACGACTCCGTCGATCGGCAGGACCTGGGCGGGGTTCGTGCCCCACGAGACATGCGGTCGCAGTGTCGCGGCGTCGATCACGACCTCGGAGTCCCATGCGGCACCGTCGTCGGTGCGCAGTTGGCTCCATGCGGCCACGGCTGCGTCCCAGTCGGCACCCTTCGGGGCGAACGGGCGGCCCTTGAGGTACTCGAAGGTGGTGTCGTCGGGGGCGATCAGGCCGGCGCGCGCACCGGCCTCGATGCTCATGTTGCACACGGTCATGCGGCCCTCCATCGAGAGCGCCCTGATCGCAGATCCGCGGTACTCGATGACATGGCCGATTCCGCCGCCGGTTCCGATGCGCCCGATGATCGCCAGGATGATGTCCTTGGCGGTGACACCGGCCGGAGTGGTGCCGTCGACGGTGATCGACATCCACTTCGGGCGTGTCTGGGGCAGTGTCTGGGTGGCCAGGACATGCTCGACCTCGCTCGTGCCGATACCGAAGGCGAGAGCACCGAAGGCGCCGTGGGTGGCGGTGTGGCTGTCGCCGCACACGATCGTCATGCCGGGCAGGGTGCGACCCTGCTCGGGGCCGATGACGTGGACGATTCCCTGACCGGGATCACCCATCGGATACAGGGTGAAGCCGAACTCCTTGGCGTTGTCGCGCAGCACCTGCACCTGGCGAGCCGAGACGGGGTCGGAGATCGGCTGGTCGATGTTCTCGGTCGGGACGTTGTGATCCTCGGTGGCGATGGTGAGCTCGGGTCTGCGCACCGTGCGGCCCGACATGCGCAGGCCATCGAAGGCCTGGGGGCTCGTCACCTCGTGCACGAGGTGGAGGTCGATGTAGAGGAGGTCGGCCTCGCCCTCGGCGCGGTGGACCACGTGCTGGTCCCACACCTTCTGCGGGAGCGTCATGGGGTTCGCCATCGTCGCCCTTCTCTCGTGCCGGATCGGTGCCCGGTCGCTGGTTTGTCCGTGTCGCGCGTCGTCCCTCGCGGGCTTGGTGCGCGGCTTTTCATCCTACGGGGCGGTGCCGAGGACCGCCCCTGGTCCACACACCGCGGCCATGGATCCCGACGTGCCCGAAACCCTCGCCGACCTCGCCGACATCATGGAGGTGGCCGTCACCGTGGAGGAGCGGATCCATGCCGCGGTCGACTCCTTCGAGTTGTCGGGTGCGCGTCTCTACGGCGTGAACTGCGCCGATCGCACGGCGGCGACCACATCGTTGTGCTTTCTCTCCAGCCACCCCGACGTCTACGCCCTGCTCGAGAGTCCCTCGAGCGGGCTCGCACGGATGTTCGATGCCGCAGCCGTCGTCACGACCGGGTGGGCGGCGCCCCTCGCCGCCGACGGCACACTCGACGGCGCTCCCAGCGAGCATGCCGACCGACGACGCGTGCGACTGGTCGTCACGGTGGCCGACCAGGGAGTGGCCAGTGTCCTGCGGTTCGCCGATGCACCACTCGACGTGGTGACCGATCCGGGATCAGCGACCGGGTCGCTCGCCGAGGCGATCACGCGCTTCTGGTTCGACCCTCCGGTGGCCACCGGCGTCTGACCTGTGACGGATGCATCCACGTGCGCCGTTTCACAAGCGCACGACCTCGAGAATGCACCCGTAACCTCGGAGTGTGGCAAGTGATGCAGCCGGCGGCGATGACTTCGATGTGACGGCATGGTCAGAGCGCGTGCGTGCGCTTGCTGCCGAGCGCGATGCGGTGATCCTGGCGCACAACTACCAAGTGCCCGAGATTCAGGATGTCGCACACCATGTCGGTGACTCGCTCGCACTGTCGCGCATCGCGGCCACCGTGCCGCAGTCGACGATCGTGTTCTGCGGCGTGCACTTCATGGCCGAGACCGCCAAGATCCTCTCGCCCGACAAGACCGTGATCATCCCCGACGAGCGCGCGGGCTGCTCTCTCGCCGACACGATCACCGCCGACCAGTTGCGCGCGTGGAAGGCCGAGCACCCCGGGGCTGTCGTCGTGAGTTATGTGAACACCACGGCCGCCGTCAAGTCCGAGACCGACATCTGCTGCACCTCGTCGAACGCAGTCGAGGTGGTCCGTTCGATCCCCGCCGACACCGAGATCCTCTTCTGCCCCGACCAGTTCCTCGGCGCGCATGTCCAGCGCATGACGGGTCGCCGCAACATGCACATCTGGATGGGTGAGTGCCACGTGCACGCCGGCATCAACGGCCAGGACCTGAAGGCGATGGTCGCTGCCGAACCCGATGCCGAGTTGTTCGTGCACCCCGAGTGCGGCTGCGCCACCAGCGCGATGTACCTGGCGAGCGAAGGGATCGTGCCGCGCGAGCGCACACGGATCCTGTCGACGGGAGGGATGCTCGACGCCGCTCGCACCACCACCGCCGTCAAGGTGCTGGTGGCGACCGAGACAGGGATGCTGCACCAGTTGCGTCGCGCCAACCCACGCACCATCTTCGAGCCCGTGAACAGGGCGGCGGTCTGCAAGTACATGAAGATGATCACACCGGCCAAGCTCGAGAACGCCCTGCGCACCGGCAACGACGTTGTCGACGTGCCCCACGACGTTGCGGACAGGGCTCGGGCATCCGTGGAGCGGATGATCGCCATCGGCACGCCCTCGCCGGTCGGGGAGTGATCGCGCCGGTGTGCACCGGCCCGGACTCGGAGATGCGATGAGTCCGACCAAGGTCCCGATGCGTCACGCCGCCCCGGAGGCGGCCTGGACGATCGAGACCGATGTCGTGATCCTGGGCTCGGGCGCCGCGGGGCTGTCCGCGGCGCTCGCGGCACGACCCGTGCGCGAGGTGGTGCTCGTCACCAAGGACACCCTCGACGCCGGGAGCACCAACTGGGCACAGGGTGGACTCGCGGCCGTGCTCGACCCGGCGGATTCGCTCGAGAACCACGTGCGCGACACGCTGGCCGCCGGTGCGGGACTGTGCGACGAGGACGCGGTGCGCACGCTGGTGACCGAGGCGCCGACGGCGATCCGGTACCTCATGCGACTCGGTGCATCGTTCGACGAGGGGGCCCACGACGAGCTCGCACTCACCCGCGAGGGCGGGCACTCGCACCGCCGAATCGTGCATGCGGGAGGTGACCAGAGCGGTGCCGAGGTGCAGCGGACGCTCGATGAATCGGTGCGACTCGCGGGCGTCACGGTGGTGGAGCGCGCGTTCGGGCTCGATTTGATCATCGGCATCACCGCCGACGGCCGCCGCACGGCTGCCGGGGTGCGCGTCGCGATGTTGGACGACTCCGGTGGAGTCGCGAGCGTGGGTGAGATCCGCGCGCGCGCAGTCGTGGTGGCGACCGGCGGCTACGGGCAGGTCTATGCCTCGACCTCGAATCCGCCGGCAGTGACCGGAGACGGGATCGCGCTCGCATTGCGGGCCGGCGTCGAGGCGACCGATCTCGAGTTCATCCAGTTCCACCCCACCGTGTTGTGGCGCGGCCCGGAGGCACGCGGACAACAGGCACTCATCAGCGAAGCGGTGCGTGGCGAGGGGGCGTTCCTCATCGACGCGGCCGGTCGCCGCGTGATGGAAGGTGTGCATCCCCAGGCCGACCTCGCACCGCGCGACGTGGTCGCGTCGGCGATCTCCAAGCGCATGTCCGAGGCACCGGCGGGCGTCGACGACCATGTCTATTTGGATGCACGCGGCATCGACCGCATCGAGGAGCGCTTTCCCACGATCACTGCCAAGTGCCGCGAGGCCGGCATCGACCCCGCGCGTGAGTTGATCCCGGTGGCACCGGCTGCGCACTACGTGTGCGGCGGAGTGGCCGCGACCCTCGACGGGGCGACGTCGTTGCCGGGGTTCTTCGTGGTCGGCGAGGCGGCCGCCACCGGTGTGCACGGGGCGAATCGGCTCGCCTCGAACTCACTGACCGAGGGGATCGTGGCGGGAACAAGGCTCGGACGGGCGCTCTCGTGGAGCTTGCCCGCGGCACCCGCACGACTCGAGAGCGAATCGGCACCCGGTGCGCTGATCGACTCGTACCATCGCGGGGCACTGCGGTCCGCGATGTCGCGGTGGGTGGGGGTTCTGCGCACCCCTGACGGACTCGCAAACGCGGGACGCATCCTCGACACGCTCGCCCACAACGCGTCATCACGCGTGGTTCCCACGCGGCAGGCGTTCGAGGCCACGAACATGCTCACGATCGCAGCCGCGGTGGTCGAATCGGCACGCGTGCGCACCGAGAGCCGCGGCTGCCACCGTCGCACCGACGCCGATGGTCCCCGCGAGGAGTGGACCTGCCATCTCGGTGTGCGATTGGAGTCCGGCGACATCGTCGTCGAGCGGGGTGACCGTGTCACCGAGTCCGGGGTCGACTCTCCCGATCGCGGGGTGCGCCCGTGACGCAGCACCCGATTCCGGAGTCACGTCGCGGTGCACTCGCGTCGGCCGGGCTCGATCCGGATGCGGTCGCCGACGTCATCGCGCGCACGATCGCCGAGGATCTCGCCGGTGGTGAGGATGTCACGACGAACGCGACCGTGCCCACCGATCAGCGAAGTCATGCCACATTCGGTGTGCGCGCCGCGGGGTGCGTCGCCGGTCTCGACATCGCCGCCGCAGTGATCGAAGCGGTGTGCGGTCCCGGTGCGACCTTCCGTGCGGCGGTGCGCGACGGGGACCGGGTCGCGGCCGGGACCGTGCTCGCCACCGTCGAGGCGCCGACACGCACCTTGCTCACGGCCGAGCGCACGGCCCTCAACCTGCTCTGTCATCTCTCGGGCGTGGCGACCGCGACAGCCGCGTGGGTCGATGCAATCGCCGGCACGGGAGCCGTGGTGCGCGACACCCGCAAGACCACGCCCGGCTTGCGGGCCCTCGAGAAGTACGCGGTGCGCTGCGGTGGGGGACAGAACCACAGGATGTCGCTGTCGGACGCCGCTCTCGTGAAGGACAACCACATCGCCGCGGCCGGTGGCGTCCGAGGGGCGTTTGCCGCCGTGCGCGCCCGTGCCGCCCACCTGCCGATCGAGATCGAGGTCGATGATCTCGATCAGCTGCGCGAGGCAATCGATGCGGGAGCCGACCTGGTGCTGCTCGACAACATGTCACCGTCGACGATGCGCGAGGCAGTCTCCATCGCGGCTTCACACCGCGAAGCGACCGGGCGCGCGGTGCTCCTCGAGGCGAGCGGAGGATTGTCGCTTGCCACCGCTCGCGCGGTGGCAGAGACCGGGGTCGACTTCATCAGCGTGGGAGCGCTCACGCACTCGTCGCCGATCCTGGACATCGGTCTCGATGTCGTCACCGTGATCTGAGGGCGAACCGCCGGCGGTGTCCGCGCCAACCGGTTACACCGCACCGTTCGAGATGAACGTGTCGATGTCGGCGCGCACCACGACCGAGTAGGTGTGTTCGAGAGCCCTGTTTCGGTGGTTTCCCTGTGCCTCCGCGCGCTCGGGGTCGTTGACCATCGCGAAGAACGCCCGCAGTGAGGGGTACGACACGAACCGCACCTGATCCCACTCGCGGCCGTCGCCCATGATCGTGCCCTCCACCTCGAACATCGCGACTGGTCCGCCGCCGTACTTCTGCACCAGTTGCCCGGCTTTCTCCTGGTACTTCGCCATTCCGTCAGCGAGCCCGCCCGGTGCGAACTTCATCATGTGGATCACCGTCACCGGACCGTCTTCGGGGGTCGGCGAGTGCTCGATGGAGGACCATGTCGACGGATCGGGACGCATGCTCTCTGTCATCGCGAATGGTCGGCAGCCCGTGATGATGGTGGACTCCATGCCGGCGTGTTTGTGCACCACCAGCTGCTGGAAATCGGAGCGTGCCTGCATTTCGATGAACGATCTCCGCGTGGGGTACCGCACCACCCCGATGCGGTCCCATCTCGGCGGGTTGGGGTCGAGTTGGGCCACCACATCGCCGTAGAACGAGACCTCCGCACCGATTGCCTGCAGCACCGCGGTGGGCATGTAGAGGTCATCGGCCTGACGACCGGTCAGACCGTGTGAGCCGTCCTCATACGCTGCTTCTGCCCGGTAGTGCATGAAGTTCACCATCCACACCGGACCGTCATCCTCGGGAGCCAGGTTGAGGATTCGCCGGAAATAGTCGCGTCCCGGCGTTCCGAATGCGGGAATGTCCTGAGCCATGGTGATGCCCCCTCCGGAGCGAACTGTTTCGCCCCGGATGATGTCTAGACGATGTCGCCGACCGCGCGTGCAGCCAGCCAGCGCGCCTCTGCCTCGCCCATCGGGGTCGACGGTGGTGCACCGACCATCGGCCAGAGTTCCTCGCTGATGCGCCGGTAATTGCCGGTGCAGCCGAGCCGACCGAGGATCGCATAGAGGCCGAGGTTGATGCGCTGGATGAAGACGAACGAGCGCGGCACCGTGGCGTACTGGGCGATGGCCGAGGTGCGGTCGAAGGTGTGGCGCACGATCGAGGTCGCGTACCCCGTCGTCCAGGTGAGGGGACGTGATTCCCGCACCGGTTCGTAGAAGTGGGCGAAGTAGTCCCCGGCCTCCTCGGTGGTGACCGGGGCGTCCGGTGCGAGCATCCCGGCACCCTCGATGATGCGCCGGTACCTCTCCATGTCGTGCTCGAGCACCGCGGCCGAGACCATGTCCTTGAACATCGACATCTCATCCTCGGTGAAGTGCTTCACGAGGCCGAAGTCGAGGAACGTGACGCGCCCGCCGCCGTGGAACAAGTAGTTCCCCGGGTGCGGGTCGCCGTTGAAGGCGCGGAACCGGTACAGACTGCGGAACACGAACCGGAAGATCGTCTCGCCCGCCATGTCGCGCTCGCCCTGGGACCACCCGGTCACCTCGTCGAATGTCGACCCCGTCACCAACTCGGTCGTCAGCACACGGGCCGTCGAGAGTCGGTCAACCACCTCGGGCACGTGCACGAAGGGATGCCCGCGGAAGAACTCGCCGAAGAGCCGCTGATTCTCCGCCTCGCGCGTGTAGTCGAGTTCCTCGATGAGGCGCTCCTTGATCTCGGCGACCATGTCGTCGGGATTGAGCGACTTGAAGCCGAGGGCGAGCAGTGCACCCAGCAGATCGGCGGTGCGCAGATCCGCGTCGATGGCCTCGGCCACGCCCGGGTACTGCACCTTGACGGCGACCGCGCGTTCGGTGCCGTCGGGCATGCGCGCGATCGCGCGGTGGACCTGACCGATCGATGCCGCCGCGATGGGCTCGTCGTCGAAGGCGGCGAAGAGATCCTCGATCGGGGCGCCGAGTTCGCGCTCGATCTCCGCGCGTGCGAGATCGACCGACATCGGCGGCGCCTGGGACTGCAACTGTGCGAGTGCGAGCCGCAGGGGCTCGGGGAGGCCGTCGTCGAGGTAGCTGGCCATCTGGCCGAGCTTCATGAGGGCACCCTTCATCTGGCCGAGTTCGGCCGCCACCTGCTGGGCGGTGCGCATCTCGCGGTCCCGCGAGAGTGACTCGCGCCGCTCCGCCGAGGCGAAGACCTTGCGCGCCGAGGTGGATGCGTGCCCGAGGCCGAGTTTCAGGCCGAGTCGGGCGATCCGGCCGTTTCGCCGCAGCGCCGATCGTGCACCGATCGCGCGCCGTTGACGGGGTCGCGCGTTCACGCGGCGCCCGAGCGGTCGAGTGCGTCGCGATGCACGCGCAGGCACGCCTCGACGAGGAGTGGCACGAACTCATCGGCTCGCGCGAAGACCGCGTCGTGGTTCGCCGGCACCTCGAGCACGTGCGAGGCGCGGATCGTTTCTGCGAGCACGCGCTGGCGTCGCGGCGAGACAACCTGGTCCTGGGTGGTCATCACGACTGCTGTCGGCACATCCACATCGCCGAGCCACGCGCGCGAGTCGTAGCGGCCGAGTGCCGCGCCGGCCTCGAGGATGGTGCGCCAGTCGTGGTCGGCCAACTGCTGGGCAGCCCACGGTTCCCACGTCATGGTCTTTCGCGAGAGATACAGCCGGTCGCTCACCCACTCGCGCACCGGTCGCGGCGTCACCCGTGCGAGCGCGCCGATCCCCTGCAGGGCGAGGAAACCCGCGCGCTCCTCGCGTCGCGACACGAAGTGTCCCGAGGTTGCGGCGAGCACGAGTCCGCGCACACGCTGCTCGTGGCGCTTCCACATCAGCTGGGCGATCGTGCCACCCATCGAATAGCCGACGGGGATGAACGTGGCGATGCCGAGATGGTCGGCCAGGATCGCCGCGTCGTCGGCGCAGTCCGAGAGTCGGAACGGCTTGTTGCTGCGGATGCCGCGACCGTGGCCGCGCATGTCCATGGCGACGACGCGGAAGTGCCGCCCGAGTGACTCGTACGAGGTGAACCAGTTGAGGTCGGCGGTCGCGGTCCAACCGTGGAAGAGCATGAGGGTGGGCGCACCCGGGGGACCCTCGAGTTCCCTCACGAACGTGGTGCCCCGACCGGGCAGATGGACCCGCCGGCCCGGGGGGAGAGGGGGCACGACGGGGGTCTCGTCGTGGCTCGGGTTCAGCGGGCCACCTTGGTGATCGTGACCGAGACGGTGGCGCCGTTCTCGAGTCTCACCGAGACACGGTCGCCCTCGAACTTGCCGAGCAGTGCGCTGCCGATCGGGGAGACCGGGCTCATCACCTCGACACCGTCGGATTGCTCCTCGATGTGGCCGATGAGGTACGTCTCGGCCATGTCCGGGTCGTCGCCGTCGAACAGAACTGTGACGAGCGAGAGCACCCCGACGCTGCCGTCGCCGGCGGGCTCGCCGACCTCGGCGTTCTCCAGGATCGTCTTGACGAGGTTCTTGCGGTCGTTCAACATGCCGTACTCGTCCTTGGCGGCGTGGTAGTCGCCGTTCTCGGAGAGATCACCGAGCTCCCGGGCGCGACCGATCTTGTCGGCCACCTCGGGCAGCACGACCTTTTCGAGGTGGGCTATCTCGGCCTCGAGACGCTGGTATGTCGCCTTGGAAAGCACGTGCTTCGCCATGCGGGGCAGGCTATCGGCGGCTCGTAGATTGGTTTCCCATGGGACGAGGGACACATCGCATCGCACTGATCGGCGGGGACGGCATCGGGCCGGAGGTCACCGCAGAGGCGGTGAAGGTCGTGCGTGCGGCCGGGGTCGCGATCGACACGGTCGACTTCGACCTGGGTGGTGCCCGTTACCTGCGCGACGGAGAGATCCTCTCCGATGCCACGCTCACCGAACTGCGTGCCTTCGATGCGATCCTGCTCGGCGCCGTCGGCACGCCCGAGGTGCCCCCCGGGGTGATCGAGCGCGGGTTGCTCCTCAAGATGCGCTTCGAGTTGGACCTCTACGTGAACCAGCGACCGTTCTCCGGCACCGCGCCGGGACACACCGTGGCGCACGACTTCGTGGTGATCCGTGAGAACACCGAGGGTCCCTACGTGGGCGAGGGTGGTGTGCTGCGCCGGGGGACGCCGCACGAGGTGGCCACGCAGGGCAGTGTCAACACGCGCATGGGAGTGGAGCGTTGCATCCGCCACGCCTTCGAGCTGGCCTCGCGACGCGATCGCAAGCACGTGACCCTCGTGCACAAGACCAACGTTCTCACCTTCGCCGGTGATCTCTGGCAGCGCACCTTCGACGCGGTGGCGGCCGAGTTCCCGTCCGTGGGCACCGCCTACAACCACGTCGATGCCGCCTGCATTTACTTCGTGCAGGACCCGCACCGCTACGACGTGATCGTGACCGACAATCTCTTCGGCGACATCCTCACCGATCTCGGTGGCGCCGTGAGCGGCGGAATCGGTCTCGCGTCGTCGGCGAACCTGAACCCGGCGCTGACCGGGCCGTCGATGTTCGAGCCCGTGCACGGCTCGGCCCCCGACATCGTGGGCACGGGCAAGGCCAACCCGACCGCTGCGATCCTCTCGGCGGCCCTGATGCTCGATTTCCTCGGCGAGACTCCCGCAGCCGACCGGATCCGTGCCGCGTGCGCCGATCCCGTGGCGGGGACCACCGTCGAGATCGGAAACGCCGTGGCTGCCCGAGTGGCCGCCAAGTAATCTCGTCATCTCGCACGCAAGGAGCGCACCATGCCCACGCTGGTCCCCACACCCAAGATCTGGATGAACGGAACGTTGGTCGACTGGGACGACGCGAAGGTTCACGTGCTCACCCACACGCTCCACTACGGCACGGGCGTGTTCGAGGGAATCCGCGCCTACGAGACACCCGACGGCACCGCCGTGTTCCGCCTGACCGAGCACATCCAGCGGCTCTTCAACAGCGCAAAGATCCTCGGCATGGAGATCCCCTACACGGTGGATGAGTTGATTGAGGCCACCAAGGACACCGTGCGCTCGACGGGTCTGCCGTCGGTCTATGTGCGCCCGATCGCCTATTACGGCTATGGCGAGATGGGTCTGAACACGCTCCCGTGCACCGTCGACGTCGCGATCGCGTGCTGGCCGTGGGGTGCCTATCTCGGTGACGACGCGCTCACCAAGGGTGTGCGCATGAAGATCTCGTCGTGGACGCGACTCGATCACAACATGCTCCCGCCGGCTGCCAAGACGGTGGCGAACTACGCGAACTCCTCGCTCGCCAAGGTCGAGGCACTGAAGGCCGGCTATGACGAGGCGATCCTGCTGAACGCCCAGGGGCTCGTGTCGGAGTGCACCGGGGAGAACTTGTTCGTCGTGCGCAACGGCACGATCCTCACCCCTCCGCTCGCGGCCGGGGCGCTCGAGGGCATCACGCAGTCGAGTGTGGTCGCGATCGCGCGCGAACTGGGCCACGAGGTGCGTGTCGAGAACATCGCGCGGTCCGACCTCTATGTTGCCGAGGAGATCTTCTGCTGCGGCACCGCGGCCGAGGTCTCGGCGATCAACTCGGTCGACGACCGCCCGGTGAACTGCCCGGGTCCGATCACCAAGGCTGTCGCCGACATCTACGCACAGGCAGTGCGGGGCAAGGTGCCCCAGTATCGCCATTGGTGCGAGCTCGCCTGAGTTCGTGACCGTGTTCATCGGGGGCCGCCGTGTCGTGCTCGTCGCGGCACTCGCCGCGGGCCTGCTCGCGTTCCCGTCGGCATCTGTGAGGGGAGCCGAACCGTTCGACGACAACCAGGTGCCGATCCTGAACATGGCTGGAGCCGGCGACCTCCACCTTTATGCAGACGACAGTCTCGAGCCAGAGGTCGTCGACCCACCCTCGGTGCTCGGCGTCGATGATCAGGTCTGTGCCAGTGCCGACACGGGGGCGTGTGTCAATCGTCCTGATCTCGGGTTCGTGGCACACCTGCCCGCGTGCGATGCGACAGAGAAGGTGGACTGCATCGTCTCGGTGACGGCGACGAGTGCGGCCGGAGTCGAGAGCGCGGGTGCCTTCTCGCGCTACTTCCCGGACAAGTCAGCCACCAGCTACACGGGGAAACCCTCGATCGGCCTCCCGACCGGCCGAGCACCGTCTGTGTGGACGATCGCGGGTGCACCCCATGCGGCGGGCAACGAGTATGCGGTGGTTGCCCGGTTGCGGGGCGGTGTCCGCTCGCGCCCCGGCGCCGAGTTCCAGATCGCCCTCACTGCCGTGTCGGTGAAGACCGATGCGGACACCACGAGCGACTACAAGATGCCGTACTGGGTCAGGCCCGGTCAGATGGCGGGCCCTGCAAGTGACCGGGGCAAGTTCAGGTGCGCCTATTGGGGGGAGAATGGCGCGTGTCTGCTGAGTCGACCGTTCCCGGCAGACACCCGCTTCAGCGTGAGAGTTCGCCTCGCGTCCGAGCCGGGAGGCTGGCTCCACGGGCGAATCGCTGACCCTTCGATCACGTTCACGAAGAACTCCGACAGTGTCGACGTCACCGTCTCGGCCGCACCCGTCCAAGTGCCCGCGACTCGGGTTGCCCGCAATTATGCACAGTTCCCAGCGAACATCCAGAGTGCATTCTCGGTCGACAGCAAGTTCGGTGCCGGTGGCAGTCGGCAGCCCGGCGGTCAGTACCTGACCGATCCTGCGAAGCGGAACGCCGAGTACAGCTTCCTGTCGTACAAGGAAGAGGGGTTCGAGCAGCTCTCACTCGTCACGAGCCTGATCGAGGACAAGGCGTCGTATGCGCCGTGGTTGTGGCGGGTGCGCACGCTCTCATCCGGAGAGATGTCGAAGGCGGGCACATGTCTCACCTCCGGAACGGGGGTCAAAGGCATCGTCACCACGAATGCGACGATCTATGGCAGTGGGCCACCGGCGCTATCGGCTGACGGCACGACCCTCGACTACAAGATCGCTGCCCCGCACTACACGAGAACCGGGGAAGTCTTCAAGGGCGAGTACAACCTCGCGATGCGCGCAGATGTCGCCGACTGCCTCTACGGGCTCTCCAAGAAGTCGGCGACATCGGGGAGCGGTTATGTCGAGGAGGCGGCGTACGTCGACCAGACGTGGACCGACGACGGCGGATTGGAGTCCGGAGCGGCTGCCGATGATTACATCGACGAGGAGCCGACCGAAGAGGAGGAACTCACTGTCGACGAACTGCTCGCCGAGGAGACTGCGTCATCGATCGAGAACCCGACCGATGTCATCTCCACCTCGCGCGCAACCCTCACCGATCAACTCGCGACGGGCCCCAACACATCGGTGCGCGACGTCGATGGTTGGGTGTACTTCTCGGCCACGGGGCTGACGTTCTCGGGCCCACAGGTGAAGGTGCGGGTGTCGGAGATCCCGGTGCAGAAGCTTCTCTGCCTGAAGGACGGCAAGATCATCCGATTCACGGTGCGCATCCAGCGGTGTCCTGCCGGCACGATCCGGTTGAAGCTCCAGCACTGCAGTCGCAAGGGTGTGGCCAAGGTGGCGGTGGGGACATCACCGAGGTGTCCGAAGGGATTCGCCGAAGCGACCGCGATCACCTGTGTCAAGGGATCTGTGGCACGAAAGGCGATTGGCACGGCGCCGACGTGTCCAAGGGGATGGACCAAGGGAGTGACGATCCACTGCGTCAAGGGAAAGGCCGCACGCGTGGTGATGGTTGCCCGCGTGGCCTGTGCGAACGGGTTTGCGAGGGCAAACCAGATCTCGTGCAGGCGAGGATCTGCCGTGCGTGTCGTGCTCGCACCGAAGCCGACATGCCCCGCGGGATTCGAGCGCACCCCCTGACCGGGCTCGCAGCTCGGACGGAGCGGGTTGTCCACATGATTTCCACCGTCTGAGGCCTTTCCCCACAAGGTTTTCCACAGGAAGTCCACCTCGGGGGTTGACGATCCGCAGGGGAGGGGCGAGACTCCCGGGCGTGATGACTTCGACCGCCCCCCGCCGCATCGCCGGCCTCGGCATCGCCGCCATCATTATTCGTTAGCGCACGTCGACATCGACGTGCGCCGACAGGCCGCCCTCCGGGCGGCTTTTTCATTCCCCGCACACGACACGGAGAACACGATGAACACAACCAGCACGAGAGAGAAGGTGGAGACCTTCGACACGACGCTGCGCGACGGTATGCAGGTCGAGGGTGTCTCGGCCACGGTCGAGGACAAGTTGCGCATCGCCGAGCAACTCGACTTCTTGGGTGTCGACTTCATCGAGGGTGGCTGGCCCGGTGCGAACCCCAAGGACGTGGAGTTCTTCGCCCGCGCCGCGAGGGAACTGACATTGCGGAACTCGACCATGGTCGCATTCGGTTCGACGCGTCGTCCCCGTGGCAAGGTCGACGACGACGCGACACTGCGCAACCTCGTCGAGGCCGGCACATCGGCGGTGTGCATCGTCGCCAAGTCGTGGGACTACCACGTGGAGACCGCCCTGCAGACGACGCTCGACGAGGGCGTCGCGATGGTCGGTGACTCGGTGGAGTTCCTCGTGCGGGAGGGCCGCCGCGTGCTGGTCGATCTCGAGCACTTCTTCGACGGCTTCCGGCACAACCCCGAGTTCTCCATGCGCGTCGTCGAGGCCGCCTTGATGGGGGGTGCGACGCACCTCGTTCTCTGTGACACGAACGGCGGCTCGCTCCCGCACGAGATCGCAGAGGCCGTGGCGCGGGTGCGCGAACACGTGGGGTCCGATGCGATCCTGGGCATCCATTGCCACGACGACACCGGGTGTGCGGTCGCGAACTCGATGGCGGCCGTGCAGGCCGGTGTACGGCACGTGCAGGGAACCCTCAACGGTCTCGGCGAGCGCACCGGGAATGCGAACCTCACCACGATCATCCCGAACCTGCAATTGAAGATGGGCTTTGATTGCCTGCCCGAGGGACACCTGGCGCATCTCACCGCCGTCAGCCACCACGTTGCCGAGGTGCTGAACCGTCCCCTGAACCCGCAGGCGCCCTATGTGGGTGCGTCCGCGTTCGCGCACAAAGCCGGGCTGCATGTCTCGGCCATCGCGCGAGCCAAGGATGCATATGAGCACGTCGATCCCGAGACCGTCGGCAACGGCACGCGGTTCGTGGTGTCGGAGATGGCCGGTCGCGCCACCATCCAGATGAAGGCCGAGGAGCTCGGGCTCGAGATGGACGGCGCCGCGGTGAACCAGGTGATCGACGATCTGAAGCGGCTCGAGCACGAGGGCTACCACTTCGAGGCGGCCGACGCCTCGCTCGAGCTGCTGATGCGCCGCGCCGCCGGCTGGACTCAGGAGGCCTTCCGGGTCGAGTCCATGCGCGTCATCACCGACGAGTCGCCCGACGGTCGCTTCACCACCGAGGCCACCGTCAAGGTGTGGGTGGCCGACGAGCGCCATGTCCACGTCGCGGAGGGGAATGGACCGGTCAACGCGATCGATGCCGCCCTGCGCGCCGCGCTCCTGGCGCACTATCCCGAGCTCGCCAAGGTGCACCTCACCGACTACAAGGTGCGCATCCTGGACGGCGCGACCGCGACCGGCGCGGTGACACGCGTGCTCATCGATGCGACCAACGGCGAGCGCTCCTGGACCACGATCGGGGTCTCGGCGAACATCATCGAGGCCTCGTGGCAGGCACTCGAGGAATCGCTGGTCTACGGCCTGCTGCATTCGAGGGGCTGAACCCGTCACACCGGGGGAGGGCCGGCGCACAACCGGTCTCCAATAGATTTGGTGAATGGCAGCACCCCGTCACGCGCGCGTCCCGGTCATCGAGACGCCTCGCTACTACGAATCCCCCGACCACGTCCCCGAGGCATGGGAGCCGGGCCGCCCCGGCGAGATCGAGGGTCGTCAGCCCGCGGGGGAGCGTCTCGGCTACCAGGGACCCGATCAGGGGTATGTGATCACGCTCGCCGAGCGCGCGCGTGGTCGAGTGCGGCCACAGAACGGTGAGGACGTCGACGACATCCTCCGTGGGTGCTCGTTGATCGCCCTGCGCCGAGCCTCGTTGTTCGGCCGCGCGCCGGTGGTGCACGATCTGAACCTCGCATTCAACTTGTGGGGGTGCGTGAACGATGCGCCGCAGTCCGATGTGGTGGCAGCGCGCAGGGATCTCTTTGCCGGTGTGGCGAGCCACCACCACTACAAGGAGGGTCGAGCGATCGCCGACATGGTGCCCGAGTCGACGTTGCGCATGACGCCCGACCAGGTGGCCGCGCGCGCGGCCGACTGGCAGGTCCTCACCGGATGGCGGGCGCAGGCATGACCGTCTACAAGGCGCCGCTCGGCGACATCATGTGGGTCCTCGAGCGCCAGAGCGGCCTCGGCGACATTCTCTCGCTGCCCGATTTCTCCGGCGTCGACGGTTCCGTCGTCGCCGAGATGGTCGCAGAAGCTGCACGGTTCTTCGAGGAGAAGTTCGCACCGCTCAACCGGGTGGGCGACACCGTGGGCGCTGTGCGCAACGCCGACGGAACGGTCACCACGCCGCCCGGATTCCCTGAGGCCTATGCGGACTATGTCGCCGCCGGCTGGGGAACGATCGGGTTCGATCCCGGTCTCGGCGGGGGAGGGTTCCCATGGCTCGTGAACATCGCGATCCAGGAGATGATGAACTCGGCGAACATGGCGCTGACGATGGCCCCGCTCCTCACGCAGGGCGCGATCGATGCGATCATGCACCACGGCGACGAGGTGCAGAAGATGACGTACCTGCCGCGGATGATCTCGGGTGAGTGGACCGGGACGATGAACCTCACCGAGTCGGATGCGGGCAGCGACGTGGGAGCAGTGCGCACGAGGGCCGTCCGCCAGGACGACGGCACGTACCTCATCACCGGCAACAAGATCTACATCACGTTCGGTGAGCACGACATGGCCGACAACATCATCCACCTCGTGCTCGCGCGCACGCCGGACGCGCCCGCGGGCACGAAGGGCATCTCGTGCTTCATCGTGCCGAAGTTCGTCCTCGACGCCGACGGGCGGCCGGGGAAGCGCAACGACGTGAAGTGTGTGTCGATCGAGCACAAGATGGGGATCAATGCGAGCCCCACATGCGTGCTCTCCTACGGAGACGAGGGTGGCGCTGTCGGCTATCTCATCGGCGAGGAGAACCGTGGCATGGCCTACATGTTCACGATGATGAACCAGGCTCGCCTCGGTGTCGGACTCGAGGGGCTCGCCCTGATCGAGCGTGCGTACCAGCAGGCACTCGAGTACTCGGTGCAGCGTCGGCAGGGTCGCGCACCGGGTGCGCCGGCGGGGGAGAGTTCGCGCATCGTCGATCATCCCGATGTCAAGCGGATGCTCCTCACGATGAAGTCCACGATCGAGGCGCTCCGCCGCCTCATCTATTGGAACGCCGCGTGTCTCGACATCTCGGCGCACCATCCCGACGCCGACGAGCGTGAGCGTGCCGCCGACATGGCCGCCCTGCTGACGCCCCTGTCGAAGGGTTGGGGCACCGACATGGCAGTCGAGTTGACGGGGACGGCCGTGCAGATCCACGGTGGCATGGGTTTCGTCGAGGAGACCGGTGTCGCCCAGCACTACCGCGACGCGCGCATCACGACCATCTACGAGGGCACGAACGGGATCCAGGCGATGGATCTCGTCGGGCGCAAGCTCGGCATGAAGGGTGGTGCCGTGATGGGACGACTCTTCGACGAGATCGCATCCCTCGACGCCCATCTCGGCAAGCACGAGACGTTGTCCGCCACACGGGTCGCCCTCGCGGCCGCACTCACCGAGGTGAGAGCCACGACCGACTGGATCATCCAGAACGCCGGGAATCCGGTGGCTGCGCTGTCGGGGGCGACCCCGTACCTGCGCCAGGTGTCGTTGTTGGTGGGTGGCAAGGTGATGGCCGAGTCGGCAATGGTCGCGCTCGCCGATGCCGCCATCGACTCGCCCACGGCCGAGGCGCGCGTCGGAACGGCACGGTTCTTCTGCGAGCAACTGCTCCCACAGGTCCACGGTCTGAGTGCGGCGGTCACTGGCGATGCCGCATTGTTGATGTCGTTCGACGACGCCGCTCTCGCCCGCTGAGGGCCGTGGCGGTGACTCTCTAGAGATCGATGGCGTGCGCGCGCAGGGCGTCCACGTCGCAGAACTCCGCGGCGAGGATGTTGGTCGCGCGCATCCGCACCTGTGGTGCACGGCCGGCCTCGTGGGCCTCCTGCCAGCGTGGAGCGCACAGGCACCACTGGTCGCCGGCCTTGAGTCCCGGGAATCCGTGGGCGGGCATCGGAGTCGAGAGGTCGTTGCCGACGGAACGGGAGAACTCGAGGAATTCATCGGTCATGATCGCGCACACCGCGTGCACCCCGACGTCGTCGCCGCCCACCTCGCAGCATCCCGTGCGGTACCAACCGGTCATCGGTGAGGTGCAGCACGTCTCCAGCCGCTCACCCAGCATGTTGACCTGATCGGTCGCGGAGTGTCCGTCCATGCGACTCAAGTTATCCGCACCGGTGAGTGGCGTCGGCGTGACTCGGGGACGTGCCCGCCGGCTCCGTCGCCCGCGCGCGCCCCGGGTCACCACTAGCCTTGATCCGTCATGTCGGATGCACCCCGGTACCGCTTCGCGCCCTCGCCCACGGGGTATTTCCACGTGGGTGGTGCGCGCACCGCGCTCTACAACTGGGCGCTCGCACTGCGCACCGGCGGGACGTTCGTGCTGCGCATCGAGGACACCGACGAGTCGCGCAATTCCCCGGAGTGGACCGACGGAATCATCGACGCACTCGCATGGCTCGGGATCGACTCCGGTCATCCCCGATTCGAGGGACCGTACTTCCAGTCGCACTACGCCGCGGCGCACGTGGCCGCCGCGATGCGGTTGTTCGAGGCCGGCCATGCCTACTGGTGCGATCTGACCCCCGAGCAGGTGCAGGAGCGCGCGAAGGCCTCCGGCAAGCCCGGGTACGACGGCCACTCGCGTGACCGGGGGCTCGAGCAGGCGCCGGGCCGTGTGCTGAGGTTCCGCGTCCCCGAGGGAACGACGGTGGTCGATGACCTCGTGCGCGGTCGTGTCGAGTTCGCAAACGACACGATCGAGGACTTCGTGCTCCTGCGCGGCAACGGGACACCGATGTTCCTGCTCGCCAACGTCGTCGACGACATCGAGATGCGCATCACCCATGTGGTGCGCGCCGAGGAGCACCTGCCCAACACCCCCAAGCAGCAGATGCTGTGGCGTGCGCTCGGTCACGAACCACCCGCGTGGGCGCATGTGCCGGTGTTGGTGAACGAGCAGCGCAAGAAACTCTCGAAGCGACGCGACAAGGTGGCCCTCGAGCAGTACCGCGCCGACGGAATCCTGGCCTCGACCATGGTGAACTACCTGATGACGCTCGGGTGGGCGCCGGCCGGCGACGAAGAGATCGTGCCCTGGTCGCGCATCGTCGATGAGTTCAGGCTCGAGGACGTGAACCATTCGCCGGCGTTCTTCGACGAGAAGAAGCTTCTCGCGTTCAACGGCGACCACATCCGGATGATGACCGAGTCTGATTTCGCCACCGCGTGCACGCCATGGCTGGAATCAGCCCCATGGTCGGGAGGGCACGTCAATGCGGGGCTCCTCGCACGACTCGTCCCGCTGATCCAGACCCGCGTGGCACGACTCTCGGAGGTGGCCTCGATGGTCGACTTCTTCTTTCTCTCCGATGCACCTATCGATGACGACGCGTGGACAAAGGCGATGTCATCGGACTTCGCGCGCGACGTGCTGGTCGAGATGGGATCGTCGCTGGAGTCGTGTGAGTGGACCCACGGGGAGATCAAAGCCCGCCTCGAGCGGTTCACCGAGGCTCGTGGACTGAAGCTGGGGAAGACGCAGGCCCCCGTGCGGGTTGCGATCACCGGGCGCACCGTCGGACCCCCGCTCTTTGAGAGCATCGAGATTCTCGGACGTGACGAGTCGATTCGGCGCCTCGCCGCCGCAGTCGCACGACTGGGATGAAGCGCGCCGCGAGGCTGCGATCGGCACTCGCCGTCGCGACAGCGGTGGCGCTCGGATGCGTCGTCTACGTCGTGGTGTGCGCGGCACAACTGGTGCGCACCGGATCGCACGACGATGGACGCATCGCCGACGTGATCGTGGTGATGGGGGCCGCCCAGTACGACGGGGATCCCTCGCCCCTGCTCGAGGCGCGCCTGCGCCAGGCGGCAGAGCTCTTCAAGGCGGGACGTGCGCCGCTGGTCGCCGTCACCGGCGGCAAGAAGGAGGGCGACCGTTTCACCGAGTCCGAGGCATCACGGGCATGGCTCACGAAGAACGGTGTGCCCGATTCTGCGATTCTCGGTGAGGACAGGGGACGATCGACCTGGGAGTCACTCGCCGCCCTGGCACCAGCGATGCGGGATGAAGGCATCAACAGTGCGATCGCAGTCTCGAGCAGGTGGCACGTGGAGCGGGTCATTCTCTCGCTGCGCGACTTGGGGTTCGTCGCCTCCGCCTCACCGGTGCGCATCACGGGATATGCGTGGTTCGACGAGGACGATGCCGCCACGGCCACATACCGGGAGATCATCGGAGTGGCTGTTGGCCGGGTGATCGGCTTTGGGCGACTCCATCAGATCACGGGCTGATCACGGTTTTGCCTCGGGCCCGGCCCGGTGCGACGGGGGAATCCCGGGGCTAAAATCTCGGGCGCACTGGGGAATGGTGTAATTGGCAACACAACTGGTTCTGGTCCAGTTATTCAGGGTTCGAGTCCTTGTTCCCCAACCATTCGGAGGTGTCCTGTGGTGCACGATCTGAGCAATCTCGAGACGGTGTCGTACCGGATCGAGGACGAGGGCGCGAACGCGATCGCGGTGATCTCGCTCGACCGCGCGGAGAAGCGCAACGCCCAGAACAACCTCATGACGTACGAGTTGAACGCGTGCTACGACGACGCGGCACGCAGGCCCGATGTCAAGGTGATCGTGCTCCGCGCCGAGGGGCCCCACTTCTCGTCGGGTCACGACCTGCGGGACCGCAGTGATCCGGACTCCTTCGACAAGGTCTTCCCACAGTCCGGCTTCACGGGCGAGGGTCAGGAACAGATGATGGGCCACGAGGAAGAGGTCCATTTCCACATGTGCTGGAGGTGGCGCAACATCCCCAAGCCCGTGATCGCCGCCGCCCAGGGCAAGACCATCGCCGGGGGATTGATGCTGCTGTGGGTCGCCGATCTGATCGTGGCCGCCGAGGATGCGACCTTCTCCGACCCTGTCGTGGCGTTCGGTGTGAACGGCGTCGAGTACTTCGGGCACCCGTGGGAGTTCGGTGCTCGCAAGGCCAAGGAGATCCTCTTCACGGGGGAGTCGGTGACGGCGGCCGAAGCGATGGCACTCGGAATGATCAACAAGGTGGTGCCTGCTGCTGACCTCGAGTCAGTCACCATGGAGATGGCGCGGAGGATCGCGACACGACCCGGGTTCGCGTTGAAACTCGCGAAGGAGTCGGTGAACCAGGCACTCGAGGCGCAGGGGATGTACACCGCGATGCGCGCGGCGTTCTCGCTCCAGCACTTGGGGCACGCCAACAATCGCCTGCGATTCGGGATGCCGATCGACCCGAGCGGGCTCTGAGTCCCGGGGCGGTTCGGCCGGGGACTCGGTAGAGTCGGGGTCCGTCACTTGCTCCCATCGTCTAGTGGCCTAGGACACCACCCTCTCAAGGTGGCGGCACGGGTTCGAATCCCGTTGGGAGTGCCAATCGAGTCAGTTGCCGGACAGCCGGGCAACCAACGCCGAGGACCTGATCGGCTTCTCCACCGCGTACCACGACACTGTGGCAAGCGCGAAAGTGGCCGACACCGAGATCACCCCCTTGGTCGCGGTGCCGAGTGAGTCGGCGTGGCGCGACAGGATGTGCAGCACCGGCACCTGCCAGATGTAGAGCCCGTAGGAGACCATTCCCACCCACGCGATGGGGCGCCACTCCAGGATCCTGCGCACCGGGGACCCACCGGTCGCCAGTGCCAGGATCACGATGAGTGCACAGAGGTCAAATGCGGTCATTCCCCAGTGCCAGATGAACGTGCTCCACTGCGTTGCGTTCAGGAAGATCGCGACCATCGCCGCGAGTGCGGGCAGGGTGAGCACCCGCATTGCGCGGATGGGAACGCGGTCTGTGCGCATCCATGCCCAAGCGCCGACTGCGCCGATGATCAGGCTCTCGATGCGGGTGTCGGTGCGCAGGTAGGCGTCGAAGGATCCGTGCGCATCGAAGACGCCGGCACGGTGCCGCGAGAGGATTGCGATCACAACGACGAGCGCGACGACCACCCACTCGGGTCGCCGCACCTTGCGCAGGAAGAACCATGTGATGAGGGGCCAGACGACGTAGAACTGGCCCTCGACACCGAGCGACCAGAGCGCGCCGTTGTCGAAGAGATTGTCGATGTCGGCGAGGATCGCGTAGTTCGGGAACTGCAGGAGGGTCGAGGCGACCATCAGGAACTCATCGAAGATGCTCCCATAGGGAGGAAACCCCGCGACCACTGCATAGATCGCGTGCACGGCGAGGAACACCGTCACAGCCGGCAGGATTCGCGCGGCACGGTGCACCCAGAACCGGCGCAGGGCCGGCCGGTCACCGGGGTGTGACGTCACGAGCAGGCGGTGGGTGATGAGGAATCCGCTCATCACGAAGAACAGGTTCACCCCGAGGAATCCCGCGTGGGGGAAGTTCTGGAACCAGCCGTCGTTGCCCAGTGACTGGAGGGCGATCGGCAGGTGCGAGAGATAGACGACGGAGACGGCGAGGGCGCGGAGCCCGTCGAGACCCTCGATGCGCCCCCCAGTTCCCGCCCGGGGCAAGGGTACGACGACAGGGGCGTGCACTCGGTGCTCATCGGCTGCGACCGGAATAATGTTCAACGGGTGAGAGGTTCGACGCGAGTGCTCGCTGCGCTCCTGGCGGCCGCCGGAGCGTTGGTGGTGGTGGCGCCATCGTCGACGATCACGGCCCGACCCGCGAGGGCGACCTCGACTCTCTACCGGCTCGCCTCGAACAACGGAGCGTGGGAACGCACATCGGCGGCCAAGTGGATCGTGACGACGGGGACCGACGTCGCCACGGTGGCGCGCGGGGTCGACGTGAAGGTGCCGAGCGGGACCCTCCTCGAGTTCTCGTCGTCGGTGGTGGCCTCCGGCGATGTCGGGATCGCGGGTCTTCGCCGTGCGAAGACCCGGGGCAGGGTGACCGGAGCCGGGATGGTGCCGAACCGGCGACTGGTGGTGGTGCCCGTGGAATGGCCGACCGCGCAATGGAAACCCACCGATGCCACGGTGGTCGACTCGATCCTGGCCGAACTCAAGCCTTGGTGGAACTCGATGTCGGCGCGGCAGGAGACGTTGTCGGTGACCGTGACGGCAAAGCTCGATCTCGACACGGTGCTCCCGGCCGGGTCGTGTGATATCGCGGTGATGATGGACCGCGTCAAGGAACGTGTCGCATCGCTCGGCCTGGCGTATGACCACGTGATGGCCACCTTCACCGGCGACAACCAGGATTGCGCCTTCGGTGGACTTGCCGCGGTCGGTGGCCAGGAATCGTGGACCTATGCCGCACCCGGGTACGCCGGGGTGTGGGCCCACGAGCTCGGCCACAATCTCGGGTTCAGTCACGGCAATCTCTGCTGGTCGGGTGTGACGCTCACCTACATGGAGACCTGCACCGACGTCGAGTACGCCAATTCGGTCGATGTGATGGGTCTCGGTGTCGGACTCACCGGGTACTACTCGCCCCAGTTCCTCGACTCGACCGGTTGGCTCCCCGCGGCCAACCAGTCGCTATGGGCTGGCGCGTCGACCACCTACAGACTCGCGAGAGCCGACCGCAGCGACCTCGGCACGACGGCGGTCAAGATCAACCCTGCCGACCCCTCTGTGGGCGACAACGGGTTCTGGCTCCAGTACAACCCGAATGCCTTCGCCTTCGCTGATGCCGCGACGCGAGGAACGAACGGCGGGGTGGTGTTGACGATGAGGCCCACCCCGGTGTTCACCGAGAATCTCGTCTCGGTCGATGGCTCCATCGGTCAGGCGAACACCGACAGTTATCTCTGCGACATCACACCGTCGGCCGCCATGCCGGGGGAGTCGGCCGACATGTCGAGTGATCCCCGTCTGTTCGCGGGTCAGTCCTGGACCGACCCGCGCAACCGCTTCACCGTGACGGTCGTGGCCACCGACGGCACCGTGGCGACCGTGAGGGTCGACCCCGTGGGTGCACCGGCGGTCACCACGCCCTCCGAGGTCGCGATCGTGCCGGACGAAAACGGCGAATCTGCCGCCGATGTGACGTTGTCGTCCCCTCGCGCGGCTCGCGGCGTGAACGAGCCGGTCACCGTAGAGATGACGGTGGTGGAGAAACCCGCTCTCACCTGCACCGCCTTGGCGCTCTCACCCACGTGTCGATTCGAGGGTCTCGCCCGACAGTCCAACTACACCGTGCGCGTGGTGGCCAAGAACGGTTTCAATTCCTCGACCCCGTATGTGAGCGCGCCCTTCAACTTGTCGCTCTCGCCGCCACACGTCGAGGCGACGTTCCAGGCGACCGACAGCACACTCACCGCAGTGGCGACCGTGGACGCGGCCGGGTCGGCCCTGACCGAGCCGGCGACCCTGAGCGTGGGCACCGATCAGGTGTGCACCCTGAGTGCCGATGCCCCGACCACATGCACGTTCATCGGACTGCCGCGCCGCGCGACCCAGACAGTGGTTGCACGCGCCGTCAACGCGCTCGGCCCGCGCACCACCACCTTCACCCCGCAGACGACCGCCGGCAGGCCCGACGGGCCCGTGATGTCGGGAGTCTTCGCCGGCAACGACCTCGTGGTCTCGCTCGCTCCGGGACCAGACGACCTCTCGAACATCGATCACGCCTACCTCGAGTGCAGCGGTGGAGGCATGAAGTGGCGCCAGACCGTCGCGGTCGCGGCCGGGGCGGCGCCCAAGGCGAGCGTGAGGATCTCGAAATCCAAGGGTCTCGCGTTGTACTGCTACGGCGCGGCGATCTCGCTCGCGGCCCGGGGGTTCCTCACCAGCAACTACTCGGCCATGAAGGTCTCCAAGGTCGGCAAGTTCGAGACCGGGAAGGTCTCGTTGACCACCTCGGTGACCTCGACCAAGAAGGGTCAGGTCACGGTGTCGTGGAAGACCAAGGATTCCTTCGGTGGCAAGGTCGCCGTCGAGGTGAAGTCGTCGCGCAAGAAGTGCAAGTCCTCGGGCAAGACGTCGTGCGTGATCACCGGTCTCACGTCTGGTGAGACGATCCAGGTCGCGGTGCTCGCCCGCGGCACATCGGGATCGAAGAGCGAGAGAAAGCCCGTGGTGGTCAAGTGATGCGCTCGCACACACGTTCAGGAGCACTCGCCGTGGCCGCGACATTGCTCGTCGCAGCATGCAGCGGTGGTGAGGCCGCGCCCACCACCACTGTCGCCACGACGACGACATCGACATCGACGACCACCACCACGACCACCACGACCACTACCACGACCACCACGACGATCCCGGTGGCACCAGAGACCGTGCCGATCGTGCCATCGACCACCAAGCCCATCGAGACGCCACGCCCGGCGAACGCGACGGGTCCCTGCGAATCACCGGGCGGTACGGTGTATTGCGTGTGGGGCACCAAGCCCGTGGACCTGACGGTCAACAACAGCCGGATCGCCGAGTTCAACCTCTCGATCGACCAGGTCTTCACCGCGACCGATGAGTACGTGTCGTCGGCGACCGTCGAGATCACGAGCCGCACCATCGGGACATTGACCGAGGCCACCGACCAGACGACGAACGACCAGGTCTGCGTTCGCGTGAATCTCGGGGCCGAGGGTGGGCTACCGGCGGCGAGCATCGGCTACACCGTCAAGACCACGCGCGGGGCGACCCAGCAACTCGAGGTGCCGCTCGAGTCGGCACTCATCCCGAACGAGCGCTACGTGCTCTCGATCGTGAAGGGACCCGCGTGCGCGGCGCGCGACATCGCGACGTTCGTGGCGATGAGCTCCAAGTGGAAGTACCCGAAGAAGTCGGGCTCGCTCACCCTCGACGGACGCGACTCGATCGGGTCGCTGTGGGCGCGCGTCGATTGACGCGCGTCTGAGTCCTCGATGATCGCCGGTGTGCTGTCGATTCCCGAGGCGATCCTGCTCGGGATCGTGGAGGGTCTGACCGAGTTCCTGCCTGTCTCCTCGACGGGACACCTGTTGGTGATCTCGGACCTGTTGGGCTTGTCCGGATCGGAGATCGACTCCGCCGCCGACACCTTCGCGATCGCGATCCAACTCGGGGCGATCCTGGCGGTTCTCTGGCTCTACAAGGTGCGCGTGTGGTCGGTGATCCGCGGTGTGGTGGGTGCGGACCCCGCGGGTCGGGTGCTGGCGTCGCGGTTGGTGCTCGCGTTCCTGCCGGCCGCGGTGGTGGGACTCATGGTCGGGGAGGCCGCCAAGTCGGCGTTGTTCGGGCCCGTGCCGGTGACCGTGGCATGGATCGTTGGTGGGCTCGTGTTGCTCGCATGGTCACCGGCCGTGCGCACAGGAACACTGGAGTCGCTCGGGGTCCGCGGGGCCGTCATCATCGGGTGCGCCCAAGTGCTCGCATTGTGGCCGGGCGTGAGTCGCAGCCTCGTGACACTGCTCGCTGCGCTCGCGGTGGGGTTGAGCCTCGGCGCTGCTCTCGAGTTCAGTTTCCTCCTGGGAGTGGTGACCCTCTCGGCGGCCGGGGTCCTCGATGGACTGAGGAACGGCGCCGACATGGTCGAGCATTTCGGGGTCGGGGCTCCGGTGGTGGGGCTCGTGGCTGCGTTCGTGAGGGCGATGATCGCGGTGCGGTGGGTGGTGGGCTGGCTGGGCTCGCATTCACTGCGGATCTTCGGCTGGTACCGGGCCGGGCTCGGCGCGGTGTGCGCGGTGCTCCTCGTTGCCGGCGTTCTCTGACACCGCGGTGCGTCAACAAGAGCGGGCACGATCCCGGTGACTGGTCGCCCTACGATTGACTCGTGGCGCGCATCGTCTTTGTCGGGGCCGGCAGCACCGTCTTTGCCCGCAACTTGACGGGCGACATCTTGTCGCGGCCCGAACTCGCCGG
>JBJTCB010000005.1:0-15112 GCA_046091605.1 Actinomycetota bacterium | reverse complement strand
AGTGCGGACGGTACACCGGTCTCCTCGGTGACGGTCTTTTCCGTCGACCCGTCCGGTCTCACCGAATCAGTCGTGGCCGCAGCCGAGACCGTGGGAACTGCGGTCGACGAAGCGGCCATCGCGCGCTCCGCGACCTCGGAGACGCCCGTCTACGACACCGAACGGCACGTGGCCCGCACGGCTGCGATCGCAGCCACCGCGGCCGTGGTGTCGAGCCTGGCGGGCATGGCGGTCACGCAGACACCCGCCGGACTCGGCACATCGTTCCCGGCTCCCGGTGCTCCCTCGCCGTCGTCGTCGTCCCCGTCGTCCGCACCGCGGTCGACGGGCCGCGACACGTCCCGCAACACCTCGGCACGCCGTGAGGACGAACCCGGTCTCGATGGTGACACGGAATCCGACGAGCCGGCCCTTGATGACGAACCGGCCGACGAAGGCGACGAGGAAGAGGCCGAGATCTCGGGAACCGAGGCCGATTTGCTGGAGGACGAGATCTCGGGAACCGAGGCCGATTTGCTGGAGGACGAGGACGACAACGAGGTCCGCCCGGACCGTCGCGGTCTCTGGATGTTGCCCGGTTATGCGGCGGTTGACAGGTTCCTGCGCCGGGCCGTCTCGCTGACATCACGCCGGTCGGTGCTCGCCACGCGCATTCTCCAGGACGGCCACTGGTTGCGCGCATCAGCCGGTGTGACCGCGGCGCTGCTGTGGCTTGCCGGGTTCATCCTCGGCGGAACTGCGGCACTGGGGCTTCCCGGGCTCGTCACCGCACCCGCGACCGCGGTCGTCTGCATCGTCGTCGCGATCTCACTTCTGGATGCGATGGCGGGCACGACGGCATGGTTCGGGTTCGCGCTCGTCGCCCTCGTCACAGGCAATGTCAACACCCTCTTCGACGTCCGCACACTTCTCGGCCTCGGCGTGATCTTCGTCGCACTGCCCTTCATCGGCAGCAAGTTCAGGCCGTTCACCAGGGCCGCCGCACGGCGCGGCGACTCGGCGTTCCTCGACCGGCTCGGTGACTATGTGATCATGCCGGTGCTCCTCGCCTACACCGCCTCCACCGCGTACACCGCGCTGAACGGACTCTCGGGTCTCGAGATGGTGCTGGATGCCGACGCCTCGACACTCCTCGTCGTGGTGCTCGTCGCCGCGTACCTGAGGCTCCTCGGTGAGGATGTCGCACGGGTGTGGTTCCCGCTGCGGTTCGCCGAGGTTCGCATCCCGCTCCCCACCGGACCGGGTGCCACTGCACGCATGGGTTCGGTGGCGATCCGCGCGGGCCTCTTTCTCCTCGTGGCGGCACCGTTCTTCGGTCTCGGATGGCGCACGTGGCTGATGGTCGGCCTGGTCACATTCGTCCCGGTGCTCGGACTCGCCGAGGACAGGTTCCCGAACCTCGCCGTGGTGCACCGCTTCTTCCCGCGCGGACTCCTGCGGTTCGTGGTGATGATGTTCGCCACCGCCGGGTTCCGCCGGTTCGTGCTGTCTGTCGCCGACAACCCCGTGGATGCGCGGCCGCTCGCGGTGTTCATGCTGCTGCCCGGGGTTCTCGTAGGCATGATCGACCTCGTCGGCCGCGAGGGCGGCGAGTGGCAGGACAGCAACGCCAAGCGGATAGCCGGCCTCGCGGTCTGGATGCTTGCCGTCGCCGTGCTATCGGGCCGGATCACCGTCTGACCCGGCGGCTAGCGGCTGGTGGGCTTCAGCGTGCCGTTGGCGACACCCTCACGCAGGGCCGTCTTCAGGAACTTGCCGGCCGCGTTGCGCGGCAGTGGCTCGTTGATGATCACGACGTGGTTCGGCACCTTGAACGACGAGATCCTCCCGTCGAGGAACTTCCACAGATCCTCCGCGGTGAAGGGCATCCCATCGTTGGGCTTGATCGCGACTGCGACCTCCTCGCCGAGACGCTCGTGCGGCACACCGAACACGGCGGCCTCGTGCACCGCCGGGTGCTCGTAGATTGGGCCCTCCACCTCGGTGCAGAACACGTTCTCGCCGCCGCGCAGGATCATGTCCTTGATGCGGTCCTTGATGAAGAGGAATCCGTCCTCGTCGATGTGGCCACCGTCGCCGGTGTGGAGCCAGCCGTCCTCGATCGTCTCGGCCGTCGCGTCGGGACGGTTCCAGTAGCCGCGGATCAGCATCGGGCCGAACATCATGATCTCGCCGTACTCATTGGCCCCGAGCGGCTTCTTCGTCGCCGGGTCCCATACTGCGAGCTGCATCGGACGCGTCGAGCGCCCGGTCGAGGTGGGCCGCGAGGTGTAGAACTTGCCCACGTTGCCGGGTCCGAAGGCGTTCGTCTCGGTCATGCCGTATCCCAACTGGGGCCCGCCACCCTTGATCGACTTGGCCACCTTGTCGACGAGCGTCGCCGGTGCCGGTGCACCGCCACCGCCCACGGCCTTCAGTGACGACGTGTCGAACTTGTCGAAATCGGGATGGTTCACGAGGTCCCAGCTCTGGGTCGGCACACCCACGAAGTTGGTGATCCGCTCCTCCTCGATGATGGGCAGCGCCTTGCCGGCGTCCCACTTGTACATGATCACCAGCTTCAGGCCGGCGACGAAGCACGAGAGCATCACCGGCACGCAACCTGTGACGTGGAACAACGGCACGATGAGGATGAACGACGTCGGGTGCGGGCTGGCGGCGAGCATCTTTTCGTCCGGATCGCTCGCGAGTGCGAGCACCTGGTTGCGCGCCGAGAACGCCATCAGCGAGTTCACCACGGCGCGGTGGGTCGAGACGGCCCCCTTCGGGCGCCCGGTGGTGCCCGACGTGTACAGGATCGTGCAGTCGTCGTCGGGACCGATGTCGGCCACGATCGGCCCCATGCCGGACTTCACCACATTCGACCATTCGTCGATGTCGGGGCCGACCTCGCGCTCGGGCCGGGCGACCAGCATCCGCACACCGAGCTCGCGACACGAGTGGTGGGCGGTGTCGATGCGCTGCTGGTCACCGATCAGGACCCGGGCCCCCGAGTCCTTCAGGGCGAAATCCATCTCGTCCTCGGTCCACCACGCGTTGAACGACACGTTGATCGCCCCGATCGACACGATCGCGGCGAACGAGATGATCCACTCGGGGTAGTTGCGCATCGCGACAGCGACACGGTCGCCCTTCTTCACCCCGTACTCATGGACGAGCACATGACACAGGCCGTCGACCTCGTCCATGAGGCGCGCGAAGGTGTAGCGGTCGCCCTCGTAGATCAGGAACGTCGCATCACCGTGACCGCGGGCCGCCTGCAGGGCGAGTGCCAGGTTCGGCGGCGCATTCTTGAAGACCTCCATGCGCACGCCACGCACCTCGGTCTCGGTCAACTCGAACGGAGTCCCCGACCCCGGGTCGAAGACGGCTTTCTGTGCGTCGATCCACGACAACGGCATGTTGACCCCCAGGACCGGGTCGGGTTCGGGTCGGTCCTCGTGGAGCTGAGGGGAATTGAACCCCTGACCTCTTCATTGCGAACGAAGCGCTCTGCCAACTGAGCTACAGCCCCGAATACGGGTGTGAAGAGAGAAGTCTAGGGGCGGAGGGGTCGAGTCCGAATGCCGGCTCAGGCGGCGCGGCGACCCTGCATGTAGCGGCGCAGGTACTCCTGATTGCGGATCTGCACCAGCACGTAGCAGTAGGCGGCCAGCCCGAGGAAGACCGCCGAGAACGCATAGACGATGACCGCCGACCCGGTCGTGAAGGCCAGGAACAAGGTGACGGCGTTGGTGGCAACGAGCCCGTAGAGCACATTCACCCGGCGGCGACGCACCACCTCGCGGGGCGACAGGTACGCCGCCTCGGCTGCGACATGGTGGCGGGGCAACTCGGCAGTGTGGTGGGTTCGACGGTGCCGAGCCTCTGCCTCGACGACCCGATCAGAGGCGACCAGCCGGGGACGCGGGTAGCCGCCCGTTCTGCCGTTGGCGCGGCCAGACCCCGCGGCGGGGCGAGCCGATGGCGCGGGCATGCGGGGAGTCCGGGCGGGCATGGAGGGCGCGAGGGGCCGGGACATGGCCCGCATCGGAGCGTGCGTGCCGGGCCCTTGGGCGCGCTGGAGCGAGGTCAGTTGGCGCCGGAAGTCGGACACAGACGAGGTCGAGCCTTCACCGAGACGTGAACGCACGAGGGGGGGCAGGAGAACTGCCATCCACGCTGCGGCGACGATCAAGAGAACCAATTTGCTCATGTACCGAAGAACATCCTCAGAGTTGGCTGGAGTCGGAATAAACGACCCTGAAAGACTAACGAGACATGTCCCGACCATGGCCGTCTTCCGGCCTCGTGCACGTGTACCGACCCGTGAATCCCGTGTGTGGCAAAGGTTTCAGAGGTACTTGCCGTAGGTCACATTTCTTGACGACACGAGCCAAAGTCCCCCGGGAGCCACCTCGGGGCATCAAGAGGGTCGGGCATCTCCCGAGGCGGTCAGCCGGTCAGGCCGGCCGCGTGTACGTGCCGGACCGTCCACCGGACTTCTCGACCAGCATCACCTCGCCGATGACCATGTCCTTGTCGGCGCTCTTGCACATGTCGTAGACGGTGAGGGCAGCCACCGACACCGCGGTCAGGGCTTCCATCTCCACTCCCGTCTGGCCGCTCGTGTCGACCGTGGCGGTGATCTCCACCCCATCGGAGACCACCACGAGATCCACCGCGACCGCCGAGACCATCAGCGGGTGGCAGAGGGGAATCAACTCCGAGGTCCGCTTGGCGGCCTGGATGCCGGCCACCCGCGCCACCGCGAGCACATCCCCCTTCGGGAGAGCCCCCGCCCCAATCGCAGAGGCAGTCGAGGCCGCCATCGAGATCCGAGCCGTTGCCACCGCCCGGCGTCTGGTGACGTCCTTGGCACCGACATCGACCATCCGCGCACGACCCTGGTCGTCGAGATGGCTGAAGTGGGGCTCGGTCACGGCACCTCAGCGTAGGCCCGCCCAGCCTCCGTTCGACCGAATGAACTCAGGCCGCTCAGCCCCTGAACAGACGCCGACCCGGTCAGGTGCGACGCCACGGCCAGCGGGCGGCACGCTTGGCGAGGAACGCCGCGACGCCCTCGCGCACCTCGCCCGAGCGATCCATCTCGTCCTCCCAGTGGCGGGTCGTGGCCGGCTTCACGCGGCCGTCACGGATGACCTCGTCCACCATCGCCTTGGTCGCGGCCTGCGTGAGCGAGGAGCGCTCGAGCAGGACGGCAACGAGCTCGGCCACCCGGTCCGCGAGCGCGGAGTCGTCGTGAATCTCGTCGACGAGTCCGATCCGGAGCGCCCGATCCGAGTCGATGATCTCCCCGGTGTACATGAGGTGCTTGGTCGCCGACCCACCCACGAGGCGCACGAGGCGCTCGATCGCATTCGTCGGGTAGACGATCCCCAACTTGGCCGGGGTGACCCCGAACGTCGCACCGCGAGTTGCGACCCGCAGGTCGCACGCCGTCGCGATGCTGACGCCTCCGCCGATGCAGTTGCCGCGAATCACCGCGACCGTGGGACCGGGGAACGACGCGAGCGCCTCCTCGGCGGCCCAGTTGATGCGCCCGTACTCCCCACCCGGGCCGTTGGTCAGCTCGGAGATGTCGGCGCCCGCACAGAAGTGATCGCCGGAGCCGCGCACGAGCAGCACCCACACCTCGGGTCGCGCCGCCAGCGCCGAGACCTCGGCCTCGATCGCGGCCCACATCGCCATCGTCACGGCATTGCGCTTGTCGGGTCGCTCGAGCACGAGGGTCGCGACCGCTCCGTCGACCACGACGCGCACCGGCGCGTGCGCGGCGATCTCACCGGTGGTGTCGCGCGGCACCACAGCCCCCGAGCTGGCGCCTCGAGCGGGTCGGGCGCCCGACGTCGATCTTGCCGATCTGATGACCCGCCCACTTGGTCCCGACCGCCGACTCGATGATGCCTGCGAGCTCGTCATCCGACGCGCCCCGTCGCATCGGACCCTTCAGGTCGAACTCGTTGGTGGCGAACAGACACGTGCGGAACTGGCCGTCGCTCGTGAGACGCACCCGGTCGCAATCGCCGCAGAACGGATGCGTCACGCTGGGAATCACACCGACCGTGCCGGCTCCGTCGCGGTAGCGCCACCTGTCCGCCGGCGCGGCACCGCGCGCGGGGACCTGCTCGAGCGGGAACACCGCCGAGATCGTCGAGACGATCTCGGCCTGACTCACGACCTTGGCCTTCTCCCACTCGTTGGTGGCATCGAGGGGCATGAACTCGATGAAGCGCACCTCCACACCCGTCTCGCGACCCCATTGGGCGAGATCCAGGATCTCGTCGTCGTTGGTGCCGCGCTCGATGACGGCGTTCACCTTCACGGGGTCGAATCCGGCGCGCGTGGCCTCGACGATCCCCTCGAGCACGTTGGCGAGCTCATCGCGACGCGTGATCGCGAGGAACCGGTCCGGTCGCAGCGAGTCGAGGCTCACGTTGATCCGGTCGAGCCCGGCCGCGCGGAGCTCCCCCGCGATGTTGTGCAATGTCGCCCCGTTCGTGGTGAGGGCGAGATCCACCTTCGTGCCGTCGACGAGACGAAGCGCTGCAAGACGCTCGATGAGCCGCGGCAGGTGGGCCCGCACGGTCGGCTCCCCGCCCGTCAGGCGGATCGAGTCGATTCCGAAGTGCCCGACTGCGATGCGCGCAATCCGCTCGATCTCGTCGTAGGTCAGCAGTTCGGCACGGTCGAGCCAGACCATGCCCTCCTCGGGCATGCAGTAGGTGCAGCGGAAATTGCATCGGTCGGTGACCGAGATGCGGAGGTCGCGGACGGTGCGTCCGTGCGGGTCGACCAGATCGACCGGAGTCCGCCGCACCGTCATGGGGGCGAGCCTACACAGTGGTCAGGAACGGACTACTTCGAGCCCCACCCGCCGCCGGCGCGGCTCAGGCCACCGGACCGGAGTCGGGTCCGAGGAACGTGCACTCCACATCACCACCGGCGACGATCCCGTCACCGTCGGGAACCGCGATGATCGCATTGGCGATCGCCGTCGATGCGAGTTGGTGGCTCCCCTGCGGACCGGTGCGCACCACGTGCACGCGACCATCGCCACCCCATCGTGCGTGCACGCGATCGAAGTGCACCTTGCCGTCGGGTCGACGCGTGATGGTCTCGTCGAGCACCGCACGAACGACCGGTCGGAACGGCTCGGAGTGGCCCATCATCGCGCGCAGTGCCGGCCGTGCGATCAGCTCGAAGCTCATCAGCGACGAGACGGGATTGCCGGGCAGTCCGAACACCGGCACGATCCGGCCCGACGCCGAGACCAACGTGCCGAAGGCGAAGGGCTTGGCGGGCTTCATCGCCACCTGGAACCACGACATGTCGGCGATGCGACCGAGCACGGCCTTGACCACGTCGTAGTCGCCCATGCTCACACCCCCGCTCGTGACGAGGACGTCGCACTCCTGCTCGTCGACCGCCCTGCGCAGCGCGGACTCGAGTGCCGATTCGTCATCGCGCACGATTCCCAGATCGAGCGACTCGGCACCAGCCTCGGCGATGACGCGCACGAGCATCGTGCGGTTCGACTCGCGGATCTGCCCGGGTGCGAGCGGGCCGCCGTCGTCGACCAGTTCGTCGCCGGTCGAGATCACGCCGACTCTCACCCTCGGGAATGCCTCGAGTGTCGCTGCGTTGATGCTGGCGAGGACGCCCTCGACCATCGGGGTGACGACAGTGCCCACGCCGAACAACGACACCCCCGCGACCACATCCGAACCCGCCCCGCGGATCCCATCGCCGACATCGACGCTGCGCCTGATCCTCACCCGGTGATCGGAGAGTCTCTCGGTGTCCTCGACCATCACGATCGCGTCGCATCCCCCCGGCAACGGCGCACCGGTCATGATCCGGATCGCCGTGCCCGGCTCGACACCACGGTCACTGACGGCACCGGCGGCCACCTCGCCGATCACCGGCAACTCGACCGGCGCGGCGGCGGTGTCGGCGGCACGCACCGCATATCCGTCGACGGCGGTGTTGGCGAACGGAGGCACCGGCTCGGTGGCCGTCACCGACCCCGCGAGCACGAGACCCCGGGCGTCGGCACGAGTCATCGCCCTCGGGCGCGGTGCCGGACACCGCGCCATCACGAGTGATCTCACTTCTTCCAACGGCACCACGGCTCGTCACGGTATCGGGATGCGGTAGACCGTTTCCATGGCGAACTACAGGGCTCTCCCCGCGACGGGGCACGGAGTCCGGTGGACGACGTGGGACGGTGCGCCCGCTGGAGGGGTGTCCCTCCGGTGGGAGAACGAGGGGTGGACCGCCGAGGTGGCGCTCCTCGCCGACGATGCCACCGCGGTCTTGCGCCTCTCGGCAGGATGGCACGTGCAGCAGATGCTGCTCTTTCGCGACATGGCCGAGCCGGATCTGTGGCTCGCCACCGACGGACACGGCCGCTGGGGCGAGATGAACGGAGCGCACCGCACCGAGTTGGACGGGTGCATCGACATCGATCTTGTGGGCACACCGTTCACGAACTCGATCATCACGCACCGTCTCCCCCTGCACGTGGGCGACACCGCCGACCTGCACGTGGTGTGCATCGACATCGAGACCCTCGCAGTCGAGACCCGACCCGCGCGCTACACGCGCCACACAGAGTCGCAATGGTCCTACACCTCTCTCGCAGGTGGTGATCAACGCACCGCGACCGTCGATGAGTTCGGGTTCGTGATCGACGAGGACGGAATCTTCCGACGCGACACCTCGACCTGAGGCGTCAGGGATCGATCCGCTGGCGCAGCCACGCGCCGAAGGCATTCGCCACGTCGGGACGCTCGAGGGCGATGTCGACCACCGCGGTCAGCCACCCCATCGGCGTGCCGGTGTCCCATCGCTTCGAGCGGTTGAGCATCCCCGTCAGCGGCGACACCGCCGACTGTGCACGGAGCGCATCGGTGAGTTGGATCTCGCCGTTCGCGTGCGGGGAGAGCCCGGCGATCTCTGCGAACACATCGGGTGTGAGCACGTAGCGACCGATGATGATGAGGTTGCTCGGCGCATCCTCGCGGCGGGGCTTCTCCACCACGTCGACGATCTCGAACGGGCCCTCGTGGGGTGATGCCGCAGACGGCGTGATCACGCCGTAGGCGCTGACCTCGTCGGCGGGGACGCGCATCAATCCGACCGCGCCCACCCCGGTCGCTTCGACCGAGTCGGCGAGCGCGACGAGCAGGCTCGCATCCCCCATCAACTCATCCGGCAGGAGCACCGCGAAGGGATTGTCGCCCACGGCCGCGCGAGCGCACCCGACGGCGTGTCCGAGTCCTCGGGGTGCATCCTGATGAACCACCGACACGCGCACCTCGGTGCCGATGCGCGCCAGCCGATCGGCCATCTCGGTCCGCCCGGAGTCCCGCACCTTTGCCACCACGGCATCATCGGGCGTCACGTAGCGCTCGATCGACCCCTTCGACGGGTGCGACACCACGACGATGTGGTCGCATCCGGCGGCGACGGCCTCGTCGATCACCAATTGGATGACGGGCACGTCCACGATGGGGAGCAGCTCCTTCGGTACGGCCTTGGTCACCGGATAGAAGCGCGTCCCGAGGCCCGCGGCGGGGATCACTGCGGTCGTCGCCCTCACGGAAGACCACGCTACTCCGGTACCATTTGACGCTCGCAGGACCGCCCGTTCCGACCCCCGGAGACATCGATGCCCACCTACGTCTACAAGTTCGTGGAGACCGGCGAGACCATCGAGGTGCAGCAGGACTTCACCGACGACACCCTCACCGAGGCCCTCCATCCCGTCGACGGGACGATGCGACCGGTGAAGAAGGTGTTCCTGCCCGTCGGCATCACCTTCAAGGGCGGCGGGTTCTACAAGACCGACTCCAAGTCGGGATCATCGTCGGGGTCGTCGTCGGGTTCAGCCTCGGGTTCATCCACGAGTTCGTCCGCCGACTCGTCGTCCTCATCGTCGGGCGCGACCGCCTCATCGAGCACATCGAGCTCAGCATCGACCACTGCTGGTTCCTCATCGTCGGCAGACTGAGTCCACAGCGCTCCGACTGAGTCGCGGAGCACCTCGAGCGACCTTCGCCGTTCGCACGGCATCACGCACACACCGCCCACACCAGGAGGTGCAGCCGAGATGCGTCGACCAATCCCGACCGGGGCGAAGTGGCGGCCGGGGCCGCAGATCGAGCGCCTCATCACACTCCTCGAGCGACGCCGGGGCACCCAGTTGGTGGCGGTGCTGACGGTGTCGATCGGGATCGGTGCGTTCACCGCCCATCTCGTCGGGTCCGCGCGCGCCGCACGCGAGCAATGGGCAACGGAGATCCCCGCGCTCCTCGCTGTGCGCTCGATCGGTGCCGACGAAGAGATCGACGCCGGTGCCGTCATCTCGGTGTCGCTGCCCCGGGCGCTCGCGGCCGAGGATGCACTGTCTGCCCTGCCGAGCGGTGCCCGGCTCGCCGTCGATGTCGCACCCCGCACCGTGATCACCGACGGACTGCTCGCCAAGGACGTCGCCGTCGTGCCGGAGGGGTGGCGCACCGTGGCAATCCCCGACGACGTGGTCGCACCCCCGCTCTCGGTCGGCCAGAGCGTGGACGTGGTGGCCAATGGACTCTCCCTCGCAGAGGGGGCAGTGGTCGCCTCGCTCGACCCGCTGACGGTCGCTGTCGACCCCGGAGCCGCCGCGGTGGTGGCGGCGGCGTCACGAACCGGCGACGTGTCACTGGTCGCGGGAGGCTGACGTGCCCGGTGCTCGGGCTCCCGTGGGTCGGGTCGCCTCAGCCCTGGTCGGACACGCTCGGGACGATGCGCGGCGACCAGGGTCGCGCCTCGTCCCAATGGTGGCCCACCACGCGCCCCTCGCGAAGCTTCGCGAGAAAATCGACCGGCCCGTCGAAGTCGGGCATCTCGACGAACGCACTGCCGAGCGCATCGGGGACGTGTGCGTCACTGCCCGACCCGAGTGCGAGACCGTGCGCCTCTCCGAACTCGACCGCGCGGCGGTTCAGTGAGGCGAGCGAGGTCTTGGAGTTGTGCGCCTCGATCGCATCCACGAGACCCGCGGCCGTGAGCGAGACGAGCGAGTCCTCGGTGATGTTGCGGCGCATCGGGTCGAAGGGGTGCGGCACGTAGACGATGCCGCCCTGGTCGCGGATCTGACGTGCAGTGTCGTGGGCGTTGGCGCCGAAGGAGATCTTCTCGTTGAGGAACAACCCGATCACCTCACCGGTGTGGGTGCGGACCTCCTCCCCCACGATCACCCGGCACAGCCCCGCGAGCGCCTTCTCGAGTCGCACGGCACCCTCGATCGCGTTGTGGTCCGTCACGCACAGCACGTCGATCGCCGATTCCTCCACCGCGGCGCAGATCTCCTCCAGTGTCGTGGTGGAATCACCCGAGAACATCGTGTGGGAGTGCATGTCCACACGCACCCATCCCGGTCGCAGCTCTCCTGCCAGGTGCGGGTGGCGCTCGATCGCCGCCGACGACGGGGCGGGCATCGTCAGGCGCCGCTCATCGTCACGTCGGACACCACGAGGCTCACCCCGGTCGCGCGCATCGGAAGCCAGTCGATGTCGCCACCGACCGCGACGACATCCTGGAGCATCTTCTGGAGAGTCGAGGCGATGGTGAACTCGCGCACCGGCTCGGCGAGACGACCGTTGCGGATCATCACACCCGATGCGCCGGTGGAGAAGTCGCCCGAGATCGTGTTCACGCCCGAATGGAGGCCCTGCACCGAGAAGATGAGGACACCCTCGTCGATCCCGGCGATCAGGTCCTCTTGCGACGCGGTGCCGGGGGCCAGTTGCAGGGCCAGACACCCGACTCCCGCACCGACCGCGTTGCCGGTGCTCGTCGTGCCGGCACGCCGGGCCGAGTAGCTGTTGTGGACGAACATCCCGAGAACACCGCGGTCGATGAGCACGTTGCGTCGCGCAGCCAGACCCTCGGAGTCGAACTCGGACGCGGTGTAGGCACGCGAATCCGTCGGGTCATCGACGAGGGTGATCAACGGATTGGCCACCTCCTCGCCGAGGCGGTTGGCGAACAGGCTGCGGCCCTTGACGACGCTCTCACCGTTCAGGGTCGAGCCGATGATGCCGAGGAATTGGGCGGTCACCATCGGGTCGAGCACCACCGTGGTGCGCCTCGACGACGGCTTCACCGCACCCAAGAGTCGGGTCGCGCGCTCGGCGGCCTTGGCGCCTGCGGCATCGAGGTCGAACATCACGGGGTTCTTCCCGATCGCATACGCCCATCCGGTCTGGGTCTCTCCCGCGTCGTCGGCCATCACGCTCACCGAGGCATGGCACGAATTGGAGCGACCCGACGACCGGATCCCCTTGGTGGTCGCGAAGGCTTCCTCGCTCGACCAGTCGGTGTAGTTCGAGTCGTCGATGCGCACGCGGGGATCGACTCCCACCGCGATCTGCTCGAGTCGCTTCGCGATCTCGATCTTGTCGGTGGTCGGGAAGGATGCGAGCACATCGTCCCAGAGCACCTGCTCGACGATCGGCACTCCGTCGGGCTCGGCGAGACCGGCCCACTCGTCGACCGACCCGAGCGTTGCGTTCTCGCGGGCCTCTGCGAGCACCTCGCGCCACGATCCCTCCTCGAGGGTGCCCGATCTCGACGACCCGGTGCGTCCCTCGACGATCACGCGCACGCTGATTCCCTGGCTCTGGGCCGAGACGAAGTGCTCCACCTCGCCCTGATAGACGCGGATGTCGGTCTCGCGCGACCGCGACACCGAGACCTCGATCTGTTCACCCGGGCGCGCCTCGCCCACGATCGCATCGGCGATGCGCTGGAGGTCCTCGACCACATGGCGGCTCATGCCGCGGTGCCACCGATCGTCATCGACGTGACGCGCAACGTGGGCTGACCGTCACCGACGGGGACGCCCTGGCCGTCCTTGCCGCACGTGCCGGGGTTGCCCATGGCGAAGTCGTTGCCGAGCATGTCGATGTCGGCGAGCACCTGGGGCCCGTTGCCGATCAGGTTGCCCTCGCGCAGCGGCTCGGTGATCTCACCGTTCTCGATCAGGTACGCCTCGGTCATGCCGAACACGAAGTCACCGGTCGCGGTGTTCACCTGTCCGCCGCCCAGCTTTGCGACATAGACGCCACGGTCGGTCGCGCGCACGATCTCGTCGGGATCGCTCCCGCCGTTCATCACGTAGGTGTTCGTCATGCGCACCATCGGCAGGTGCTCGTAGCTCTGCCGGCGGCCGTTGCCGCTCGGGCGGCGACCCTCCCTGCGGGAGCGGATGTGGTCCCACATGTAGTCGGTGAGGATCCCGTTCTCGATCAGCACGTTGCGCTGGGCGGCATGGCCCTCATCGTCGATCCCGATCGCGCCCCACTCGCGGCTCATCGTGCCGTCGTCGACGAGGGTGACGAGGGGCGAGGCGACCAGGTCGCCGACGCGGTTCGCATACACGCTCGCTCCGCGCGCCACGAGATCGGCCTCGAGCCCGTGGCCGCACGCCTCATGGAAGAGCACACCGCCCGTCCCGTGCTTGATCACCCCCGGCATCGCGCCGCTCGGTGCGGGTCGCGCACGCAACTTGGTCACCGCCTGGCGCGCGGCACGCTCGGCCAACTCGGCGACGCTCTCCTCCTCGAAGAGCTCGAAACCGATCGTGTGGCCGAGCGAGTCGTAACCCGTCTGCATTCCGGTGTCACCGTTGGCGACCACCGAGACGCGCAGGATGGTGCGGACCTGCTCATCGGTGGCGAACACTCCGTCGGAATTCGCAACGAGGATCCGGCGCGTCGCGTCGGAGTACCCGGCCGAGACCTGCACGATGCTTCCGTCGACGGCACGTGCGGCCTGGTCGGCGACCATGAGCAGTGCGACCTTCTGGGACTTCGGCACGCTCTGGGGTGCGATCCGCACCTCGTTCACCTTCTGGCGCCGCAGTGACCCGAGCGACACCGTGTGCACGGCGCCATCTCCGCGCGACGCGGCCGCTGCGGCGGCCTCGGCGGCGGCCATCAGACCGGCTTCGGAGAGATCGGCGGTGTGGGCGTATCCCGTCGTCTCGCCGTTGATCACGCGGATGCCCGCGCCACGGTCACGGGCGCTGGTCACCTCCTCCACCTTGCCGTCGTCGAGGCCGGCTCCGGTGGAACGTTTGTCCTCGATGAAGATCTCGGAGAACTCCGCTCCGGTGGACCGGCCCCTGGCGAGCACCCTCGCCAGCGTGGTCGAGTCGATTTCGTGGGACAGATCGATGATGCTCACGTCGCTCAGATTACCGAGCGTCCGGGGTGCGGGACGGGGCGGCAACGGACAGCCCCGCGGCCACCTCGGGGCACCCTACGATGGGAAACGCGATGTCCGAGACGCTCCCCACGCCGACGACGCCCCGCGTCCGCGAGCACCACACGAAGTGGTGGAAAGAGGTGCTCGTCATCGGCACCTTCTACTTCCTCTACACGCTGACGAGGAACCGGTTCGGGTCGATCAAGGTGAGCGACACCGACGTCCCGCTCCACGCGTTCAACAACGCCGTCAAGATGATCCGGGTGGAACGGGCGCTCGGGCTGTACCACGAGGAGACCATCCAGGAATGGTTTCTCGTGCACGAGTGGTTCCTGAAACTGCTGAACACCTACTACGGGACGGCCCACTTCATCGTCACGATCGGGGTGTTCATCGTGCTGTTCAGGCGCCGCAAGGACGTCTTCCCCCTGTTCCGCAACGCGCTCGCGGCGATGACCGGGTTGGCCATCGTGGGATTCGCACTCTTCCCGCTCATGCCGCCGCGGCTCCTCGACGCCCCCTGTCCCCCGGCCGACTTCGGTGGGGCCTGCATCGAGCACGAACTGCGCAACTACAACGGCGCGACGAACTTCGGCTTCGTCGACACCATGAAGGACATCGGCGGGCCCTGGGACTTCAGCGATTCGAAGGTCGCCAAGATGTCGAACCAATACGCGGCGATGCCCAGCCTGCACATCGGCTGGGCAACATGGTGCGCAATCGGGATGTTCCCGCTCACTCGGAAGCGTTGGACGAAGATCGCTGTGATGCTCTATCCGGCGACGACGCTGTTCACGATCATCGTGACAGGGAACCACTACTGGATCGACGGTGTGGGCGGGTTGATCGTGCT
>JBJTCB010000004.1:0-21994 GCA_046091605.1 Actinomycetota bacterium | reverse complement strand
TGTTCGCCGCGAGCGGCGGCTGCGAACAACCCGACATGGCTGCGCGCGTTCAACGCGAGGTGCGCGACGACGTGCGCGCGCGACCACCCCGGCAGGGCCGAGGGCCCGGGAAATGCGTCATCGGGAAGTCCGTCGGCGATCGCCAGGAGTTGCTGGTGCGCGGTTGCGCACCCCTCGACACAGTCGTTCACTCGTCGTGCGTCGAAGGCGGGGGGCACGTTGCCAAGGCTATTGGCGCACGGTTCAGGCACCGCCGGAGCGGTGCGGCACCACCACGATCGTGCCGTCGGGCTCCCGGTGCACCCGCACATTCACCCCGTAGAACTCCCCGAGGGTCTCGGGACGCAGGACATCCTCGGCCGCGCCGGCGGCCACGGTGGCCCCCTCGTGGAGGAGCATGAGTCGATCCGAGTAGATGCCCGCGAGGGTGAGGTCGTGCATCGCCGACACGACCGTGAGTCCGTGCTCGCGGCGGAGACGATCCACCAACTCGAGCGCCTGCTGTTGGTGTCCGATGTCGAGTGCGCTCGTCGGCTCGTCGAGAAGCAGGATCGGCGCCTCCTGTGCGACGGCCCGGGCGATCACCAACCGTTGGCGCTCGCCCCCCGAGAGGGTCTCCACGTCGCGGCGTGCGAGTTCCACGAGATCGAGCCGTTCGATCACATTGTCCACCATCGTGTGGTCGAGAGACGACTCGCGCCCGAAGTGCGTCACGAACGGGTTTCGCCCGAGGAGCACGTACTCGAGTCCGGTCATGCCCGCGGGCAGCACCGGAGCCTGAGGCACGTAGGCCACCAGTTGTGCACGGCGCCGCGACGACCGGGACGCCAGGGGCGACCCATCGACGAGGATCGAACCCGAGTGGGCCGCGACACCAGCGGTCGCACGCAGGAGACTCGACTTGCCGGCACCGTTCGGGCCGATCAGACAGAGCCACTCACCCGGTCGCACATCGGCAGAGAACGCACGCAGGGCCTCGCGCGAGTCCCCGTCGCGCCCGTACCGGACCCCTACGTCGTCGAATCGCAGCGAGGTCATCGTTGTGCCTGCCGCGCCCGGAGCACGAGGAGGAAGAACGGCGCGCCGAGAAATGCCGTCACGACACCGATCGGTGTCTCGGCGGGACGGTCGAGGATGCGACCGGGGATGTCGGCCACGATGAGGAAGGCCGCACCGAAGAGGAACGACACCGGGAGCACGATCCGGTAACTGGTCCCCACGATCAGCCGCACCGCGTGCGGCACGATGATCCCGACGAACCCGATGAGGCCGCTCACGGCCACGACCGCCGCCGTGCCGAGTGTCGCTGCCACCACGACCACGATCCGCACGCGCGCGACATCGACCCCGAGAGCACTCGCCTCCTCGTCGCCGACGCGCAGGACATCGAGGAGCCTCCGGTGCAGGAGCAGTGCGATCGACGACAGCACCACATAGGGCAGGACGAGTCGCACCTCACTCCATGTCGCCGTCGAGAGCCGACCGAGAATCCACGAGTACACCTGGCGCACGACCTCTGAGTTCCGTTGGAGCAGGAATGTCTGGATCGCGGTTGCGAGGCTCGTGACGGCAACTCCCGCGAGAACCAACGTGGTGGCGGTGCGCTCTCCGCGCACGGTCGAGCCGACCACATAGGTCACGATCACCGCCGCGAGACCGCCGATGAAGGCCGCCAGTGGGAGCGGGTCGATCCACCAGTTGCTCGAACCCGCGCGATTCACCGTGATCACGACGGTCGCACCGAGACCGGCACCGGCAGCGACACCGAGAAGGTACGGGTCGACCAAGGGGTTGCGGAAGACGCCCTGATACGACGCCCCCGCGAGCGACAATGTCGCCCCGACCAAGGCGGCGAGCACGACGCGGGGGGCCCTGATCTGCCACACGATCGCCCAATCGGCCGCGTCGAGGCCACTGTCGATCGTGACCCAGGGAAGTCGGTCGAGGAACTCGAGCGGGACCCGCCACGCGGGTGGACCGGCCGGACCGATCATCGCCCCGGCGAGCAGTGCGCACCCGAGCGCGACGACCCCGGCGGTGATCCACCACCGATGTCCGGTGCCCGGGTGCGCCTGCACGTTCGTGATCAGCCGAGTGCCCTCACCGTAGCGGCGAACGTCTCGACGAGGTCGGCGAGCCGTGGGCCCCATCGGGATGCGATGTCATCGTCGAGTTCCACGATCCGGTTGTTCCGCACCGCATCGAGTTCTCCCCAACCGGCCCGCTTTGCCACCTCGGCCGCGTTCTGCTGGCAGCACTTGGTGTCGGCGAGGAAGATGAACGTCGGGTTCCTCTCGATGATGATCTCTGCCGACAACTGCGGATACGGGTTCCCCTCCTCGACACCATCGGCGATGTTGTCCAGTCCCAACTGCGAGAGCAACGAGCCGACGAACGTCGCCGAAGTGAGCGAATAGAGGGTGTTGTCGAGTTCGTAGAAGTACGTCGTGCCAGCCGGCGCCTTCACTCCCGCGGTTGCAGTAGCGATGCGATCCTTCATTGATTGCACCGCAGCGGCCGCCTGCGCGGACCTGCCGGTCACCTCACCCAATTCGGTCATCTGCTGGTACACGTCGTCGAGTGACTTCGCGGCGGCCCCGGTCCAGATCGTGATCGACGGATCAGCCGTGGTCAGCTGCTCGGAGATCTTGCTCATGTCGTTTGAGATGACGACGATGTCGGGGTCGAATCCCAGGATCGCCTCGGCGTTCGGTTCATACGCCGAGATGTCGGTCACCTTGTCGGCCACCTCGGCGGGGAACGTGCTGAGCGAGTCCACCGCCACGACGGCATCACCTGCTTCGATCGCATACAGCATCTCGGTCGCAGTCGGCGAGAGACTCACGATGCGCACCGCTGGTGCATCGGGTGCCTCGGCCGCCGTCGTGTCGGCGGATTCGGACATCGATCCGGAGCCACAGGCCCCGAGTACGAGGGAGGCGACGATCGCTGCGACCGCGCGCCTGGTGGACAATGCCGTTTTCATGGTTCTTTCTCCTTGTGTCAGAGAAAGAAGAGTGGGTCACAGATTCCGGCTTCGCCGGTTGCCTCCGCGGACCGCCCTTCCTTCGAGGACTGGTGTTTCGCACACAGAATCAGGCGACCGGACTCGTCTGGGTCGGGTTTCCCCGCCCAGAACCACCGTTGCGGGACAGTGCCGGAATCTCACCGGACTTCGCTGGGTTCTGTGCAACACCCCTATCAGGGTGCGAACGCAACCATAGCACAGCCGCCGGGAGGATCGAACCTGTCGTTGATCAGGACACGAGATCGATGATGCGCTGCACGCCCTCGACGAGATCATCGTCGCCCAACGCGAACGACAGGCGCGCGAAGCCGGGCGATCCGAACGCCTCACCGGGAACGATCGCCACGCTGGACTCCGACAGGATGAGGTCGGCCAACTCGAGGGTGTTCGAGGCCGTGCGACCCTTGATGTCCCTGTTCAACAACCCGGAGAAGTTCGGGAAGCAGTAGAACGCACCCTGGGGCTCCATGCAGGTGACCCCGGGGATTGACTGGAGCATCCGGTGCATGGTGGCCCCACGCCGTGCAAATGCCTCGCGCATCATCGCGACCGCGGAGAGATCGCCACTGACCGCCGTCATGGCCGCGACCTGGGCGACATTCGAGACGTTCGACGTGGCGTGTGACTGGAAGTTGATCGCCGCCTTCATCACATCCTTCGGCCCGATCATCCAGCCGACCCGCCACCCCGTCATCGCATAGGTCTTGGCGACACCGTTCACGATGATGCACTGGTCAGCCAGGTCGGGAACGAGAGCGGGCATCGAGGTGAACCGGTGCGGGCCGTAGGTGAGGTGCTCGTAGATCTCGTCGGTGATCACCCACACGCCGTTCTCCACGGCCCACTTGCCGATCGCCTCGACCTCCTCGGGCGGATACACCGCACCCGACGGGTTGTCGGGCGACACGAACAGCAGCACCTTAGTGCGCGGCGTGCGGGCGCGCTCGAGTTGCTCGACCGTGACCCGAAAGCCGGTCTCCTCGTTGGTGTCGATGACCACGGGCACACCGCCGGCGAGCGTGATCGCCTCGGGATAGGTGGTCCAGTAGGGCGCGGGACAGATCACCTCGTCGCCGGGGTCGCACAGGGCCGCGAAGGCCGTGAACACGGCGTGCTTCCCGCCGTTGGTGACGAGAACCTGGTCCGCCGTCACGGTCACTGCGCTGTCGCGGAGGGTCTTGACGGCGATCGCCTCGCGCAGCTCGGGCAGGCCCGCCGCCGGCGTGTAGCGGTGGAACTTCGGATCACGACAGGCCGCAACCGCGGCCTCGACGATGTTGGCGGGGGTGGGAAAGTCGGGCTCCCCCGCCCCGAATCCGATCACGTTCAGACCCTGTGCCTTGAGTGCCTTGGCCTTGGCGTCGACGGCGAGCGTGGCCGACTCGGCGATCGCAGCCAGCAGGGCGGAGGTTCTTCTCGGTTCCTTGCGCGTGGTCACGGATGCCATGCTTGCACAGTGACCTCCCGTGCTCCCCAGCCATTCGTCCTGTCCGATGACGTCAAGCCCCTCGACGGGCGCTTCGGATGCGGGCCATCGAAGGTGCGCGACTCCCAGATCGAGGCTGTCGTGGCGCGTGCCACATCGGTGATGGGAACCTCGCACCGACAGGCACCGGTGAAGAACATCGTCGGTTCGGTGCGCGAGGGACTCTCCCAGTTGTTCTCGCTTCCAGACGGGTGGGAGATCGTGCTCGGCAACGGTGGCTCGACGATGTTCTGGGACGCGGCAGTGTTCTCGCTCATCCGCGAGCGCAGCCAGCACCTCGTGTTCGGGGAGTTCTCCTCGAAGTTCGCCGAGGCCGCCGCCGCGGCACCGCACCTGGCCGATCCCGTGGTGGTGGGAAGTGATCCCGGGACGCGGCCCCCGCTCGCGGCGGACCCGTCGTGCGACACGGTGGCCTATCCCCACAACGAGACCTCGACCGGCGTGGCGATGACGCCGGTGCGGCCGGACGGCGATTCCCTCGTGGTCGTCGATGCGACCTCTGCCGCCGGCGGATTGGCGTGGTCACCATCGCAGGCCGATGTCTATTACTTCGCGCCGCAGAAGTGTTTCGCCTCCGACGGCGGATTGTGGCTCGCTGCCTGTTCCCCGCGCGCGATCGAGCGGATCGGCGAGATCAAGGCATCGAAGAGATGGGTGCCCGCCTCGCTCGACCTCTCGATCGCACTCGACAACTCGCGCGCGAACCAGACCTACAACACCCCCGCGCTCGCCACTCTGATCATGCTGGATGAGCAGGTGAAGTGGTTGAACGACAACGGTGGCCTCGCGTGGGCCGCGGCTCGGTGCGCCGAGTCGGCACGGACGTTGTACTCCTGGGCCGAGCGCACCCCGTGGGCCTCACCGTTCGTGACCGACCCCGCCCACCGGTCCGACGTCGTCGGCACGATCGACCTCGAGGGCGTGGACGCGAACGAGGTCAACGCGGTCCTGCGTGCGAACGGGATCGTCGACACCGACAGCTACCGCAAGCTCGGTCGCAACCAGATGCGGATCGGGATGTTCCCCTCGGTGGAGCCGACCGATGTGGCGGCCCTCACGGTCTGCATCGAGATGGTGGTTTCGCACCTGCGTTCGTAGATTGGGCGGGTGCCGATCGAGGTCGACGAGGTTCTCTCCACCTACTGGGACGAGTTCCCCCCGCTGCGCAACCCGGTGCTGCTCGTGGCACTGCGCGGTCTCTTCGACATCGGCGGAGTCGCCACCTCGGCGCTCGATTGGATGGTCAAGGAGCGTGAGGCGACGGTCGTGGCAGACATCGACCCCGATCCGTTCTTCGACTTCACCCAGGAACGCCCCGAGGCGTACCTCGATGTGGACGGCATGCGCCAGATCCGCTGGCCCGAGAACGAGTTCTGCGTCGTCCGGTACCCCGAGGGTGCCCGAGACCTCGTGCTCCTGAACGGCATCGAGCCGCACCTGGGTTGGCCCGCGTTCACCTCGTGCGTGCTCGCCGTCGCCCGCGGGCTCGGGTGCAACCTGGTGGTGAGCCTCGGCGCCGCGGCCGAACAGGTCCCGCACACGCGGGTGCCGTTCGTGGTCGGGTCCACCACCAACGACGACCTCGCGGCCCGCCTCGGACTGCAGCGACCGCAGTACCAGGGGCCGACCGGCGTCGCCGGAGTGCTGCTCCAGACACTCGACACCGCCGGTGTCGCGTCGGTGAGCCTGCGGGTCGGAGTGCCGCACTACCTCATGAATGCCCAGCACCCCAAGAGTGCGGCTGCGTTGCTGCAGCACCTCCAACATGTGCTCGGCATCCCCACCGATCACGCGACTCTGGTGGATGAGATCTCACGCTGGCAGGAGCTCCACGACGGTGCCGTCGAGGGCGACCCACAGGCGGCCGCCTACGTGGCGATGCTCGAGCGCCGGCACGATCATCTCACCGAGACGATGATGCCGACCGGTGACGATCTGGCAGCCGAGCTCGAGGAGTTCCTGCGCGATCAGTCCGACGAGGACTGACCGGCTCGAACTCCCCTGTTGCTGTCCGTCTGACGCGGATCAGCGGATCGCGGCGAATCCGAGATCGAGATCGGCGAGGATGTCCTCGATCGACTCGAGCCCGACCGAGAGTCTCACGAGACCCGGCTCGACACCGGCGCTGCGCTGCTCATCCTCGGTCAACTGGCTGTGCGTGGTCGAGGCCGGGTGAATCACGAGCGAGCGGACATCTCCGATGTTGGCGACATGGCTGTGGAGCTTCAGTGCCTCGACGAACTTCTGGCCCTGCTCGCGGCCACCCTTCAGCACGAAGGCGATGACGCTGCCATACCCACGGCCGCCGAAGTACTTCTTGGCACGGTCATGCCACGGGCTCGAGGGCAGACCGGCGTAGTTGATGGCCGTCACCTCGCCCTGCTTCTGCAGGTGCGCCACGACTTTGTCGGTGTTGGCCCAATGGCGATCCATGCGCAGCGACAGTGTCTCAATTCCCTGCAGGATGCTCCAGGCATTGAACGGACTCACCGCCATGCCCAGGTCGCGCAGCAACTGGACGCGGGCCTTGATGATGTACGAGCCGGCGCCGAGCGCGGGCCAGTACGCGAGGCCGTGGTAGCTGGGATCGGGTTCGGTGAAGTTCGGGAAGCGACCCGACGCCGAGAAGTCGAACTTGCCACCGTCGACGATGCCGCCACCGATCGAGGTGCCGTGGCCCCCGAGGAACTTGGTCATCGAATGCACCACGATGTCGGCACCCCACTCGAGGGGGCGGATGCCGTACGGCGTGGGAACCGTGTTGTCGAGCATGAGCGGCACGCCGACGTCGTGGGCGACCTTGGAGACTCCCTCGATGTCGAAGACGTCGTTTCGGGGGTTCGCGAGGACCTCACCGAAGAACAACTTTGTGTTGTCCTTGACAGCGCTCTTCCACTGTGCGAGATCGTGCGGATCGTCGACGAAGGTGACGTCGATCCCCATCTTCGGCAACGTGTAATGCAACAGGTTGTACGTGCCGCCGTACAGCGAGGGCGACGCGACGATGTGCCCACCCGACTCGACGACGTTCAGGATCGCGAGAGTTTCGGCGCTCTGACCAGACGCCACCACGAGTGCGCCCGGCAGGCCGACCGCAGTGGCCGTGCCACCCTCCAGCGACGACAGACGCGCCTCGAGAACCGCCTGGGTGGGGTTCATGATGCGCGTGTAGATGTTGCCGATCTCGGCGAGCGCGAAGAGGTTCGCCGCGTGCGCGGAGTCGCGGAACTGGTACGACGTGGTCTGGTAGATCGGGACTGCGCGCGACCCGGTGGTGGGATCGGGCTCCTGGCCGGCGTGGATCTGGCGGGTCTCGAAACCCCAGTTGTTGTTGCTCATAGAGGCGAGACACTACGGCTGAAAATCCGACCGCGCAACTCGGGAATTCAGGTTGCCCTTATTCCGTGGGCGCCACTGCCCCACTGTGACCTCCGTGCCCGCCGCCGAGAGTCGCCGTCTGCGCCGTGTCGTCGCGCTCGTCGCGGCTCTGGCACTGGTGACCTCGTGCTCCGGTGGCGGGGGCGGCGATTCGGTCCCGGCCGTCGACATCTCCGTTCCCACTGTCGAGTTCGGCCCCGGAGCCAACGCCGACGGGGCCCAGCGGCCGGTCCCGAACGGATTCGCCTTCCCCAACTTCGCCGCCTCATCTTTGCCGGGGAACGAGTTCGGGCCCGCCGACATGGTGAAGATGTTCGGCGACGGGCCGACAGTGTGTGCGAGCGGCACCGGAGAATCGTGCGTGCTCACCTCCGAGGCGACCTCGTGGGCCCAGATGGTGAACGACTCGCGCCAATCCGGCCACTGCGAGGGATTCATCGTGCAGTCGCTCGACAAGTTCAAGACCGGCGCGACACCAACAGCGGCCGATCTGTCGACCTCGACCGACGTCGTGCAGGGGATCATCCGTGGATTCGCCACCCAGTTCATCCCCGAGACGCGAGGTGAGTCGAAGGCATGGCGCAAGAAGAAGACAGCCGATGTCGTCTCCGAGCTCGTCTCCAGCCTCAAGGAGGGTCCGCCGAAGTACGTGCTCGGTGTCTATGGCGAACTCGGGGGCCACGCGGTGCTCCCCTATGCGGTCGAGTTCGCCGACGCGGCGAATGCCACCATCCAGGTCTACGACTCGAACTGGCCGGGCCGGAACCGGTTCGTCACCGCCAACGTGCAGACCGGCGAGTGGTCGTTCTCCTTCGACGGGCCCGACCCGGCAACCGATGCGGGCGCATGGACCGGCGGGGACGGCGGGATGGACCTGTCCTCGCTCGACTCTCGCATCGGCGGCACATGTCCGTTCTGCGGTGACGGAACCAAGACGACAGACACGATGCTGACGATCCGCGCCACGAGCCTCGCGTGGAAGGTGACGACGTCCCGCGGAACCGTCGACGCCCGGACGACCGTGGAGGGTGTGGATGTCGCGCGTGTGCGCGCGGGGATCACCGGCGTGTACGACTACGTGATCTCGATCGACCCCGCGCTCGTGGACACGACACAGAAGGACGCGATCACGGTGTCGCTGCCCCCCAAGTCGGTGGTGTACGCGGTCACGCCCGCCGGAGTCGGCCGAGCGGTCTCGAGGAGCGCGGGATCGGTGACCCTCACCGAGACATCGCTCTCGACCTCGGACGGCTTCGAGGTGCGACTCGCCGCCGGAGACAACGTGGTGCTCGCCGCCGACGCCGACGAGGCGACCGTGTCCATCGAGGACGACACCGTCACCGGCACTGCAACGCTTGCCGGCAAGACCGTCGAGGCCACGACCGATGAGAAGGACACCAAGATCGCGCTCGTGGTGACCGGCAGCACCATTCGCCAGCAGCCACTTTCTCTCTCGCCGGTTCCGGCGACACCGGTGGAACTCGCGGGGACAACGTCGGCGACACGGCTCCCCGAGCCTGAGACACGCCTCCTCGCCAACATCACGCCCGATGCCCCGTACTTGGCCCCGGTGATCGCGACGACCACTGTGGCTGCGACCTCGACGGTCGCACCGGCGACGACGTCGCCGACCCAGCCATCGGCCGGTGGCGCGACCACGACCACGAAACCCAAGACCACTGCCCCGGCGACGACTTTGACACCCACCACCGCGGCCCCCACCACAACCGCGGCACCAACCACGACGACCAACCCTGTGAACTTCACCTACGAGTTCAGAAACACCGCGAGCGAAGCACCGTCGGGCTCCAGCGGGTGGGTCTATTCGTGTGCGGCAGAGATTCTCGACGTGACAGTCACTGGAGCCACATCGGTGACGTCTGTGGTGCTCGGTCTCGATGGAGGCAACATCAACGTGCCATTCAGCTATGGCACGAAGTACACGTTGTATTCGCTCCCCACCTGGAACACCAAGACAGCGGGTTCCTACCCGGCTTCCATCACGGTGACTGCAGCGAATGGATCCCGAACGAAGACGACGTACGTGCTGTACGACACCGACTGCACGTTCGGAAACTGACCGGGGTCAGCCGCCCGAGGCCTCCGAGACCTTCTGCTTGCCCGCCGAGATCCACGGCATCATCGAGCGCAGGCGCTTGCCCACTTCTTCGATCTGGTGCGTGGCGCCGGCCTCGCGCAGGGCATTGAAGTTCGCACGGCCCTCCTCGGACTCCTTGATCCACTCGCGGGCGAACTTGCCCGACTGGATCTCCTTGAGGATCTTGGCCATCTGCTTCTTGGTCGCGGGAGTGACCACGCGCGGGCCGCGCGTGACGTCGCCGTACTCGGCGGTGTCGGAGATGCTGTAGCGCATTCCGGCGATTCCCTCCTCGTACATCAGGTCCACGATCAGCTTCACCTCGTGCAGGCACTCGAAGTAGGCCATCTCGGGCTGGTAGCCGGCCTCGACGAGCGTCTCGAACCCCGCCTGGACGAGTGCGGTGAGACCGCCGCAGAGCACGACCTGCTCACCGAACAGGTCGGTCTCGGTCTCCTCGGCGAAGGTCGTCTCGATGATGCCGGCGCGGGCACCGCCGATCGCACCTGCGTACGACAGGGCGAGCGCCTTGGCGTTGCCGGTCGCGTCCTGCTCGACAGCGATGAGGCACGGCACGCCGCCGCCCTCGGTGTAGGTGCGGCGCACCAGGTGACCCGGACCCTTCGGGGCGATCATGATGATGTCCACGCCCTTCGGGGGACGGATCCGCTTGAAGCGGATGTTGAACCCGTGGGCGAAGGCGAGCGCCTTGCCGGGCTTCATGTAGCGCTTGATGTGGTCCTGGTAGGTCGCCTTCTGTTCGGTGTCGGGCATCGTCATCATGATCACATCGGCCCACTTGGCGGCATCGGCGATCGACTTGACCGTCAGCCCGGCCGCCTCGGCCTTGGCCGCCGAGGACGACCCCTCGCGGAGACCCACCACCACCTGGACACCCGATTCCTTCAGGTTGAGCGCGTGTGCGTGACCCTGCGAGCCGTACCCGATGATGGCGACCTTGCGCCCCCGGATCAGCGATGAGTCGACGTCGCGCTCGTAGTACATCTGTGCTCCCATCAGCTTGCCTTTCCCTTCGCGGCACCCTTGCGTGCTTCGCGATCCAACGTGGGCAGTGCGATCCTGCCCGTGCGCTGGCTCTCCACGATGCCATACGCCCTCAGCAACTCCTCAAAATCATCCAATTTCTCGGGATTGCCGTCGAGGGAGACAGTCATGGCCTCGGCCCCGACTGCGAGGACCTTGGCCTCGAAGATGTTCGCAAGCTCGACCACCTGGCCGCGCTGGGTGCCGTCGGCACGGACCGTCACCACCATGAGCTCGCGCTCCACCGACCGGCGCGGGTCGAGCTCGGTGATCCGGACCACGTCGATCAACTTGAAGAGCTGCTTGACGATCTGCTCGAGCGGCGTCGCCGAGATGTCGACCACGATGGTGATCCGGCTGTAGTCGGGGTCCTCGGTGGGCGCGACCGCCAGGGAGAAGATGTTGTAGCCGCGGCGCGCGAAGAGGCTCGCAACACGTGCGAGCACGCCCGGCCGGTTCTGCACGAGCACCGACAGGATGTGGTGCGTGTGGGAGTCACCGTGCGGGTTGTTCGGGTTGATCGCTCTCACTTCAGCAGGTCCCTTCTGGACTCCTGGCTCGGGTGCAACATGACCTCGTCGTTGCTCGTCCCGGCCGGGACCATTGGGAACACCTTCTCGAATTCCTCGACCCGGAACTCGATCACGACCGAACGGTCGTTGATGCTGTTGGCCTTCTCGATCGCCGGCTCGACCTCCTCGGGGGACTCGACGCGGATACCGACGCACCCCATCGCCTCGGCCCACTTCACGAAGTCGGGACAGTTCTTGAGGTCGACCTCGGAGTACCGCTCGCCGTAGAACATCTCCTGCCACTGGCGCACCATGCCCAGGTAGGTGTTGTTGAGCACCGCGATCTTCACGTGGATGCCCTCAGTGGTTGCGGTCACCAACTCCTGGGCGGTCATCTGGAAGCACCCATCGCCGTCGACGGCCCACACCGTGCGATCGGGTTGGCCGGCCTTGGCGCCGATCGCGGCCGGAACCGCGAAGCCCATCGTGCCGAGTCCGCCCGAATTGACCCACGTGTAGGGCTCGTTGAACCGCCAGAACTGACTGGTCCACATCTGGTGCTGGCCGACGCCTGCGCACACGATCGTGCCTGCTGGTGCCAGGTCCCTCAACTTCTCGAGGCAGAACTGGGGCTTGAGTGCCGCTCCCGGCTCGTGCGGGTCGTAGGTGAGTGGGAAGGTCTCCTTCCACCCCGAGACCTTGCTGCGCCACGGTGCGATGTCGATCTGGCCGTTGCCCGCCGCGGTCAACTCGGCGATGGCCTTGTTGATCTCCTCGACCACGAGGCGACAGTCGCCCACAATCGGCACGTCGGGGCGGCGAACCTTGCCCTGCTCGGCGGGATCGATGTCGACGTGGATGATCTTGGCGTCGGGGGCGAACGCGGCCACCTTGCCGGTCACGCGATCGTCGAACCGCGCACCCAGCGCGATGAGCAGGTCGCTCTTTTGCATCGCGGTGATCGCCGTCGCGGTGCCGTGCATGCCGGGCATGCCGAGTGCGAGCGGATGATCGTCGGGGAACGCACCGCGCGCCATGAGCGTGGTCACGACCGGGATCTGGGTCGTCTCGGCGAGCTCGCGCACCGGATCGGCCGCGCGCGCCTTCAAGATGCCGCCACCCAGGTAGAGGATGGGGCGTTCAGCGGCCAGGATCATCTTGGCGGCCTCGCGGATCATCCGTGAATGACCCTTCATGGTCGGCCGGTACCCGGGGAGCGACTCGACCACTTCCTCGTCCGTCGGCCAGTACCAGGTCATGGTGTTCTGCAGAACGTCCTTGGGGACGTCGAGCAGCACCGGTCCCGGACGACCCGTCGTGGCGATGTGGAACGCCTGGCGCACCGCCATCGGGATGTCAGCCGGATGCATTATCAACTCGTTGTGCTTGGTCACGCTGCGCGTGATGCCGACGGTGTCGCACTCCTGGAACGCATCGGTTCCAATCGCCGTCGTCGACACCTGACCGGTGATCGCGACCATCGGGATCGAGTCCATGAACGCATCGCACAAGGGCGTGACCATGTTGGTCGCGGCCGGACCACTCGTGACCATCGCGACGCCGGGGCGACCGGTGACGTGTGCGTACCCCTGGGCCATGTGGCCAGCGCCCTGCTCGTGGCGCACGAGGACATGGCGGATGGACGACTTCAGCAACGGGTCGTAGGCGGGCAGGATGCACCCACCGGGGAGGCCGAACATGACCTCCACGTTCTCCATCTCGAGGGCACGGATCAGCGCCTCGGCGCCGGTGAGTGTCTCTTTGCCTGACATCTGGCTGTCTCCTGGTTGAGCGGGTCTCTATTGAACGGGCTTCTGACCGAATTTCGGTGAAAAGGCCCCTGAAAAACGGAAAAACCACCCTGAATCGGGTGGTCAGGGGCGCAGACGGTCCGGGCCGTCGCGCCTACGCGAGTACTACGAGGACGGTGCTGGTCGCGATCTCCGTGGTCATCGGGAAAAGTGTGCCACCGGCGCCGGCGGCTTGGCAACCCCCAATATCTCGCGCCAGGGCACGATTCCCGCCGCAATGAGGGCCCCCACGACGACTGCAAAGAGCGTGACCCCGGGATTCAAAGCCACCGCGGCCCCGACATCACCGGCCGCCAGGTGCAGGACCGCCCGGGTGCCCCCACAGCTCGGGCACGGCACGCCCGTCACCGCGAGCAACGGGCAGAGCGATGGCTGGGTGGCCAGATGGTCGGCCACCCTCGAGGTGACGGGGCTCGCCAGGGCCGCCGCGAGGACGGCAGCGATCGCGCGATCAGCGCGCATCGACCACCACGGTGCCGGCTGCGAGATCCCACACGGCCTGGCGCGAGGCAGATGTGAGCACCATGACCGCACTCGCTAGCGTCACGAGGTTCCCGAGCCCCAGGGTGAAGTCAACCCCGACGAAGGTGCCGCAGTAGTTCAGTGCCACGATCAACAACAGCTTGACGAGCAACTCTCGGGTCACCATCTGATTGATGGTCGCGGGCGCACCGGTCTTTGCATCCACGATCTTCATGCCGAGCATCTTCTTGGCAGGCGTTGTCGACTGTTGCCACAACACGACCGCCCAGATCAACCACCCGATGCCACACGTGACGATGGTGAGCACACCCTCGAGCACGAAGGCACCGAATCGACGACCGTTGCCGACGGGCACGGGCGCGACGGGCATGGACGGAGGCGGGAATGACGTCACCTCAGGACTCCTTCACCACGGTCGTCTTGGAGAGGTAATCCCAGACACCTTGACGAGTCGGAGTCACGAGGATGACGACGGCGCTGACGAGACTGACGAGACCACTGGTGACCGCTCCGATGACGATCTTGCCGAGTCCCTCACGCAGGAGCATCTGTTGCATCGTGGCCGGTGCGCCGGTGTTGAGGTCGACGATCCTCAGACCAAGCATCTTCTTGGCCGGCGATGTTGCCTGCTGCCAGAGCACGATGTCCCAGACCATCCAGCCGATTCCGCACGTGACGATGAAGAGCAACGCGTCGAGGAGTGTGGCGCCGAGCCGTACTCCATTCTCACACGGGGTCACAGTGGATGGCCGGGCGGGCGGCGGGAACCCCCCGGGGGATGACTCGAAGGGGTCGGTTCCGAAGGGATCACTCATGCGAATGCACCGTACTAGACGGGCTCGCATGGCCCGTGACCTAGGTTCTCGGTGATGCACGCACTGCGCACTCCCGATGAACGGTTCGCGAACCTCGACGGATGGGCCCACACGCCCTCCTACACCGAGATCGACGCGGCCGACGGCTCCGGAGATCGCCTGAGGATCGCCCACTACGACATCGACACACCCGGTGCGACCGAAACGATTCTGTGCATGCACGGCGAGCCCAGCTGGAGCTACCTGTATCGCTCGATGATCCCGATCTTCGTTGCATCGGGCCACCGAGCGGTGCTCCCCGATCTGATCGGATTCGGCCGAAGCGACAAACCCGCCGCCACCGCCGACTACACCTACGAGCGCCACGTGGCATGGATGAGCGAATGGCTCGTCACGAATGACCTCGGCGGACTCACCCTCGTGTGCCAGGACTGGGGCGGCTTGATCGGCCTGCGCCTCGTCGCTGCTCACCCCGAGCGTTTCGCACGCGTGGTCGTTGCCAACACCGGCCTCCCCCGCGGCGACCATCCGATGTCGGATGCCTTCATGGCGTGGCAGAAGTTCTCCCAGACCGTGCCGGTCTTCGATGTCGGCAAGTTGGTGAGCAGCGGTTGTGCGACCAAGCCGCTCCCACCCGAGATCATCGCCGCGTACGACGCGCCATTCCCCGACGAGTCGTACAAGGCGGGTGCGCGGATCTTTCCCTCGCTCGCACCGACGACGCCCGATGACCCCTCGGGAATCGCGAACCGTGCGGCATGGGAGGTGTTACGCACCTTCTCACGACCGTTCCTCACGGCGTTCTCCGATCTCGACCCGATCACCGCGGGGGGCGGCCCCACCTTCCAACGCGAGGTTCCCGGCGCCGCTGGTCAACCGCACACCACGATCACCGGTGGCGGTCATTTCCTGCAGGAGGACAAGGGGCCAGAGTTCGCCCGAGTCGTCTGCGACTTCATCGCAGGCACGACCTGAGAGACCACCACGAGGGAGACGACCGACGATGGGACATCTGAAGCCGACCGGAGACCAGTTCCGCGAGTTCCTCGCGACCCCGATGGAGGGGCCGGTGCACATGCTCAACCTCATGAAGTTCGCACCGACCCGCAGCAACGACACGCCGACCGCCGGCACGGCCGACGGCGACTCCGGTGGCGAGGGCCAGTACATGGACTACGGCCGCGCCGTTGCAGAGATGATCGAGGCACGCGGGGGTCGCGTGGTGTGGATGGGTCGCCCGCACTGCACGTTCATCGGCGGCGAGCATGACGACTGGGACATGGCCGCGATCATCGAGTACCCGAGCAAGGACGCCTTCATCGAGATGATCTCCAACCCCGAGTACGCCAAGATCTCGGGCAACCGCTCCGGAGGGCTCGTGAACAGCACCCTCATCCCCTGCAGGCCGTTGCGCGGCTGAGGGAAACGGGGCACGGAGCCCATGGTGCCCTAGCGTGTGAGCCATGTCTGAACCCCGTTCAATCGCCCCCGCCGACGGGAAGTTGGGCGTGCTCACCGTCGGTCTCGGGGCCGTGGCGACCACCCTCATCGCCGGCGTCGAGCTCACCAAGCGCGGACTCGGCAAGCCGTTCGGTTCGATGACCCAGATGGGCACCATCCGGATCGGCAAGCGCACCGACAACGACACGCGCCTGATCAAGGATTTCGTGCCCCTGGCCCGCCTCGAGGACATCGTCTGGGGCGCCTGGGACGTCTTCCCCGACGACGCCTATGTCTCTGCCACCAGGGCCGGCGTGCTCGAGCAGGGCCGCCATGTCGAGGCGATCTCGGACACCCTCCGCGAGATCCGACCGATGAAGGCCGCCTTCGAGCGAAAGTACGCGCGCAACCTCACCGGCGAGCACACGATGGGCGATGTCCCGAAGCGGGCGATGCTCGAGGCGATCCGCGCCGACATCAACCGCTTCCGCGACGAGAAGAAGGTCGACCGGGTGGTGATGATCTGGTGCGCGAGCACCGAGATCTACATCGAGCCGGGGCCCGCGCACCAGACGATCGAGTCGCTCGAGGCCGCAATCGACGCCAACGACGAGACCATCTCGCCCTCGATCCTCTACGCATACGCCGCCCTGCTCGAGGGTGTGCCGTTCGCGAACGGGTCACCGAACCTGGCCGTGGACACCCCCGCGCTCCGCGAGTACGCCACGGCGCACAACATCCCGATCTCGGGCAAGGACTTCAAGACGGGCCAGACACTCATGAAGACCGTGCTCGCACCGATGGTCAAGGCCCGCCAACTGGGCGTGTCGGGGTGGTACTCCACCAACATCCTCGGCAACCGCGACGGCGAGGTGCTCGACGCACCCGAGAACTTCAAGACCAAGGAGGAGTCCAAGCTCGGCGTCCTCGAGGAGATCCTCGAGCCGGCCAAGAACCCGGACCTCTACGGCGACATATTCCACAAGGTGCAGATCAACTACTACCCCCCGCGCGGCGACAACAAGGAGGGGTGGGACAACATCGACATCTTCGGATGGATGGGCTACGACATGCAGATCAAGGTGAACTTCCTCTGCCGCGACTCGATCCTGGCCGCACCGCTCGCCCTCGACCTGGTCCTCTACTCCGATCTCGCCCAGCGCGCAGGGCTCGGCGGCATCCAGGAGTGGCTCTCGTTCTATTACAAGAGCCCCCAGGTCGCGCCGGGTCTCTACCCCGAGCACGACCTCTTCATCCAGTTGACCAAACTGAAGAACACGCTGCGCTGGATGATGGGCGAGGACCAGATCACCCATCTCGGCCGCGAGTACTACGACGAGATCTGATCCCGTCGTGGATCGCCGGCTCGCGCCGCTCCTCGATGCGGCGTGCGTCCTCGCCCTCGTCGCGATCGGCACGCGCAACCACGAGTCGGCCGATTCCATCATCGACATGCTCGCGGTCGGTGTCCCGTTCTGGATCGCGCTCGGTCTCGGGTGGGTCCTGCCCGGGTCGAGACGCCACCCGCTCTCGACCACCGCGGCCGCATCCGTGTGGATCACCACCGTGGCGGTCGGGATGGCACTGCGCAACCTCGCCTTCGGACGCGGCACGGCGCTCCCGTTCGTGATCGTGGCCGCGTTGTTCCTGTTCGCGACGATGTTCGGGTGGCGGGCGCTCGCGCGCCGACGCGACGATCAGCCGTCGATCGTGGGGAGCGAGAACAGCGGCAAGAACTGATCCAGTCCGTCGCACTCGGCGGCGTTGCGGCACAGTTCGTCGATCTGCAACTCGATCTGGGTGAACTCGGCCGGCGCCGCGAACTCGACACAGACGAACACGCCGGTGCCGTCCTGGATCACCTTGGCGCCCGCCAACTTGCCGTTCAGTGCGTTGACGTGCTCGCGGGCCGCGCCGGGATCACCCTCGACGGTGGCCACCCGCATCGACAACCGGATCCAGTCGGGCTGACCATCGCCGCCCTCGACGACGGTGGCGAGCGCGATCCGATCATCGGAGTCGCGGAACTCGAGACGACCGAGACGCAGTCCGTCGTCGAAGGACGGCTCCCACTCGCGCAGGGCGAAGGCGGTCACCAGGTCGCGGTGGACGCGATGGATCAGCTCGTCGGTGATGTCGCACACGATGCCCCAGTCCTCGTCGCAGAGGCACACCTCCGTGGCGTTGGAGGACTCCCACTTCAGGCGCACCTCCCCCACGGTCGGCAATGCACGGACCGCACGGAACATGTCGCCCGGGAAGAACGCGACCATTCCCTCCCCCGTCGTCTCGGCCGAGGTCGCCCCGGAGACATCGGGGAGACCGAAGCGGGCCCACGAGGTCGTCCAGTGCAGGCGACCGTCACCGATGCGCATGGTGATGAAGGGGGGCAACTGCCCGGGACCCCCGTGGCTCATCCCGCCCAGATTCGTGTTGTAGGCAGAGACGATGCGCTCGACCGCGGCGAAGTCGACCGCGGCCGTGACGGGCTGTTCGAACCAGGCCTCGTCGTCGTGCATCCACTCCGTCGGATGGTCCTCGATCGAGTCCCACCAGAGGTGCTCGTCGGCGAAGTAGGCCGTGAAACGACCGTCGTCGGCGTTGCGGAAGATGGTGGCGGTGCCGAACTCCTCGGCGATCTCGCTCACTTCGTCGAGGAAGGCCACCGGGATGGCCACGGGGACCGCCGGATCGGCGGTGCCGCCGGTCGTGTCGACCCACATCCAGAAACGCTCACCCCCCACGAGCCAGCGGCGCGATGCGATCCCGTTCTGCCTCACCCACACGATGCTGTCGTCATGGATCTTCACGCGGGAACGGGCAAAGGTCAGCACGCGCATCAACTCCAGATGGGTGACGTCGATGGTCCAGCCCTCCGACAACGGGTGCGGTTCGGTGATCTCGTTCATCAGGCCTCCCAGTTGCCGTGATTGCGGTTGTCCTTGTCGCGGAGCTTCGCCCCGGTGGGCAGGTGCGGCGACACCGGATCGACCGTGGTCGATCCGTACTGGCCGCTCACCCAGAAGGTGTCGGCACGCGGGCTCGGGTCGCGACGCTCCCATTCGCCGTCCTCGACGTCGGCGGCCACGATGCGACAGCGCTCAGCGAGACGGCGGAGCCCCGCGAGTCCGCCGTGGATGACGACGTTGCCGCCGCCGTCGAGGTGGACCCAGTCGCCGTTTTCGGAGTGGCCGCACGGGCCGAACACATCGCGGAGGTGACGGTTCGCATCGCGCAACGCGGGATCGATCTCGAAGAACCCGTCGGCGATCGAGTCGTGCGAACGGTCGAGTTCGACCAGGTCGGGGTGAAGGTGATCCGGCGACGGGTCGCCGATGGGGTCGCTCGTGTGCGAGGACATGCAGTGCTCCTTGGTGTTGTGGATAGGTGAGTTGTCGATACAAACCGGGTCCAACTGGCCGGCCGAGTTCAAGGGCCGGTATCGGTCAGATGGTTCTGGATCGTTGACCTATCGCAAGGTGCACGTGCTCTCCTTCAAGCAATCTCGCTGACGACCGCACTGTAGCCCGCCGGCTCTCCACATAAGGGGGAGGAGGGTCGGTGTGTCGCAGTCATCGAGGTGACGTAGTCAAGCAGATCAGCGATCGACTTGCAACGACATTCTGGGACATTTCGTCCTGAAATCCACAGACTGCACAGGTGACCACTCCGCATGAGGGTCGCATCATCACCGGGGGGTGTATCAAGGTTTGTGACGCAGCGTCATCGCGCACGTGCGTCGCGGTATGCAACGCCGCGAAACGCATCCGGTTCCTTCGGCAAACCGAGCGCCTTCTCACCGAGGATGTTGCGCTGCACCTCGTCGGTGCCGCCGGCGATGGATTGGGCTGGTGTCGAGATCAGAATCTCGGCGACGATCCCCCCGAACGGCGCGGCATCATCGTTCCCCGCGAGCAATCCGTGGGCACCCGCGAGCATCGTGTGCACCCGGTGCGCCTGGCGGGCCAGGGTGCTGAGGGCGAGCTTGCCGATCGACCCCTCCGGTCCGGGAGGACGCCCCAAGCGGCGTGCAGCAGTGGCGCGCTCGGCTGTCCACTGACCGATTCGTTGGAGCGACACCAGACGGGCGATCTCCTGTCGCACCACCGGATCTGCCCCCCGGCCCACCTCGTGGGCGTGAGGGATCGCAAGGTCTGCCCGACCCGCACGCTGGGGATACCAGGAGTAGACCTTCGCCGATTCGGCGGCCTCGACTCGCAGTTCCTCGAGTGCCCGCCCCTCGGTCACTCCCCTGGTGTCGGTGCGACCCAGAACGGAGAAGCTGCGCTCATGGGCCAGAGTGGCGAGGGCAGCGGTCCAACCGCGGTTCGGTGACCCCACCACCCACTCTCGCGGGATGCGCGCATCGGTCATGAAGACCTCGTTGAACGAGGAATGGAAGTTCATCTGCCGCAGGGGCCGCACCTCGACGCCGGGTTGGTGCATCGGGAGAGCGAAGTAGGTGATCCCCTCGTGTTTGGGGGCATCCCAGTCGGTCCGGGCCAGCAGCATGCCGAAGTCGGCGTGGTGGGCGCTGGTGTTCCACACCTTCTGGCCGTTCACCACCCACTCGTCGCCGTCGAGAACGGCGGTCGAGGTGAGCCCCGCGAGGTCCGAGCCGGCCGACGGCTCGCTGAACAACTGGCACCACACCTCTTGACCGGTGAGGAGAGGCCGGAGGAACCGCTCCCGCACATCGTCGGGTCCCTGCTCCAGGATCGTCGGGCCGGCGAGCCCCGACGGCACGCTCCACACCGCGCCGCACGTGCGCAACTCGTCGCGCACGATCCCGTCGGCCCACGCGGGCAATCCCCGGCCATGCCATTGCTCGGGCCACGAGGGCATCGCCCAGCCCGAGTCCACGAGGATGGTGCGCCATTCCCGCAACGACAGGTTCGGATCCCACGATCGTGCGACGAGTGCGCGCACGTCGCGACGCAGCCCCGACTCGTTCACCATCGCCCGCTCCGGTGACTGCGGGGTGCGGGAGTGCCCATTCGGTGCGTCGCGTGCGTCAGATGTTCAGATTGGTGATGGCACCGCGCTCGGCGCCCTGCACGAGGCGTGCGAACTTGGCGAGCACGCCACTCGTGTAGCGCGGCGGGTTCGGTTGCCACCCCTTCTTGCGCGACTCCAACTCGGCCGGGTCGACGAGCACATCGAGCGACTTCGTCGGCACATCGATGCGGATCCGATCACCCTCGCGCAGGAACGCGATGGGGCCACCGTCGACGGCCTCGGGAGCGACGTGACCGATGCAGAATCCCCATGTGCCGCCGGAGAACCGGCCGTCGGTGATCAGCGCCACTGTGCTGCCGAACCCCGCGCCCTTCAGCGCGCCGGTGATCGCGAGCATCTCGCGCATCCCGGGTCCGCCCTTCGGGCCCTCGTAGCGGATCACGATCACGTCGCCGTGGTTGATGCGGCCCGTCATGATCGCGTCCATCGCACCGTCCTCGCCGTCGAAGACGCGGGCGGGACCCTCGAACTGCATCTGGTCCTTGGTGAGCCCCGCCACCTTGACCACCGCACCCCGAGGGGCGAGCGAACCGGTGAGGATGTTGATGCCACCCTCGGCGTGGATCGGATCGGACAGCGGGTGCACGACATCGCCGTCGGGAGCTGGCGGCGCGATCTCGGCGAGGTTCTCGGCCATCGTCTTGCCGGTGCAGGTGAGCACGTCGCCGTGCACGAGACCCGCGTCGAGCAGGTGCTTGAGCACCACCGGCACACCGCCGATGCGGTGGATGTCGGTCATGTGGTACTTGCCGCCGGGCTTGGTGTCGGCGATGTGGGGAACCTTCTCGGCGATCCGGTTGAAGTCATCGAGCGAGAGCTCGACCCCGGCCTCGGCTGCGATCGCGAGGAGATGGAGCACCGCATTCGTGCTTCCCCCGAG
>JBJTCB010000003.1:0-65058 GCA_046091605.1 Actinomycetota bacterium | reverse complement strand
TCGTCGAAGCTCTCAATAGCAGTCGCAGGCGACACCTACAATCAACTTGTGGCCGGGAGAGACGAGACACAGCGAGTACTTCGTAGTTATGCAGATGCGTGGCTCGCGTCCGATCTTGAGAAGGTCTTGGCTTCGTATCACGACGACATCGAGTTGCACTACATGGGTGAGAGCCCGCTTGCCGGAACCCACCGGGGACGCGACGCAGCGTTTGCGGCTCTCGGCCAGGCGTCGGTTCGCACCTCAAGGAAGTTGATTGCTGTCGAGGACGTTCTCGTCGGCGACTCACTCGGTGCGTTGATTGCGGTCGAGGACCTTGGTAACCCGCCTCGGCGTGTTCGCCGCGTGTTGCTGTACCGAGTGCAGGACGAGAAGTTACGCGAATGCTGGCTGTTCGACGAAGACCAACGATTCATTGACGGTCTCTGGTCGAAGGTAGGCTAGCACCATGTTGGAGATGCGAGCCGTGTGCGAGCGGTGTAACACCACCCTCGCCGATGCAGGAGATGCAGTGATCTGCAGCTTCGAGTGCACGTTCTGTACGACATGCGGGTCTGAGATGTCGCATCGCTGTCCGAACTGCGGAGGCGAACTCGTTGCTCGCCCGCGACGTGGCGCCGAGTAGTGCAAGGGCGTTTGAGTTTCCAAACCCAGCCGTGGCGTGCCTCCCTTTGGCCACAGCACTCAATTGCGTGTGTTCGTTGACTCGGACTTGTTGCAATATGACATTGTGTGGGCTGCAGCAGGAACATGGAACGACAACTTCGGTGCAGCGCCCGCGGACATCGTGCGCGTTGCCGGTGGTGTGGTCACCGACCTGAAGCGCGCCTGACCCCTACGTCGTTGGTCTCAATCGGTAGAGCGGTATCCCCAACGCAACTGCGAATGGAATGTTGAAGAGGGCATGACTTGGGTATCGAAGCACGAGTGACATTCCGGTGTCGAGAATGAACCACAGTGAAAGCGATTGAACAAGAAATGTCCATGCCCACACGGAACCTTCTTCCAGTGGTCCGCGAACAATCTGGATCATGAGAATCGCCCAACCAGCCATGACAGCTCCCAGAACCATGAAGGGGAGTCGTAAGTAATCCCGCACCGCGTCGGTGTCGATTGACTCTTGTGGACCAAAACCGAACCAAGCGAAAAGTGAACTCGCGGTACTACCAGCAAAGACAAGAAGCAATGAATAGATGAAGACGAGAATGAGGACAACTTCCAGCCACTTGATGAATGTCTGCCTAGTCCAAGCCACAGCCACACCGTAGTTTGGGTGGACAAATGCCCTCACCATTCGAGCACGCCAGATTGAGTTGCCTAAACCATCAGTGACGTGCCTCCCTTTGGTCACATAACTCAACTACGGGTGTTCGTAGACCTAGCCTTGTTGCAGTAAGACGAGGTGTGGGCTGCAGGATCTACCACCGCGCACTGGAGGTCGATCGGGTGAGATGTCGCTCGACATGATGGAGGGTCCTTTCAGGTGTCGGATTGTCAGAGTGTTAGGCGCGGTCGGGAACCCAATTGCCGTGGAATCCGAACGGGATGCGCTGGGGGAGCTTGACCCTGGCCACGTAGCCCCGCGCGAAGTCGCGCGCATCGATCACCGCGAACTCGGCCGAGTCGTCGTTGCCGTCGTGCACGAAGGTCACGAGCCACCCGTCGTCTTCGTCCGTTGAGCCCTGGCGGCCGACGAAGACCGGCTCGCCGGCGGCACGCCCCGGACCGTGGTCGAACTCCTCCCGTGCACCGGTCAGGAGGTCGTGCTTCACGGTGGGCCAGTGCATCGACTCGGTGTCGACCTGGGCGCAGTACCCGTAGCGGTAGTTCTTGCCGGTCAAGGACCCCCGGTGACGGGGGAACTCGTTCACGCGGTCGTCGATCACGGTGACGCCGACCGTGCGCGCGACGGGGTCGGCCACCCACCGCACGAGCCGGGGCAGCGAGTCGCCGAACGGGCCGAGGGTGTCGTCGCGCATCATGGTCTCGTAGAAGCAGACATCGAGCACGACCTTGCCGTCGGGTGTGTCGTAAGCGTTCATCGGATGGAACACGTACCCGACGGGCACGTCGATCCAGACGATGTCGGCGGCAGTTCCCTCGCGGGGCATCAGTCCGATGCGGTTGCCGTAGTCGTCGCTCCACTCGAAGGGGAATGACGAGCCGGCGAAGGCCTTGTCGAGGTTGACCAGGACCGGCTGGTCGTAGACCACGATGTAGCGATCGGTGATCGAGATGTCGTGCACCATCGACATGCCCGGCAGCGGAATGTCGACGGTGCGGTTGACGCGGCCGTCGCGACCCACCCGCACGTACTGGACGTGGTCGAGCCACTGCGCCCAGGCGTATGTCATCGCATGCATCTCGCCGGTTGCCGGGTCGACCTTGGGGTGTGCAGTGAACGCACCGGGGAGTGTGCCCGAGAAGTCGTTGCGCCCGACCGTCTCGAGTTCGTAGGTCAACTCGACCGGGCATCCACCCGCCTCGACCATCGCCCACGTGGTTCCGGCGAAACCGCCGACGTTCGTGTTCGGACCACCGGGCGAGTCGTTCCAGTTGCGCCCGGGGATGTCGGCGGTGCCGCGAACCTCGCTCAATCGCGAGCACCCCACGTACCGATTGCGGTACCACTCGGCCTTGCCGCCACGGAGGCGGATGCCGTGGACCATGCCGTCACCGACGAACCAGTGGTGGCTCGATGCATCAACCTCGGTCACTGGGTTCGGTCCGTTGCGCAGGTACCGACCGTTCAGTTCCTCGGGCAGTTCGCCGATCACCGGGAGGTCGAAGGCCGTCACCTCCTCGCTGACCGGGGCGTAGTTGCCGACGAGGTAAGGGTTGATCTCGGGACGATCCGACACAGTGCTCATGCTGAAGGTGTCTAGTCTCGTTCATTGACACTGTCAAGTGGGCCCGGATGGGGGATCGTTCCTACGATGCGCTCCGTGACCGAGGAGATCGTCCCCGACGACAAGAACTGGACATGGGTGTTGGAGCGCCGTTGCGACGACTGCGGGTTCGATGCCGCAGCCTTCGATCCCGATCGCACGGCGCCAGCCATCAGGGATCTGGGTCAGCGGTGGGCCGCAGTGCTCGCCGGTCGTGATGTGCAGGTGCGGCCTCGACCCGGCGTGTGGTCGGCGCTCGAGTACGGGTGCCATGTGCGCGACGTGTTCCTGAGATTCGATGGCCGTCTCGCGGCGATGCTCCACGAGGACGACCCGCACTTTGAGAACTGGGACCAGGATCGCACCGCGATCGAGGACCGCTACGACCTCCAGCATCCCGCAACGGTGGCGGGAGAAGTCATGGGTGCGGCAGAAGATCTTGCGTCACGGTATGGATCGGTCGGTGACGACGCATGGGACCGACGCGGATTCCGCAGCGACGGGTCGGTGTTCACCATCGCCTCGATGGCGCGTTATCTGCTGCACGATCCCGTGCACCATCTGTGGGATGTCGGGGCAGAGGTGCCCCGGTACTGAGCCCGATCAGGCGTGGTGACGCCACCACTCCACGGTCTCGGCGATCGACTGGGGCAGCGGGGTGGCGTGGTCGCCGAACACCGCCGCATAGGCCGAGTGGTCGACGAGGAAGTCCTCCTCGAACTCGTACAGCATCTCGATCGACTCCTTGGCGGGCGGAATGAACAGTCCCGCCAGGCGGAGCTGGAAGCGGCTGCGCACGACCGACTTCGGCTCCACACCGGCAGCCGAGGCTGCCATCGCAAGGAGCGTGTTCGTCGACACGGCGGGTGCGTTCGGAACATGCCAGGCGCGGCCGAGAGAACGGTCGTCGAGGGCGAGCCGCACGAGTGCCTCACCGAAGTCGACGACGTAGGTGTAGGCGTGCAGGGCATCGGGGTTGCCGAACATCTCGGCCTTCTTGCCCTTCAAGATCGGCGGGAAGAAGCGGTCACCGACTGCCGATTTCGCCGCGTGCGGCCCGAAGAAGTCCGAGGCCCGCCCGGCCGTGACCTTGATGCGACCGGCGGTGTGCTCGGCCTCGAGTGAGCGCCACATGTCTCCGCGCACCTTGCCCTTGCGGCCCGTCGCGACGAGGGGGAGGTTCTCAGTGAGGGGCGCGGCCACGTGCCCGTACCCATAGAGGTTCTCGACGACTGCGAGCACAGCATCGGTGCCGCGCACGGCGCGCACGATGCTGTCCTGCAGAGCGGGGAACTCCTCGGGCCACCGGTGGTACTCGGGCTGGGACGACTGGTACACCGCTGCGGCACCGCGGAGAGTCGCAGTGAGAGCGTCGGTGTCGCGGGCGTCGAGAGCGACGGCGCGGGCTCCGGGAATCTCGGTTCCACTCCTGCTCACGACCTCGACGTCGATGCCGCGAGAGAGCGCCGAGGCGGTGATGGCCCGGGCAACGGGGCCGGCTCCGAGAATGACGTGACGAGCCATGGTGATCTCCTTCTGGTGGTGAGGTGAATTGGCGGTTCGTGGGTGTTCGGGCGAGAAGGTCGGATGCGCTGCGTGCGAGGTGGCGCCTCAGGCGGGGGTGAGCGCTCGGGTGCGGGCGGGGAGGAATCGCAGAGCGAGCAACGAGCCGATGATGGCCACCGCACCGACGGTGGTGCAGGCCGCCTGGAATCCATCGAGGAACGAGGCGCCGGCGATCTCCCGGATTGCTCCGGCGGCGGCTGGGTCGCCGATCTGGTCCGCCACGGCGAATGCGGCACCCACCGATTCCTCCGCGGCCGAGACGGCCGCGGAGGGGAGGCTCAACGGAGTGAGCAACTCGACGATGCGCGGTCCGTACGTGGTGGCAAAGATGCTGCCGATGATCGCGACACCGAGTGTGCCACCGATCTCGCGGCTGGTGTCGTTGATCGCCGATCCGACGCCGGCCATCTCGCGGGGGAGTGCGCCCATCACCGATTCCGACGAGGGGCTCGTCACGAGCGACAAACCGCTCGCCATCAACATCATGCTTCCCACGACCGGCCCGAAGTAGGCCGAATCGACCGAGAAGGTCCCCGCCCAGATCTGGGCGGTGCCCATGCACAACAGTCCCACGGGCACCACGCGCTTGGGTCCGTACCGCAGTGCCAGGCGGGCGGCGATAGGGGCGGTCACTCCCGCGCCGATCGCGAACGGGACAGTGCGCAGGCCCGATTCGAGCGGGTCGTACCCGCGCACGAACTGGAAGTACTGCGTCACGAGGAACGTGAATCCGAACAGCGAGAAGAACGCGATCATGATCGACGAGGTCGCCGCCGTGACGCGCATGTCGCGGAAGACGCGCACATTCAGGAGTGGGTGCGGAGTGCTCCGCTCGCGCACGGTGAATCCAGCCCCGAGAATGACGGTGCCCGCGAAACCGAGGAGGGTCTCCCCGTTCGTCCAACCTCGATGTGGGCCTTCGATGATGGTGTAGACGAGCAGGGAGACGAACGAGATCGACAGCAGGAACCCGGGGATGTCGAGGCGCTCGGCGTTGGGGTCCCTCGATTCGGGCACGAACCGCCACTGCAGCACCAGAGCGACCGCCACGATCGGGATGTTGATGAGGAACACCGCTCCCCCCCAGAAGTGTTCGAGCAGGAAGCCACCCGTGACCGGGCCGAATGCGACGGCCGCGCCCGAGACCGCCGACCAGACTCCGATCGCCTTGGCCCGCTCGGTCGGGTCGCGGAAGACGTCGATGAGGATCGCGAGTGTGGCGGGGAAGATCAGTGCTGCTCCGATCCCGAGCAGTCCGCGCGCGACGATCAGCTCACCGGTCGAGTCGGTGAAGGCTGCCCATGCCGAGAACGCGCCGAACAGGAACAGCCCGATCTGCATCGTCTTCAGGCGGCCGAACCTGTCACCGAGACCGCCGCAGGCGAGCAGCAGGCCGGCAAAGACCAGCGCGTAGGCATCGACGATCCACTGGAGACCACTCGTGGTCGCGCCCAGTTCCCTCGCGAGCGTGGGGATCGTCACGTTGATGATCAGGTTGTCGACCACCGCCAGGAACACCGACAGGCACAGGATCGCCAGGATCCACCAGCGGCGCCGGTGGACGGCGGGATCGGGATGGGCCATGGTCGTGACCGCGGTCATGTTGACAGTGTCTAGTCCGGGAACTTGATAGTGTCAAGTCATGGTCAAGGCCCTCCGCGATCGTGTCCTCGAGGCGGCGGTCGACCACATCGCCGAGCACGGACCAGATGGCCTCTCGTTGCGCCAGATCGCTGCCGATGCGGGGGTGAGCCATCAGGCGCCCTATCACCACTTCGGGGATCGCAATGCTGTGTTCGCCGCGATCGCGATCGAGGGATTCCAGAAGTTCATCGCCGAGATGGTTGCACCGCCCCGCAAGGGCGAGGACGGTGACTCGGCAGTGAGACTGTGCGAGCGCTACGTCGCCTTCGCCCTCGCCAACACCGGCCACTTCCGTGTGATGTTCCGGTCGGACCTGTGCGGGATGTCCGACTCCGAGGAGTTGCAGACCGTCGCTGACGCCGCCTTCCAGACGCTGGTCGATGTGGTCGACTCGATCGTGGATGGCAAGGGCACCGTGGACGACGTGCGGATTCTCGCGACCACGATGTGGTCCGTGGCGCACGGTCTCGCCTCGTTGCTGATCGACAGCCCTCTCGAGGGCAAGATCGGCAAGGTCGCTGACCGACGCGCGCTCGTGCGCAGCGTCGCTCGGCGCGCACGCGCCGGCTTCTGACCCGAATCCCACCCTGATGGGCGGCGAGCGCTCGCCTACATTCTGGTGATGCCCGCTGGTGACCACGCGCCCCACAGCCCGCGCACCACGGTGCGCCGCGGTGCGAAGCGGGCGACCTACGACCCCGCCGACATCCACGGGATCCTCGCCGACGGGATCGTGGCCCATGTCGCGGTCGTCACCGACGACGGCCCGCTCGTGTTGCCGATGGTCTACGGCATGGCGGGGGACACGATGTATCTCCACGGTGCCCTCGCGAACTCGGTGCTGCGCGCCGGTGGCGATGCCGAGGTGTGTGCAACCGTCACGATCGTCGACGGCCTGGTGTTCGCCAAGACGTCGTTCAACCACTCGATGAACTACCGCAGCGTGGTGGTGAGGGGACGGGCGCGGGTGGTCACCGATGAGAGCGAGCACGTGGCGGCCCTGCGCACGATCACCGAGCACATCGTCGGGACATGGGACACCACGCGTCCGCCCTCGGCCGCGGAACTGCGCGCGACGAGAGTCATCGCATTGCTCCTCGACGAGGTGTCGGCGAAGGTGCGCACAGGACCCGCCGTGAACGAGGCCGAGGATGCAGACCAACCCTTCTGGTCGGGCCAGGTGCCGATCGTGACGGTGTTCGGCGCACCGATCGACAACGTCGATGCCTCTGCAGGAGTCCCTTCCCGTGTCGCCGATCTCGAGGGTCGCGACGTCCACGGGGACACACGCGGCAACTGAGAGTGTCCGGCGCGTCGACCCAGTGGTCGCCCGCGCGGTCATCTCCGACACCGCGACGCGGGCGAGAACTACGGTGTCGGCGGCATGGATGTTCTGCCTGATCTCGCCAATGAGATGCCCCTGTGGCTCGCTCTCGTCACCGTGGGCGTGAACGCACTCGTCGGGGCACTGCAGGCCTCGATCGACGACGATCACCACTGGGACATCGTCGGTATGGCGACGTTCGGGCTCCTGATGGGTCTCGGCGGCGGGTTCATCCGGGACCTGTTGGTCGGCAACCTGCCCGTCGAGAGTCTCCGCACGCCCTGGTATCTCGCGACGGTGCTGGGGGCGATTCTGTTGGCGCTCGCAGTCGGTGAGGACATCGCGAGGGTGACCCTCCTCGTCGAGGTGCTCGAGGCCCTCGCGCTCGGGTTGTTCTCGGTGGCGGGCGTGGCGTACGCGCTGCGAGCCGATCTGCCGATCATCGCCGGCATCTTCGTCGGGGTGGTCTCGGCCGTGGGCGGCGGGGTGTTGCTCGCGGTGCTGAAGAACGAGGTGCCGCGGATCTTGCTCGCGAGTGCACCGCTCGCGCTCGTGGCGCTCGTGGCCGCATTGGTCTATGCGGGAACTGCGGTGTGGGACAGTCGTGCCGCGGCTCTCGCCGGGGTCGCATCGGCATTGGTCTCCCACGTGGCCACAAGGACCCTCGGTCTGCGCACACGACGCGTCTCGGATGGCTCGGCACTGCTCCTCACCCGGTCCGGGAGGCGGAGCCGATGAGCGAGCCGGGGGATTCGCACCGCAGCATCGAGGGAGAGGACTTCGGTGGTGCCACGGTGTGGGGCGTCAACTTCGCCGGGGCCAACTTCGAGGACGTGAACTTCACCGATGCGACCATGACGAGGGTCTGGTTGCGCAACGTCTCCGTCGACGGCTTCGTAGAGCACCTGGTGGTGAACGGCGTCGACGTGACCGCGGTGGTGAATGCAGGCGACCCGTGGTGGCCGCTGCGGGGAATGCTGCGCCCCACCGATGGCGACGGTCACAGGGCGGCATGGGTCGCACTCACATCGGCATGGGATGCAGCGATCGAGCGGGCGCACCGATTGGGAGACGACACCATGCGGGTCTCCGTCGGAGGCGAGTGGTCGTTCCGCGACACACTTCGCCATCTGGTGTTCGTCACCGACAAGTGGCTCTTCGGCCCGCTCGCCGGTGCGACCCGGTTCTCGTCGATGGGGCTGTCGAACACCGGGTCGCGCGATTACCCGTGGCCGGTCGTGGATCGTGATGCCGACCCAGACCCCGGAGCCGTGATCGGGGAGTACCGCGCCCGATCGCAGAGAGTCAGTGAGATTCTGGAGACGTTCGATCCCGCATCGATTCCCGCCGAGGTGGAGATCCTCGAGAATGGGACGATGCCGGGCGCCGAGTGCTTCTATGCGGTGTTCGAGGAGGAGTTCGAACACCTCCGGTACGCCACCCGCGACCTCGCCATCCTGGAGGCCTGGACGGGGAGTTGAGCAGACCGGCTCACTCGATGACGAACACCTCGAGCAGCGCGATGGTGGCGAGCAACGCGGGGAATTCGAGTATCGCCAGCCACAACAGTGGTCGTCGACGCAGATGCGAGAGGTGTCCGAGGGCCGCGGGAGGTGATCCAGCTCGGCAACTGCGGGTCGCCGATTGAGACCCCGGTGGGGTGGATTTGGTTGCGCGCGCAACCATCTACGGAATTGCTTGCGCGCGCAACCATCTCGGTCGGCGCCGTTATGCTGGCGCGGTGGCAGTGAAGTGGCTCGACCCCGACGAGATGGCCGCATGGCGTCTCTACATCGAGACGAGTGGTGATCTGTTGCGGGCCATCGAGCGCGACCTCGAGCCCTTCGGTCTCGATCGCGGCGACTACCAGCTTCTCGCGATGCTCTCGGAGGCACCGGGCGGGAAGCTGCGGCTGTGCGACCTGGCAGACACGTTGCGCCTGACGCGCAGCGGCCTGACGCGGCGCATGGAGGGTGTGGTGCGCAAGAAACTGGTGGTCCGTGAGCAGTCGACCCAGGACCGCCGCGTCGCGCACGCGCGTCTCACCCCGAAGGGTCTGGCCCTCCTCAAGAAGGCCGCGCCGCACCACCTGCGCAGCGTGCGGCGGCTGATGATCGACCACTTGAGTGCGACCGAGATCCGCGCGATCGCGAGTGCGTTCGAAAAGATCGCCGCGAACCTCGCCGCCGACTGAGGTCGCCGATGTGTCCGGCCGGTCCGTCGGACCGGCTCGCTCACCCGGCCTTGTGGGCGTCCTTGACGGCGCGCATCCCCGCCACGAGCACATCGCGCTCGGCGTCGGTGAGCACGGCGTAGGCCGGCTCGACGATCCGATCGGTGATGGCCTCGGCCTCGGCGAGTTTGGCAGTGACCTCGGCGGTGATCTCGGGCTTGGACTCCTCGGGGTGGCCGAAGAGGTTCCACATGTCGGGACGCTTGGCGGCGTGCGCCACCGGCGAGGCGAGGCCCACCGTGCGCAGCGCGACGAGGTGGGCGCTGCCGCGGAACTCGCGAAGGAGGGCGATCAACTGCATCGCACGGCCGGGAGCATCCGAGGCGAGGGGCTCTGTCGCCATCGCCGCATAGAGACCGAGTCCGTCGGGGTCGACGGCCGTCCTCACCTTGTCGAGCGCGGCGACGAGTCCGTCGAGCCCGGCCAGGGAACCGAACTTGGCGCGACCGAGGTTCGCGGCGCACTCGAGGTGCGCCGAGCCCGCCTTGCGGGGCGGGCACTTGGCTGCGGCATCGCCCCACACCTTGGTGAGGAAGTCCGGGTTGAAATAGCCGAACGCAGCGGCGATGGCGCGTCCGTCGCAGTCGCCCATCGAGCCGCCGCGACCCAGCACGTAGAACTCCATGCCACCGAGGCCGAGTTCCTTGCCGACAGCGCCGGTCTCGGGAATGAAGTAGAAGGCCGAGCCGAGTTCTCCGATGAGGGGGCAGGCCGAGTCGAGAAGTGTCTTGGTGTCCATCACGAGCCACAGTAGCGACGCCGCTCCTGCCTACGATCATCGGGTGCGCAGGCTGGCTCCGGGGCTCTTCGTGGTGCTCTGGAGCACGGGGTTCATCGTGGCCCGCTACGGCACCCGCGACGCGGGACCCCTGACATTCCTCGCCCTGCGCACCGCGATCGCTGCGCTGTTGCTCTTCGGGCTCGCCCGGTTGACGGGTGAGTCGAGGCTCTCGCGGGCACAGGTCGGTGGCCAGATGACGGCCGGGCTCGGACTGCACGCGATGTACCTGGGCGGGGTGTTCATCGCGATCGACCTCGGTCTTGCCTCGGGCGTGAGCGCACTGATCGCCGCGCTCCACCCGGTGGTCACGACGGTGGGTGCGCGCATGTGGTTGGGTGAGCGGATCGGTGCGCGCCGCTCGGTGGGGATCGCACTCGGTGCCGCCGGTGTGGTCGCGGTGGTCGCCGAACGTGGAATCGCCGGTGATGACGTTCGTGCGGGGGCGCTCGTGGCGATGGCGATCGCGGTGATCGGGATGGCGGCCGGCACGCTCTGGCAGCGCCGCACGGGAGGCGACGTCCCGCTCCTGGGTGGAACCGCATGGCAATACGTGGCAACCACTGTCGTGCTGGGCGTGCCCGCACTGGCCGTGGAGCGACTCGACTTCGCCGTGACGGCGCGATCGGTCGCGAGTCTGGCGTGGGCGGTCGGGGTCCTCTCGGTCGCTGCGATCCTCACGATGCTCTGGTTGTTGAAGCGCCAGGCGGCGTCGTCGGTCAGCAGTCTGTTCTTCCTCACACCCGCATTGAGTGCGATCGAGGCCTCGGTCCTGTTCGACGAGCGACTCGGCGTGTTGTCGCTCGCGGGGTTCGCTGCGGCGATGGTCGGGGTGTGGTTGATCACATCGCGCCGTGCCCCCAAGGGGATGAAGCACCACGCGACGCGTGATCTGCTCAGGCCTCGACGGAGGTGAGATCGGGGCCGACGATGATCGGGCCCGAGAAGTGCTCGGCCGCCAGTGCCCGCCATTCGTCCTCACCGCCGGGTTGGATCGCCGGCACGTAGTGCGTGAGAACGAGGGTGCCCACCCCGGCGCGTGAGGCGGTCTGGGCGGCCTGTTGCACCGTCGAGTGGTAGTCGAGGATGTCGAGGAACCGCTCACCTGACGGCACGAGAGGAGCGAACGTGCGCACGAGATCCTCGCGCACGACCGTCTGGACATAGAGATCGGCGCACCGGCACATCTCGTCGAGTTCGGGGCAGGGGATGGTGTCACCCGCGAGTGCCGCCGATTTCCCGCCGGCGTCGATGCGGAACCCGATCGTGGGTGCGACCGGGCGGTGGTCGGTGCGATGCACCGAGACCGACACCTCGCCGATCTGGAACGAGTCACCCGGCTCCACCTCGACGACGTTGACCGCCATGCCGATGCCGGCCCGCAGATCATCGTGGTGGTCGAGCCGGTACGAGACATCGGCCGCGAGCATCGCGATCATCCCCTCGACCATCGCCCTCGTGCCGACTGGTCCCCAGATGTCGAGCGGTGTGGCCGCCGGGGAGGCCACCCAGCGCGTGGTCACCACATCGTTCAGGTCGCAGATGTGGTCCGAGTGGAGGTGGGTGAGCAGCACCGCGCTCACGAGCGGCGGGGGGCACATCGCGCCGGCCAGACGCATGACGACCGCGCGCCCGGCGTCGACGAGGATGTTCTGCCCGTCGGCCTGCACCAGCGTGGACGGCCCGGCACAGGTGGCGCTGGGCAGGGGTGAGCCGGTGCCGAGGAGGGTGACTTTCATGTCCGCAACCTAGACCCGGCGGTCGGCGGGAACGACGAAGACAGCGTGTTCACACCCGGGCCGGTTCGCGGGGAACCGCGTCAGCGGGGCTTGGGTCGGAATGCGTCGCGGATCAGCGGCTCGAAGTGTGCGAGATCGAAGCTCTGGTACTCGGTGTCGAAGGCCGGCGAGTCGTACAGTGCGCAGAACTCCTCGGTGTGGCCGAACCACGGGGAGTCACGGAACTGCTCGCGAGTGTCACGGTCGAGGCCGATGTGGTGCCAGAAGTAGTAACCCTGGAAGATCCCGTGGTGCTTGGTCATCCACCAGTTCTTCTCCGACACGAAGGGCTTGAGGATGCCGGCGGCGATGTCGGGGTGGTTGAACGGCGCGAGGTTGTCACCGATGTCGTGGATGAGCGCACAGAGCACGTATTCGTCGTCGCGACCGTCTCGCTCGGCGCGCGTCGCGGTCTGCAGGCAATGCTCGAGACGGTTCACCGGGAACCCGCCCTGGTCGGCCTCGAGGTAGCGGAGCTGTTCGAGGACGCGGTCGGCGACCATCGACTGGGTTTCCTGCAAGCAGACCATGATCTCGGCCCACTCCTCCTTGGTCGACTCCTGGAAGGACTTGAAGGTTGCTCGTGTCGCCATGGCGGTCGTGTCTCCTGGCCCGCGGCCACGGTGGCGAGCGGGTTGCCGAGAAACTACATCGCCACCCGGGAGGTTGTCAGCCCCGCGAGCGCACCACCCAGACGGTGGCCCCGACTTGCATGTTCTCGAACAGCCACTTGGCATCGGTCACCGCGAGCCGGATGCACCCGTGCGACGAGGGCTCCTCGCCCAGTGGAGTGAGGAAGGGGACCTCGCGGCCGTCGACCACGGTGTAGGGGATCCCGTGGAAGCCGATGTTGCCCCCGCTGCGGCCCTTCGTGAAGCGCACCATCCACTTCATCCGCTCCGAGGGATTGGGTGTGTAGTACGTCTGTGCCGACTTCGAGAAGACCCGGAATGTGCCGGTGGGCGTCCAGTCGTTCAGCCCCGTCGAGGAGGGAACCGTCGCCACGAGCCGTCCGCGGCCGTTGTAGACGTAGGTGAGCTGTTCGTCGAGCACCACGCGGGCGTACGCGATCGGCACATTCGCACGGGGTCTTCCGTTGTAGGCGGGCTTGGCGGTGCCCGCGTCACGGCCCGACGGGTCCGCATCGCGCGACGACGCATCGATCCCGGACGGGGACGCGACGGCGAGAGCCACCACGACGGCGGCGAGTGCACGAGCGGGGGTTCTCATGGTGCGGGTCAGGGTAACGAACGCGCGAGTCCGGGTGAACGACCCTCGTGCGATCCCGTTCAGGCGTTGGAGAGCGCCTCGGTGAGGGTGTTCCATGCCAGCACGGCGCACTTGATGCGCACCGGGAACTTGACGACTCCCTGCAGGGCCTCGAGGTCCCCCAGCGCGACGGTGGTGTCGGGCGCGGGGCCCTCCTCCTCGATCGACATCATGTGGCGGAAGCGCGACACCAATGCGCGCACCTCCTCGACAGTCTTGCCCTTGATCGCCGCCGACATCATCGACGCCGACGACTGACTGATCGAGCAGCCCTGGCCACCGATGCGCACGTCGGCGACGCGGCCGTCCTCGACGAGAACGAACACCTCGATCTCGTCACCGCACAGGGGGTTGTGGCCCTTGGCCGCGACCGCGGGTGCGTCGAGTTGGCCGCGGTTGCGGGGGTTCTTGTAGTGGTCGAGGATGATCTCGCGGTAGAGGTCTTCGAGTCCGGGCATCGATGTTCCTTCGTGTCGTCCGTCGAGGTTAGAGGGAGAAAAAGTCGGCCGTCTCGCCGAGCGCGTCGCACAGGGCGTCGATCTCGCCGGAGGTGTTGTAGAGGTAGAAGCTCGCGCGCACAGTGGCGTTCGCACCCAGCAGGCGCATCAGCGGCTTGGCGCAGTGGTGGCCGGCCCGCACGCAGACATTGTGCTGGTCGAGCACCTGGCTCACGTCGTGGGGGTGCACGTCGCGGAAGGCGAAGCTGATGGTGGCGCCACGCACCGCGGCATCGCGGGAGCCATGGATCACGATGTCGTCGCCGAACCGGCCCTCGAGCTTGTCGAGCGCCTCGACGGTGAGCGCGGCCTCGTGGGCACGCACGTTGTCCATGCCGAGCGCCGAGAGATAGTCGACCGCGGCCGCCAGACCGACGGCCTCGACGATGGGCTGCGTGCCCGCCTCGAACTTGGCCGGCAGGTCGTCGCACTCGAATCCGTCGAGTCGCACATCCGAGATCATGTTGCCGCCGCCGAGGAACGGGGGCATCGAGTCGAGCAGACTCTCGCGCCCCCACAACAGGCCGATCCCCGAGGGGCCGACCATCTTGTGGGACGAGAAGGCGACGAAGTCCGCGTCCCACTCGCGCACGTCGGTGGGCATGTGGGGCACCGACTGGCATCCGTCGACGATGGCGACGGCCCCGTGAGCGTGCGCGGCCGCGCACAGTTGGCGCACCGGGTTGATCGTGCCGAGCACGTTCGACATGGCGGTGAACGAGAAGGCCTTGGCGCCGTCGAGGAGTCGGTCGAGGTCGCCGAGATCGAGCAGTCCGTCGGCGGTGAGGGGAACCCAGCGGATCTCGAATCCGCGCTCGGCGGCCATCATCTGCCAGGGCACGATGTTGGCGTGGTGCTCCATGTGGGTGAGCACGATCGCATCGCCGGCCGAGAGGTTCGCCGAACCCCACGCGCGCGCCACGAGGTTCAGCGACTCGGTGGCGTTCTTGGTGAAGACGATCTCGTGGGGCTTGGCCGCGTTCACGAAACGGGCGACCTTTGCCCGTGCGCCCTCGTAGGCATCGGTGGCGGCCGCGGCGAGCCGGTACGCGCTGCGGTTGGTGGGGCCGTAGGAGTGCTCGAGGAAGCACGACATCGCCTCGATCACCGCGCGCGGCTTCTGAGAGGTGTTCGCCGAGTCGAGATAGACGAGGGGTTTTCCGTCGATCAACTCCGCGAGAACGGGGAAGTCCTCGCGGACCGAAGCGAGGTTCAGTGCCACCGGTCAGCCCCTGTAGGCCTCGTAGCCGTTCTTCTCGAGCTCGGCCGCCACTTCCATGCCGCCGCTGCGCACGATCCGACCGTCGACCATGATGTGCACGTGGTCGGGCTGGAGCTCGTCCAGAAGGCGTTGGTAGTGAGTGATGAGGAGGATCCCGAGCGAGGGACGATCGGTGCGGACCTCGCGGATCCCCTTGGCCACGATCCGCAGGGCGTCGATGTCGAGTCCGGAGTCGGTCTCGTCGAGCACCGCGAACTCGGGCTCGAGGATGGCCATCTGCATGATCTCGTTGCGCTTCTTCTCGCCGCCCGAGAAACCCTCGTTCAGGTAGCGGTCGACGAAGGATGAATCCATGCCGAGGCGCTTCATCCAGTCCATCGCGGCCAGTCGCAACTCGAGCACCGACAGGTCGATGCCCTTTCGCGCCGACAATGCCTGACGGAGGAACTGGATCACCGAGACGCCGGCGATCTCCTGGGGGTACTGGAAGGCGAGGAACATGCCCGCCTTGGCGCGCACATCAGTGGACCAGTCGGTGATGTCCTCGTCCTTGAAGAGCATGCGCCCCTCGGTCACCTCGTACTCGGGGGAGGCGAGCAGGGTGCTCGCCAGCGTCGACTTGCCGCAGCCGTTCGGTCCCATGATCGCGTGCACTTCTCCGGGCGCGATGACCAGATCGACTCCCCGGAGGATCTCGGAGGGGGAGTCTGCATCGTCGTCTGCGACGGGGCGTGCGTGGAGGTTCTCGATGCGGAACAGATCGCTCACGGGCACGAGCCTACGGGGGTATCGGGGATTAGTCCTACGCCCGTAGTGCTAATTCGGGCACGCCCACTCAGGCGGTGGCGGCCGTGGCGGGTTCGGGGCCAGCGGCGAGTGCCCGCCAGATGGCCCGGTACGACGGGTACTCCGACGTGTCGTCGACGTACCCCGACTCGCGGAGCATGCGGTGGTAGCGGGGAAGGTTCCGGAACGGGACACCCGCGTCGACATGGTGCGCGAGGTGGTAGCCGATCTTGTACGGCACGAGATAGAAGCGCGCGAGGGGATGCTGGGTGACCGAATGGGTCGCGACGCGACGGTCACGGTCGGCACGCAATCCGCCGTGCTCGGCGATCGAGCGCAACCGGTTGATCACGCGCCACAGGGTGAAGTGCGGCAGCACCCACATCACGGGGTACATCCACCATCCACCGAGGAGGGAGAAAGCCGCCGCGACCGCCGCCTGCACGAACACCATCTTCCAGAGGGTGCGCCGCACTCGGGCATCGGTCGAGGAGAACCCGCGCATCTGGTTCGCAAAGAGTCTCGCTCCGGTCCGGCCGGTGAGGTCGCGCACGAGCTTTCGTCGCAGGCTCGACGGCGCGATCGGATAGTTGGCATAGAGGGCGATGTCGGGTTCGTCGGGCCCGAATTCCTCGCGGTGGTGCGCCATGTGCACGCGCCGGTACGCCGGTGTCGATGTCATCACCGGGTAGCCGAGCAGCCAGTTGCCCACGACGTCGTTGGCTCCCTTGTGTGTGAACAGAAGACGATGCGCGGCCTCGTGCATGAGCGAGGCGAACTGGGCGTGCGTGCGACCCATGAGGAGGAACACCGCGATCCATGCGATTGGGTGGTCGATCCGCGCCGCGGCGACGAAGAGCAGGATCGTCTGTCCGTACAACCAGACGACACTCCATGCATTGAGCAGTGACGGGATGCGCCGCAGGTCGGCGCGCACCTCGGGCAGGGCACGCCCGTCGGGGGCGACCCAGGGATTGTCGCGGACCGTGGGCAGCGTCGAGGACGACGGGGCCATGCCACCTTGTCGCGCGCCCTCACCAGCCACGGGCGATCCAGTCGTCGAGGTGCGGTCTCTCCATCGAGATCGTGGTGTCGGCGCCGTGACCGGGGAGCACCACGGTGTTGCCGGGGAAGGTGAAGAGGCGCGAGTCGATCGAGTCGATGATGGTCGCAAAGTCGCTGCCCGGGAAGTGCGTGGCCCCCGGACCCCCGGGGAAGAGGGTGTCGCCGGTGAAGAGAAGTGGTGCGTCCTCGACCTTGAACGAGACCGACCCGGGAGTGTGCCCCGGATTGTGGATCGCGTGGAGGCGCAACCGGCCCACCTCGATCACCTGGGCATCGTCGATGAAGACGTCGTACCCGAGATCACCGAGCATGCCGGCATCTGCCGGTGTCACGGCCACCTCGTACCCGGCCTCGCGCATGGCCGGGATCGCCTGGATGTGGTCGAAGTGGCCGTGTGTCTCGAGCACCCTGCGCACCCCGAGTGCACGGCAGAGATCGAGCAGTCGTTCGTGCTCGTTCGCCGCATCGATGAGGACGGCATCGCCGGTGTGCTTGCACCGCACGACGAAGACGTTGTTCGCATAAGGGCCGACGACGACCCGGTGAACCTCGAGATTGTGGTCGAAATAGTGGAGCGTGCCGAGCGTGGCGCCCATGCCCACAGCATCCCACACCCCCATCGGTCCTGCCCGGGCAGACAGGACCATCGCCGTGTCAGGCCGAGACGACCTCGAAGCCGAGCGAGAGCGCGACCGGAATCTGGGCGGCATCGAATGTCACGAACCGGACCGGCGCGGGGAGCCGGCGCGCCGCCGCGAGGTGCAGGGCGGTCGAGACGCCGACGGGTTGCTCGGTGCACAATGCCGCCGCGTCGTCGAGGAGGTGTTGGTCGAGTGGCACGACATGGAGGAAGTCCCAGGTGTGTCGCACCGCATCCTCGAGGAGTCGCGCGAGCACCGGTTCATCGGTGAGGCGCGAGGCGGCCGCGATCGCTTCGGTCAATGCGACGGCACATGCGGCCCAGTCGGTGTCGGACTCGAGTGCGTCGGTGACCACCGCGCGACCGGCTCCCTCCACGTGGAGGGCGAGCAACGCGGTCGCATCGAGGAGAACGGTCATGAGCGGATCTGGTTCACGGCGCGATCGACACGCGTGCCCGACCACAGTGCGATCGGCTCGGGTGGGACGAAGTCGCCGCGTCGCCGGGGAGGAACCAGCGCCCCGCGGGCGGCGAGATCAGCCAGTGTGAGGGCGAGGGGATCGGCGGCGACCGGACCCACTGCTGCCACGGGGGCGCCGTCGACGGTCAGCACGACCCGCTCACCCGCCTGGGCCCGGCGCAGGAAGACCGCCAGATTCGCCCGGAACTCTCTGATCCCCACACGTGCCACGGCGACGAGGTTAGCGACATTTCAGAGAAGTGTGTACACCTGCGTACACACCCGGACTTGAGGCGGCTGCCGACAGTGGGTCAGACTCGGAGCATGAATTTTGCATTCAGTGAAGAACAGGAAGAACTCCGCAAGTCCGTGCGGTCATTCCTCGAGAACAAGTCGTCCGAGGAAGCAGTGCGCGAGCAGATGGAGACGGAGAAGGGCTACGACAAGGCCGTCTGGGAGCAGATGGCCAACCAGTTGGGCCTGCAGAGCCTCGCGATCCCCGAGGAATTCGATGGTCAGGGCTTCAGCTTCATCGAACTCGGCGTCGTGCTCGAGGAGATGGGTCGCGCACTGCTGTGCGCACCGTTCTTCTCCACGGTCGTGCTCGCGGCGAACACGCTGCTCCAGTCCGGTGACGACGCGGCCAAGAAGGCGCACCTGCCCGGCATCGCCGCCGGCACCACCATCGCCACCATCGCCACCACCGAGCCCTCGGGCCGTTGGGACGAGGCCGGAATCACGGTCGAGGCGAAGGGATCGGGGAGCAACTTCACGATCTCGGGCACGAAGAGCTTCGTGATCGACGGCCACATCGCCGACCTCATCATCGTGGCGGCCCGCACCGGCAAGGGTGTGAGCCTCTTCACCGTCGAGGGTGGCGCGGCGGGACTGACCCGCACCGCACTGTCGACCATGGACCAGACCCGCAAGCAGGCCAAGCTCGAGTTCTCGAACACCCCTGCCACACTCATCGGCAAGGAGGGCGACGGCTGGAACGTGCTCTCCAAGGTGATGGACCTCGCGGCGGTGGCACTGGCGGCCGAGCAGGTGGGCGGCGCCCAGAAGGTGCTCGAGATGGCGGTGCAGTACGCGAAGGACCGCATCCAGTTCGGACGCCCGATCGGTTCGTTCCAGGCGATCAAGCACAAGTGCGCCGACATGCTGCTCGAGGTGGAGTCGGCGAAGTCCGCCGCCTACTACGGCATGTGGTGCGCGGCCGAGGACAACGAGGAGTTGGCGTCGGTGGCCTCGCTCGCCAAGGCCTACTGCAGCGAGGCGTACTTCCACGCCGCCGCGGAGAACATCCAGATCCACGGTGGAATCGGATTCACCTGGGAGCACCCGGCGCACCTGTACTTCAAGCGTGCCAAGTCGAGCGAGCTGATCTTCGGCGACCCGACCTACCACCGCGAACTGCTCGCACAGCGCATCGGCATCTGAGCCCGGGCGCCCCGGCGCACCCGAGCGAACGAACGAGAGCCCGGGCCGAGAGGCCCGGGCTCCGTCGTGTGCGGGCACAGAACCGGCACCTGACGCCCGCGCGGCGCCGTGTCCGGTCTGCCTAGTGTCTCGACCATGCCGCGCACCGTCGTTGCCCAGGTCTCCGATCCGCACATCGTGGGTCCCGATGATGTCCTCTTCGAGCGCTCCGATCCGGTCGGCAACCTCTCGCGCGCGATCGCGCACGCATCTGGCCGCGCATCGCGGATCGTGATCACGGGTGATCTCGCGGCGCGTGCTGGCACCGACGCCGAGTACGAGGGGGTGCGTCGTGTGCTCGAGGCATGCGGTGTGCCGGTGTTGCTGTGCGCGGGCAACCACGACGAGTCCCGGAAGATCCGCGCCATGTTCGGCCCCGAGGGTCGCAACGGCCGGCTCGACCATGTCACCGACGTCGACGGGTCGCGACTCGTCGTGCTCGACTCCTCGCGCGAGGGCCGGGGCGATGGTGCGCTCGATGATGATCAATTGGCGTGGCTCGACTCCCAGTTGGCGATGGGTGAGCCCACGTTGGTGGCGATGCACCATCCGTGCGTCGCACTCGGCGGGCCGGCGTTGTCGGGTGTGCGACTCGACGATGCGTCGATCGACGGGCTCGAGTCGGTGGTGTCGCGTCACCGCAACGTGCTCGCCGTGGTGAGCGGGCACGCCCACATGACGTACTCGGCACCCTTCGCCGGGACACTGGCGTGCGTGTGCCCCTCGGTCGCCTACGAGTTCTCGTTCCGCGGGCGCGACCTGATGTACCGGCCCGGCCTTCCCCAGTACATGGAGTACTCGTGGAACGGCGACGGCAGCGGTTTTCTCGCCAAGGTCATCACCGTGAGTGACGACTGGCTCGTGATGGAGAGCTTCTGAGCGGGCGACTGCGAACCCCGCGTCAATAGGCTCAACACCGTGCCGACATCGACCCTCGTGTCCGCGATCCTGGCCACGATCATCGTGTTCGTCATCGCGGCCGTCGTGATCGGCAGGGAAGCGCGGCGCCTCGATGCGGTCGCACCGCGGGTGGTGTGGGAACTCGAGGAGGCGCTCGAGTGGGTCGCGGTGCGCCTGCCCGACCAGACCCAGGCACGGCTCACCATGGACGAGTTGCGCGAGTTGTTGCGTGCCCACATGGTCTGGCTCCACGCGAAGGGCCTGCAGCCCGACGACGTCATCGACCGTCGTCAGGACATCGCCGAGCCCGTCGTGGTCGACGATGTCACGCTCGCGGCGCACCTGCTGGCCGAGGCCGCACGCCGCGGTGTCGAGGTGATCGACGATGTCGACGTGGTGCACGTGGTCGATGCGCACGTGGCGTACTTCGCCGCGATCGGTGCGGTCGGGCCGCGCGCCGAGACACCCTGACGCGATCGCGCGTCGTCGCGTCGCGGCTCGGCCCGGGAACGCCCGGGAACGTCGCTGCTCAGATCATCATGTTGAAGTTCGCGACCACGCGCTCGGCGAGTGCGGTGTCGCCCTCGGCCGACCATCCGGCGGCCTCGGTGTGGGTGGCGCGTCCGCCCGCCAACTGGATGAACGTGTCGGAATCCATGCGCACCGTGGCGAGAACGTTCCCTTCGGTGCCGAGTTGTGCGCGCCCCTCCACCACCGTGGCGACCACGCGGCGCTCGACCGGACCGGCGATCTCGATGACGACGGTTCCCCCCTCGGGGGTCTGGGCGCGCTTGCCGACCACGATCGGGATCGTGCGGATCAGTCGGTCCACTGTGTGCTCGGCAGCCGGACCCGACTGGTGACCCGGCAGACCGAGCGTGCGCCGCATGTCCTGTTCGTGCATCCAGCAGTCGAGCACGCGGACGTGGAGGAAGTCCGCGCGTGTCCCGGGTCCCGTCGGAGTCATCGCCTCGACCGCGTAGTAGGCATCGTCGGCGCCGCGCAGGGTCGCGATGCGGCGCGCCGCGATCTCGTTCCACTCCGCGAGCACCTCGGCGCCCGGCATCGTGCGTCGTGCATCGACTTCGTTCTCGTTCGCCGCGCCGATCGGGTTCTTGATCCAGTCCCTCTCGACCGAACGATGCGGTGTCGCGGGGAGACCCTCCATGGTGCGCTCGGTACCGACCATGTGCGAGAGGTTGTCCTGCACCGTCCAGCCGGGAAGTTGCGTCGGGGTCTTCCACTGGGCCTCGGTGAGCGATGCTCCGAGCGCACTGAGGGAGGAGAAAATCTCCTCGAGCTTGTCGATCGTGTCGACGGGGATCATCGGGGTGCTCCTTGGTTGACGTGCGCGGCGGTCACCGCGCGGGATTCTGGACGGTGCGCCACTGACGCGTCTCGAGATACGTGCGGAAGTTCTCCCCGATCGCGGCCATATCGGCGTCGGTCTTGGGGGTCTTCAGTTCGTACAGACCCGGGAAGCGGGCATAGCCGAGGGTGATGTCCCACAACTCGAGGGCGCGCTCGCCCGTCGGAGCGGGGATGACGACCGGACCGAACACCGGCCGACCGTCGGGCACCACGATGATCGGAACGCCGAAACCCGCGAGAGTGCGCGTGGCGAAGTCGTGGTCGGCGCGCAGGTCGTCGTGCGTGGTCGGGTCGTCGAGGGCCGCGTCCCACGCCTCGGCGGGGAGGTCGTTCTCGGCGAGCAGTTGCAGTGCGACATCGCGGTCGTAGGGCCTGCGACCCTCGTCGTGGAGGGCGCGACCACACGCGAGGTACCAACGGTCGCACCAGTCCATTTCCTGGCGACGCAACCATGCGGCCACGCGCATCGGGGTCCAGCCGTAGGCGAAGTCGCGCTCCCAGGGGTGCTTCTTGCCCTCCTCGCGGTTGACCTCCTCGAGGCTGAAGAATCGCCAGTCGATGCCGAATCCCACCGACTCGCGCACCTCACGGATCCACACCGACGTGCGGTACGCCCAGGGGCACATGTAGTCGAAGAAGAACTCGATGCGTTCCGGTTGGTTACGTGCGCCACCTGTCATGGCCGCAACTTAGTGTCCGGTCCAACCGGGTGTCCGGTCGAACGGGGTGTCCGGTCCGACGGGTGTTCCCTCCGTGGCGGATCGCGGGTGCGGGACTACCGTGGAGCCCCATGGAACGCCCCACCCGCTTCGAACACACCCGATTCCTCGGTGACAAGCGCACCCAGTTGGTCTATGACCTCGACGAGTGGAGCGATGCCACGGTCATCGACGAGATCGTCGAGGAGGGCGTGGGCATCTGCTTCGGACCCGACACCCTCGCCGAGGCGCGCAACCGCGGGTACAGCCTCGCGACTCCCGGCGCTCGCCGCCGCCACCGCAAGCCCCGCGCCTGAGACGAGCGGTGGCCCGGCGATGAACGGAGAGTTCGTCTCGGGCGGTCTCGTGCTGAGGCGGTATCTCGCGCGACCGAGCGGTCATGTGCCGTCGTTGCCCGGGGTGATCCTGTGCCACGGGTTCCCGATCGGTCCGCTCGACGCGCGCCAGTCGGCGATCACGTTCCCGCAGTTGATGGACCGCATCGCCAACGACCTCGGCTGGGCCGCGCTCACCTTCACCTTCCGCGGGTGCGGCACGAGCGAGGGTGATTTCTCGATGCAGGGCTGGGTCGACGATCTCCGCGCAGCGATCGATCACCTCGAGGCCGAGGTCGCACCGGCGGGCATCTGGCTGGTGGGCACCAACACCGGCGGGGCACTCGCGCTGTGCGTCGCGGCCGATGATCCGAGGGTGAGGGGATGCGCGCTGCTCGGTGCGCGGGCCGACTTCGACGACTGGGCCGGCCAGCCGCGCAGGTTCATGGAGCACGCGCGCGAGATCGGTGCGATCCGCACCGCGTCGTTCCCGAAGGCCTTCGACGAGTGGTCGCGCGAGCTGCGCAGGTTCAGGCCGGTGGATGCCGCCGTCCGCTTCGCGCCACGCCCGATGCTGGTGATGCACGGCGAGGACGACGAGAGCGTCCCGGTGGCGGACTCGCGCGTGCTCGCGGAGTCGCACGGTTCTGCCGAGTTGCGCGTGGTGCCCGGTGCCGGTCACCGGTTGAGACACGATCCGAGGGCGGTGGCGATTCTCTTCGGGTGGCTGGACCGCCAGCGCGCACTGCTCGTCTGAGTTCTCGACGGTCAGCTGTCGTGACTGTGTCCCGTGCGATCACCCCGGTGATCGCGGGTGGTCGTGTCCGATCACCGGGGTGATCGCGGGTGACGGTCAACTGTCGTGACCGTGCGGATGGCTGGTGTGCCATGCGAGTGCCGACGAGATGATGTCGTCGATTGTGCGCGTCGCGGTCCATCCCAGCACCTCGGCCGCCGATGACGCATCGGCCCAGCACGCGGCCGGGTCACCGGTCCTGCGCGGTGCGATCTCGTGCGGCACCGGCCGGCCACCGATGCGCTCCGTCGCCGCGATGATCTCGCGAACCGATGTTCCATGGCCGGTCCCCACGTTGCAGGTCACCGATCCACCGCCGCGCGCGAGGTGATCGAGTGCCGCGACGTGCGCGGCGGCGAGATCCTCCACGTGGATGTAGTCGCGCACGCCGGTGCCATCGGGCGTGGGCCAGTCGTCGCCGAACACCCGAAGCGAGGTCCCGTCGAGCAGGGCCCTCATCACGTGCGGCACGAGGTTCTGGCTGAAGCGCCAGTCCTCGCCGAGTGCGCCGTCGGCCGCCGCACCGGCGGCGTTGAAGTACCTGAGCACGACGTGGCGCACGGGTGTGGTGCGGTCGTACCACGAGAGCATCCTCTCGATCATCACCTTGGTCTCGGCATAGACGCTCTCGCAGCGGATCGGGTCCGACTCGCGCACGGGGACCGAGTCGGGTGTTCCGTACACCGCCGCGGTGGAGGAAAAGACGATGCGTTCGATTCCCGCGCGGTGCAGGGCCTCGAGCAGCCGTTGCGAGCCCGCGACGTTGTTCGAGAAGTACTTGCCAGGGTTCTCCATCGATTCTCCGACCGCCTTGTAGGCGGCGAAGTGGACGACCTCGTCGACGCCGTGCTCGCGGCAGAGGCGCTCGACGAGCGGGGAGTCGGCGATGTCACCCTGCACGAAGGGGGCGTCGCCCACCGCCGCGCGGTGGCCGTTCTCGAGTGTGTCGAGCACCACGACACCACGACCAGAGGCGCGGATCGCCCGCACCGTGATCGAGCCGATGTAGCCGGCTCCGCCGGTGACCAGGACCGTCACGCGCCGGTCCTCATTTTCCCGCCGCAGGCTTCCTGCGCGCGGTCGGTTTCTGTGTCGCGGACTTCTTCGTCGTGGTCGTGTTGGTCGCGGACTTCTTCTTCGCCGTCGTCGTGGCGAGGGGTCGCGACTGCTTGTCGCGATCGGCTTCCTTCTCGGCCTTTTTCCATGCGCGCACCTTGGCGAGCGTGGCGGGCGAGGTGATGTCGGCGACGGTCCGCGGGTTCGAGTCGCTGAAGACCCCGGCGGCCGTCTTCCATCCGCGGGGCTTGATGCCGAACCGCTTGGCGAGCAGCGCCACGAAGATCTGTGCCTTCTCCTCGCCGAAGCCCGGGAACTCCCTCAGTCGTTCGAAGAGCACCGAGGCGTCGTCGACACCGCGCCAGATGTTCTCGGCGCGACCCTTGTAGCGCTCGTCGAGCAGCGCGCACAGGCCCTGGATGCGCCCGGCCATCGCCTTGGGGAACCGGTGGATCGCGGGCTTCTCCAGGCACACGGCGAGGAAGGCCTCGGAGTCCATCGCCGCGATCCGCGCGGGGTCGAGGTGCCCGAGGCGCTGCTTCAGGGTGTGCGCACCGTTGAAGGCCCACTCCATCGGGACTTGTTGGTCGAGGAGCATGCCGATCATCAAGGCGGTGCCGCTCGAATTCAGCAACGTGTCCGCGGCGGTGTTGCCGGTGATGTAGAGGGTTCCGCTCATCGTTGTGTCTCGCTCTCGGGTGTCAAGTGTGCCGTGGGTGGTCAGTCGCGTGTCAAGCCGTGCGTCGCGCCGGGGTCGATGCCGAGGTCATGGATGGCGCGCGCGACCGTGTCGGAGGTGATGCCGTGGCTGCCGACGAGTGTGGTGAGCACCGCGACCACCACGTGCTCGGCGTCGGTCTCGAAGAAGCGGCGCAGCGCCTCGCGGGTGTCGCTTCGCCCCATGCCGTCGGTGCCGAGGGCGAGGAACCGGCGCGCCGGAACGTGCGGGGCGACCTGGTCGGCCACGATGCGCATGAAATCGGTGACCGCCACGATCGGGTGCCCCTCGAGACCGATCGTGCGCGACAGGATCGAGTCGCGCGGTGCCGAATCCGGGTGCAGGCGGTTCCAGCGCTCGATCTCCACGGCATCGTCGCGGAGACTCTTCCACGACGTCGCCGACCACAGATCGACGACGATCCCGTGCCTCTCGGCCAGGATCTCGGCGGCCCGCTCGGCGGCCCGACTGGCGGTGCCGGAGAACACCACCGAGGCCACCGCGCCGCCGACGGCGCGCCACCGGTAGAGACCGTCGATGATGTCGGCGTCCGTCACCCCCGCGGGGCGCGCCGGCATCTGCATGTTCTCGTTGTAGAGGGTGAGGTAATAGAAGATGTCGGCGGGATCGGGGCCGTACATGCGGTCGATGCCGTGCTTGACGATCGCGGCCATCTCGTAGGCGAACGCGGGGTCGTATGCCATGCACGACGGGATCGTCGAGGCCAGGACATGGCTGTGGCCGTCCTGGTGCTGGAGACCCTCTCCGACGAGAGTGGTGCGACCCGCCGTCGCGCCCAGCAGGAAGCCCCGCGTGCGCGAGTCGGCTGCCTGCCAGGCGAGGTCGCCCACGCGTTGGAACCCGAACATCGAATAGAAGATGTAGAAGGGCACCATCGGCACGCCGAGGTTCGCATACGACGTCCCGGCCGCGATGAAGCTGCTCATCGATCCGGCCTCGGTGATTCCCTCCTCGAGGATCTGACCCTTGGTCGATTCCGAGTACGAGAGCAACAGGTCGTGGTCGACGGGTTCGTACTTCTGGCCCTGCGAGGCGTAGATCTTGATCTCGCGGAACATCGAGTCCATGCCGAAGGTGCGGGCCTCGTCGGGAACGATCGGCACGACGCGCGGTCCGAACTCGGGGTCGCGCACCAGGTTGCGCAGCAAGCGCACGAACGCCATGGTCGACGAGACCGATTGCTCGCCCGAGCCCGAGTCGAACTCGGCGAATGCAGAGGGTGCCGGCAGCGTGAGCGGACGTCGCACCCTCACGGTGCGCTTCGGCAACGAACCACCGAGTGCGCGGCGCCTCTCCATCATGTACTGGTGCTCGATCGTGTCCGGACCGGGCCGGTAGAAGGGCGGCGTGTCCTCGTCGAGGGCCGAGTCGGGGATCTCGGCCTCGAGGTGCAGGCGGTCGCGCAGGGTCCGCAACTGCTCGAGGTTCATCTTCTTGATCTGGTGCGTCGCGTTGCGCGCCTCGATGGTGGGGCCGAGCGTCCAGCCCTTGATCGTCTTGCACAGGATCGCCGTCGGGCGTCCCGAGCCCATGTTGTCGACAGCCGCCTTGTAGGCCGCGTACAACTTGCGGTAGTCGTGGCCGCCGCGGGGCAGCGTGCGCAGCTCCTCGTCGGAGAGGTGCGCCACCATCTGGCGCAGGCGGGGATCGGGGCCGAAGAAGTGCTCGCGGATGTAGGCGCCGTCCTCGATCGTGTAGCGCTGGAACTCGCCGTCGACGGTGGAGTTCATCTTGTTGAGCAGAACGCCGTCGACGTCGCGGGCGAGCAGGTCGTCCCATCGCGAACCCCAGATCACCTTCACCACGTTCCAGCCGGCACCGCGGAAGACCGCCTCGAGTTCCTGGATGATCTTGCCGTTGCCGCGGACGGGCCCGTCGAGGCGCTGGAGGTTGCAGTTGACGACGAAGACCAGGTTGTCGAGCTGCTCGCGGGCGGCCAGCGAGATCGCACCGAGTGTCTCGGGCTCGTCGGTCTCGCCGTCGCCGAGGAAGGCCCACACGCGGCTCTCGCTCGTGTCGTCGATCTCTCGGTTGTGGAGGTAACGGTTGAAGCGCGCCTGGTACAACGCGGTGAGCGGACCCAGACCCATCGAGACGGTCGGGAACTCCCAGAATTCGGGCATCAGTCGCGGGTGCGGATAGCTCGACAGACCACCACCGCCGATCTCGCGGCGGAAGCGGTCGAGTTGGTCCTCGCCGAGGCGTCCCTCGAGGAACGCGCGCGCGTAGATGCCCGGTGCGGTGTGACCCTGGATGTAGACGTGGTCGCCGGGCGTGCCGTTGTCCTTGCCGCGGAAGAAATGGTTGAAGCCGATCTCGTACAGGCTCGCCGACGAGGCGAACGTGGAGAGATGGCCGCCGATCCCCTCGGCGTGATGGTTGGCGCGCGAGACCATCACGGCCGCGTTCCATCTCACGTAGGCGCGGATGCGGCGCTCGATGTGGTCGTCGCCGGGGAACCACGGTTCGCTCTCGCGCGGGATGGTGTTCACGTACGGCGTCGACACGGTCGCGGGGAAACTCACCTGCTGGTGCTGCGCGCGCTCGAGGAGCCGGGAGAGCAGGTACCGGGCACGTGTCTTGCCGCCGATCTCGACGACCTGGTCGAGCGCCTCGAGCCACTCGGTGGTCTCGTCGGGGTCGGTGTCGGGGAGCTGGTGGATCGAGCCGTCGAAGATCACGGGCGACATTCTCCCACCGACCCGGTCGGTTCGCGCGCGGAGGGGCACCATGCTCTCCGTCGCCGGTTCGGTGGGGGACAATTGGGTCCATGACCGGACGTGGCGACGATGCGGGCCGCGACGATGTCGTGGTGGTGTACACCGACGGTGCCTGCTCGGGGAATCCCGGTCCCGGTGGTTGGGCGTGGGCGGTGGCACCGTCGGGTGAGCCGTCGCGCAGCGGCGCCGAGGGCCACACCACCAATCAGCGCATGGAGATCGCCGCCGCGCTCGATGCGATCAGGGAGTTCGCCGACGATCCGCGCACGATCCTGGTGGTGTCCGACTCGGCGTACGTGGTGAAGTGCTTCACCGAGAACTGGTGGAAGGGGTGGCTCGCGCGGGGGTGGCGCAACTCCCAGCGCCAGCCGGTCGCGAACCGCGACCTGTGGGAGCCCCTCATCGAGTTGGTCACCTCCCGCGGCCGGGTCGAGTTCGAGTGGGTCAAGGGTCACAGCGGCGATCCGATGAACGATCTCGTGGACGCGATGGCGGTGGCGAGGGCCCAGTCCGGCTGACGCGGGTTGGGCGCCACATCGCCCCAGTGCCTAGCCTGACTGCATGGAACTCAAGGGTGTCAGTGCAATCGTCACCGGCGGCGCATCGGGAATCGGTGCGGCGTCGGTCCGTCTCCTCGCCAAGGGCGGGGCAAAGGTCGTCATCGCCGACCTCGAGCGTCAGAAGGAGGTGGGCGAGGCGCTGGCCAAGGAGGTCGGCAACGCCGCCTTCTGTCCCGTCGACGTGACCGTCACCCAGGACATCATCAACGCCGTCGAGATGGCCAAGTCGATGGGTCCGCTCCGTGTCCTCGTGAACTCGGCCGGCATCGGGTGGGCACAGCGCACCGTCGGCAAGGACGGCTCGTACGAGTCTGCGGCCAACATCGAGGCCTTCAAGCGCGTGATCGCGATCAACCTCGTCGGCACCTTCGATGCGATCCGCATCGCAGCCACCGCGATGAGCCAGACCGAGCCCCTCGAGGACGGCGAGCGCGGTGCGATCGTGAACATCGCCTCGGTCGCGGCCTTCGACGGTCAGATCGGCCAGAACGCGTACTCGGCATCGAAGGGTGGCGTCGTCGGACTCACTCTCCCGGTCGCGCGCGATCTCGCCGCGATCGGTGTGCGGGTGAACACCGTCGCACCCGGCCTCATCGACACCCCGATCTACGGTCAGGGTGAGGCGAGCGAGGCCTTCAAGGCCCAGCTCCAGAAGGGCGTGCTCTTCCCGCAGAAGCTCGGCAGGCCCGAGCAGCTCGCCTCGATGGTGCTCGAGTGCATCACGAACAGCTACATGAACGCCGAGACCATCAGGGTCGACGGCGGCATCCGCATGCCACCCAAGTGACCGTCTTCCACGACGATCCGTTCACGCCGTTCGATCGGCAACCAGATCCGAACGACTCCCCGGGCCCGAGCCCGGGGAGTCGTCGTTTCCGGCGCGTTCCCGACGAGTGGATCCCCGGGTCGTCGCAGGCGGCGAGACTCCGCATCGGTGCGCGCGCCCTGGACGCCCCGCAGTGGGTCTCGCGAGTCGACGAGGACTGGGCGCCGACCATCGCGATGAAGAGGCGGCTCCTCGTGGAACGTCCCGGCGAGGTGGTGGCGATGCTGCCCGGGGCCGAGGAGGCCTGCGACGAGGCATCGGCGGGAGTGCTCGGTTCCGTGGCGGCGCAGTTGTCGTCGGGCACCGGCATCGACGCTCTCGTCGATGCCGCTCTCGTGGTCGCCGACGATCTGTGCATCCTCGACGGGGGAGCGCGGCCCCGTCTCGTGGCCGCGGTGCTGTGCTCGCCGAACAGGTGGCGCCTCGCAGAGAAACTCGGTGGGTCGATGTCGGCGATCCACGATCCGGTCGCGCGCTACGACGCCGATCTCTCCTCACCGGTGGATGCGATGCTCGCGCGACTGTCGGTGGACCGGCCCGTGTGGCGGCTCAACTGGGGCTTGTCGAACCATCCGGCACTGTTCCAACCCGAGACGCCCCCGCACAAGCCCGCCATGGATCCGTCAGGGATGTGGCTTCGCATCGAGTGGCAGACGCTGAGGCGCCTGCCCGTGACGGGCGCGATCCTGTTCGGAATCCGCACCCACGTCGAGCCCCTGGCCGACTTCGCACTGCGCGACCGCGCACTCGTGCACGACTTCGCCGATCTGATCCGTCAGTTGCCCGACGATGTGGCCACCTACAAGAGCATCGCGCCGTACCGGCACGCGTTGTTCGACTGGCTCTCGGCGGTCTGAGACGTCCGGGCGACCCCGGTTCAGGTCGTGTAGTCGGCGTTGATCCGCACGTAGCCGTCGGTGAGGTCGCATCCCCACACCGTGGCCGAGGCCTCCCCGGTGCCGAGCGAGACATGGATCAGCACCTCGTCACCGGCCATGTAGCGCGACAGTGCGGCGAGGCCCGTGGAGTCGACCTGGTTCGGATACACCTCCTGGTCGCCGAAGCGGATCACGACCTCGTCCTGGTCGATGTCGTCGTGGTCGGAGCACTTGCCGACGGCCATCGCCACGCGCCCCCAGTTGGGATCGGCGCCGTGGATGGCGGTCTTGACGAGCGGTGAGTTCACGATCGCCTTCGCCACGGTCTTTGCCTGGGCGCGATCTCGGGCACGATCCACGCGCACCTCGACGAGGGTCTCGGCGCCCTCGCCGTCGCGGGCGATCTTCTTGGTGAGATCGAGGAGCACCTCGTGCAGTGCCGTCTCGAACGCCCCGATCGCGACCGGACCCGCGGCACCGCTCGCGAGGATCACCGCGGTGTCGCTCGTGGAGGTGTCGGTGTCGACCGAGACGCAGTTGAGCGTGGCATCGATCACGCGCCGGAACACGGTGTCGAGGTCGGCGGGCTCGATCGCGGCATCGGTGAAGACGAGGGCGATGAGGGTCGCCATGTCCGGCTCGATCATCCCGACGCCCTTTGCCACCCCGACGATGCGCGCGCGCGATCCTGCGATGTCGGTCGCGGCGATCTTGTGCACGGTGTCGGTGGTCATGATGCCGCGGGCCACGTCGACGGCGCCGCTGCCCGGCAGTGGCACCGGCAGGGCCGCGATTCCGGCCCTGATGCGATCCATCGGATAGGGCCGACCGATCACACCGGTGGAGGCCACGAGCACCTCATTCGCCGCGACCCCGAGTCTCTGTGCCACCCCGGCGACCAGTTCGTCGGCGTCGGCGCGCCCCCGGGCGCCGTTCGCGACGTTGGCGTTCTTCGACACCACGACGACCGCACGCGCCGACCCGTCGGCCACGTGGAGACGCGAGATCTCCACGCTCGGTCCGGCGAAGCGGCTCTTGGTGAACACACCGGCCGCCGAGCAGGGTCCGTCGGCGGCCACCACCGTGAAGTCGTGAGAGTCGTCCTTCACGCCGACATTGGCGACATGGCAGGAGAAGCCCAGCGGCAGGTCGACGGTCTCGGCGGGCGTCACGGTCACGACGGATGTGTCTAGCACCCTGTGCGGCGGGCGTGCGCCTACATTGGGTCGGTGCGCACGTTCGTGGTGAACGGAACCGTCGTCAACTCCGACGGCCGATCAGATTCCGATGTCGTCGTCGAGGACGGTCGGATCTCTGCGGTCGTGCCGCGGGGCTCGGTCTCCCCGGCCGAGCGCGACACGGTGATCGATGCGACCGGCATGCTCGTGGTGCCCGGCGGGGTCGACCCGCACGTGCACATGCAGCTCGACATCGGCACCACCGTCTCGTCCGACACGTTCGAGTCGGGAACCATCGCGGCCGCCCACGGCGGCACCACGACGATCATCGACTTCGCCGAACAACGCACGGGAGGGTCGGTTCCCGCCTCGTTCGAGACCCGGCTCGCCGAGGCCGCGGACTCGGTCATCGACTGGGGGCTGCACCAGGTGTTGGGCGGTGTCGATGCACAGGCCCTCGTCGATGCGCGCGCGCTCGTCGAGCGCGAGGGGCTGGGGTCGATCAAGTTGTTCATGGCCTACCCGGGCCGTCTCTATTCCGACGACGGGCAGATCCTGCGCGCCCTGCAGATGTGCTCCGAGACCGGGATGATCGCGATGGTGCACGCCGAGAACGGGCTGGCGATCGACGTGTTGATCGAGCAAGCCGTCGCGGCCGGTCGCACCACGCCCGAGTGGCACTCGCGCACGAGGCCGCCCGAGCTGGAGGCCGAGGCGGTGCACCGCGCGGGTGTGCTCTCCCGGGTGGCGGGCAATGCACCCCTCTACATCGTGCACCTGTCGAGCTCGCACGCACTCGAGGAGGTGGTCGATGCACGTTCGCGCGGCACGAACATCTTCGCCGAGACCTGTCCGCAGTACCTGCATCTCTCGCTCGAGGAGCATCTCGGAAGGGGATGGCCCGACGGCGCGGCCTACATCGCCTCGACACCGTTGCGCCTGCGCAGCGAGGGACACCAGGACGACCTGTGGCGGGGGCTCGCGGTCGATCACCTCGCGGTCGTGTCGACCGACCATTGTCCGTTCTGCCTGCGTGAGCAGAAACTCGCCCACGGTGAGTCGTTCAACCTCGTACCGAACGGGATCGGTGGTGTCGAGCACCGGATGGATCTCATCCACCAAGGTGTCGTGACCGGCCGGATCACGCTCGAGCGCTGGGTCGAGGTCTGTGCGGCCGCTCCCGCGCGCCTCTTCGGACTCGACTCAAAGGGCAGAATCGCACCGGGGATGGACGCAGACCTCGTGGTCTACAACCCGGCCGAGCGTCATGTTCTGTCGGCGGCAACCCACCACATGAACCTCGACCACTCTGCCTATGAGGGGCTCGAGGTCACCGGCAAGGCCCGCACCGTGATGTCGCGCGGCGAGGTGATCGTGGACGCCGGGGAATTCCTCGGGCGAAAGGGTCGCGGTCGCTACCTGCGTCGCCGCATCTCGCACCAGGTGCGCTGACCGCCACATTCGAGTGGCTGACCAGCAGGGTCGATTGGCGGGGCGAGGCCGACAGGGATCCCCGCGGTCGGATCAGGAGAAGATCCGCACCAGGTTCTCGAGGGTCTTTTCGATCGCGACCGCGTTGTTCTGCTTGGCGCGCATCACCGCGAGCATCAGCGGTGCACGGTTGGTCGACCAGTCGAACTCCTCGGTGACGCGGGTGCCACCGTCGACGGGTTCGAGGATGTAGCGCCACACATGGCCGCCGAGGTGGCGCCATGCGATCCTGCGGTTCTCCTCGAACTCGACCACGGTGTTCTTCATCGAATAGGGAACGACGATCCTCATCTTCATCCCGAACTTGGCGTCGAGGTGGAGCCGCTCGGGGGCGTCCACGAAGGCCGACTTCACCGAACCGGAGCCGTCGATCTCACCGTGACGTCGCGGGTCCGCGAGGACCTCGAAGATCTCCCCCGGTGGGGCGGGAACGATCGTCGATCGCGCCACAACCTGTCCGTGGTCCCTGTTCTCGATGGCTGCCATGTGGATCTCCGTCCTCAGTCCCCGTGCGGCGCTGTGGCCGCGAGATGTTCGATGACAGAGTCTGCACATCTTCTTCCCGAGAACATCGCGCCCTGGATCGACCCGGTGTCGCGGTGGTCACCGCACACGAAGAGCCCCTCTCCGAGGGCGACGCTCTTCTTGGGGTGAAACGGGGGGCTCTGGCCGGGCTGACCATGGGGGATCCGATCGGTGCGCAGGTGCCGCCACTGGTCGACCCGGGGTCCCCACCAGCCACGCAACTGGGCCCGCGCCATCGACTCGAGATCCCCGTCGGCGACTCCCGGCAGTGCGGCCGCGACCAGGTGCCGACCGGGCGGCGCGTACTCGGGGGCGACAGTGGACATCACGGCCACGTTCAACACCGGGCCCTCGCCGGTTCCGTCGAGGACGACGTGCGCCGTGCGCACCGGCGCGGCCGGTGCATCGAACCACACGCACCCAGCCGGTCGCGAGGCGACCTCGGGGAGGCCGAGGAGTGCCGAGGCCGCCGGTCCCTCTGTGGCGACCACGATCGCGCGTGCCGCGACGGTGCGGCCATCGGTCGTGTCGATGCGGCCCGGCGACACGCGCGCCACGCGAGTGCCGAGATGGACGGTGGTGCGCTCCAGTCCCCGGGAGAGTTGTGCGCTGATCTCGCCCATCCCGCGTGCGGGCACTGCCGAATCACCGTCGGCGAGCGTGCGGAAGATGACATCGAACATCCGCACCGAGGTGGACAGATCCGGATCCAACTGGATGCCGCCGACGAGGGGCCGGAAGAACCGCTCGATCATCGCCGGGGAGAATCCACGGTCCCGCAGGGCGGTGACGGTGCTGGTGTCGGCGCCACGCAGCAGTGCGCGCGGATCGCTCGACAACAGGCGCTTCCTCAACAGTGCGATGCGGGCCTTGTCGAGGGGTGATCCGACGGGGGCCAGTGCCGTCGAGGCGAGGGTCAGCGGGCGGCGGAACGGGTCGCTCACGATGTTGCGCCGACCGTTCCTCCACACGATCGCACCCGGCTCGAAGCGCCGCAGGTCCAGTGCATCGATGTCGAGGTGGTTGGCGAGCTCGGGATAGCCGGTGAGCAGCACCTGGAAGCCGCGGTCGAGGGTGAACCCGTCGACGGTGTCGGATCGCACGCGACCACCGACACCATCGGAGGATTCGACGAGTGCCACGGAGAGACCGGCGCGCTCCATGACGCGGGATGCGACGAGCCCCGCGAGACCCGCACCCACCACGACCACATCGGTCGAGGTGGGCAGTGCCCCGGGGTGCGGAACGGTCACTTGCCGAGCAGTGAGCGCAGCGCGCTCTCGAGCGTGGGGTGGCCGAACACGTAGCCGTCGGCGGTGAGCGCGGCGGGAACGACGCGCTGACCGGTGAACAACAGGGCATCGGCGAGTTCGCCACCGAGCAGTGCCTTGGGCCCGAACGAGGGGATCGGGATCACGGCGGGCCGCGACAGTACCCCGGCGAGCACCTTGGTGAACTCGGCGTTGGTGACCGGCTCGGGCGCGGTGAGGTTCACGGCGCCGCGTGCGTTGCCGCCGAGGAGATGGATGATCGCGGCGACCTCGTCGTCGATCGAGATCCAGCTCTGCCACTGGCGTCCGTTGCCGAATTTGCCGCCCAGTCCGAGTCGGAACAGCGGCAGTTGCTTCTTCAGCGCACCGCCGGCGGGGGAGAGAACGATCCCTGTGCGCAGGTACACGGTGCGCACTCCCGCAGCGACCGCCGGCGCGGCGGCGTCCTCCCACGCGCGGCAGACATCGGCGAGGAATCCGTTCCCCTGGGCTGCCGTCTCGTCGAGCGTCTCGTCTCCGCGGGGTCCGTAGATGCCGATCGCCGACCCCGAGAGGAACACTCGTGGCGCGACGGTCGCAGATGCCATGGCCTCTGCGAGGAGAGCGGTGCTGCGGGTGCGGCTCTCGAGAATCTCGCGCTTGTAGGAATCGGTCCAGCGCTTGTCGCCAATCCCGGCGCCGGCCAGATGGATGACCGCATCGACACCCTCGAGCGCACCCGAGGCGATCGTGCCCGCCGCGGGATCCCATGCGACCTCGGAGGTCGATGTCGGAGTGCGGCGCACGGCGCGCACGACCGTGTGACCCCGGGCCTCGAGGGCGGGGACGAGAGCGGAGCCGATGAGGCCCGAGGCGCCGGTGACGAGAATATTCATGAAGGAAGTCAACACTTCCGGGGCGGTTTCTGTTCCGTGTCGCACGTCGTGTTTCCGGATCGATTCCCGCGCCTAGCCTCGGACCCGTGACGATGGCGTCGGTGGAGCCGATCCGATGAGCACCCGCAAACTCATCCTGACAGCGCTGGTGTGCGGTCTCGCGATCATGCTCGCCGGTGGCTTCAAGTTGCTCCAGGTGGCGCGCGACGATGTGCGTGCAGAGGTGCTGGCGTTCGGGACCCCCGCGACACTCGGCGACATGACGGTGGCGGTCGAATCGGTCGCACAGGAGCCCGGTGCGACTGTTGTCACGGTGACGATGTCGGGGGTCGAGGGCGCCGACGCCGTTGAAGGGTGGCGACTTCTCGTGAATGGCGAGGTGACAGGTGCGCTGCAGTCCGACCCGCCCGGGTATGAAACCACTTGTGCGACCACCCGCGCCTCGACGCCCGTGACCTGCACGATCGGGTTTGCTCCATCGGAAGGCTCGGTGACAGTGGCCTACCTGCGTGCCGGCACCCAGTCGCAGTGGGCCCCCTGAGGCCGACTGTCCGGCGCAGTGAGCCCGGCGCCGTCAACCGAGTTGCTGTCAGCCAGGCACCGTCAACATGGCGCCGTCAACATGGCACCGTCAACATGGCGTCGCACAGGCAAACGGCTACCGTTGAGCCCGTCGTTGTGACCCCCGCGAGACACCCCGCACCGCACCAAGGAGAACCCGCCCATGGCCGATGATTTCGATCTCGTCGTCGTCGGCGGCGGCCCCGGCGGCTACGCGGCTGCGTTCTACGGAGCATCCGCCGGGTTGAACGTGGCACTCATCGAGAAGGACACTCTCGGAGGCACCTGCCTGAACCGGGGTTGCATCCCCGCCAAGGCGTTCCTCGAGACAGCGGCCGCCCGCCGCCACGCCGAGCACGCGGGGGACTTCGGCATCTCGGTGACGCTCGGCCCGATCGACTTCTCGGTCGCCCAGGCGCGCAAGCAGAAGATCGTCGACGGCCTGGTGAAGGGTCTCACCGGTCTCACCAAGGCCAAGAAGGTCACCTACATGCTGGGAGTGGGTTCACTGAATCCCGACAACTCGGTGACGGTCACCGCGACGGACGGTGCGGTCTCGCAGGTGCGCGGCGCGAACGTGTTGCTGGCGGCCGGGAGCGTGCCACGCACCATCCCGGGCTTCGAGCCGGGTGGGTCGATCATGACGAGTGACGAGGTGCTGATGCTCGATCGCGTGCCGGCGCGCATCGCGGTCATCGGCGCTGGCGCGATCGGGTGTGAGTTCGCCTCGACGTTCGCCGATCTCGGTGCAGAGGTGACGATCCTCGAGGGATTGCCCAAGATCCTCCCCGGACTCGACGCCGACGTCGCCAATGTCGTCGTGCGCGCATTCCAGAAGAAGAAGATCGCGATCAAGACCGGTGTCTCGGTGACCGGGCACACCCCGACGGGCAAGGGCTCGACATTGGTCACCTTCGGTGACGGTGAATCGCTCGAGGTCGATGCGGTGATCGTGTCGGTGGGACGGCGCCCGTTCCCCGACCAGCTCGGTCTGGCGGCCACCAAGGTCGCAGTCAGCGACCGCGGGTTCGTCGATGTCGACGCACTGTGCCGCACCTCGGTCGCGGGCGTCTGGGCGATCGGCGACCTCATCAACACGCCGCAACTCGCGCATGTCGCCTATGCCGAGGCGATCCTGGTCGTGCGCCAGATCCTCGGTGAGTCGGCGGTGCCGGTGGACTACGACCGCGTGCCGTGGGCCATCTACTGCAGCCCCGAGGTCGCATGGGCGGGCCCGGGCGAGGAAGCGGCCAAGGCCGCGGGTCACGACGTGGTGGTGGCCAAGCACCAGTTCCGCGCCAACAGCCGCGCCCAGATCCTCGGCGAGGTCGACGGACTCGTGAAGATCATCGCGAAGAAGAACCCCGATGGGTCCGCCGGTCAGGTGCTGGGTGTGCACATGGTCGGGCCGTGGGTGACCGAACAGCTCTCCGGCGGGTACCTGGCCGTGAACTGGGAGGCCACCGTGGACGAGATCGCGCACTTCATCCAGCCGCATCCGAGTCTCACCGAATTGTTCGGCGAGACCGTGATGTCGCTGACCGGCCGGAGCATCAACGCCTAGGGTCGACCCGGGCGAGAGCACACAAGGACGACAGACGCATGGCAGAGATCACCCTTCCCCAACTCGGCGAGACGGTCACCGAGGGCACGATCACGCGGTGGTTCAAGAAGGTGGGGGAGCAGGTCGCAGCCGACGAGCCGTTGTTCGAGGTGTCGACCGACAAAGTCGACACCGAAGTCCCGTCGCCCATCGCGGGAACGCTTCTCGAGATCCGCGCCCAAGAGGGTGACACCGTGCCGGTGGGGGCCGTGATCGCTGTGGTCGGCGAGGGTGCAGCCCCTGCCGCGGCACCTGCCGCACCTCCTGCCCCTGCTGCGGCCCCGGCTCCTGCGCCCGCACCTGCGCCCGCACCTGCGCCTGCGCCGACGCCCGCACCTGCGGCTGCGCCGGCACCGGCTCCCGCGGCAGTGCCGGTCGGCTCGACTGCCGGCGCATCGGTCGTGTTGTCCCCGCTCGTGCGCAAGATGATCGTCGAGAACGGACTCGATGCCGCATCGATCACCGGCACCGGCCCCGGAGGACGCATCACGCGCGACGATGTGCTGGCTGTGCTCGAGCGCGGCGGAGGTCGTGCAGTCGCGGCACCAGCAGCGCCGGCACCATCCCCGTCAGCACCTGCCGCTGCACCTGCACCGGCCCCTGCTGCTCCGCGGCCCGTTGCACCCAAGGTGGTGCCCGGCGCGCGCGACGAAGTGGTGGCGCTCTCGCGCATCCGTCAGGCGACCGGCTCCCACATGGTCACGAGCAAGGGCGTCAGTCCGCACGCGTTCAGCGTCGTCGAGGTCGACTACACCAACGTCGACATCGTGCGAGGCCGCGTCAAGGACGAGTTCCGCGCGGCCGAGGGATTCTCGCTGACGCACCTGCCCTTCATCGCGCGAGCCGTCGTCGATGCGATCGCTGAGTTCCCGCACATGAACGCCTCGATGGGTGACAACGAATTGATCGTGCACCGGTTCGTCGACCTGGGCATCGCGGTCGATCTCGATTTCCAGGGTCTGCTCGTGCCGGTGGTGCGCGACGCCGAGGGCAAGCGCCTGCGCGCGATCTCCCGTGAGATCAACGACCTCGCCGGTCGTGCACGTGCCAAGCGGCTCTCGCCCGATGAGATCTCCGGCGGCACCTTCACGGTGTCGAACAACGGCTCAGCGGGATCGGTGCTGACGATGCCGATCATCAACCAGCCCCAGGTCGCGATCCTGTCGACCGATGCGATCACCAAGAAGCCGGTCGTGGTCCAGACCCCCGGCGGCGAGTCGATCGCGATCCATCCGGTCGGCAACCTGGCCATGTCGTGGGACCACCGCGCCTTCGACGGCGCGTACGCGGCCGGATTCCTCGTCAAGGTGAAGGAGATCCTCGAGACCAGGGACTGGTCGTCGGAGGTCTGATCGCGATGGACGGACGGTTGCTGCGGGCCCGCTGGCTCGGGACCGTTCCCTACGAGGAGGCACTCGCAGTGCAGGAGGCGGTCTTCCGCCACGGCACCGGGAACCATCTGCTCTTGCTCGAGCATCCGCACGTGTTCACCCACGGTCCCTCCGCCGATCTCGCGACGAACCTGAAGTGCGACCCGGCACAGGTCGGTGCGCGGCTCGTTCCCGTCACGCGCGGCGGAGATGTGACCTACCACGGCCCCGGTCAACTCGTCGGCTACCCCTTGCTCGCACTCGAGGGCACCCACGGCGGCGCGGGTCCGGTCGACTCACCCGGGTACGTGCGGTCGCTCGAGGACGTGATCATCGACGTGCTCGCCGCTCTCGGTCTCCCGAACGCGGGGCGTCTCGACGGATACCCGGGTGTGTGGCTCGATGCGGCGACCAGACCACGCAAGATCGCCGCCATCGGGGTGCGCGTCGGCCGGGGCCGCACGATGCACGGATTCGCACTGAACGTGTCGACCGATCTCACCTACATGCGCGACCACATCGTGCCCTGTGGAATCGCCGAGCACCCCGTCACGTCGCTCGTCGAGGAGGGAATCGACGCGACGATGAGGCAGGTCGTCGACATGGTGGTCGAGCGCGCGGCGCGCGAATGGACCTCGGGTGCATTCGAGCGTCAGGACGTGGCATGGCGCGAATTGCCCGACGACCTCTCGGCGTTCTCGCGCGGTGCCGGACCGGGCGAGCCGGTGCGGCTGTTGGGTCGTCTCGCGCGAGCGGGCGTCGAGGACGGCATCGCGTTGTCGGAGCGCAAGCCAGACTGGATCAGGCCGCGGGTCCACCACGGCGAGGACGTGATGGCGCTCAAGCGGACATTGTCGGAGCTGTCGCTGGTGACGGTCTGCGAGGAGGCGGGATGCCCGAACCTCTCGGAATGCTGGAGCGACGGCACGGCCACGTTCATGGTGCTCGGCGAGCGCTGCACGAGGGCGTGCGGGTTCTGCCTCGTCGACACGCGCAAGCCCGAGGCCCGCGACACCGATGAGCCCGCGCGCGTGGCCGAGGCGGTCCGCAGGATGGGACTGGCCCACGTGGTCCTCACGATGGTGGCGCGCGACGACCTCGCCGACGGCGGAATGGCGCACGTCGCAGAATGCGTGGGGGCGATCCGTGAACTCGATTCCTCGATCAGGGTCGAGACGCTGGTGTCCGATGCCAAGGGTGGCGAGGGGCTCGATCTGTTGATCGGGGCGCGGCCCGATGTCTTCAACCACAACATCGAGACCGTCGCCCGCCTGCAGCGCGCCGTGCGACCGTCGGCGGGATACGCGCGCAGTCTCTCGGTGCTCGCCCGCGCGAAGCGCGCGGGACTGAACATCAAGTCGGGCATCATCGTGGGGATGGGCGAGACCGACGACGAGGTCCTGGGAACTCTCGCCGATCTCGCGGCGATCGGGTGCGAGATCGTGACCATCGGTCAGTACCTGCGACCCACCACCAACCACCTGCCCGTGGCGCGGTGGGTCGAGCCGTCGGTGTTCACGATGTTCAAGGAGAGAGGCGAGGCGATGGGCATCGTCCATGTCGAGTCGAGCCCGCTCACCCGCTCGAGTTACCACGCCCGAGAGGCGGCCGAGCGGGCCACGCCTGTCACAATTGGCGCTCCACGAGGAGGACAACGATGAAGGTGGCTGCCGAGACCGTGTACGCGGATCGTCTCGCGCGGGTGCGCACGGAGATGTCGGCGAGGGGGATCGACTCATTGATCCTCTCGGTCGGTCACGACCTGCCGTACCTCACGGGATACCAAGCCATGCCGCTCGAGCGGCTCACACTGCTGGTCGTGCCGCGCGAGGGCGATGCCACGATGCTGATCCCGCGCCTCGAGGCGCCGCGCGTCGTCGAGATGCCGTCGGTGTTCTCGTTGCTGCCGTGGAACGAGACCGACGACCCGATCGCGATCGCGCACCGGGTGCTGGGGCCGGCCGCGACCGTCGCAGTCGGCGACCAGATGTGGGCGCGGTTCCTGGTCGATCTGATCGCGCACCGGCCCTCGACCACGTGGGCGAGATCGGTGACGGTCATGGAGCCGTTGCGCTCACGAAAGGACGCCGCCGAGATCGCAGCGCTGGCCGCTGCAGGTGCCGCGGCCGACCGCGTGGCGGCCCAGCTCCACGGAGGCGAGATCAGGTTGGTCGGCCGCACCGAAGCGGAGGTCTCGGCCGAGATCGGTGCACGGTTGATCGCCGAGGGTCACGACAAGGTGAACTTTGCGATCGTGGCGGCCGGCGAGAACGCGGCGAGCCCGCACCACCACGCGGGGAGCAGGGTGATCCGCGGGGGTGAGATCGTGCTCTGCGACTTCGGCGGGACGATGGACGGCTACTGCAGCGACATCACCCGGTGCGTGCACATCGGCGAGGTGCCCGGCGACATCGCCGAGGCCTATGCCGTCCTCCACGAGGCACAGGCCGCTGGCGTGCGCGCCGGCACGGTCGGCACGCCGTGCGAGGGGGTCGATGCCGCCGCTCGTTCGGTGATCGACGCCGCCGGCTATGGCGAGTGGTTCGTGCACCGCACCGGCCACGGCATCGGCATGGAGGAGCACGAGGATCCCTACATGGTGCGGGGCAACGCCACTCCGATCGAGCCGGGCCACGCCTACAGCGTCGAACCCGGCATCTACATTCCCGGCAAGTGGGGGATGCGACTCGAGGACATCGTGGTCGCGACCACCGACGGACCACGGGCCCTGAACGCGGCGAACCACGATCTCGTCGTCGTGGCGGGCTGACGCCGACGTGATCCGACTCGACGCGGCCACCGTCCTGCTCCAGTGGGCGACCGGTGGCTTGTTCTTCCTGTGGTGGACAACGCGGCGTCATGCGATCGGAGCGGGGTACGGATGGCTGCTGCGCGGCACCTACTCGGTGCTCGCTGCGGGTGGGATCGCCGCTGCGGTCGTGACCGACGGAGTGATCCTCGTGCGCGAGACCGCCGCCGCGGGCGTCGTTGTCGTGTCACTGTCGACGCTGCGGCGCACGAACCCGCGATGGGACCTGGTGGCGCCGGTCATCGGTGCGGTGGGGGTGCTGGCGGCTGCCGTCGATGCGACGAACGCCGGCGGTGACATCGCGGTGAGTCTCGCGCGCGTCGCTGTCGGCACGGTGTTCCTCGGTGCGGTGAGCGATGCGATGCTCCTCGGCCACTGGTACCTGGTGCAGCCGGGACTGCCGCGGTCGATCCTGAACGAACTGGTCTCGGTGATGCGCGTGGTCGCACCGGTCGAGATCGCGATGATGCTGCTGCCCACCGGGATGGTGAGCGTGTTCACCGGTGCGGTCGACGACGGGTGGGACGGCACGCTCGGGTGGTTCTGGGCGGCGTGTGCGGTCACCACCGTGGTGCTGGTCGAGGTGACCCGGGTCGCGTTGCGCGAGAAGAGCTACTCGGCGGTGATGGCAGCAACGGGGTTGTTGTACCTGGCGATCCTCACCGCGTTCGGAACCGACCTCGTGGCGCGAGCAGTGCTCGCCTGAGGGTCCGGGTGGTCACCTGAGCTTGGAGTAGTCGAGGGTGAACCAGCGCTCGGGCACGGTCGACACGCGAACCGACTCACCGTCGTCGTCCCCGGAGCCGCCCTCGACATAGCGGTCGCCGCCCTTCACCCCGAGATACCGGTGCGCCATCGGCCGACTGTGGCGTTCGATGTCGGCGGGAGAGATCGTGGCGGGTCCCTCGATCGACACGTACTTGTAGGGCAGGGACTCGTTCTGTGCGCAGAGGCTGAACCGCATCGACCGCTGGAGGAGCCGTCCCTTGACCGAGTCGAGCGAGGTGAGGAACCACAGTTCGCCGCCGGGTTCGTAGATGTACCAAATGGGAACGGTCAACGGGGGACCGTCGGCCCGTTCGATGCCGAGGATCCCCACGTGGAGATCGGCGAGGAATTGTTCCCTCTCCTGTGTCGTCATCGACAGTGCACCCATCGCTCTCCCATTTCTCGTCGCGACTGATCACCGCTGTGATCGGCCCGGTGATCGTTGCCGAACCGGCCCGATCCCCGATCGGGTCTCGGCTCGGCCCGACAGTAGCGGGTCGTGCCGGGGCGAATCGGCGGTGCAGTCGCGGTGGTGCGGCGCCGATGCCTAGCGTGTCGGCCATGGAGTTCTTCGAGCGCACCTGTTACGAGCCGGAGCACGAACAGTTCAGGGCGGTCTTCCGTCAGTGGCTGGATGCCGAGATCGCCCCGCACCACGAGAAGTGGGAGGCGGATGGCATCGTGCCGCGCGAGGTGTGGCTGGAGGCCGGCAAGCACGGGTTCCTCGGTTACAACGTCCCAGAGCAGTGGGGTGGTGGCGGTGTCGACGACTTCCGTTTCGGTGCCGCGATGCAGGAGGAAGTCTCCGACGCCGGCGTGATCGGATCGGCGAACGGCATGACACTCCACAACGACATCGTCCTGCCGTACTACCTGTCGCTCGCGAGCGACGAGCAGAAGGACCGGTGGTTGCCGGGCCTGGTGCGGGGGGAACTGATCGGTGCACTGGCGATCACAGAACCCAATGCCGGGTCCGACGTGGCCGGTGTGCGCACCACCGCGGTGCGGCGCGGCGGGGCATGGGTGGTGAACGGCGCAAAGACATTCATCACGAACGGAATCAACTCCGATCTCATCGTCACGACAGTGCGCACCGACCCCGATGCCGGCCACCGCGGTTTCTCGCTGCTCGTCATGGAGCGCGGGATGAAGGGCTTCGAGCGCGGCAGGAACCTCTCCAAGCTCGGCATGCACGCCCAGGACACCGCCGAGCTCTTCTTCGACGATGTCGAGGTTCCCGACGAGAACGTGCTCGGTGAACCGGGGATGGGATTCGTCTATCTCATGACGAACCTCGCCCAGGAGCGCCTCTCGATCGCGGTCGGTGCGGTGGCGGTCGCCGGGGCGGCGCTGCGGTGGACGCTCGAGTACACGCGCGACCGCACGGCGTTCGGCCAGTCGGTGGCCTCGTTCCAGAACTCGAAGTTCCTGCTCGCCGAGTTGCACACCGAGGTGCAGGTCGCCCGTGCCTACGTGGACAGGTGCATCGAGTTGCACTGCGAGGGGGCCCTCAGCGCCGAGCAAGCGGCAGCGGCCAAGTTCTGGACGACGGAGCTGCAGAACAAGGTCGTCGACCGGTGCCTGCAACTGCATGGCGGCTACGGCTACATGGTGGAGTACCCGATCGCGCGTGCGTGGGCCGACAGCCGGATCCAGACGATCTACGGGGGAACCTCCGAGATCATGAAAGAGATCGTGGGCAGAGCCCTGACGAAATAGCAGGGCCCTGTCGAAACAGCAGGGCCCTGTCGAAGAAACAGCGGCGTCAGAAGACGGCGTCGGTGGCGCGGATCTCGGCGGGGTCGAGGCCGAGGCTCGCGAGGATCTCGTCGGTGTGCTCGCCGCGCATTGGGGCGTGGGCGGCGACACCTGTCGGGGTGCCGAGGAACCGGGGGGCATGGCGTGCCTCGCGGATGCGCCCGGCGACGGGGTGCTCGCGCTCGAAGAAGCTCGCGTTGTGCATCACCTGGGGCTCATCGGGTGCCGAAGCGAGGGTGTTGATGCTGCTCGCGGGAACGTCGTGGATCACGGCATTGGCGAGGAACTCCTCGACCGTGATCGCATCGGTGAGTTTCTTGACCTCGGCGCGCAGGTCGGCCACGTTCGCCGATCGTGCCGCGGCGTCGGCGAACCGCGGATCGTCCAGCAGGTGGCCCCCGTTGAGGGCGCGCATGTAGCCCTCGAACTCGGGTTGGGACACCGCGGACACGGCCACGAAACCGTCCTTCAACTCGAGTGCGGCGTAGTTCTCGCCGATCGTGGGTGTGCGCGCCACGTCATCGTCGAGCAGTGCGACGTCCATCGCTGTGTCGGGCCACATGAACGAGATCGCAGCATCCAGCATCGAGACCTCGACGTGCTGGCCACCCGCACCGCGCTCCCGTGCGAACAGCGCCGCAGTCACGGCCTGGGCGACGGTGTACGAGGTGACCTTGTCGCACACGAGCGTGCGGAAGATCTGCGGTCGACCCGTGGCGCGGTCGGTCTGCACGGAGGCGAGTCCCGACGCGGCCTGGATGACGTTGTCGTAGACGCGTTGCCCGCTGCGCGGCCCGTCCTGGCCGAATCCGCTGATCGAGACATAGACGATGCCCGGATTCATCGCGCGCACGGTCTCGTAGCCGAAGCCGAGCTTGTCGAGCGCGCCGGGCCGGAAATTCTGGATCAGCACGTCGGCATCGGACAGGAGCGCCCGCAAAATCTCGCGGCCGCGGTCCGACTTCAGGTTGATCCCGATCGAGCGCTTGCCGCGGTTGTTGAGCGCGAAGATCCCCGTCATTCCGCCCTTGGAACTGCCGAGGAAGCGCATCATGTCGCCGATCCCGGGGGACTCGACCTTGATGACGTCGGCGCCCTGGTCGGCGAGCATCATCGCCGAGAGCGGTCCCGAGATCATCACCGACATGTCGACGACCTTGACGCCCGCGAGCGGGCCGGACGACGTCACGCGGGGGTCCCCGGTGCCACGAGCGGCCACGGGCGCTCGCGCTCGAGCACCAGCGCCAACTCGAGGAGGATCTGCTCAGAGAAGTGCGGCCCCATGATCTGGAGGCCCACGGGCAGGCCATCGACGGTGCCGGCGGGCACGGAGATGCCGGGGTTGCCGTGGAGGTTGCACGGGAACGTGAGGACACCGTTGTTGCGCGCACCGGCCTTGATGCCCCCGAACTCAGATGGCAACGGTCCCTCGGCGGAGAAGGCGACGTCGGGATTAGAGGCCGTGATCACGAGATCGACCTGATCGAAGATCTCGGCCATGCGCGCGTTGAACCGTGCGCGCCTCTCCTCGAGTCGACCGCGCGCGTCTGCGTTGTAGAGGCCCTCGGCCATCTCCATTCCCGCGCGCATCTCGGGGGTGAGTTGGTCGGCGCACCCGGGCCACTTGTCGCCGAGCAGTGCCGACACGCCGAGGTTGCCGCTGATCGACCACGCCGCTCCCATCCGCGGCAGGGTCGTGTCGACACCGTCGATGCGCACGAGCCCCGCCGAGGCGACGAGATGATCGGCGGCCTCGAGCAGCACGTTCCACATCGCCGGGGACACCGTCGCTCCGCCCCAGTCCTCGACGATCGCGACCCTCAGGCCGCGCACCGGGACGGAGCCGAGCGCGGCTTCCCAACCCTCGACGCGCGGGAGCGAGAGCGGATCGCGTGCGTCGTGACCGTTCGCGGCGTCGAACCATCGCGCCGTGTCGCGCACGCTCCGGCTGAGGCACCCGACCGTGACGGTGAGGTTCCCGTACTGAGCGTTCGGTCCCCGCGGAATGCGACCGTAGGTCGACTTGAGCCCGACCAGACCGGTGAATCCTGCTGGGATGCGGATCGATCCGCCACCGTCGCCGCCGGTGGCGAGCGTGAAGAGCCCGCCGGCGACACCGGCAGCACTGCCCCCGGAGGACCCGCCAGGGGTGCGTGCGGGGTTCCACGGGTTCGATGTCGCCCCGTTCAAGTGGGTGCGCGTGAGGTTCACCCCGCCGAACTCGCTCGCGGTGGTGAGACCGAATGGAACGACTCCGCCGCGACCGACGATGCGCTCGACCGGGATCGAGGTCTCGGTCGCGATGCGATCGGCGAACACGAGCGATGCCTCGGTGTCGGGCCACCCCGTGACCATGTCGAGTTCCTTGACGCCGAGGGGCACTCCACCGAAGGGGAGCGAGACATCGGCCTGCTCGGCTCCGGCGAGCGCACGTTCGGGGTCCGCGAACGAGACCGCATTCAGCGAACTCGCCGCGACGGCATCGAGTGTCGCCTGCATCTCCTCGCGGGGCGACCGGCGCCCCGCCCTGAATTCCTCGACGAGCGAGCACGCATCGCCCAACCACGGTGTATCGGCCATGCGCGCGAAACTAGTCCAGTTGCGCGGCGCACGATCCGGCCGTCGGGAGGCACCGCAACTAGGGTCGCATCTGCGCTATGGACAGTCGTTCCTTCCTCGGACTCGTGGAGACGCACAACCCGTACCGCTGGCACCTCCCCGTCGAGATGCGCCTGTGCACGGGCGGGAACTTCCTCTACGGGGGAGCGGGCCTCGGGGCGGCGATCTCGGCGCTCGAGGGCACCACGGGACGTCGTCTGATCTGGTCGACCGCCCAGTACCTCAGCTACGCCCGGCCCGGAGAGGTGATGGACATCGATGTGATCGTGCCCGTGACCGGGCATGCCATCACCCAGGCGCGCGTCGTCGCGCACGTGGGGGAGCGCGAGATCCTGGTGGTCAACGCCGCCCTCGGCGACCGGGACTTCGCCCATGACGGCCAGTGGGAGACCGCACCCCAGGCGCCGCCGCCCGACGAGTGTCCCGACTACCGGCACCGTCACCTGCACGCGGGCACCATCCACGACTACATGGACGAACGCATCGTGAGCGTGCGCAGCGAGGCGGATCTCGACGGCACCCTGAACGACGGCCACACCGTGATGTGGACGCGATTGCCCCAGGTGATCGAGGGCGTCGACGCCGCCGCGCTCGGCGTGCTCGGCGACTTCGTGCCGCGCGGGGTCGGTCAGGCCCTCGGCATCCGTGGCGGCGGGAACAGCCTCGACAACACGCTCCGGGTGATGAACCTCGTGCCGACCACGTGGGTGCTGATCGACATCAAGGTGCACGGCTTGGCGCGCGGGTTCGGCCACGGCCTGGTGCACATGTACGCCGAGGACGGGACACTCATGGCCACGGCGAGCCAGAGTTGCATCGCGCGGATCCACCGCGATCGCGACGAGACTGCCGATCAACAACAGGACACGACGACGGGGAGAACACCATGAACGCCTACGGCGCCAAGGCACAGACCGGGATGCCGGTGCGACCGGGAATGACGGTGCCCCTGCCGGGACCGTTGCACTCGCACCGCGAGAAGCTGGTGGAGCTCGCCGACATGGGCTACACCGACATCTGGTCGGCAGAGGCCGACGGTGCCGATGCGTTCACACCGCTCGCACTCGCCGCCGCGTGGGAGCCACGCCTGCGTCTCGGCACGGCGATCGTGCCGGCATACACCCGCAGCCCCGCCTGCTTCGCCCAGTCGGTGGCGTCGCTCGCCGACGCGGCTCCCGGCAGGTTCGCGATCGGCATCGGGTCGTCGAGCAACGTGATCGTGGAGCGCTGGAACGGGATCCCCTTCGAGGAGCCCTACAAGAAGGTGCGCGATGTGGTGCGGTTCCTGAAAGATGCCCTCTCGGGCGAGAAGGTGGCGGGCACCTACGACACCTTCAAGGTCGACGGGTTCCGGCTCGGCATCAAGCCCGAGCACAAGCCCGCGATCCTCGTGGCGGCGCTCCGCGAGGGAATGCTGCGACTCGCCGCGCGTGAGGCCGACGGCACGATCATCAATTGGCTGAGCCCCGACGACGTCACCCGCGTCGCCCAGGTGGTGCGCGACGCCGCCGGCGGAGTGCCCAAGGAGATCGTGGCGCGCATCTTCGTGTGCCCATCGGAGAACGCAGAGGTGGTGCGCCAGGGTGCGAGATTCGCGATCGCGGCGTACCTGAACGTGCCGGTCTACGCCGCGTTCCACGCATGGCTCGGCCGTTCGGACGAACTGAAGGGCATGTGGGATGCGTGGAAGGCGGGCGACCGCAAGGCGGCACTCGCCGCGATCCCCGACTCGGTCGTCGACGATCTGATCGTGCACGGAACGCCCGCCGAGTGCCGCGAGAAGATCAAGCGCTACTTCGACAACGGGGTCACCACCTCGTCGCTCGCGATCATGCCCTTCGACCCGCAGTTGAAGCACTGGGACGCCGTGCGGGCGCTCGCCCCGAACCCGTGACCGCCCCCGTCGGCGCACCGGCCCCCGCCACGGGGGGTGTCACCCGCGAGGGATGGCTGCTGCTCCTGCGCACCCTGCGGGTGCAGCAGCGCGCGCTGCTCACCGGTGCGGGTGTGGGGCTCGCATGGACGCTCGGCAAGGTGTCGGTGCCCCAACTCACGCGGCTCGCGATCGACCGCGGTATCGAGAAGAACGGATCACTCGTCTTCTGGACGCTCCTGATCATGGGTGCCGCCGTCGTGGCGGGGGTCTTTGCGGCGTGGCGCCGCTACATCGCATTCCGCGAGAGCAGGCTCACCGAGACGATGCTGCGCGAGCGTCTGTTCTCCCACATCCAGGGACTCCATGTCGGGTTCCACGACCGCGCCCAGACGGGTCAGTTGATGAGCAGGTCCTCGAGCGACCTGCAGCAGGTGCAGGGCTTCGTGGTGAACATCCCGATCTTCGTCTCCCAGATCACGATGGTGCTCGGCGTCGTGGTCATCCTGATGCTGTCGGATCCGATCCTGGCTCTCGTGTCGCTCGCGCCGCTGCCGTTCATCAACGTCTCGGCGCGCCGGTTCTCGCACCGCATCCATCCCGTGGTGATCGCGGTCCAGCAGGAGCAGGCCCAACTCGCCAACATCGTCGAGGAGAGCGTGTCGGGGATCCGGGTGGTGAAGGGATTCGGCGCCGAGTCGGTGCAACAGAAGCGACTCGAGCACGAGGCCGACGACATCCGGCGCGAATCGATGGTGGCCGCGCGGATCCGCAGCCGCTTCCTGCCCGCGATCGACCTGCTGCCGTCGCTCGGTCTCGTGGCGGTGCTCGGTCTCGGTGGGCACAGGGTGATCAATGGCGACATGACGCTCGGCGGTCTCGTGGCGTTCAACACCTATCTCACGATGCTCATCTGGCCGATGCGCAACATCGGCATGACGGTGGCCTTCGCCCAGCGCGCGGCGGCCGCCCTGCTGCGAGTGAACGAGGTGCTCTCCGAGGAGCCCGCGATCGCCGACCCTCCCAAACCACGGTCGTTGCCGGCGGCGGGACTCGCCCAGCCGGTGGGCGCGGTGCGCTTCGACGCGGTGCGCTTCGCCTACGACATCGGCCACACCAAGGTGGGTGTGCTGGAGGGCCTGACCCTCGACATCGCGCCGGGGGAGTCGGTGGCGATCGTGGGTGCGACCGGCTCGGGAAAGTCGACGATCGCACGCCTGTTGCTGCGCTTCTACGACCCTCAGTCGGGAGTGGTGAGCCTGGACGGCGTCGACCTGCGCGATCTCCGCCTCACCGACCTGCGACGGGCCGTCGGCGTGGTGTTCGAGGACACGCTGCTCTTCCACGACACGGTGTCGGCGAACATCGCCTTCGCCAAGCCCGGGATCGATGCCGATGTCGTGGCGAGAGCGGCACGACTCGCCGGTGCGCACGACTTCATCATGCAGCTGCCCCATGGCTACGACACCGCCCTCGGTGAGCGCGGGTACTCGCTCTCGGGTGGTCAGCGCCAGCGGATCGCGATCGCGCGCGCGATCGTTGCCGACCCCCGCGTGCTGGTGCTCGACGACGCGACCTCGGCGGTGGACCCGACCAAGGAGCACGAGATCCGCGATGCGCTCGCCACGGTGATGCGCAACCGCACCACGCTCGTGATCGCGCACCGACCCGCCACGATCGAACTGGCCGATCGCGCGGTGCTGCTCGACGGCGGTGCGATCGCGGCCACCGGCACGCACCGCGAACTGCTCGAGTCGAACGCCCGGTACCGCGAGGTGCTGGCCGCATGGGAACGTGGCGCGATGCCCACCGCGGGAGGGTCCTGACATGTGGGCCGGCGGCGGAGGTGGGCGCGGGCGCGGCCCCGGTGCGATCGAGGAGGACGACAAACTCGACCGCACGCAGACGCGCGTGGTGCTCGCGCGCAGCGTCAAGATGGCGGGAGAGTTCCGCCGCAAGGCCGCCCAGGCGATGACCTACGTGGTTGTCTCCGTGTTCTGCACGCTCTCGGGGCCGGTCATCGTGCGCCATGGCATCGACGCCGGGATCAAGAAGTCCGACACCTCGACCCTGAACTGGAGCGTGGCCGCGTACCTCGTGGTGGTGGCCGCCGCCTACGCGGTGGGCCGGCTCCAGTATGTGGCGTTGAACCAGGCCGGCGAGGGCTTCCTGCGCCTGTTGCGCCTGCGGGTCTTCGAGCGGATGCAGAGCCAGTCGATGGCCTTCTTCGACCGCGAGAAAGCCGGTGTGCTGGTTGCGCGCATGACCGCCGACATCGAGTCGATGGCCGAGCTCGTGCAATGGGGACTGATGCAGTTCCTCTCGGCGTTCTTGTTGCTCTTCTTCGCGTTCTTCCTGTTGTTCACGCTGTCGTGGGAACTGACGCTGATCACGCTCATCGTGTTCCCGTTCATCATCGCGGCGTCGGTGAAGTTCCAGCGCGACTCGAACAAGGCCTACCTCGAGGTCCGCGAGAAGGTGGGTGCGAACCTGTCGGCCCTGCAGGAGGGGATCGCGGGGGTTCGCGTGATCCAGGCGTATGCACGCGAGGACGAACAGATCCGGCGCTTCGAGGAGTCGAACCGCGCGCTCTACCGCAGCCACCTGCACTCGGTGAAGGTGAGCACCTGGTACTTCGGGTTGATCGAGTACGCCGGCATCGCCTCGCAGGCACTGATCGTGGGCATCGGCGGCTGGTTGGTGCACCGGGGGTCGGTGTCGCTCGGCACCGTGGTGGCTTTCGTGCTGCTGCTCGCGAACCTCTTCGACCCGGTCCAGCAGCTCTCGCAGCTCTACAACACGCTCCAGTCGGCGGCGGCGTCGCTGCACAAGTTGTTCGGGATCCTCGATGCCGAGCCCGACGTCGCCGAGGCGGTCGATCCCGTCCCGCTGCCGCTGCGGGGCGATCTCGTCGTCGACGGCGTGACGTTCACCTACGCGGGGGGAGCGAGGCCCGCCCTCGACGATGTCTCGCTCGTGCTCGGGGCCGGCACGCGGCTCGCACTGGTCGGACCCACCGGCGCGGGCAAGTCGACGCTCGCCAAGTTGATGGCGAGGCTGTACGACCCGTCGGAGGGCCGTGTCACCTTCGGCGGTGTCGATCTGCGGCGTGCCTCGACGGCTGATCTGCGCGACCGGATCGTCGTCATCCCGCAGGAGGGCTTCCTCTTCGGGGGCACGATCCGGGACAACCTGCTCATCGCGCGCCCGGACGCGACCGAGGACGAGGTGCGGGCGGCGCTCCGCTCGCTCGGGGTCCTGGAGAGGTTCGAGTCGTTCAGCGAGGGGCTCGACACCGAGGTGCGCGAGCGCGGATCACGGCTCTCGGCCGGTGAGCGCCAATTGGTCGCCCTCTCTCGCGCGGCGCTCGTCGACCCGGCTGTCCTCGTGCTCGACGAGGCGACATCGAATCTCGACCCCGGCACCGAGATGCTGATCGAGGCGGCACTCGAGCGCCTGATGGCCGGACGCAGCGTGATCGTGGTGGCGCACCGACTCACGACGGTGAAGCGGGCCGACCGGATCGCTGTCGTGGCCGATGCGCGGATCACGGAGTCGGGGACACACGACGAACTCGTCGCGCTCGGTGGTCACTATGCGCAGCTTGTGGCGAACTGGGACAAGAGCCAGCCGCACTGACGGGCTCAGCGGGCGACATCGCCAGAGCGCCATGGGCGCTCAGCGGGCAACGAAGTACTTGGCCTTGGGGTGATGACAGATGATCGCCGAGGTGGTCTGCTCGGGCTGGTACTGCCAGCCGGTCTCCTCGCTCACGTCGATGCCGATGCGGCCGGCCTCGAGAATGCGCGCGACCGTCGCGTTGTCCTCCAGATCGGGGCACGCCGGGTAACCCCAGCTGTATCTACCGCCGCGGTACTGCTGGCGGAACAAGCCCGACAGTGACGGGCCGTCTTCGTCGACGAACCCCCACTCGGTGCGGATGCGGTGGTGCCAGTACTCGGCGAGCGCCTCTGCCATCTCGACGCCGATGCCGTGCAGAACCATGTAGTCGTTGTACTTGTTCTCCTTGAACAACTCGGCGGCCTTCTCGCTGACCGGTGCACCCATGGTCACGATGTGGAACGCCGCGTAGTCCTTCTCGCCGCTGTCGACAGACCTGAAGAAGTCGGCGATGCACAGATGTGGCTCGACCTTCTGGCGTGGGTACGAGAAGCGGGCGAGTTCCCGTGTGCGTGTGTCGTCGGTGAACACCACCAGGTCGTTGCCGTCGGAGTTCGCCGCGAAGTACCCGTACACCACCTGCGGCACCAGGTAACCGCCGGCCTTCGCCGCGGCGATCTGCTCGCGCAACAAGGGCCTGATGCGGTCCTTGAACTCCGCGTCGGTCTCGCCCTCGCTCGGGCGGTACTGCCACTGGTTGCGGAACAGCGCGGTCTCGTTGACGTATTCGGCGATCTCGTCGAGGCCGATTCCCTTCACCACCTTGGTGCCGAGGAACGGGGGAGAGAACACAGGGTTGTCGGTCTCGACCTCGGGCGAACGCGCGGGAATCGTCGACGGGTCGACCTCTTCCCTCGGGGCACGCTCGATCAGGCGGGTGCCGAGAGCACGTCCGAAGTCGGGGTCGTCGGCACCGGTCCTCTTGATCTCCATCAGACGGTCGAGGGTCGAGAGCCCCTCGAAGGCATCCCTGCCGTAGAACACGCGGCCGTCGTACACCTTGCGCAGGTCCTGCTCGACGTAGCTGCGGGTGAGTGCGGCACCGCCGAGCAGAACCGGAATGTCGCTGAGTTTCTGCTCGTTCAGGGTCTCGAGGTTCTCGCGCATGATGATGGTCGACTTCACGAGGAGGCCGCTCATGCCGAGGGCATCGGCATTCACATCCTTCACCTTGTCGATCATCTCCTGGATGCCGATCTTGATGCCGATGTTGTGCACTTCGTAACCGTTGTTGGTGCAGATGATGTCGACGAGGTTCTTGCCGATGTCGTGCACGTCACCCTTCACGGTGGCGAGGACCAGCTTGCCCTTGGCGCTGCTCTCACCGGTCTTTTCCATGAACTGCTCGAGGTGCGCGACGGCCGTCTTCATGGTCTCGGCGCTCTGCAGCACGAACGGCAGCTGCATGCGCCCGCTGCCGAACAGCTCACCGACTTCCTTCATGCCGTCGAGGAGGATCTCGTTGATGATGTCGAGCGGGGCGATGCCCCGTGCGCGTGCGTCTTCGAGGTCGTCGACGAGGCCGTCGCGGTCGCCGTCGATGATGCGCTGACGGAGGATTCTCTCGATCGGCCAGTCGCTGCGGTCTTCCTTCACCGCCTCCACCGTCGACACGCCGGCGAACAACTCGAGCAGGCGCGTCAGGGGGTCGTAGTCGGCGGCGCGTCGGTCGTAGATGAGGTCCTGGCAGACAGCGATCTGTTCCTCGGGGATGCGGGCGAGCGGAAGGATCTTCGACGCGTGCACGATGGCCGAATCGAGCCCGTGCTCGCGCGCCTCGTTCAGGAACACGCTGTTGAGCACCTGTCGCGTGGCGGGGCTGAGGCCGAACGAGACGTTCGACAGACCGAGCGTGGTGTAGGCGCCGGGGATCTCCTCCTTGATGCGCTTGATCGCCTCGAGGGTGGCGATGCCGTCCTTGCGCAGGTCCTCGTCTCCCGTGCCGATGGGGAACGTGAGCGCATCGAAGATCAGGTCACTCGCGTGCAGGCCGTACTTCCCGGTGGCGATCGTGTGCAGGCGATGGGCAACCTCCATCTTCCATTCCACGTCCCGTGCCTGTCCGCGCTCGTCGATGAGGAGACAGATCACGGCCGCGCCGTAGTCGCGTGCGAGCGAGAACACGCGGTCGAGCCGGCTGCCCGGTTCCTCGCCGTCCTCGAGGTTCGCCGAGTTCAGGATGCATCGCCCGCCGGTGTGCACGAGACCGGCCTCCATCACCTGTGGTTCGGTCGAGTCGAGCACCAGCGGAACGCTCGCCTGGGTCGCGAACCGTGACGCGATCTCGTCCATGTCGACCGTGCCGTCGCGGCCCACATAGTCGACGCACACGTCGAGAACGTGCGAGCCCTCGCGGATCTGGTCGGTGGCCATCTTGAGGCAGGTGTCCCAGTCCTCCCTCAGCATCGCCTCGCGGAATGCCTTCGAGCCGTTCGCATTCGTTCGTTCGCCGATGATGAGGAAACTGTTGTCCTGCTCGAGCGGCACGGGGGAGTACAGCGACGTCACGCTCGGCTCGGCCACCGGGGTGCGCCGCTTCGGCTCAATGTCGCGCACAGCCTCGACCACGAGCCCGAGGTGCTCGGGGGTGGTGCCGCAGCATCCCCCCACGATCCCGATGCCGAGGTCCACGACATGATGCCGGTGGTACTCGGCGAGTTGTGCGGGGGTGAGGTCGTAGTGGGTGCGGCCGTCGACGACGCTCGGCAGACCCGCGTTCGGCAGCACCGAGATCGGAATGAGCGAGTGCTCGCTGAGGTATCGCAGGTGCTCCTGCATCTCGGCGGGACCGGTCGCGCAGTTGATGCCGATGACGTCGGGCTTCATCGCGTGCAGCGCGCTGTAGGCGGCACCGATCTCGGTTCCCACCAGCATGCGCCCGGTGGTCTCCATCGTGACCTGCACCTGGATCGGCACTTCGCGCCCCGCCGCGCGCATCGCGCGGCGGCAGGCCTGCATCGCGGCCTTGATCTGGAGCAGGTCCATGCACGTCTCGATGAGGAAGAGGTCGATGCCGCCGTCGAGCAACCCGCGCGCCTGTTCGACGTAGGCCTCGCGCAATTCGGCGAACCCGATGTGGCCGAGGCTCGGCAGCTTGGTGCCCGGCCCGATCGATCCCGCCACGTAGCGGGTCCGTCCGTCCGAGGCGAAGTCGTCGGCCACACGGCGGGCAATGGACGCCGCCGACACGTTCAGGTCGTAGGCGCGCTCGGGGATCTGGTACTCGGCCAGCACGGTCGAGAACGAGCCGAACGAGGCTGTCTCGATCGCGTCGACCCCGACCGAGAGGAACGCCGCGTGCATCTGCTCGATCACGTCGGGTCGTGTCGCGCACAGCATCTCGTTGCACCCCTCGAGAGAGGCCCCGCCGAAGTCGTCCGGACCGAGGTCGAGACCCTGCACGAACGTGCCGAACGCACCGTCGAACACGACGACCCGTTCGCGCACCGCGTCGAGGAACGGCTGGCGATTCATGGCGCTCACACGCTAGTCGGGGTGCGCCTTTTCCGGACGGTGTGCTCGTAACATCGCTGGCGTGAGTCGCGTCAAGATCTACACCCGCGAGGGCGATGACGGCACGACCGGGCTCTTCTACGGCGGTCGTGTGCCGAAAGACTCAGAGTTGCCGCGCGCCTACGGGGCCGTCGACGAGGCTCAGGCCGTGATCGGTCTCGTCAGGGTGGCCGCGGGCCACGGCAGCGAGGTCGATGCGATCGTGGTGCCGGTGATGCGGGATCTCTACGTGCTCATGGCCGAACTTGCCACGCTGCCGGAGAACCGCCACAAGCTCGACCCGGGTCGCAGTTGCGTGACATCGGAGATGGTCGACCGACTCGAGTCGATCATCGACGACCTCGACACCAAGTTCGACCCGCCCACCGAGTTCGTCGTGCCCGGCGAGCATCCCGTCGCGGCATGGCTCGACTTCGCACGCACGACCGTGCGGCGCGCCGAGCGGCAGGCCTTCTCGGCGGCACCGCCCCCCAGTTACGTGGTGCCCTACCTGAACCGCCTCTCGGACCTGTTGTGGACCATGGCCCGGTGGCAAGAGGGTCAGTCGCGGCCGGTCAAGAGCATCTGACCACCGATCCGGGCGGCGAGGGTCTCTCCTAGGCTGGACGACATGCGTACCGCGTTCTCCACCGCCAAGTCAGCACCCTCTCAGGTCTCGGCCGAGATCGTCCCCGTCGCCGCCTCGGGACCACTTCCCGCCGGGCTCGGTGTGACCAGGGCCGACCTCGTCGGTGTCGGATTCGAGGCCAAGGCCGGACAGACACATGCGATGCCGTCCACGGGACGGGGCAAGCCGGTGCGCGTTCTCGTCGGGATCGGCGAGGTGCGGGACCTGAATGAGAACGGTCTGCGCACGATCGCAGCCGCCGCGGCGCGCGCGTGCTCGCGACACGAGTCGGTGTCCACCACTCTCGGGGGCGTCCTGCGCGGCAATGCCCGCGGGGGAGCAAAGGCTGTGGTGGAGGGCATGGGACTGGCCCTGCATCGTTGGCACGAGTTGAAGAACGACAAGGGCGGGATTGCCACATTGACCAAGGTCGTGCTGGTGTCCGCCGACAAGACCGCCGACACCAAGGCCGGCATGGATGCCGGTGTCGTCGCTGCCGGCGCCGTGTGCCTGGCGCGCGACCTCGCCAACACGCCCCCCTCGCACCTGACCGCGCGCCAGCTCGCCGACAAGGCCGTCGAGATCGCGCGGCAGACGGGACTGCGCGCCACCGTCTACAACCGCGATCAGTTGATCGCGATGGGCTGTGGCGGCATCGTCGGCGTGAACGCGGGATCCAAGGAGCCGCCGCGAGTGGTCAAGCTCGTCCATGCACCGGCCGGTGCGCGCACGAAGGTCGTGCTCGTGGGCAAGGGTGTGATGTACGACTCCGGCGGAATCTCGCTGAAGCCGAGCGACGCGAGCCACGCATCGATGAAGATGGACATGAGCGGTGCGGCCGCTGTGCTCGCCACGATGTCGGCGCTGCGCGCGCTGAAGGTGAAGACGCACGTCACCGCCTACCTCATGTGCACCGACAACCTCCCGTCGGGGAGCGCGATGAAGCTGGGCGACGTGCTCACGTTCCGCAACGGAAAGACGGCGGAGATCCACAACACCGACGCCGAGGGTCGCCTGATCCTCGCCGACGGTCTGTCGCTCGGTGCCGAGACGAAGCCCGACGCCATGGTCGACATCGCCACTCTCACCGGTGCGTGCATGGCCGCGCTCGGCAAGCGCATGGCCGGTGTTCTCGGCAACAACCAGGGTGTCGTCGACCAATTGTTGGCCTCCAGTTCGCGCACCGATGAGTTGCTGTGGCAGCTGCCCCTGCACCGCGAGTACCGCTCGCTGCTCGACTCCAACGTGGCGGACTTCCGCAACATCGGTGGCCCGTACGCCGGTGCCATCACCGCCTCGCTGTTCCTCGATGAGTTCACCGCCGGCGTGCCGTGGGCGCACCTCGACATCGCCGGTCCGATGGATTCCGACGGAGACAGCGGCTGGCTGAACCGTGGTGCAACGGCGTTCGGCACGCGTCTGCTGATCGACTTCTGCGCGAACTTCCGCAAGCCCGCCGCCAAGTCCGCCGTCAAGACCGGCGCGAGAACCTCGTCCAGCCGGAAGAACTAGACCCTCAGTTCTCGAGCGGTCGCAATCGTGCGGCCGCGTCGGCGAGGTGGGACTCCCACTCGTCGAGTGATCCGGGTTCACTCAGCGGAATGATCACGAACTTCGACGCACCGACATCGACGAACCTCGACACGAGTGCGCACAACGCGTCCCATCCGCTCGGGACCAGCACGGAGACATCGTCGAGGTCGGGTCGCCTCGCCCTGAGCCCTGCCAGCAGCGCCGCCGGCGGTTCTGTGACCGTGTAGGGAATCAGCACGCCGAAGTGGTCCGGATCGATCTCGCGGTCGTGATCTGCTGCGACGCGTGTGATCGTCTCCCATCCAGCCGCGGCGTCCTCGGGAGTGACGAACGAGGGGAGCCACCCGTCGGCGAGCCGGCCGACGCGACGCAACTCGCTGGGGGCGATCCCCCCGAGCCACACATCGGGTGGTGACTGCGCTGGCTTGGGGAGCACGCGCAGGCCCGAGTAGTCGAAGTGCGTGCCATGGAAGTCGACGGAGTCCTGCGTCCAGCAGGCACGCAGGACGGCGAGCGCCTCGTCGAAGATCGCGGCACGCTCGCCGCGCTCGACGCCGAAGGCCTGTTGTTCGTGGGGGTCGGCGACCCCGAGGCCGAACGCGGGCAGCAATCGACCGCCCGACATGCGGTCGAGGGTGGCGAGTTCCTTGGCGAGCACCACGGGATTGCGTCCCGGGAGAACCATGACGCTCATGCCGAACTTCATCTTCTCGGTGCGCGCCGCCGCCATCGACATCGCCACGAGCGGGTCGGGGGCATCCCCGCCGATCCGCTCGCTCAGCCACAGGCTGTCGAAGCGGAGGCGCTCGAGTGCATCGACGACGCGCAGGAAGCCACCGTCGTTCAGCGACGAGCGGACGCCGAGTCCGTACCCGATCCGCACCTTCACGCGCCCATGCTCCCACAGACCACCCCGACATCTAGCCTCGTGCCGGTGTCCGAACTCGATGGGGCGATCCTCTATCTCGCGAGCGATGCGTCGTCGTTCATGACGGGTCAATCGCTCGTCGTCGACGGAGGATGGACCGCGCGATGAACGAGGTCCCCGGGTCACTCACGGCGCGCGAGGCGCTCGCTGCCCCCGGCGTCAAGCCACTCCTCGCATCGAGCACGATCCTCACCACGGGAGTGATGCTGCAGGCCGCGGCGCTCGGCAAGCACGTCTTCGACATCACAGACTCCGAGCTCTCACTCGGTCTCCTCGGGTTGTCGGAGTTCCTGCCGGCGGCACTGCTCGTGCTCGTGACGGGGACAGTCGCCGACCGTCTCAACCGGAAGCGGGTCTCGCTCACGGCGCAGGCCGGCGAGATGGTGTGCTCGATCCTGCTGATGCTCTACTCGCTGACCGATCCCACCTCGGCCGCACCGATCTTCGCGGTCGGGGTGCTGTTCGGTGCGTGCCGCGCGTTCCTCGCCCCCGCCCTGCGACCGATCGCGGCGATGATCGCCCCCGAGGGGGGCTTGCCGCGGGTGATCGCGATGTACGGCGCCACATGGACCGGGGCCGCGATCCTCGGTCCGGCGATGAGCGGCTTCCTTTACGCGGTCCACCCCGCCGTCGCCTACGGGACGGCGGCGGTGTTCATCGCCGGTGGGATGGTCATGCTCTCGCTCGTCCCGTTGCCCGATTCGCTCCGGCCCCCGGTGCCGACCGAGCGGCCGACCCTGCGCGACGCGATCGAGGGCCTGGTCTTCATCCGGCGCACTCCGGTGCTGCTCGCGGCGATCTCCCTCGACCTGTTCGCGGTCCTGTTCGGCGGTGCGGTGGCGCTGTTGCCCGTGATCGCCGAGGAGCAACTCGGTGTCGGTGATGTTGCCTACGGGTGGTTGCGTGCCGCCGGGGGGATCGGGGCGGCACTGATGGCGGTGGCGCTCGCGGTGCGCCCGGTGCGGCGACGCATCGGTCAGAAGCTGCTCGTCGTCGTCGCGGTGTTCGGTGTCGCCACCGTGGTGCTCGGCACCACGGGGAGTTTCTGGGTCGCCTTCGTCGCGGTCCTCGTCGCGAACGCGGCCGACATGGTGAGCGTGTTCATCCGCAGTTCGCTCGTGCCGCTCGTGACACCCGACGAGAAGCGCGGTCGCGTGTCGGCGGTGGAGAACGTGTTCATCGGCGCATCGAACGAACTCGGCGCGTTCGAGTCCGGTGTCGTGTCGAGCCTCGTCGGGACTCCGGCGACGGTGATCGGCGGGGGTGTCGCGACGATCGCGATCGCCGGGACATGGTGGGTCGCGTTCCCGGGCCTGAGACGGATTGACCGATTCGAGGACCTCGAGACGGCATAGTGTCTGCTGCGTGGCAGACCTGTTCGACAAAGTCGACAAGATCCCCGGCATCGACAAGATCGCGCGGCGGGGAATCGTCGCGGAGTTCAAGGAGTTCATCAACCGCGGCAACGTGGTCGATCTCGCCGTGGCATTCGTCATGGGCGCGGCATTCAAGACCGTGGTGGACTCCTTCGCCGGGACCGACAAGCAGCCCGGGATCCTCGGCGGGCTCATCGGCGCACTCTTCGGGGGATCGCAGCCGGACTTCTCGAAGAAGGTCGTGACGTTGAACGGCTCCGACATCCCGCTCGGCGCCTTCGCGACGGCCTCGTTGAACTTCTTCCTGGTCGCGGTCGCGCTGTTCGTCGTGGTCAAGCTCTACAACAAGTTCCGCGACTCATCCGATGATCCGGCGAAGCCGACGGAGGCCGAGACCGCGGCGATCCTGCGCGAGATCCGCGACGAGATGAGGATCGCCCGGGGCGAGGTTCCGCCCACCGAATAGAACTCTCCGGGCACGGCCGTAGAATTCGGGTTCCCCATGCAAGTTCGACGCCGTCTGATCGTGTGCGCCCTCGTGAGCGCCATGCCGTTGGTGTCGGCGTGCTCGGCGTCGCGTGCGACACCCTCGGAGGAGACACTCGCCGGAATCGGTCGCATCCCCGGCGCGGCCGCCTCGGCGGGTGTTGTCACCGTGTCGGGGATCCGCGCGATGGTTCCCGGGGTCGAGGGTCCCGTTCTCGGGGCGAACTCGGCGGGGAACCGTCTGCTCGTCGTCGGGGATTCGATTCTCGCCGGGACCGCGTCGAGATATGGCGGCGCACTGTGCTCGGCACTCGTTCCCCTCGGGTGGCAGGTGGCCGTCGAGGCCGAGGCCGGGCGCATGGTCGACTTCGGGCGCACCGTCGTGGGCGAGCGCATCACCGAGGGCTGGGACGCGACTGTGGTGTTCCTGGGCACCAACTACGGGGGCAACGAGAAGACCTACGAGACCGATCTCGGGCGCATCGTCGACTCGCTCGCACCCAGACCGACCCTCCTGCTGACAGCGACCCTCTACAAGCCCACCATCTCGCAGGTGAATCGCGTCATCCGCAAGGTCGCCGCGCGCAGTCCGCACGTCTCGGTTCTCGACTGGGGTTCGGCCTCGGCACAGAACGGCGTGCTGAACCGCGACAACGTGCATCCCACCGAGGCGGGTCGCACGCTCCTGGTGGCCTCGATCGCGGCAGCGGTCGGCACCGCACCGGCGGGTGCGGGAAAGTGCCTGCCGTCGCTCTACACCGACGACTCCCTCGTCACGAAGGACGACCCGGGGTCGATCCTGCCCGCAACGACGGTGACTCTCCCTGCCGGAACACCGGAGCAAGGCAACCCCCGCCAGTCCACGACCACGGTGGCCGACACGGCCGGCTCGGTGACCACTGCGCCCACGGCGACATCGACCGTGACGTCGAGCACGGCACCGGCGGGCTGACGATGCTGCAGGTGCGCGACCTCGTCGTCGAGGTGGGAGGCCGCGAGGTCGTGCGCGGCGCGACGTTCACGGTGATGGCCCGCGACAAGGTCGGCCTCGTCGGGCGCAACGGCGCGGGCAAGACCTCGATGTTCAAGGTGCTCGGTGGCGAGGCCGATGCCGCGGGTGGGTCGGTCAGGCGTTCGGGGATGTTCGGGTATCTCTCGCAGGATCCGCGCTCACTCGCCGTCGCCGACGGTCTCACCGCGATCGACCACGTCCTCTCGGGTCGGGGAATCGACGCCGATCTCGAGCAACTGGAGAAGTTGCGCATCGCGATGGAGGAGAACCCCGACGACAAGGTCGTGGCCAGGTACTCGCGTGCCGAGGAGGCCTTCCGGATGAAGGGCGGGTACGCGGCCGACAGCGAGGCGCGCTCGATCGCGGCGGGTCTGGGTCTGCGCGCCGACCGGCTCTCTCTGCCACTCGGGGTCCTCTCGGGTGGGGAGCGTCGGCGCGTGGAACTCACGCGGATTCTCTTCGCCGGCAGCGACATGCTGCTCCTCGACGAGCCGACGAACCACCTCGACATCGACGCCAAGACATGGCTGCTCGAGTTCCTCCGCGGCTACCGGGGCGCGCTGCTCGTGATCAGCCACGACCTCGACCTGCTCGACGAGGCGATCACGCGGGTGCTGCACCTGGATCGACCAGACGAGGAGGACACCGGCAGCCTCGTGGAGTACCGCGGCACCTACAGCCAGTACAAGCGTGCACGCGCCGACGACGAGGTGCGCGCGGAGAAGAAGGCGCAACTGCAGGCCCGCGAGGTGGCCCGTCTGCAGCAGGTGGTCGACCGATTCGGTGCGAAGGCATCGAAGGCCACGATGGCCCACAGTATCGAGAAGCGCATCGCGCGCATCGAGGCCGGGGGCACCGGACCGGTGCGTCGCGACCGCAAGATGCGCGTGAAGTTCCCCGACCCGCCGCAGCCGGGTGAGACCGTCATCCGTGCGCACGGTCTCTCGAAGGCCTACGGAGGGCCACCGGTGTTCGAGGACGTCACGTTCGACCTCGGTCGCCGTGAGCGACTGTTGGTTCTCGGGCTGAACGGCGCGGGAAAGACCTCGCTGCTGCGCGTCCTCGCCGGCCAGACCACCGCCAATCTCGGCCAGTTCGAGTGGGGTCACAAGGTCGAGGCCGGATACTTCGCCCAGGAGCACGATCTCATCTCTCCGAGGGAGACCTTGGTCGACCACATGCGACGCGAGCTCCCGGGTGGGAGCACGCTCGGTGAGACGGAGTTGCGCGGCCTGCTCGGGATGTTCGGGCTCCAGGGGACGAAGGTCTTCCAGGAGGCGGGGTCGCTCTCGGGTGGCGAGAAGACGAAGCTGGCGCTCGCGATGCTGATGGTGGGCCGCAACAACGTCCTGCTTCTCGACGAGCCGACCAACAACCTCGATCCCCAGAGCCGCGATGCGGTCGCCGGTGCACTCGAGGACTGGAAGGGCACGATCATCATGGTCAGCCACGACACCGACTTCGTGAGGCGCCTCGCACCGACGAAGGTGCTGCTCATGCCCGACGGGCAGGTCGACTACTTCAACGACGAATGGCTCGAGTTGGTGAGCCTGGCCTGAGCAGGTGCCGTCGCCGACCGCGCTGGTACGGTCGGATCCCATGAAACACGGCATCTTCGGCGGGGCGGTCAACGACGGAACATTGGACGACGTGGTCGCCGAGGCGCGATCCGCAGAGAGCGACGGGTTCGACAGCTTCTGGGCTCCGAACATCTTCGGCCACGATGCCCTCACGGCACTGGCCATCGTCGGCCGTGAGGTGCCGCGGATCGAACTGGGCACCTCGGTCGTGCCCACATACCCGCGTCATCCGCATGCGATCGCCCAGCAGAGCCACACGGTGGCGGCGGCATCGGGCAACCGGTTCACCCTCGGGATCGGGCTCAGCCACCGGATCGTGATCGAGAGCATGCTGGGGATGTCCTATGACAAGCCCGTGCGCCACCTGAAGGAGTACCTGAGCGTGTTGATGCCGCTCTCACGGGGCGAGACCGCGCACTTCGACGGAGAGACGTACAAGGTGCACGCTGCCGTCGCGGCGAAGGGTTCGCAGGGTTTCGGTGTGGTCGTGGCGGCCCTAGGTGAGCAGATGCTGCGCGTGACGGCCGCGATGGCCGACGGCACCCTCACGTGGTGCACCGGGCCCGCCACGTTGTCGTCGCACACGATCCCCACGATCACCCGGGCCGCCGAGGAACTCGGTCGTCCGGCACCACGCGTGATCGCGGCACTGCCGGTCTGCGTGACCTCGGACAAGGAGGCCGCGGCCGAGCGTGCGGCCAAGGTGTTCGCTGTCTACGGCACGCTGCCGAGTTACCGGGCGATGCTCGACAAGGAGGGGGCCGCCGGTCCCGCCGACATCGCGATCACCGGGAGCACCGCCGAGGTGCAGGACCGGATCTCGGCGCTCGCAGGGATCGGTGTCACCGACTTCGCCGCCGTCGAGTTCGGTGCAACACCGGACGAGCAGCACGACACCCGCGAGGCCCTGAAGGGTCTCGCGGGCTGAGCGGTGTCGGATGACGGGCACCCCCTCTCCTCTTCGGGTGTCGGTCGATGCCGGCGTTGCGCACGTTGTGATCGACAACCCGCCGGTCAACCTGTTCGACCTCGGGCTGTACGGGGCGATGGTGCGCCTCTCGGACAGTCTCGTCACCGATGACTCCGTACGCGCCGTGGTCCTGTCGAGCGCGGTCGAAGGCTTCTTCATTGCC
>JBJTCB010000002.1:0-60213 GCA_046091605.1 Actinomycetota bacterium | reverse complement strand
GGGAAGCGGGGCGAACGACGGTGCTGATAGCCTGACGGCTCCCAACTGGGGCGCGTAGCTCAGTTGGTTAGAGCGCCACCATGACACGGTGGAGGTCCCGGGTTCGAGTCCCGTCGCGCCCACCAATTCGGATCGTGTTCCGTGTTTCGTGGTCGTTCCTCGACCGGGACCTAGGGTTGCACCATGGAGTCGTTGGCACTCGTCGTGTCGATCATCGTGGTGTCCATCATGGTGGGAGGCGCGATCTCTCTCGTGGTGGCATGGCGAAGACCCCAGACAATGTGGGCACGGATCCTCGGGAGTGTCTTTGCAGTGTTCGCCGTGCTGAGCGGCGGGTGGTTGGCTGCTCTCAAGGTCGGGTCAGGGGGGCGGTTGATCGGCCTCGTCGTGTGCGTGCTCGGCGTCAGTGCTCTCTGGCGCACGTGGCGCCGTCCCTCTACGACCGTCTGATCGGTGCCCATGGCGATCCTCATTGCCTTGCTCACCGCCGTCACCTACGGCACCGCGGACTATCTCGGGGGTCACGCCACCAAGAAGATGACCGCGATGGTGGTCACCTTCGTCGGTCAACTGGGCGGGCTCGTCGTTCTCGCGTTCGCGACCTGGGTCTCGGGGATTCCCGCACCGTCGGCCGCCGATTGGGGGTGGAGCGCGCTCGCGGGTGTGGCTGGTTCGACGGGTCTGCTCGCCTTCTACACCGCGATGAGCAGCGGCTACATGACGGTGGTGGCACCCGTGACCGCGGTGATGAACGCGCTCATCCCGATCGTGTTCGGTCTCGCTCTCGGCGAACGCCCGGGAGTCCTCGCCCTGGTCGGGATGCCGCTCGCGATCTGCGCGGTCGCCTTGATCAGCGATGTTCTCGGCCCGTTCCATCGGCGCGCCCCGGCGCGGGTCGTTCTCCTGGGTGCGGCGGGTGGCTCGTGCTTCGGGATGATCCTGGTGTTCCTGCACCAGACGAGCGATGGCAGCGGAGTGTGGCCCGTTCTCATCATGCGCTTCGTCTCGACCCCGTTCATGATGGTCCTCATCGCCTCGACACGGCCGTCGTTCTCCCAGCTGCGCTCGAACAAGGCGGTCGTGCTCGGCTCGGGCATCCTCGACAGCCTCGCCAACTGGTTCTACGTGCTCGCCGTGCGCGAGGGACTGCTCTCGGTGGTGGCGGTCATCGTGACTCTCTACCCGGCCACCACGATGGCGCTCGCCGTCGCGGTCGACAAGGAGCGCATCCACCGACCCCAGGCGATCGGAGTGGGCCTCGCGGCCACGGCACTGGTGTTGATCGCCCTCGCCTGAGAGCGGCGGGTCAGGCGCCCCCGGCGTCCTCGGCGATGCGATCGGACTCGCGCGATGCACCCTTGAAGATCCCCTTGGCCATCAGCGATGACTCGTTCTTGCGCCTGAGTTCGTAGACCTCGGATCGCACGCGGTGCACGTCGGGGTCGTCCGGTGCGGCCCATCCCGCGAAGTCGGCGAGATGACAGGCCAGACGAAGGTCGCCCGCGTCGGCGAGATCGCGCGCTCGGCGCACCAGCACGTCGGCCCCGCCGGAGAGCCGTGCGAGCTCGGCGCCGAGCTCTGCATCCCTGGCGGGCTTCAGTCGCGAGGCCGCGCCGTCCCACCAACCACCGAACTGGCGCCACACCCCGCGCACCACGAACTCGGGCTCGTCGTAGAGGGGTCGCAAGTAGGGCTTGGCGAGAGTGTCGGCGGGGACCCGCACGGTGTGGATGATCTCATCGAGGGTCGCGCCGGCGTTCATCATCTCGAGCACATCGCGGACCAGGTCCTCGAGCGCGGTCGCGATCTCATCGAGCACCCGGGCGATGCGGTCGCGTCCGGCGATCGGCAACCCGTGGGCGGGCAGGAGCAACTCGGGGCCCTTCGCCGCGATGGCGCGCAGGGTGCGGGCCCACTCGATCGGCCACCGCTGCACCTTCTGGGGGTTCCCCGCATTCGGGAAGTTCCAGATCACGAAGTCCCCGGTCATCACCCACTTTTTCTCGGGGAACCATGTCCAGAGGTGGTCGTCGGTCTCGCCGCGCCCGTGGTGGAACTCGAGTGTCGTCGCGCCGATCGTGCGCACCGCGTGCTCGCCGATCACATCTGTCACCGCGAGAACCGTGGGATCGAGGAAGTCCTGAAGGCGCCTGCCGCCCGCGGCCGGCCGCAGGTCGTTCACCATTCCGAGGTCGTCGCGCACACCGCCGAACTGGCGCGCGTTGATCAGGAGGTTCCATGCGTTGGTGTCGCGGTAACGGTCGAACCGGCGCTGCACGTTCTCGTGCCCGGTCACCGCGGGCGACGGCGCCCCGGACCGCTCGTTGTGGGCCGCGAAGAATCCGCTGCCCCCGACATGGTCGACATGGCCATGGGTGTAGACGACCGAGTGGAACGGCACGTCGCGCCATCCGCGCACGGCGGACACGACGGCCTCACCGGTGTTGACATGGCTGGCGTCGAAGGCGACGAGTCCCTCGCCCGAATCCCAGACGACCGAGTGCGAGAACGACTCCACCATGCCGAGTCCGTCGGCGACCTCGGAGAACTCGTTGGTGGTGCGGTTGACCGGGCCGTCGGCGACGCCCGAGTCGATCACCTCGGTGCTGAGTGCGAGCAGATCCGCCATGTCGTTGCCCCCTGTCGACTGTGTGCATTCCCGGAGCGGCGCGCCCGGGGTGATGGTCAACCCTTGGCGAGTCCGAGGACCCGTTCACCCAGGATGTTGCGCATCACGTTCGATGTGCCGCCCATGATCGTGTATCCCGGACCGTAGATCATCCCCTGGATGAGGTCGTCCCAGAGCATCGCATCGGCCCCCAGCGTGCGCGAGACGAACTCGTCGACTTTCTGCTGGTGCTCGGTGCAGAAGCACTTCGTGGCGGCCGAGAACCCGACCGGCGCCTGTCGCAGCACCTCGCGGATGACGAGGATCCGACCGATCCGGTACCCGGTCTCGAGGGCCGCGATCTCCTGGCGCACGAGTGGGTGCGAGGTGTCGGCGCGCTCGCACGCGACGCGGAACTGCGCCCAGTTCGACACGAGCCTGTCGATGCCGCCGCGCTCGTGCTCGAGTTGTCGCATCGTCTGGGAGAACGCCCCGCCCTGCTGGCCGACGAGGTTCTCCTTCGGCACGCGCACATCGGTGTAGAAGACCTCGCAGAAGTGCCGGTTGGTCGTCATGTCCTTGATCGGTCGCACCTCGATACCCGGGGTGTCCATCGGGACGATGATCTCGCTGATGCCCGCGTGCGGCGGGCCGTCGTTCGAGGTGCGGCAGATGAGATAGCAGTAATCGGCGTCGGCTCCGAAGCTCGTCCAGATCTTCTGGCCGTTGATCACCCATTCGTCACCGTCGTCGGCGGCGAAGGTCTTCAGCGAGGCGAGGTCGCTTCCCGCATTGGGCTCACTCATTCCGATGCACCATGTCGTCTCGCCGGCGAGGATTCCGGGCAGGAACCGGTCGCGCTGCTCCTGCGTTCCGTACTGGATCAGTGCGGGCCCCATCTGGCGGTCACCGAACCAGCTGGCAGCGATCGGTGCGCCGGCCTTGATCATCTCCTCGCCCACGATCAGTCTGTCGATCGGTGGGCGACCACCGCCCCCGTGCTCGACGGGCCAGATCATCCCGATCCAGCCGAGTGCGGCGAGTTCGCGGGAGAACTCCTTGGAGTACCCGTTCATCCATGCCACGTTGTGGCGGCCGTGGCGGGCGACGGCACTCTCGGCGACCTTGCGCGCGTGCTCGCGCAACTCGATCTGTTCGGGAGTCCAGGCGAAGTCCATCGGCTCCGATGGTACGAGCCGCTCGGGGCCCCGACGCTATTGTGTACAAGTCTGATACAAGTGCTCGGCGCGCCGCCGGGCGGAAGGTGGAGCCGTGGCCAAGATCAAGGTGGACAACCCCGTCGTCGAACTCGATGGCGACGAGATGACGCGCATCATCTGGCAGTTCATCAAGGAGCGGCTGATCCTGCCGTACCTCGACGTGGAACTCGACTACTACGACCTCGGCATCGAGCACCGCGACGCGACCAGCGACCAGGTCACGATCGACTCGGCGCATGCGATCCTCAAGCACGGCGTGGGCGTGAAATGCGCCACGATCACCCCCGACGAGGCGCGCGTCGAGGAGTTCGGTCTGAAGAAGATGTGGAAGTCTCCGAACGGCACGATCCGTAACATCCTCGGTGGCGTGGTGTTCCGCGAGCCGATCATCTGCTCGAACATCCCGCGCCTCGTGCCGGGGTGGACAAAGCCCATCATCATCGGCCGTCACGCGCACGGCGATCAGTACAAGGCCACCGATTTCAAGGTCCCGGGTGCGGGGACGGTCACCATCACCTTCACCCCCGAGGACGGCAGCGAGCCGATGCGCTTCGACGTCGCCACGTTCGGCGCCGACGGCGGCGTGACGATGGGGATGTACAACTTCAACGACTCGATCCGCGACTTCGCGCGCGCGTCGTTCCGCTACGGGCTCGCGCGCAACTACCCGGTGTACATGAGCACCAAGAACACGATCCTGAAGGCCTACGACGGCCAGTTCAAGGATCTCTTCCAGGAGGTGTTCGACGCCGAGTTCAAGGCCGAGTTCGACGCGGCCGGTCTGACCTACGAGCACAGGCTCATCGACGACATGGTGGCGTGCGCGATGAAGTGGGAGGGTGGCTATGTGTGGGCCTGCAAGAACTACGACGGTGACGTGCAGTCCGACACGGTGGCCCAGGGCTTCGGCTCGCTCGGTCTGATGACCTCGGTCCTCATGACCCCCGACGGTCGCACCGTCGAGGCTGAGGCGGCGCATGGCACGGTGACTCGCCATTACCGCGAGCACCAGAAGGGCAACAAGACCTCCACCAACCCGATCGCCTCGATCTACGCGTGGACGGGCGGTCTGAAGCACCGCGGGACACTCGACAACAACCCCGCACTCACCGGCTTCGCCGACAGCCTCGAGCGAGTGTGCGTCGAGTCGGTGGAGGCCGGCGAGATGACCAAGGATCTCGCGATCCTCATCTCGCGGGACCAGCCGTGGCTGACCACCGAGGACTACCTCGCCGCGATCGACCGCCGTCTCCAGCAGAAGATGGCCTGAGCCGTGCGCGCGGTCGTGCTCACGGAGCACGGGGGACCGGAGGTCCTGCGTGTCGCAGAGGTGCCCGACCCCGTGCCCGGACCCGAGGAGGTCCTCGTCGACGTCACCGCCTCGGCGATGAACCGCGCCGACCTCCTCCAGCGAATGGGGATGTACCCCGATCCGTTCCCATCGGCCCACGAGATCCCCGGTCTCGAATTCGCCGGCACTGTCGCCGCAGTGGGAGAGCGGGTTCGTGCGTGGCGACCGGGTGACGCGGTGATGGGCATCGTGAGCGGCGGCGGACACGCCGAGAGGCTCTGCGTGCACGAGCGCCAGGCGATCGCGGTGCCGGGGAACATCCCGCTCCTCGACGCGGGCGCGATCCCCGAGGTGTTCCTCACCGCATGGGACGCACTCGTCGTCCAGGGAGGCCTCACCTCGGGCAGGTGGGCCCTGGTCCATGCCGGGGCATCGGGGGTGGGCACCGCTGCGATCCAGATCTGTGCGATGGTCGGGGCGCGCGTGGTCGTGACCTGCTCGGCCTCGAAGGTGTCGGCGTGCGAGGCGCTGGGCGCCGACGTGGTCATCGACTACGGCTCGCACGACTTCGTCGAGGGAGTGCGCTCGGCCACCGGCGGTCGCGGGGTCGACGTGGTGCTCGATGTGATCGGTGGCGACTATGTGGAGCGCAACGTCGCTGCTCTCGCGCTGCGGGGCCGCATCATCCAGGTCGGCACGATGGCGGGCAAGCCCGTTCCGTTCAACGTCGCATCGTTGATGGGCAAGCGCGCCTCGATCACCGGCACCGTGCTCAGGCCGCGCCCGCTCGAGGAGAAGGTCGCGATCTCTCGCCGCTTCGCCGACGAGGTGGTGCCCCACTTCGCCTCGGGTCGATTGAAGCCCGTCGTCGACATGGTGTTCCCGCTGTCGCGGATCGCCGAGGCCCACGAGCGCATGGCCTCGAACGCCAACGTCGGCAAGATCGTCCTCGACGTCACTTCCTGACCGCTCGCCGGTCTCCCGGCGCCGATCGATCTACTTGCGGTCCGCGATGGGGACGAAGTTGCGCTCGTCGGCGCCGATGTAGAGCTGGCGCGGGCGGCTGATCTTCTGCTCCTTGTCGCCGAGGAGCTCCTGCATGTGGGCGAGCCAGCCGACGGTGCGGGGGATCGCGAACAGCACCGTGAACATGTCGACCGGGAACCCCAGCGCCTGGTAGATCAGTCCAGAGTAGAAGTCGACGTTCGGGTAGAGCTTGCGCGACTTGAAGTAGTCGTCGTTCAGCGCGACCTCCTCGAGCTTGAGCGCGACGTCGAGCAGCGGGTTGCGGCCGGTCACGTCGAACACCTCGTAGGCGGTCTTCTTGATGATCGTGGCGCGCGGGTCGAAGTTCTTGTAGACGCGGTGGCCGAATCCCATCAGGCGGCCGGAGCCGTTCTTGACGTCCTCGATGAAGCCCGCCACATTGTCGATCGAGCCGATCTCGGCGAGCATCCGCACGACCGCCTCGTTCGCGCCGCCGTGGAGCGGACCGTAGAGCGCCGAGGCCGCGGCCGCGGTCGCGGTGTAGGGGTCGGTCTGGGCGCTCGAGACCACGCGCATGGTGGTGGTGCCGCAGTTCTGTTCGTGGTCGGCGTGCAGGATGAACAGCACGTCCATGGCGCGCGAGAGCACGGGATCGATCTTGTAGTCGTCGCCGACGCGGAACATCATGTTGAGGAAGTTCTCCGAGTACGACAGCGAGTTGTTCGGCAGGACGAACGGCAGGCCCTGGCTGAACCTCTGGCACATCGCCGCGATCGTGGGGACCTTGGCCACGAGCCGCATCACCTGCTTGTCGAACGAGTCCTTGTCGAAGATGTCCTTGGCGTCCTCGTAGAAGGTGCCGAGCGCGGCGGTGGCCGACACGAACATCCCCATCGGGTGGGCGTCGTAGTGGAAGCCGTCCACGAAGCGCTTGCGCATGTTCTCGTGCACGTAGGTGTGGTGTGTGACGTCCCAGCTCCACCGGGCGTACTGCTCCGAGGTCGGCAAGTCCCCTTTCAACAACAGATAGGCCACCTCGAGGAACGTCGACTTCTCCGCGAGTTGCTCGATCGGGTACCCGCGGTAGCGCAGGATGCCCGTGTCACCGTCGAGGTAGGTGATCGCCGAGGCGCACGAGGCGGTCGACAGGTACGCCGGGTCGTACATGAAGAGCGAGGGGTCGAGTTCCCTCAGCGCCGAGGACGGGAACGTCCCCCCGGTGATCGGGACCGTCACCTTCTTCCCGGTGCGGTCGTCGATGATGGTGATGGTGTCGGCCATTCGGGATCCCCTTGGTGCGACGGTGTGACGGGGGCTGTTTTCCCCCACGGGCAAGGGTAGTGGCTGCCCGGCTCCGCAGCCCACTTCAACTTGGCCCCCTTCAACTTGGCCCCCTTCAACTCGGCCCACTACAACGCGGTCGGGGTGTGCGGCTCAGAGGGGAGTGTTGTCGTGCTTGCGCGACACGAGGTTCTCCCGTTTGTCGCGCAGGATGTGCAGGGCGGCGCAGATCTCGGCGCGCGTCTCGGCGGGGTCGATGACCGCATCGACATACCCTCGTTCGGCGGCGATGTAGGGGTTGAGGAGCCGTTCGGAGTAGTCGCGCTCGAACTCGGCGCGCTCGTCGGGGCTCGCGCGGCGCTGCAGGATCGCGGCCGCCTGGCCGGCACCCATCACCGCGAGTTCGGCCCACGGCCACGCGAGGCAGAGGTCGTTGCCCATGCGCTTGGAGTCCATGACGATGTAGGCGCCGCCGTAGGACTTGCGCAGGATCACGCAGATGCGCGGCACCGTCGCGCGCGCGTATGCGAACACGAGTTGTGCGCCGTGGCGGATCATGCCCCGCCACTCGAGGTCCTTGCCGGGGTAGAACCCGGGCGTGTCGACGAGCGTGAGCACGGGAACGTTGAATGCGTCGCAGAAAGCGACGAACCGGGCCGCCTTCTGCGAGGCGGGGATGTCGAGGGTGCCGGCGAGAGAGATCGGCTGGTTCGCAACGATCCCGACGGGGTAGCCCGCGATGTTGGCGAACGCGGTGACGATGTTCGGGGCCCAACGCGCCCGCACCTCGAGGGAGATCCCATCGTCGACGAGTGCGGCGATCACGTCGCGCACGTCGTAGCTGCCGGTGGAGGACTCGGGGATCAACGCCCCGGCCTCGGGGACGAGTCTGGTGTCCGGGTCGTCGGTCGGGGTCACCGGCGGGAGGTGGTCGACGTTGGAGGGCAGGTACGAGATGAGTTCCTCGGTCCATGCCCATGCACCCGGGAGGTCGGCGACCACCGCACTGGCGGCGCCGCTCGAGCGGGCATGGGCGCCCGCGCCACCCAACTCTTCATTGGAGACCGTGATGCCGGTGAACTCGGCCACCATCGTGGGTCCGCTCACGAACGCATAGGCGTCCTCGGTCATCACGACGAAGTCGGAGAGCCCGATCAGCAGTGCCGGTCCCGACACGGCCGGTCCGGTCACGATGCTGATCGTGGGCACGACGCCCGAACACTCCGCGATCGCTTTGGCGGCCGTTCCCCACCCGTGGAGCGCGGCGATCCCCTCCACGATGTCGGCGCCGGAGGACTCGATCTGCATCACCAGGGGGAGCCCCTCGGCGCGCGCGGTGCGCGCCGCATGTGCGATCAGGTGCGAGGCATCCGCCGACAGGGCCCCGCGGTGATGGGAGCCGTCGACGGCCAACCAGACCACGTCGCGGTCGTTCTCGAGGCGCAGCACCGCTGCGGTCGCGGCTCCCTGAACCTTGTTCTGGAGATCGAGCACGATGCGTCTCGAATCGCCGGCCACCACGCTCACGTCGGCGAGATTAGACCCCGGCATCGCGATGCGGTCATTGCGGGCCCCGGCAGTCTCGGTGTCGGTCTCGACTGCCGCCTACTCGTCGAGTCATGTGCGGGTCGCTCGCGAGGCGCCCGATCCCCGGCCCTGCGTCGGGGCCACATCGACGATCACCCCGGGTTGTCGCGCTCCGTGCCTCGACACGACCTCCATTGCCGCGTCGCGCACCGCAAGTGTTGCCCTGTTCGGTCGGGGTCGGGTGCGTTGCACCCACCCGACGACGCGGCGCGGGAGTTCCGGCACCGCGATGCGCACGAAGTCGCCCTTCAGCCACCCGGGCACGGCCGAGGCCGGGACGATCGCGGCACCGAATCCGTCGAAGGCGAGCGATGTCATCAGGCGCACACCGTCGATCTCGGCTTGTGCGCGGAACGAGACCCCCTTGCTCGCCGCCGCACGGTCCACGATGCGCCGCTGACCGGTCCCGCGCGGTGCCAGCAGGATCGGATGCTCCGCGAGTTCGGCGATCGAGATGGTCTCGCGCCCGGCGAGAGGGTGCTTGGCATGGGCGAGAAGGATCAATTCCTCGGCGAACATCTCTCGCACCTCGAGTCCCGGGTCGGTGACGGGCAGGTGCACCACGGCCGCATCGAGTTCGGCGGCGGCCAGTCCGGTGAGGAGCGAGCTGGTCACACCCTCCACGAGGGTGACGCGCACGTCCGGGTGGCGGCGGGTGACGCTGTTGAGGAGCGGGGGCATCAACCACCTCGCGGTGGTGCCGATGGTTCCGATCCGGCAATCACCCGTGGCCTCGCCGCCGCGCGAGTGGATGTCGGCGTCGATGTCCTCGATCTCGTGGATGATCCGTCGCGCACGGGCTGCGACCAGGTCGCCCTCCTCGGTGAGGCGCCCCGTCGCCCGGTCCACGAGGGAGGACCCGAGGTGCTTCTCGAGTCGGGCGAGGTGGGCCGAGATGTTTGATTGGACCGTGTCGAGGTGCTTGGCGGCCGCCGAAAACGAACCGTGATCGGCGATCGCGATCAGGCTCTTGAGTTGCTTGATGTCCATGGACTCCGTGCCTTCCGGGGATTCTGTGCCTTCTGGGCCCACCGGCACCCCGGTATGGCCTATCACGAAAAACGATAACAAGTATCGCCTCGTTCAACTTGAGATATAGCCCCCCATGGTCAATACTTCATCTCACATATCCGTGCCGGAGATGTCCCCCCATCCCGGCCGCAAGAACCCGACGATGGTTCCCCCCACCATCGGGTTTCGGTCGAGAGGCCCCGCACCCCCTGCGGGGCCTTTCCCGTGTATCCGCCCAGTTCTCCGCCTGGTTCGCCCCGCCTCTTTCGCTCTGGCTGGCCTCGCCAGGTGCCACGGTGACCCGATCGGGGAGGCTGTTTCCCGACCGGGAATGGAGGCATATCCTGCGCGCGTGACGCAGGCGGCCTTCTTCGACCTGGACCGCACGCTCCTGTCCGGCGCGTCGGCCCACGTGGTGAGCCGGGTCCTGCGCGAGACCGGTGTCGTCAATCGATCGATTCCCGGAGAGTCGCTGCTCTACCAAGTGTTCGAGACCTTCGGGGAGAACCTGCCGTCGATGATCCTCGGACGGCAAGCCGTGCACGCGATGCGTGGTCACTCGCGCGCCGACGTCCGCGCCGCCGCGGAACGGGCCGCCCCCGATCTCGTCGCCATGGTGCAGCCATATGCACGGCAGGTCATCGAGTCGCACCGCGGCGAGGGCCGCAAGGTCGTTCTCGCCACCACGACTCCGCTCGATCTGATCGAGCCGTTCGCACGCGCGATGAAGTTCGATGCGGTCGTGGCGACGGTCTACGGCGTCGATGCCGATGGCATGTACACCGGCGAGATCGATGGGCCCTATGTGTGGAGTCGTGGAAAGCGCGACGCAGTGCGCGCGTGGTGCCGGGACAACGGTGTCGATTTCGAGGACTCGTGGGCCTATTCCGACAGCGTCTACGACGAGCCGTTGCTGTCGAGTGTCGCGCACCCCCACTGCGTGAATCCCGACTGGCGTCTCCGTCTCATGGCGGCGGCGCGCCGATGGCCGGTGATGAACCTCGATGTCCCACCGGGCGTGGTGAAGATCCCGGTCGTGGGGCTCGAGGCACAGCAGGCATTGATGAAGGTCGCGCGTCCCGAAGTGTTCCCGTATGCCCGGTTCGCGATCACCGGCACCGAGAACATCCCCACCGACGGGCCGGCGATCATCTGCGGGAACCACCGCAGCTACTTCGATGTCGTGGCGGTGTCACTGGCAGTCGCGCGCACGGGTCGTGCGGTCCGTTTCCTCGGGAAGAAGGAAGTCTTCGACGCGCCGGTGATCGGTCCGCTCGCGACGGCGCTCGGTGGCATCCGCGTCGACCGCGGGACGGGCAGTGACGAACCGTTGCGCGCGGCATCGGAGGCACTCGAGGCCGGTGACCTCGTGGCGATCATGCCCCAGGGAACGATTCCACGCGGTCGTGCGTTCTACGACCCGGTGCTGAAGGGCCGGTGGGGAGCGGCGCGACTCGCGGCCCAGACCGGCGCGCGAGTGGTGCCGGTCGGTATCTGGGGAACAGAGCTCGTGTGGCCGCGCAACGCCAAGTTGCCCAACGTCACCAACATCACGTCTCCGCCGACCATCACGATCACGGTGGGCGAGCCCATCTCGGTGGGCGGAACCGACCCGGATGCCGACACCGAGGCGATCATGTCGGCGATCACCGCGCTGCTGCCGGCCGAGGCGAGGGAGCAGCGCGAGCCCACCGAGGCCGAGATCAGGCGCGCGCTGCCCTCGAACTACAAGGGTGATCTGGACGCCGAATTCGAACGGCGACCGGGAACGGACTAGCGCTTACTTCTTGCCTTCGGCAACTGTGCTTACTTTTTGCCTTCGGCAACTTTGGCCCGGACGATGTTGAGGGCCGAGCCGGCCTTGAACCACTCCACCTGCTCGTCGGAGAAGGTGTGCTTGGCCTCGAACTCGATCGTGCGACCGTCGGCCTTGGTGATCCGGCACGTGACCGGACGATCGGGCACCGGCGGCAGGTTCAGCACGCTGATGCGGTCCGACTCCTCGATCTGGTCGTAGGTGCCGGGATCGGCGAACGTCAACGGAACGAGCCCCTGCTTCTTCAGGTTCGTCTCGTGGATGCGCGCGAACGACCTCGCAAAGATCACCACACCACCGCGGAAGCGCGGCTCCATCGCGGCATGCTCGCGCGAGGATCCCTCGCCGTAGTTCTGGTCTCCGATCGCACACCAGCGGATCCCGGCCTGCGACCAGCGCTTGGCGATGTCGGGGTAGGTCCGGCGCGCACCGTCGGTGTGGTCGAGTCCCTCACCGACGGCACCACCGAAGGCGTTCACCGCACCGAGGAAGAGGTTGCCCGAGATGTTCTCGAGGTGGCCGCGGTAGGTGAGCCACTTGCCGGCCGCCGAGATGTGGTCTGTGGTGCACTTGCCCTGTGCCTTCATCAGGACCGGCAGGTCGACATAGTCGTTGCCGTCCCAGGCGGGGAACGGGTCGAGCAACTGGAGCCGATCGCTCGTCGGGCTGACCTCGACCACCACCTTCGATCCGTCGGCGGGCGGTGCGGTGAACGTGTCGACACCCGGGTCGTACCCGCGCGCGGGGAGCACCTCGCCGACGGGTTCGTCGAGTCGCACCTCGGTTCCGTCGGCCGCCGTGATCGTGTCGGTGGTCGGGTCGAAGTCGAGGCGGCCCGAGAGCGCGATCGCCATCACGGTGTCGGGACTCGTCACGAACGACAGGGTGTTCGCCGACCCGTCGTTGCGCTTCGGGAAGTTCCTGTTGAACGAGTTCACGATCGAGTTCGGCGCGTCGGTGGCCGACGCGGGTCGCTCCCACTGGCCGATGCAGGGTCCGCACGCATTGGCGAGCACCGTGGCGCCGATCGACTCGAGGTCGGCGAGGAGGCCGTCACGTTCGATCGTGGCGCGGATCTGCTCGCTTCCCGGGGTGATCAGCAGTTCGGTGCGGGCGCGCAGTCCCTTGGCCACGGCCTGACGAGCGATCGATGCAGCGCGCGTGATGTCCTCGTACGAGGAGTTGGTGCACGACCCGATCAGGGCCGCCGAGACCTCGAGTGGCCAGTCGTTCGACCGGGCCGCAGCGCCGACCTCGTCGCCGACCCGATGGGCACGGTCGGGGGAGTGCGGTCCGTTGATGAGCGGCTTGAGCGTCGACAAGTCGATCTCGACGACCTGGTCGTATTGGGCGCCGTCGTCGGGCCGCAGGTGGTCGCGCACCTTGTCGGCCGCCGCGGCGATCGCGGCGCGTCCGGTCGCGCGCAGGTACTCGGCCATGTTGTCGTCGTAGCCGAACACCGAGCAGGTCGCGCCGATCTCGGCACCCATGTTGCAGATCGTCGCCTTGCCGGTCGCCGAGATCGAGTCGGCGCCCGGGCCGAAGTACTCCACGATCGCGCCCGTGCCGCCCTCGACGGTGAGCAGACGCGCGACCTCGAGGATGACGTCCTTGGGGCTCGACCACCCCGACAGCGATCCGGTCAGCTTCACCCCGATCACCTTGGGCCAGCGCACGTTGAAGGGGAAGCCCGTCATCACATCGACGGCATCGGCTCCACCGACGCCGATCGCCACCATGCCGAGGCCGCCCGCATTGGGCGTGTGGCTGTCGGTGCCGATCATCATTCCGCCGGGGAAGGCGTAGTTCTCGAGCACGACCTGGTGGATGATGCCGCTGCCCGGTCCCCAGAATCCGATCCCGTACTTGGCGCTCACCGAGCGGAGGAAGTCGTAGACCTCGCGGTTGGTGTCGTTGGCATCGCGCAGGTCGAGCGCGGCTCCCGTCTTGGCGAGAATGAGGTGGTCGCAGTGCACGGTCGAGGGGACCGCCGTGGTGGGGAGTCCGGCGGTCATGAACTGCAGCAGTGCCATTTGGGCGGTGGCGTCCTGCATCGCGACGCGGTCGGGATGGAAGTCGGCATAGCTGCGCCCGCGCTCCATCTCCTGGGTCGCCGGGTCCATGAGGTGGTTGACGAGGATCTTCTCGGCCAGGGTGAGCGGGCGGCCGAGGCGTCGACGCCCAGTCTCGACATTGCCCGGGAGGGTGGAATACACGGCATCGACCAGTTCGATCGGGGTTCCTGCGGACACGGCCATCGGGGGCTGCCTTTCGCTCGGCAAGCGGGGGGCTTGCATTCGGGATCTGTGTAGACAACTCTAATACAAGTGCGCACCATCCGATACCACCAAATCGCCGAGGAACTGAGGGCGCGGGTCGACTCGGGCGAGTACGCCGCCGGTCGCGTGTTGCCGAGCGAGTCCGAGTTGTCGGTGGAGTTCTCGGCGAGCCGCGTCACGATCCGCAAGGCGCTCGAGATGCTGCGCGACGAGGGGCTCGTCGATGCACGACAAGGATTCGGATGGTTCGTCGCCGGTGAGACGGTGCGCCAGCCGCTCGCGAGACTCGCCACGATCGAGGAGCAGATGCGCGCCTCGGGTGTGAGACCCGAGCGGCGGATCCTCGAGTTCGCGTTCGAGAAGGCCCCTCGGGAGGTGGCCCGAGCACTCGGCAATCCCCAGACGTTGCGTGTGAAGCGCCTCAACCTCGCCGACGGCGAGCCGTTCGCGATCGTGACCGTGTGGTGCGCCGGTGATCTCGCACAGCACCTCTCGCGAGCCGACGTCGAAAGGTCGGCGTTCTACGAACTCCTCGACATCCCGTTGAGCGGTGCCACCCAGACGATCGGCGCCGATGCGGCCGATGCCGGAGAGGCGACGCTGCTCGCGGTCCCGACGGGGTCACCGGTGCTGCGCTGCACGAGGACAACGACCGACACATCTGGTCGCGTGGTGCTCGTGAGTCACCACGTGTTCCCCGCGCACCGCACCGAGTTCGTCGTGGATCTGCCGTTCGCCGACCAATCGATCGCCCCGAGCGGCCTGCGACTGGTGGAGTAGCCACAGGGCGCAGTTGGTCTAGCCGAGGAACTGCTTCTTCCAGCCCTCGAGGTCTTTCGCCAGTCCGTCGCGCGTCGCGGCGATCACCGGCGCGCGCAGTCGCTTCTTGCTGACCGCGTGGGCGTTGGCATCGAGTGCCGAGAGCGAGGCCGCGAACGCGAGTGCGCAGGGCATCAGTTCCTCGGGTTCCACGACCTCGTCGAGCAGTCCGTTGGCGACCGCGTTCTCCGGGGTGAACACCTCGGCAAGAAGGACGGAGCGGGTGAGTGCCGCGGGTGTCACCCGCTGGCGCAGTATCTCGATTGTGCTGAAGGGCATCGCCATGCCGATCGCCACTTCGTTCGCGGTGTAGCGGTAGCTGCCGCGCACGCCGATGCGGTAGTCACCGCAGAGCGAGAGGAACACGCCCATCGCGATTGCGTGCCCGGGGCAGGCGATGACGACCGGAGCGGGGTGTGAGAGCAGGCGGATGGCCAGCTCGATGCCGCCGTTCAGCATGTCCACTGCGGGCTGGCCGGAGGCGGCGAGCGTCTTCAGGTCGAACCCGGCCGAGAGGAAACCCGGGCGGCCCGTGAGGACGACGACAGCGCCGTCCGCCTCGGCGCGGTCGAGCGCGGCGTTCACGCCCTGCTGGAGGGGGAGAGAGACGGCGTTCGCCTTGCCGTCGTCCATGGTGATGACGGCGGTGCCGTCGACGAGCGAGTAGGCGACGGGCGAGTCGCTCACCACTTGTCCCAGTGCAGCACCTTCGAGAGCGGCTCGCGCTTGGCGGGCTTGAAGTCGGTGCCGACCGTGTAGGCGATCGGGAAGAGACCGGCCTGGCTGATCTTGTCGTGCGGGATCCCGAGAATCTCGGCGGCCTTCTCCTCGCCACCGTTCATGAGATGGATCGTGGTCCAGGCAGAACCCATGCCGCGCTCGCGCAGGGCCAGCATGAAGCTCCACACCGCGGGCAGCAGCGAGCCCCATGCAGACGCGGTCATGAACGAGGGCAGATTGTCGAGGCGACCCTCGATCGCGGGCACCAGCATCAGCGGCGAGCGATGGAAGTGCTCGGCGAGATACCAGGCCGAGTCGCGGACTGCGTCCATGCGCTCGCCGCGCGTGTCGCCCGAGGCGTACTCGCGACCGGGCATCGAGGCGTAGATCTTGAAGTTCTCGGCGTAGATGTCGGCGAGGGCCTTCTTCTTGGCGGCGTCCTCGACGATGATCCAGTGCCATCCCTGGCTGTTCGAGCCGGTCGGGGCCTGGAGAGCCAGTTCGAGTGCCTCCTCCACGATCTCACGTTCGACCGGGCGGTCGAAGTCGAGGCGCTTGCGGACGCTGCGGGTGGTGGTCAGGACTTCGTCGGCGGACAGGTTCAGTTTCATCGTCGCAGTCTGCCACGCCCAGGTCGGCCAATTGCTCTCCGGTGAACCGGCGGGTGACCAGTGGTGGCAGACTGCGGGCATGTCAGACCGTGTCCTCATCGATATCTCCGACGGCATCGCCCACGTGCGCTTCAACCGTCCCGACAAGCGCAACGCACTCGACGGCGACCAGTTCGCTGCCATCGTCGAGGCCGGCGAGAGCCTGAAGACCAACACGAAGGTCAACGTCGTCGTCGTCTCGGGAGAGGGAAAGTCGTTCTGCGCCGGCATCGACCTCGCCTCACTCGGCGGGATGGCCAGTGGCGAGCGGGGCAACGGCGAGCGCAAGCCCCAGGCGGGCGACATGGCGGCGTCGGGCATCACGCACCTCGGGCAGCAGGCCTCGTGGGTGTGGCAGGAACTGCCGATGCCGGTCGTGGCCGCGGTGCACGGGCACGCTCTCGGTGGCGGGTGCCAGATCGCACTCGGCGCCGACATCCGGATCGCGCACCCCGACACGAAGTTCTCCGTGCGCGAGACCTACTGGGGTCTCGTGCCGGACATGGCGGGCACCGTTCTCCTGCAGGGTCTCGTGCGTGCCGACGTGATGAAGGACATCGTCTTGTCGGCCCGCATCTTCGACGGCCGCGAGGCGCACGCGATCGGCGTCGTGACCCGGCTCTCCGAGACGCCGCTCGAGGACGCATTCGCCTGGGCACAGGAGATCTGCGGCCGCAGCCCCGACGCGGTGCGCGGCGCCAAGCTGCTCCTCAACAGGCTCGCACTCGACTATGCAGCGGGGCAGTTCGCCGCCGAGCGCGAGATCATCGGTGGTCTGATCGGCAAGGCGAACCAGCGCGAGGCCGTGCTCTCGGACTTCGAGAAGCGCGCGCCGGCGTGGGCCGACCCGAAGTAGCCCACGGCTGATGTCGCTGGCCGCAGGAGTGTCAATCGGGGACTGGGCACAGGTTGCCGGAACCGTCCTGATCGCCGTCACGGTCGTGGGCCAGTTCGTGTACAACCGCCGGACCATCGAGATCTCGCGTTCGATCAACTTCAAGACTCAGTGGACCGACATCTACGACGCCGTGGGTCGCGCACCGGAGTCGCTGGAGATGATCGGGATCAAGAAGGAATCCATCGGCAAGGACATCAACGTCCAGGAAGTCATCGCCTTCTGGCTGCTCCACAATTTCTTCCAGCATTGGATGGACGCCACTGGTGGCCCGATGAACCGCGAGACATGCCCCACGTTCTTCGACATGATGGGGTCCGAGATGGGTGCCCACTACTGGCGACTGACCGAGCACACGTTCACGAGCGAGTGGCGGGACATTGTCGCCGAGGCCCTGGCGCAAAGGTGACGAACGGCCCCCGAAACCCCTTGGTGGACGGGTGATAGCCCGTTAGTCTTAGGTTCTGCTCGGGCCAGCGTCGTCCCGGCGGACAACAGAACCGACCGCCGCTGCGGTCGTCTCTCTCCGCAAAGGACGAACGACGCTCATGAACCCTGACCTGCCCGCGCGCCACGGTCTCTACGACCCTCGCTTCGAGCACGACGCCTGCGGTGTGTCCTTCGTGGCCAACATCAGCGGCGCGCGCAGCCGCGAGATCGTCACGCTCGGCATCACGGCCATGTGCAACATGGAGCATCGCGGCGCGACCGGCGCCGAGGCCGAGACGGGCGACGGTGCGGGAATCCTCATCCAGGTGCCGGACCGTTTCCTGCGCGAGACCGTGGACTTCGACCTCCCCGCGGCCGGGTCGTACGCGGTCGGCATGGCGTTCCTGCCGGCCGATCCGACCGGGTGTGTCTCGGCGATGTCGACGGTCGAGCGGATCACCGCCGAGGAGGGGCTGCGTTCGCTCGGGTGGCGCGGGGTCGAGGTGAACCCCGACTGTCTCGGCGCGTCGGCGCGCGCGGTGATGCCCTCGTTCCGCCTCTTCTTCCTCGACGACCCCGACGGTGCGGCGGGGATCGACCTCGACCGCAAGATCCTCGTGGTCCGCAAGCGCATCGAGCGCGAACTCTCCGGGCCGATGCGCACGTACTTCCCCTCGCTGTCGGCGCGCACGCTCGTGTGGAAGGGCATGCTCACCACGCCCGAGCTCGGCGAGTTCTACCCCGAGTTGTGGGACGAGCGCATCGAGTCCGCGCTCGCGCTCGTGCACAGCCGTTTCTCCACCAACACCTTCCCGTCGTGGCCGCTCGCGCACCCGTACCGCTACATCGCCCACAACGGCGAGATCAACACCATTCAGGGCAACCGCAACTGGATGCGCACCCGCGAGTCGATGCTCGAGAGCAAGGCGATCCCCGGGCTCGAGCGCGCATTCCCGATCTGTGCGCCGGGGATGAGCGACTCTGCCTCGTTCGACGAGGTGCTCGAATTGCTGCACCTCTCGGGCCGCTCGCTGCCGCACGCACTGTTGATGATGATCCCCGAGGCATGGGAGAACAACGAGCGGATGGACCCCCGCAAGCGCGCGTTCTACGAGTACCACGCCTCGCTCATGGAGCCCTGGGACGGCCCGGCGAATGTCGCCTTCACCGACGGAACGGTGATCGGCGCGGTGCTCGACCGCAACGGCCTGCGCCCAGGTCGCTGGTGGGTCACCTCGGACGGACTCGTGGTGCTGGCGAGCGAGTCGGGCGTGCTCGAGATCGACCCCGCGCGCGTGGTGCGCAAGGGACGCCTGCAGCCCGGCCGGATGTTCCTCATCGACACCGAACAAGGCCGCATCATCGACGACGAGGAGATCAAGTTGTCCCTCGCTGCCGAGCACCCGTACGCGGAGTGGCTCGCACAGGGTCTCACGCGACTTGCCGACCTTCCCGCCCGCGAGCACATCGTGCACAGCCACGACAGCGTCCTGCGCCGCCAGCAGATGTTCGGCTGGACCGAGGAGGAGTTGAAGGTCATCATCGCCCCCACCGCGCGCACCGGGGTCGAGCCGATCGGCTCGATGGGCACCGACACCCCGATCGCGGTGTTGTCGGAGCACCCGCGCCTGCTGTTCGACTACTTCCAGCAACTCTTCGCACAGGTCACGAACCCGCCGCTGGATGCGATCCGCGAGGAGGTCGTGACCTCCGTGGGCACCTCGGTCGGCCCGGAGGCGAACCTGCTCGCCCCGGGGCCGGACTCGTGCCGCCAACTCGTGCTGCCGTTCCCGATCATCGACAACGACGATCTCGCCCGCATCATCCACATCGACGACGACGGCACGCACCCCCACCTGGCCTCGGTCGTGGTGGGCGGACTCTTCCGTGTCGCCGACGGCGGCAGGGGGCTGCGCGAGGCGCTCGACCGCGTGCGCGCCGAGGTGAGCGAGGCGATCGACGGTGGTGCGCGGATCATCGTGCTCTCGGACCGCAACTCCGACGAGGTGTGGGCCCCGGTGCCGTCGCTCCTGTTGACGGCGGCCGTCCACCACCACCTCATCCGCGAGAAGCGCCGCACCAAGGTTGGTCTGGTCGTCGAGTGCGGCGACGCACGCGAGGTGCACCACATGGCCCTGCTGATCGGATTCGGCGCCGGCGCGATCAACCCGTACCTCGCGTTCGAGTCGATTGAGGACATGATCAGTGCCGACGAGGGACGTGGCCTGCACCAGATGGGCGGCATCGACCCGGTCAAGGCGGTGAAGAACTACATCAAGGCCTCCGGCAAGGGGGTGCTGAAGGTCATGTCGAAGATGGGGGTCTCGACGGTGGCCTCCTACACCGGTGCGCAGATCTTCGAGGCGATCGGTCTCGCCGACGAGGTCGTCGAGGAATTCTTCACGGGCACCGTGTCGCGACTCGGGGGAATCGGTCTCGACGAGGTCGCGCGCGAGGTGGCGATGCGCCATGCGACCGCGCACCCGAAGCGCCCCGACCTCAGGGCGCATCGCAAGCTCGAACTCGGCGGTGAGTACCAGTGGCGCCGCGAGGGTGAGTTGCACCTGTTCAACCCCGAGACCGTCTATCGGCTCCAGCACGCCACCCGCGCCGGTCGCTACGACCTGTTCAAGCAGTACACGGCGGCCGTCGACGACCAGTCGCGCAAGCTGGCCACGTTGCGCGGTCTGTTCGAGTTGCGCGCGGGAGCGCGGCCGCCGGTCCCGATCGAGGAGGTCGAGCCGGTCGCCGAGATCGTGAAGCGGTTCTCGACCGGGGCGATGAGCTACGGGTCGATCTCTGCCGAGGCGCACGAGACGCTCGCGGTCGCGATGAACCGCATCGGTGGCAAGTCGAACACCGGCGAGGGTGGAGAGGACCCGGAGCGGTACGTGCCGCTGCCGAACGGTGACTCGACGCGCTCGGCGATCAAGCAGGTCGCCTCGGGTCGGTTCGGTGTGACGAGCGAGTACCTCGTCAACGCCGACGATCTCCAGATCAAGATGGCCCAGGGCGCCAAGCCCGGCGAGGGTGGTCAGTTGCCCGGCCACAAGGTGTACCCGTGGGTGGCAAAGACCCGTCACTCGACACCGGGGGTCGGTCTGATCAGTCCGCCCCCGCACCACGACATCTACTCGATCGAGGATCTCAAGCAGTTGATCCACGACCTGAAGAACTCGAACCCGGCCGCGCGCGTGCACGTGAAGCTCGTGGCAGAGGTCGGCGTGGGCACGGTCGCAGCCGGAGTCAGCAAAGCCAAGGCCGATGTCGTGCTCATCTCGGGCCACGACGGCGGCACCGGCGCCTCGCCGCTGACCTCGCTCAAGCACGCGGGTGCACCGTGGGAACTCGGCCTCGCCGAGACCCAGCAGACGCTCATGCTGAACGGCCTCCGCGACCGCATCGTGGTGCAGGCCGACGGCCAGATGAAGACCGGTCGCGACGTCGTCGTGGCCGCGCTGCTCGGCGCCGAGGAGTTCGGGTTCGCCACCGCGCCGCTCGTGGTGAGCGGGTGCATCATGATGCGCGTCTGCCACCTCGACACCTGTCCGGTGGGTATCGCCACGCAGAACCCGACGCTGCGCGCGCGGTTCTCGGGCAAGCCCGAGTTCGTCGTGAACTTCTTCGAGTACATCGCCGAGGAGGTGCGCGAGATCCTCGCGTCCCTCGGGTTCCGCTCGTTGCAGGAGGCGGTCGGTCGCGTCGAGATGATCGATGCCCGCGCGGCCGTGGACCACTGGAAGGCGAAGGGACTCGACATCTCGCCGATCCTGGAGCCCGCGCAGAACCCCTACGCCCAGACGCCACACGCCTCGAAGCCCCAGGACCACGGGCTCGACGAGGCACTCGATGCCGAGTTGATCGCGCGGTGCCGCACCACGATCGAGAACCGCGAGCCGGTCGTGCTCGACGTGCCGATCCGCAACGTGAACCGCACGGTGGGCACGATGCTCGGGAACCTCGTGACGCGCACGTGGGGTGGCGAGGGTCTGCCCGACGGCACGATCTCGATCCGCTTCATCGGCTCGGCGGGCCAGAGCTTCGGGGCATTCGTGCCCCGCGGCATCGAGTTGCGTCTGGTCGGCGATTCGAACGACTACCTCGGCAAGGGTCTCTCCGGTGGGCGGATCATCGTGCATCCGCACCCCGACGCCCCGCTCGTGGCGGAGGACAACGTCATCGCGGGCAACGTGATCGGCTACGGCGCCACAGGGGGAGAGATCTTCATCCGCGGCACGGTCGGGGAGCGCTTCTGTGTGCGCAACTCCGGGGCGACCGCGGTGGTGGAGGGTGTGGGTGACCACGGGTGCGAGTACATGACCGGTGGTCGCGTCGTCGTCCTCGGTGACACCGGACGCAACTTCGCGGCCGGCATGTCGGGCGGCATCGCCTATGTGTGGGACCCGGATGGCCAACTTCCCTCGAACGTGAACTACGAGATGGTCGATCTCGAGCCCGTCGGCGACGATGAGGAGTGGTTGCGCGCCACCGTGGAGCGCCACGGTGCGCTGACCGGCTCGGCGGTCGCGGCGCGGATCCTCGGTGCGTGGCCCGTCGAGGTGTCGTCGTTCCGCAAGGTGATGCCGCGCGACTACAAGCGCGTGCTCGAGGTGATGGCCACGGCCCGTGCCGAGGGCCTCACCGAGGACCAGGCAGTCGAGCGAGTGATGGAGGCCGCCCGTGGGTGAGACGACAGGTTTCATGAAGTGGGGACGCAGCGGCCCCGAGCGCCGTCCCGTCGAGTTGCGCCTGCGCGACTGGCGCGAGGTGTACGAGCCCTTCGATCCCGCCGAACTGCGGCACCAGGCGGGGCGTTGCATGGACTGTGGCATCCCGTTCTGCAACAACGGCTGCCCGCTCGGCAACCTGATCCCGGACTGGAACGACCTCGTCTATCGGGAGCACTGGCACGACGCGATCGAGCGCCTGCACGCCACGAACAACTTCCCCGAATTCACCGGGCGGCTCTGCCCGGCGCCGTGCGAGTCGGCGTGCGTGCTCGGCATCAACCAGGATCCGGTCACGATCAAGCAGGTCGAGGTCGAGATCATCGACCGCGCCTTCGCCGAGGGGTGGGTGGTTCCCCAACCACCGTCGATCTCGACGGGTAAGCGCGTCGCGGTGATCGGCAGCGGTCCCGCGGGATTGGCCGTGGCCCAGCAACTCACCCGTGCCGGCCACGAGGTGGTGGTGCTCGAGCGCGCCGATCGGATCGGCGGACTGCTGCGTTACGGGATCCCCGAGTTCAAGATGGAGAAGCACCATCTCGACCGACGTCTCGAGCAGATGCGCACCGAGGGCACCGAGTTCCGCACCGGTGCCGATGTCGGAGGCACGATCGACATCGAGGTGTTGCGTGCGTCCCACGACGCGCTCGTGCTCGCCTGCGGTGCCACCGCGTGGCGCGACCTGCCGGTGCCGGGACGCGAATTGGCCGGAATCCACCAGGCCATGGAGTACCTCCCGATGTCGAACAAGGTGCAGGAGGGCGATGCGACGTCGTCGCCGATCGACGCGCACGGCAAGGCCGTCGTCATCATCGGCGGCGGAGACACCGGCGCCGACTGTCTCGGCACCGCCCTGCGCCAGGGGGCCCGCAAGGTCGTGCAACTCGAGATCATGCCGCGTCCACCCGAGGAGCGCGCCACCGGCAATCCGTGGCCGCAGTACTCGATGGTCTACCGCGTCTCGTCGGCCCACGAGGAGGGCGGTGAGCGTGTCTACAGCGTGAACACCGAGCGGTTCGTCGACGACGGTGCGGGCAACGTGCGCGCGCTGCTCGTGCACGAGGTCGAGATGCGCGACGGAAGGTTCGTCAAGGTCGAGGGAACCGACCACGAGATCGAGGCCGATCTGGTCTTCCTCGCGCTCGGTTTCGTCGGACCGGAGAAGGGTTCATGGCTCGAGCAGTTGGGGGTCGCCTTCGACGAACGGGGCAACGTGGCCCGCGACGCCGAGTACATGTCGAGCATCCCGGGTGTGTTCGTGGCCGGCGACATGGGCAGGGGACAGAGCCTGATCGTGTGGGCCATCGCCGAGGGCCGCGCGTGTGCGGCCGGTGTCGATCGTCACCTGATGGGCGAGACCGCACTGCCCGCACCGATTCCACCCACCGCGCGACCGTTGGTCTGAGTCGACTCGTTCCCTCGGAGCATCCTGCCCGCGCGCCCCTGTCGGGGGTGCCGGGCGATCTACGCTCGGTCTCCGTGCACCGCGTCCCCCGTCGAGCCTCCCGTGTCGCCACCGTCGTGGTGTCGGGGTTGCTCCTCGTCTCCTGCGGCAACGACACCCTTGGTGTGGCAACGACCGTGGTCAATGTGACGCCGACCAATTTCGCCACGATCCCTCCGGTGGCCACCACCTTGCCCGGGCCCGCGACCACCCTGCCCCCGAACGCGGTGGGTCAAGAGACGGTGTACGTGGTCAAGGCCGGCGACTCGCCGCTCGCGGTGGCGAACAAGTTCAACATCTCCCTCACGACATTGCTCGCCTACAACGGTTGGGTGAGCCCCGCCCAGTTCCCGTACCCGGGCTCTGAGATCAGGATCCCGGCCCAGGCGGTGGTGAACCCCGATCCGGTGACACCCGTCGATCCGGGGACCGGGGTCACGCAGCCGCCGACGGCTCCGGCAGGCCCGGGATGCGGCACGAGGCCGGCCGGCACCTACACCATCCAGCGCGGCGATTCGTTCTATGCGATCAAGGAGAAGTTCTGCGTCTCGATCGGTGCACTGTTGTCGGCGAACAACTGGGCCGACACGAGCCAGTTGCTCCTGCCCGGTGCGGTCATCAACATCCCGCCCGCGGGCACCTGATCACCGGGCGGTGTTGCGCTTTCGCCGTCGATGCCGCTCGAGCGCGAGCGAGACGAGTTCATCGATGAGGTCGGGGTACTCGAGTCCGGTCGCGCGCCACATCCGCGGGTACATCGAGATCGGCGTGAAGCCCGGGATCGTGTTCACCTCGTTGCAGAGGAACCCGCGCCCCGTCTCCTCGAAGAAGAAGTCGACGCGAGCCATCCCCTCGCAGTGCAGCGCCTCGTAGGCGGCGATCGCCAGTTCGCGGACGCGCGCGGTGGCATCGGCGGGGAGATCGGCCGGGGTCGACAATGATGCGCCGTCGACGAGGTACTTGTCCTCGTAGTCGTAGAACTCGTGTCCGGGCACGATCTCTCCGGGCAGCGAGGCGCGGGGCTCGCGGTTGCCGATCACAGCGACCTCGATCTCGCGACCGGTGACGGCCTCCTCGAACACGATCCACTCGTCGTAGGTGTTCGCCTCGCGCGCCGCGGCCTCGAGTGAGGCGGCATCGGCGACCTTGGAGACCCCGACCGAGGACCCCATGTTGGCGGGCTTGACGAACAGTGGGTACCCGAGGTCGTCGGCGATCGCGGTGAGCGATGCGGAATCCAACCGGTCCTCGCGAAGCACCGCATGGCGCACCTGGGGGACACCGGCGGTGGCGAGCACGCGCTTGGCGACCGCCTTGTCCATCGCGACGGCGCTCGCGAGGACGCCGCTGCCCACGTATGCCAGATCGAGGATCTCGCACAAGCCCTGCAGCGTGCCGTCCTCGCCGAGGGGGCCGTGCACGAGGGGCACGACCACCGGGTCGGTGTGTGCCGCGAGATCGGCCGGAGATGCCGGGACACCGGTCGGCTCCAGCCGGTCGACGGATGTTCCCGGTGTCGGCACGGACGCCCGGTGCCACGACCCGTCCCGGTCGATGCCATAGGCCACGACCTCGTTGCGCGAGCGATCGACGGCGGCGATCACGTGCGCCGCGGTCACGCAGCTCACATCGTGCTCGGCGGAGCGGCCCCCGAACACCACGACCAGCGTGGTCCTCGCCGACGCCCCTGCCATTCGGGCAACGGTACTCGCCGCTAGGGTCGCGCCATGCGCATCGACGCCGCCAGCGCTGCGCGCATCGTGTCGGGAATCCTCGTTGGTGGTGATGCCGGGGCGGTCGCCGACGGAATCTGGTTCGACACCAGGTCGCTCCCCGCGGGTCGGGCGTTCGTGGCGATCCGGGCCGAACGTGACGGCCACGACCATCTCGGTGACGCGTTCGCCGCGGGTGCGCCGTTCGCCCTCGTCGAACGCGGTCGTGCGCATCCGCACCTGCCGTGCGTGGAGGTCGACGACACCCTCGCAGCCCTCGCCGCGCTCGGTGGACACTGCCGCGACCGACTCTCGCAGTCCTGCGGCCACCGGATCGTGGGGATCACCGGATCAGCGGGCAAGACCTCGACGAAGCAGTTGATCGGTGCGGTGCTCAGCGCCGGCTTCCCGGGTGCGGTGGCGGCGTCGGCCTCGTTGAACAACGACATCGGAGTGCCGGTGACGCTCGCGTGCGCGCCCGAGGCGACTCCGGCGATCGTGGTCGAGATGGGCATGCGCGGATTCGGCGAGATCGCCCGACTGTGTGCGATCGCGCGTCCGATGATCGGGGTCGTCACGAACGTTGGTGACGCGCACTCTGCGCGCGTCGGTGGCCGCGACGGGGTCGCGCGCGCCAAGTCCGAGCTCGCACAGTCGCTCCCCACCGATGGCACCGCGATCCTGAACGCCGACGATCCGCGGGTCTCGGCCATGGCCGGCGTGACTCGCGGTGCGGTCGTCACCTACGGGAGTGCGCCATCGGCCGGGGTTCGGTTCGAGATCGAGTCCCGCGATGTCGAGGGCCGCGCCACTGCACGCTTCACCCATGGGGGAACAACCGCGACCGGGCTCGTGCCCCTTGTCGGGGATCACATGGTCGCCAATGCCGCGGCCGCGGTCGCGGTGGGGATCGTGTGCGGGATGACGGTCTCCGATGCGGTCGGGGCCCTCGCCACGGCAGAGGGTGTGGCTGGTCGCGGGTCGTGGACCACGGCGGGTGATGTGCGGATCCTCGACGATTCCTACAACGCGAACTCTGCCTCGATGTCGGCGGCGCTGTCGGTGCTCGCGGGATCGGGGACCGGGACGTTGTTCGCGGTGCTCGGCGAGATGGCCGAGATCGACGAGCCCGAGCGTGCCCACCGGGTGGTTGCCGAGGGTGCGGCCGAGCTCGGCATCACGGTGCTCGCCCACGCCACGACCATGTACGGGGTGCCGGCGATGTCGCTGGCAGAGATCGTCTCGGTGATCCGCGCGGCAGGGCCCTGCAGCGTGCTCGTCAAGGGATCGCGTGCTGCCCGCACCGAACGCGTCGTCGCGGCGCTGAGGGAGTCCTGAGCCCACGTTCGGTCGACGATCAAGCCGGGTTCAATATGAAGTCGGGTTCAGGATTGTGCCGGATTCAGGAGTGTGTCGTTGTCTGCGACTCGACGGCGGCGATGTTGCACCACCAGGCGAGGAACAGCGACCACGCCGCGGCGAGGTAGAGGACCGGGCGCGACCCGATCGCGTCCATCACGGGCCCGAAGATCACGTTGCCGAGCGGGATCGTGCCACCGAAGGCCATGAACCACAGCGACAGGACGCGCGCGCGCACCTCTATCTCGAGGCGACTCTGGAGGACGGTCATCAGCGATGTCGTCGTCGAGAAGTACGCGATGCCGAGCAGGAATCCGGTCACGAACGCAAGCGGCACGTTCGGTGACGACGCGAAGGCGCACATGGCGACAGCGAATGCGGCAAAACCCATGCGCGCGGTGCGTCTCTTGTCGATGCCCGCGAGCACGGTGCCGATCGACAGCGCACCGAACATCGCGCCGAGCCCCCAGGTCGCATACAGCCACTTGTAGAGACTGGTGCGCGGCTGGATCCCGAAGGTGAGGTCGGCCACGGCCGGGAAGAGGCCGACATAGGGGAGGCTGAGCAGCGAGAACGAGAACATCGTGAGGAGGATCCGCCCGACAACGGGCCGGTCGCGGGCGACGCGGAAGCCCACGGTCACCGACCTCCACCCCGATTCCGAGGTGCGACCCGAGGGTGGGAGATTCACGCGCAGCACCGCAGACATCACGATCAGGTAGGTGGCCGCGTTGATGAAGAAGATGTGCGGGGTGTCGAGCCCGATGTTCATCAGGATCGCCGCCAGGATCGGCCCCATGACGCGCGAGCCGTTCACCGAGGTCGACGACAGGCTGATCGAGCCGCCGAGGTCCTCGGGGCGCACGAGGCTCGGGAGCACCGCCGAGAACGCGGGGGCGTTCAGGGAGTTGCCGATCCCGACGATCAACTGGGCGAAGAAGAGCGCCGCGATCGGTCCGTGCAGCGACGAGATCACACCGAGCAGGATCGAGCCGATCATCTGGATGCACTGTGCGGCGACGAGCCACTTGCGCCGCTCGAACTTGTCGGCCATCACGCCGGCCGGGATCGAGAGCAGCAGCAGCGGGCCGAGCTGGGCGAAGGAGAAGACTGCGACCTGGGCGGCGCTGCCGGTGCGCGAGTACACATAGGCCGGCAGAACGACCTGCTGCATCCACACGCCCACGCTCGAGGCGAAACTCGAGGTCCACATCACGCGGAAATCCCGGTACGACAACGCCGCCCTGGCGGTCCCGGGTCGGGGCGGGGTCTTGCGGCGCGGTCCGTCGGTCTCTGTCATAAAGGGGGCGTCTCGACGCTAATCGAGTGGCGCCGCGTCCGCGGTGCCGGATCCACCGACGGATTGCCCGCGCGGGCGACAATGGACTCCATGGACGCACGCGACACGACGACTGCATCAGCACCGGTGACCGATGGCATCTCCCGTGACCCCGACGGGTCGTGCCGCACACGGCACGGCACGTTCGCCGAGTGCCCCCTGTGCGGAACCGCGCTCGTTCCCGAGCACGCTCACTTCAAGTGCTTCGGGTGCGGCTGGCGCGACAGCTGCTGCGACTGACGATCACCGGCCGGTGACGGTCATGTCGCAGGGTCGAACCTGAGCGGCAGACGCGACGGTCCGAAGATGCCGACTGCAACTGGCTTGTAGGCGGCGTCACCGTCGGGAGCCAGGTTCGGCATCGACTGGGAGAGAACGACGAGCGCCTCCTGCAGTTCGGCGCGCGCGAGCGATGCGCCGAGGCAGTAGTGGATCCCCGATCCGAACGACAAGTGGGGCTGACCGACTCCCTCGCGGGTGATGTCGAACCTGCCGGGATCGGGGAAGACCGACTCGTCGTGGTTCGCGGTTCCCATCGAGGTGGACATGAACGTGCCCTTCGGGAACAGGACGCCTTCGTGCTCGATGTCCTCGGATGCGAAGCGGATCGTTCCCGCGACGGCCCCGTGGAACCGCATCATCTCCTCGACGGCGCGCGGGGCGAGCGAGGGGTCGCCGCGCAGGATGCGCCACTGCTCGGGATGCGCGGCGAACAGGGCGAGCGCGAGTCCGAGTTGGTTGCGGGTGGTGTCGGTGCCGCCCACGATGACGGCCTCGACCATCATCGTCAGTTCGTCGGTGGCGAGTCGGTCGCCGGCCTCCTCGGCCGCGATCAGATCAGTGATGAGATCGTCGGCGGGCTTGCGCCTGCGCTGCGCGATGAGATCCTTGGTGTAGGCGTCGAGTTCCTCGCTGGCCGCCACGATGAGATCGGCCTCCTCGGCGAGATTGCCCCCGAAGATGCGCAGCACGTCGGTGGCGAGCCGGCTGAAGAGTTGCCAGTCCTCCTTCGGTGCGCCGAGGAGTTCACAGATGATCGGGATCGGATAGGGCTCGCAGATGTCGGCCACGACCTCGGTGCGCCCCGATGCGAGAACCGGGGCGATGAGACCCGCGACCACCTCGCGCATGAACGGGCGGAGACGGTCGGCACTGCGGGGCGAGAAAGCCGGGGCGACGAGTCGCCGCAGGCGCACATGCACGTCGCCCTCTGCGTTCAGGATGTTCACGCGACGTCGTGCGTTCAACTTCTCGTTCTGCACGCCCGCGATCTGGGCGGCCATGCCCGTCGCCGAGTGCCACCGCTTGTCGCGCAGGATCGAGACCACCGAGTCGTAGGTGAGCACGGTGTACCCGATCTCGGTGCGTGCGAGCCAGGACTCCCTGGCGACCTTGCGCATGTGGGCTTGGCGCACCTCGCGGGGCTCCTCCCCGAAGAACGGGATCACCGGAAGATTGAGTGTCTCGACGGGGGTTGTCATGGACAAGAAACTACGGCCTCGCCGAGTGGGGCGCCCGATCGGATGTGCGAGGGCCGTGTCGTCTCTATCTGGCGAGGGCCGTGCTCACCTCGACGAGGGGCTTGCCGAGGGCCTCGGCCACCGCGGGGTGCGTCACCACTCCCGACACCGTGTTGACTCCGTGCGCGAGCGCGGGGTTGCGCGCGACGGCATCGCGCACGCCCCGGGCGGCCACCTCGATCAAGTGGGGCAGTGTCGCGTTCGTGAGCGCATAGGTGCTGGTGTTGGGCACGGCACCGGGCATGTTGCCGACCGCGTAGTGCACCACATCGTGCTCGACGTACACGGGGTTGTCGTGTGTCGTCTCGCGGGTCGTCTCGATGCAACCACCCTGGTCGACGGCCACATCGACGATCACGGCGCCCTTCTTCATGCTCGTCACCATCTCCCGGCTCACGACCACGGGGGCGCGATCACCAGCCACGAGGACCGCCCCGATCACGAGGTCGGCTTCTGCGACGCTGCGCTCGACGGCACCGCGATTGGAGGCCAGTGTCATGATCCGTCCGCGGTGGATCTGGTCCACGTACCGGAGACGGTCGAGGTTCTTGTCGAGGAGCACCACCTCTGCCTCCATGCCGGCCGCGATCCACGCGGCGTTCCATCCGACGTTGCCGGCTCCGAGCACCACGACCCGGGCCGGTCGCACGCCCGGCGCGCCGCCCATCAGCACGCCGCGTCCGCCCTGTGGCCGCTCGAGGAACCGCGCCCCCATCTGGGGTGCGAGACGCCCCGCGACCTCGCTCATCGGGGCGAGCAGCGGGAGGGATCCATCGCGTGCCTGCACCGTCTCATAGGCGAGCGCGGTGGTGCCGGCGGCGAGCAGTGCATCGGCGACTGCGGGGTAGGCAGCGAGATGCAGGTACGTGAACAGCACGAGGTCGGGGCGAAGGTGGGCGAACTCGCTCTCCTTGGGCTCCTTGACCTTGACCACCATGTCGCGGGCCCATGCCTCGGCTGCCGAGGTCACGATGTCGGCGCCGGCGGCGCGGTAGTCGTCGTCGGTGATCGAGGCCGCCTCGCCGGCCCCGGTCTCGACGAACACGTCGATCCCCAGGCGCTCGAACTCACGCACGCCGTCGGGGGTCATCGACACCCGACCCTCGGAGGCCTTGATCTCCCGGGGCACCCCGACCGTGCGAATGCGTTCCATGTTCCCGTGTCTAGCGTCCCGGCGCCCGGCCGGTGCGTCACCGGTGTCCCGTCGCATCGGCACGGCGGTTGTGCGAACCTATGTGCCATGAAGAACATCAGGAACTTCGTCAACTCCCGGAGCGTCGACGCCCGCGACGGGCGCACCACCGAGGTCATCGACCCCGCCACGGGTCGCGCGTACGCCGCGGCGGCACTCAGTTCCGAGGCCGACGTCGACGATGCTATGCACGCCGCTGCCGCAGCCTTCGGAGAGTGGAGCCAGACGACGCCCTCGGAGAGGTCGCGCGCGCTCTACAAGATCGCCGATGCGATCGAGGCACGGGCCGACGAGGTGCTCGCCTGCGAGGTGGAGAACACGGGCAAGCCGATCGAGTTGACCAGGTCCGAGGAGATCCCCCCGATGGTCGACCAGATCAGGTTTTTCGCCGGCGCTGCGCGCATGCTCGAGGGCAAGGCGACCGCCGAGTACATGCGCAACATGACGTCGATGATCAGGCGCGAGCCCGTGGGGGTGTGCGCGCAGGTCGCACCGTGGAACTACCCGATGATGATGGCCGTGTGGAAGTTCGCGCCCGCGATTGCGGCCGGCAACACGGTGGTGCTGAAGCCCTCCGACACGACCCCGGCATCGACGGTCCTGCTCGCCGAGATCGCCGCTGAGTTCCTGCCGGAAGGGGTGTTCAACGTGGTGTGCGGGGACCGCGACACCGGTCGCCGCATGGTCGCCCACGACATCCCCTCGATGGTCTCGGTGACCGGATCGGTGCGCGCTGGCATGGAGGTCGCCGAGGCCGCGGCCAAGAGCCTGAAGCGCGTGCATCTCGAGCTCGGCGGCAAGGCACCGGTCATCGTCTTCGACGACGCCGACATCGAGGCCGCCGCCGCGGGGATCTCGGCTGCCGGGTTGTTCAACGCGGGCCAGGACTGCACCGCCGCCACCCGCGTGTTGTGCGGACCGCGCATCTACGGTGAGTTCGTCGCCGCTCTTGCCGAACAGGCATCCGGTGCGACCACCGGTGCACCCTCGGCGGGGGAGAACACGTTCGGTCCCCTCAACAACGCGAACCAGTTGGCACGCGTCGCGGGCTTCCTCGATCGCACGCCCTCGCACGCGCGCGTGGTGACGGGGGGATCGGCCGTCGGGGGTGACGGGTACTTCTATTCTCCGACCGTCGTGGCGGACCTCAAGCAGGACGACGAGATGATCCAGAACGAGATCTTCGGACCTGTCATCACCGTGCAGCGGTTCTCCGACGAGGACGAGGCCCTCCGGTGGGCCAACGGGGTCGAGTACGGACTCGCCTCGTCGGTGTGGACCCGCGACTTCGGCAAGGCGATGCGGATGGCCAAGCACCTCGACTTCGGTTGCGTGTGGATCAACACCCACATCCCGATCGTGGCCGAGATGCCCCACGGTGGCTACAAGAAGTCGGGCTACGGCAAGGACCTGTCGGCGTACGCACTCGACGACTACACGCGCATCAAGCACGTGATGGCCAACATCGACAGTTAGTCTCGCCCCGTCGGGGTGGATCGACCGGGAGGACTTCTGGACGCGAACGAGAATCAGGCCGCGGGCGGCGAGGTCGTGCGCCTCGACCATGTGATGAAGCGCTACGGCGACTTCACCGCCGTCCACGAGGCCGACTTCGGGATCGCCCACGGCGAGTTCTTCTCGCTCCTCGGCCCGTCGGGCTGCGGCAAGACCACGATCCTGAAGATGATCGCCGGATTCGAGCAGCCCACGAGCGGGCGCGTCATCATCGGTGGCGACGACGTGTCAGCGGTGCCGCCGCACAAGCGCAACGTGAACACGGTGTTCCAGCAGTACGCGCTCTTTCCCCACATGTCGGTGGCTGACAACGTCGCATTCGGGCCCCGCAACAAGAAGCTCCCCGAGTCCGAGGTGGCCTCTCGGGTCGCCGAGATGCTCTCGGTGGTGCGTCTCGCCGATTTCGCCGGTCGGCGACCCTCGCAACTCTCCGGAGGACAGCAGCAGCGCGTGGCACTGGCTCGGGCGCTCGTGAACTACCCCAGTGCGCTCCTCCTCGACGAGCCGCTCGCCGCGCTCGACCTGAAGTTGCGCGAGGCGATGCAGATCGAGTTGAAGCGGATCCAGCGCGAGGTGGGGATCGCCTTCGTGTTCGTCACGCACGACCAGGGCGAGGCCCTCACCATGAGCGACCGCATCGCGGTGATGAGCGAGGGTCGCGTCGAGCAGATCGGGAGTCCCACCGAGATCTACAAGCGTCCCGCCACGCTCTTCGTGGCGGGCTTCATCGGCTCGGCAAACCTGCTGCCCGGAACCGTCGCATCCTCCGATGCGGGGGGAGTCCGGGTGTCGCTCGCGGCGGGGGCGACCGTGACTGTGGCGAGATCACAGGTGGCATCGGGAGCCGACGTGGCGGCGGGGGCGAAGGTGACGGTGATGGTGCGCCCCGAGCAGCTCGTCGCATCAGCGGGTGCACCGCAGGGTGACTCGATCCGGTCGCACGTGACCGACGTGGTCTTCCAAGGCGCCTCGGTGCGGCTCGTTGCGCGCACCGCAGATGGCACCGAGGTCGCAGCGATCGTGGCGGGGGATGCGGATCTGCCGTTCTTGCGACCCGGCGCAGAGGTGCACTTCGGCTGGCGTGCCGATGCGCCGTACGTGCTCGGCGGTTGGCCGGCCGTGGCTGGTGCGACGACCACCGATGTCGATCGCGTCGAAGCCGCGCTCTGAGTCGGGTCGCCCGACCCGGCGGTGGGCTCGTGTGCCGACCGCCGGGACTATGTTGAGGGACGCGACAACGCGCACAGGAAGGACTGTCCGATGCCGACTCCCATGAACCGCAGAGAATTCCTGATCAGGTCGGGCCTGATGGGCATGGGGGCGATGTCGCTCCCGGCGATCCTGGCTGCGTGCGGTGGTTCCGACACCGCCTCCGACACCACTGCAGGGTCGGGCGGTGGCGCGAGGTCGTTGTACTTCGAGAACTGGCCGGCCTACATCGACGAAGAGACCGTGAAGCTCTTCACGGCTGCGACCGGCATCAAGATGAAGTACACCGTGGCCTACAACGACAACAACGAGTACTTCGCCAAGGTCCAGCCGTTCCTCGCCAAGGGCGACAAGATCGACCCCGATCTGCTCGCGCCCACCTTCTGGATGGCATCGCGCTACGTGAAGCTCGGATGGGCGCAGAAACTCCCGCTCGACAAGATCCCGAACGCGGCGAACCTGCGGACCGACCTCAAGAACCCGGCGTGGGATCCGAACGGTGAGTTCAGTCTCCCGTGGCAGACGGGGGTCGCCGGCATCGCCTACAACGCCAAGACCACCGGTCGTGAGATCAAGAGCGTGGCCGACCTGTTCGATCCCGCGTTCAAGGGCAAGATCGGCATGCTCACCGAGATGCGCGACACGATGGGCTTGATCCTGATGGGCGAGGGCAAGAACATCGAGACAATCTCGACCTTCGACGAGGCGGCCGTCGGGTTCGAGAAACTCGAGAAGGCCAAGAGTGACGGACAGATCCGCTCGTTCACCGGGAACGACTACATGGACGATCTCAACGCGGGGAACTTCGCGGCATGCGTCGCCTGGTCGGGCGACGTGGTGCAGTTGTCCCGCGACAATCCCGACGTCAAGTTCGTGATCCCCGAGGAGGGCGGCACCTCCTGGTACGACACGATGATCTGGGTCGCGGGATCGGAGAATTCCGACGCGGTCGCTGAGTGGATCAACTGGTGCTACGACCCGGCGAACGCCGCGCGCATCACCGCCTCCGTGGCCTACATGAGCCCGGTCGCCGGCGTGAAGGACGAGCTCGTCAAGTTGGGCGGCGATGCAGCCGCGCTCGCGGAGAGCCCGCTCTTGTTCCCCGACGAGGCGACCTTGTCGCGTCTGCAGACATGGGGCCCGCTGTCGGAAGAAGAAGAGGCCAAGTTCGACGAGGCCTTCGCCAAGATCACCGGCGCCTAGGCGCGGTTCTCACGGGGAGGGGGTCGACGTTGGGGGCACCTCTCGGCATCGCGCGCAAGCCCGATGCGGTCGGGCTCGGCGTCATGATCGGGCTCGGCGTCGGCATGGTCGCCCTGGGTGCCGGGTGGGTCTCGGGACCCGCGGCGATCGTTGTCGCGGTGGCGATGCTCGCGGTGCTGGTCCTGCTCGTGTGGGCCGGAGTCGGCGGAGGCCTCGAGGTGCGCCGCGCGATCGCACCGTACGGGCTGCTGAAGCCGGGGACCCTGTGGCTCAGCCTGTTCTTCCTCGCGCCGCTCTGGACGATGGCGGTGATGTCGCTGTCGTCGAAGAAGAGCCGGTTCGATTTCTTTCCCTCGTTCACCTGGGAGTGGTCGAACTACTCCCGCGCGCTCACCGATTTCGCCCCGCAGTTCGGACGCAGTTTCCTCTACGCGGGGATCGCCACCGTTCTCACCATCTGCATCGGCTACCCGCTCGCCTATGCAGTCGCGTTCCGTGGCGGCAAGTGGCGCAACGTGCTGATGGGGCTCATCGTGGTGCCGTTCTTCACCTCGTACTTGATCAGGACTTTGGCCTGGGGGAATCTTCTCGCCGATGCCGGCCCCGTGGTCGCCGCTCTCGAGGCGGTCCGCCTGGATGGACCGTTGAATTGGCTGGGGATCATGGACAACGGTCGGTTGCTCAACACACCCGCGGCCGTCATCGGCGGTCTCACCTACAACTTCCTGCCCTTCATGGTGCTCCCGCTCTACGTGAGCCTCGAGAAGATCGACGTGCGGTTGGTGGATGCGGCACAGGATCTCTACTCCTCGGCCTCGGGGGCGTTCCGCAAGGTGGTGCTGCCGTTGTCGCTGCCCGGGATCTTCGCCGGCAGTCTGCTCGTGTTCATCCCCGCCGCCGGTGACTTCGTGAACGCCCAGTTCCTGGGTAACCCGGGCACCACGATGATCGGCAACTCGATCCAGGATCAGTTCCTGCGGCAGTTGAACTACCCGCTCGCGAGCGCGATGTCGTTCGTGTTGATGATCATCATCAGTGCCGCTGTTCTCGTCTATTCGCGGTATCTCGACACCGAGGATCTCGTGTGAACGGGGATCTCGAGTGAACAGGGACCTCGTGTGAGTGCGGCAACGAGCGCCCGGCAACGTCTGGGCCGACGCGCGGTGAACACCGTCGCGGGGCTCGGCCTGCTGTACGTGTTCCTGCCGATCATCGTGATCGTGGTGTTCTCGTTCAACGACCCGGTCGGCAAGTTCAACATCGAGTGGCAGGGTTTCACGCTGAGGCACTGGGCCGATCCGTTCGCCGAGCCCGAACTCACGAGCGCCCTGTGGGTGAGTCTGCGCATCGCCGCCGTGGCGACGGTGTGCGCGACCGTGCTCGGGTCGTTGATCGCGGTGTCGCTCAGCCGCTACGACTTCCGCGGTCGCAACGGGGTCAACCTGTTCCTCGTGATCCCCCTCACGGCCCCCGAGATCGTGCTGGGTTCCTCGCTCGCGACACTGTTCATCGACCGTGGTGTCGACTTCGGCTACACCACGGTGATCATCGCCCACATCATGTTCCAGGTGTCCTTCGTGGCCGTCACCGTGCGCGCGCGCATCCGGGGCTTCGACTGGACGCTCGAGCAGGCCGCGATGGACCTCGGCGCCACCCCGATGCGCGCCTTCTGGAGGATCACCTTCCCGTTGATCGTGCCCGGGATCGCTGCCGCCGCCCTCTTGTCGTTCGCACTGTCGATCGACGACTTCATCATCACATTCTTCAACGCGGGGTCCCTGCTCACGTTCCCGTTGCAGATCTTCGGGGCCTCGCGGGTGAAGATCCCGCCGCAGATCAACGTGCTCGCCACGATGCTGCTGATGGTCAGCGTGTCGTTGATGGCACTGGGCGCCGCCCTCGGTGCGCGCCGGCGCAAGCGCCACGGAGTGGTCGCGGGGTGAGCGCGCCCCGGGGCATCGCGGTGCGTCCTGCGTCGTCACCCTCGTGGGTGGTCGATGCGGTGGTTGCCGGTGGCGGAGTGGTCTGTGAACCCGACGGGGCATCGGCGCTCGTGTGGACGGCGGCGCGCAATGCCGACGGGCTCGCCACACTTCTCGCCGAGCATCCGCACTTCGATTGGGTGCAGGTCCCGTTCGCAGGTATCGAGAACTTCCTCCCGGTGCTCGATGACCGCCGCACCTGGACATGTGGCAAGGGTGTCTATGCCGAGCCGGTGGCCGAGCACGCGCTCGCACTCGCGCTCGCGGGGATGCGCCACGTGGCCGGGTACGCACGCGAGCACTCGTGGTCCGGACCCGTGGGTCGCAACCTGCTGGGTGCGCGCGTCACGATCCTCGGTGGGGGAGGGATCACCGAGTCGCTCCTGCGCCTCCTCGGGCCCTTCGGATGCCGCGTGACGGTGGTGCGACGCACGATCGAGCACCTCGATGGCGCCGCAGAAGTGCTCGGCATGGAGGACCTCGAGCATGCACTCGCCGGTGCGGACCTCGTGGTGCTCGCGCTCTCGTTGACGCCCGAGACCGAGGGGATCATCGGTCGCGCAGAACTGGGATTGATGGAGCCGCACACCTGGGTCGTGAACGTGGCGCGCGGCCGCCACATCGTGACCGAGGATCTCGTGTGGGCACTCGAGAACGGTGTCATCGGCGGGGCGGCACTCGATGTGACCGATCCCGAACCGCTCCCAGAGGGGCACCGGCTGTGGAGCCTCCCGAATTGCATCATCACCCCGCACGTCGGCAACACACCCGAGATGGCCGTGCCGTTGCTCTCCGAGCGGATCACCTCGAATGTCCGGCGGTACCTTGCCGGTCAGGAGTTGATCGGTCTGGTGGACGTGCACAGTGGCTATTGATCGCGACCCGTACCTCGTTCTCGGGGTCGCGCGCGATGCGAGCGAGTCCGAGATCCGTGACGCCTACAGGCGTCTCGCGCGGCGACTGCACCCCGATGTCGCAGGTGACGCGGGTTCGACCGGCCCGACCGGCCCAACAATGGCCGAGGTCAATGCGGCGTGGTCGACCCTGTCCGATCCCGCACGACGTCGCGCCCATGACGCCGAACGTGAACGGTCGTCGAGTGACTGGCCCCCGAGTGGGCATGGCACCCGGGTCGGTGAACACGGCGGAGCCGGACCAGTGGTTCTCGAGCCACTGGCGCGCCCGCGCATTCCGTGGCGGTTGATGCTGGGCATCGTGGTGATCGGATCGGCCGCCGTGCTCACGGCGCATGCGAACACCCGACCGGCACCTCCCGGGGCCCCGGATCAACTGATCCAGGCGGGAAGTTGCGTCGACATCGACGACACGTCGGCCGCTGTCGAGGTGAGGTGCGACGGGCCGCACGAGGGCGTGGTGCGCCAGTTGATCGCCTTCGATCGCGCGTGTCCGCAGGACACCTCCAGCCACCGGGACCGTCAGGGCATGGGCATCGCCTGCGTCGACCTCGTGGAGGTGCAACCGGGGGACGGGTCGGGATAGTCTGACCGTCCCGCAAGGGCGATTAGCTCAGTTGGAAGAGCGCCACGTTCACACCGTGGAGGTCATGGGATCGAGGCCCGTATCGCCCACCAGTGCCGATGTCAGTCGGCGACGAGTCCACGCCACTAGCGTTCGGCGTCGTGCGGAGACTGTGCGAGCGACCGGGGTGCGGGGCACCCGCCGAGGTCGCCTACGGGATCGACAAGACCAACCTCCTCGTGTGGGTCGACAACCGGGCGATCCTCGAGCGCGAGCTCGCCGGGCGACTGTGTCGCCGCCATGCCGATGCACTCGTGCCCCCGCGCGGCTGGACGCTCGACGACCGACGCGAGCCGATCCCCAAGCTCTTCAAGGTCCGCGAGCAGGAACCCGCACCGAGGCCGAAGCCCGGTCGCACCGCCAAGAGAGCCGATCGTGGAGAGGTCGCTCCGGTGCTCGAGTTTCCCTCGCCCGCGCAGTCGCCTGTCCCGCAGCCCGAGCCGGAGCCCACAGCCGTCGCCGAGCCGGAGATTCCCGAGACCCGGGAGACCGACGCGGCGGAGTCGGTGCCAGTGGCCGCCGCACCCGGGACACTCGACGATGAGATGACCGACGAGGCGCGTGAACTCACCTATGAGCCCGATGCAGATGATCTCGGCATCGATCCCGACGAGACGCGCGCGGTGCCGTGGTCTCCGAGACTCGTGCGCACTGACTCCTCCGATGATCCCTCCGGACCCGTGTTCGGGCGGCTCCTTGGGCGCGCCTTCGGGGTCCGCGACCGCGAGTCCGATGAGAACTGAATCGTCGGTGGATCTGGCGGCTCCGGTCGCTTCGATCGCACCGCTCGTGTCGGACCTGGCCCGCTACCCGGAGTGGATGCCCCTCGTGCACGAGGCCACACCGGGGGGCGAGGGTCTCTGGTGGGTCGAGTTGCGCGCACGTGTGGGGGTGTTCGCGAGGTCGAAGAGGCTCCGTATGCGACGCACGATCGCCGACGCGGGACGGTGGGTCTTCGAGCGCGACGAGGACGACGGACGACGCCACGCGATGTGGCGCCTCGAGGTGCGTGTGGAGCCGCTGATGACGGGTGCGACCCCGGAGCACAACCGCGCTACTCCGGAGCAGAATCGCGTCACGATGGTGCTCGAGTACGGCGGATCGTTGTGGACGGGCGGCATCCTCGACCGAGTTCTCGCATCCCAGATCGATGCGGGCAAGGAAGGTCTCGCCAGGCTCGTGAGTCGGGGGTGAGCCCCGCTCGCCACGGTCGTGTCACCGCGCGAAGGCGGTCAACCTGCCGTTCGGTCGTCGCTCGAGGGTGAGATCGACCCCGAAGCAGCCACTCAGGGACTCAGAGCTCAGCACCTCTCCGATCGCGCCGGCTGCGGTGAGTCGTCCGGCGTTCATCAGTGCGCAGTGGGTCGTGGTGCGGGGGATCTCCTCGAGATGGTGGGTCACGAGCACCACCGGCAGGTCGGGCGATTCGGTGGCGAGAGACTCGAGGGATGCCACCAGCATCTCGCGACCACCGGCGTCAAGGCGCGCGGTGGGTTCGTCGAGGACCACGAGCGACGGCTCGTTCACCAGTGCGCGCGCGATCAGGACGCGCTGCTGCTCGCCCGAGGACAGTGAGCCGAACTCGCGACGTGCGAGGTGGCCGATCCCGAGTCGCGCGAGGCTCCGGTCGGCCCGGGCGACATCGTCGGCACCCCACTGGTGCCACCACGTCTCGAGCGCACCCTCGATCCCCGACATCACGGCACCGTGCACATCGATCGTCGGTCTCAGGTCGGCTGCGAGCGAGGCCGAGACATGGGCGATCGCCCGCCGGGCAACGCGCACATCGAAGCGCCCGAGCGGTGCGCCGGCGAACCTGATCTCGCCCGATGTCGGGTGCAGCCACAGCGAGATCATCCGCACAAGGGACGTCTTGCCACAGCCGTTCGGGCCGAGCAGCACCCATCGTTCAGCCGGTTTGATCGCGAGATCCACACCGTCGACGATCCGCCGTCCGTCCCGGAGCAGGACGACACCCACTGCCTCGACTGTGGGTGGGCGTGATCCCGGCATATGACTCGCGGTGTCGATCGTGCCAAAGTAATGCCATGGCGGGCGGTGAGAGGGAAGCACTCGCGGCACCGCTCGCCGCCGTGATGGCCCCGGTGACCGGTGAGTCGACGGTGTCGGACCTGCGGAGACTCTCCGGGGGTGCCTCGCGCGAGACGTGGATGTTCGACTCGGGTCGGGATCGGTTCGTGCTGCAGCGGGCGAGACCCGGGGCGCTGAGGGGACTCGCGACCGAGACCGCCGTGCTCCGCGCCGCGGCGCGTGCGGGGGTGCCGGTGCCCGAGCTGGTCGTCGACGGTTCGGAGTCCGCCGCACTCGAGCGGCCGTTCATGGTGGTGCGCGCCGTGGAGGGCGAGACGATCGCGCGCAAGATCCTGCGCGACGAGGAGTACGCAGGTGCACGCGGGACACTCGCCATTCAGATGGCCCGGGCCGCCGCGAGGATCTCCCGGATCGACCCCGCCGATGTGCCGGGACTCGTCGCCGAGGATCAACTGGAGCAATACCGCGCCGTGCTCGATGCCACGGGCGAGGCGCACCCCGTGTTCGAGGTGGCGCTCCGGTGGCTCGAGTCGAACAGGCCACCTGCGTCGGCGCCGAGAGTGGTCCACGGCGACTTCCGGCTCGGAAACATGATCGTGGACCGCGACGGACTCGCAGCGGTGCTCGACTGGGAACTCGCACACCTGGGAGATCCGCTCGAGGACCTCGGGTGGATGTGCGTGCGCGCATGGCGTTTCGGGGGCGCACGGCCCGCCGCCGGGTTGTCCGGCTACGACGAGATCCTTGAGGCGTGGGCTGACGAGTCGGGGATCACCGAGTTGGGGACCACCGTCACGGCGTCGGCCCTCAGATGGTGGGAGGCGCTCGGGACGCTCAAGTGGGGAATCATGTGCATCCTGCAGGCACAGACCCACCTGAAGGGTGTCGTGCGCAGCCATGAGTTGGCCGCGATCGGCCGGCGGGTGTGCGAGAACGAGTACGACCTCGTGGTCCTGCTCGAGGAATTGATGGGGGGCTGAGGCCATGACCGAGCCGCACGATCGTCCGACGGTGGCCGAACTCGTCGAGTCGATCCGCGAGTGGATCGAGAACGACGTCATGCCCCAGGTCGAGGGACGTCTCCAGTTCCATGCGCGGGTCGCGGTGAACTCGCTCGACATCGTCCTGCGCGAGATCGATCTGGGTCCCGAGCAGGCCGAGCGACACGCCGAGCGACTGGCGCGGCTCGGTCACACCGACGATGCCTCGCTGTCGGCAGCGATCAGGGAGGGCCGATTCGACGGCGATCTCGGCGCGGTGCTCGCCGAGTTGCGCGGCGCCGTCGAGGACAAGGTACGGGTGGCGAACCCGCGCCATTTGCGCGACTGAGTGCCGTGTTGGCCCGCGATCCGGGTCACTCAGTGTCGGTGCGGCGGCGAAGAGGCACGCTCACCGGCTGACCAGCCGCGAGTTGACCGCACGCAGCATCGATCTCGGTGCCGCGGTTTCGCCGGATTGTGGCGTTGACCCCCAGCGTTTCGAGGCGCGATCGGAACGCGACGACGCGGCCGGGGGGCGAGCCCTTCGTCGGCCATCCCGGGGTGGGATTCAACGGGATCAGGTTCACGTGTGCGGCCGGTCGCAACCGCCTGCACAGGTCGGCCAATTCGCGCGCGTCGCGATCGGTGTCGTTGACCGAGTCGATGAGCGCCCATTCGAAGGTGATCCGACGGTTCTTCACCGAGAGGTAGTCATCGCAGGCATCGAGGAGATCCTCGATCGGGTAGCGCACGTTGATCGGCACGAGGTCGTCGCGCAACTCGTTGCGCGCCGCGTGCAGGGAGACCGCGAGGTTCACCGGGAGCCGACGCTCGGCGAGCGAGCGGATGCCCGGGATGATGCCGACGGTGGAGATCGTGAGGTGTCGCGCGGAGATCCCGATGTCGCCGTGGAGCCGCTCGACGGCGCCCCAGGTGGCCTCGAGGTTCGCGAGCGGCTCGCCCATGCCCATGAAGACCACGTTGTCGATGCGGCGGTCCCTGCGCCGAGCCTCCCGGGCCGCGCGCACCACCTGCTCGACGATCTCGCCGACCGACAAGTGGCGCGAGAATCCCGCCTGACCCGTGGCGCAGAACCCGCATGCCATCGCGCATCCAGCCTGGGTGCTCGCGCACACGGTCGCACGGTCGTCGTAGTACATGAGGACGGTCTCGATCGGGTGCCAACCCTCCCGCAGGCGCCAGAGGAACTTCACCGTGTCGCCGTCATCGGAGACGCTGCGACGCTCCTCGTGCAGCGACACCGGCAGGGCCTCTGTGATCCGTTCGCGGAGCGAGGCTGGCAGGGTGGTGATGTCGGCCGGCTCGGCGAACTGCTCGTAGAGCCCCGTCCACACCTGGTCGAGTCGGTATCGCGGCTCGCCATCGAGCAGTTCCGCGAGTCCCGCGCGATCCGGGTCGTAGAGGCCCGTGCTCACCGCCTGACGTCCCCGACGAAGGCGACCTCGGTGTGGTGCGGGAGGAACCCGAGCCGCCGGTACATCGCGACTGCGACGGCGTTGTCCTCGTCGACATACAGCATCCCGGTGGCGACGCCACGTGATGCGAGATGGGCAAGTCCCGCGCGCACGAGATCGGTGCCGAGACCGCCGCCAGTGGCCGAGGGGTGCACGGCGATCACATAGATCTCACCCATCGGCCGACCCTGGTCGTCGACCGATCCGTCGTCGGCGTGGATCTTGGTCCAGCAGAAGCCCGCCATCGCGCCGTCGCGACGGTGGACGAGGAATCCCGTCGGGTCGAACCACGGCTCGCTCCTGCGGGCATCGAGGACGCCCCGGTCCCAGCCGCCCTGCTCGGGGTGATGGGCAAAGGCCGCGTTGTTGACCGAGAGCCACTCGTCGTCGTCGATGCCCGGTCGGAACGGCTCGACGGCGAGCGACGATGCCGGACCCCCGAGCGGCAGGGGCACACGCATCTGGAGGAGGCGTCGGCCCGGTGTGAATCCCGCGTCGCGGGCGAGTGTCACGTGGAGATTGGTGGGCTCGAACACCCACCAGTGCACGTGTCCGCCACCCTCCTCGGCGACGATGCCGAGCGCGGTCTCGATCAGGATGGGCGCGATCTCGTGGGAGTCGTAGCGGTGGTGCGGGTGCACGACGAGATCGAGCGACCACGATGAGTTGCCGCGCGAGAGCTGGCAGTAGGCGACCAGGTGGTCGTGGTGATCGTCGCGCATGAGGACCCCGGCGAACCCGCGTCTGCCACCCTCGCGCAGGTCGAGCCAGAGATGGTCCGAGAGCGGACGCGAACCGTCGGCGTTCCAGGCCGCGGTGAGCAGGGCCGAGACCTCGTCGATGCCGGCCGAGTCCATCTCGCGCCTCACATCGAGCGCTCTCATGGGCGTCAGGGTACCTTCGGTGCGATGGGAAAGCCGAGGACGCCAGCGGGCCGAGCGCGGGAGGTCGCCGCGAGGCTCGCGGTGCTCTACCCCGAGGCCGTGTGCGAACTCACGCATTCGAACGCCTATGAACTGCTGGCCGCAACCATCCTGTCGGCGCAGTGCACCGACGCGCGCGTCAACATGGTGACGCCGTCGCTCTTCGCGCGGTATCCCACCCCGCACGATCTCGCCGAGGCCGATGTCGCCGAGGTCGAGCAGATCGTGCGCTCGACCGGCTTCTATGCGAGCAAGGCGCGCAATCTGGTCGGCATGGCGCGCCGGGTGGTGGACCACTACGGCGGTGAGATCCCCGTCGAGCTCGACGACCTCGTGACCCTCCCCGGAGTCGGGCGCAAGACGGGAAACGTGTTGCGCAGCGTCGTCCATGATCTCCCCGGTCTCGCGGTCGACACCCATGTCGGGAGACTGTCCCGCCGACTCGGGCTCACCGTGGAGGAGGACCCGGTGAAGGTGGAGAAGGAACTGAATGCGTTCCTCCCGCCGGCCGAGTGGGGCAGGTTCAGTCTTCGGTTGATCCTCCACGGACGTCGCGTCTGTGATGCGCGCAAGCCGCGGTGCGGGGAGTGTGAACTCGCCGACATCTGCCCGTCATCGCAGGTGGCGACTTCCCCGAAGAAGACCGGCAAGTAGGGTCGATCCGTGTCCGGTATGAGTCCCGAGGTGGTGCGCGCCGAGTTGTCAGCAGCCGCCGAGGGCGTGGAGCGCTACAGGGTTCGAGTCGCCGAACTCATCGACAGGTTCGGAGCCGCCGAGGACGATGGGGAGCTCGTGTCGGCGATGTGGGAGGCCGAGCGTGGTCTGCGATCCGCACAACGACTGCTCGCGCGCGCCGAGAAACTCGCCCGCTGAGCCCGGGTCCACTGGCTAGGTTCATCGTTGATGACCGGACCATCGCCCCGCGACGACATCCGCGCGATGTCGGGCTACCACTCGCCCCAGGTCGAGGTGGCCGTGCGTCTGAACACCAACGAATCGCCGTTCCCCCCGCCGGCTGCATGGGTGGAAGAGCTCGCAACCATCGCGGGCCGGACCGCGTGGAACCGTTATCCGGACCGCGAGGCGACCGAACTTCGCGCCGCCATCGCCCGCCGTCACGCCGTGGAGCCGGGGAACATCTTCGTCGCGAACGGATCGAACGAGGTCCTCCAGACGATCATGCTGGCCTACGGCGGTGCGGGTCGCGCCGTCGCGACCTTCGAGCCGACCTACCAGATGTACGCACAGATCGCCCGTGTCACCGGGGCGGCCGTGGTCAGCGGCGAGCGTCGCGGCGACCACACTCTCGATGCCGACGAGGTGCGCCGCGTGGTCGCCGATCACTCGCCGTCGATCACGATTCTCTGCAATCCGAACAACCCGACGGGCATCGTGGAGCCGCGTGCGAACCTCGAGGCACTGCTCGCTGCGACCGATTCCCTGGTGGTCGTCGACGAGGCCTACGCCGAGTTCTCCGAGTGGTCGGCGGTGCCGATGGTGGACCAGCACCCGAATCTCGTCGTCACGCGCACGTTCTCCAAGACCCTCTCGCTGGCCGCACTGCGTGTGGGGTATGCGATCGCGCCCGCCGCGGTCGTCGAGGCTCTCTCGGTCGCGGTACTGCCGTACCACCTCGATGCGTTCAAGCAGGCCGCGACCGTGGCCGCCCTGCGTCATGTCACCGAGATGAACGAGCGTGTGGCGATCATCCGCTCCGAGAGACGACGCATCGAGGAGGGTCTCGCCGCGCTCGGTCTCGAGGTGTTCCCGTCGGGGGCGAATTTCGTGCTGTTCCGCACCGGTGATGCCAGAGCGGTGTGGAACGGACTGCTCGCCGAGGGTGTGCTCGTGCGCGACTGCTCGGGGTGGGATCGTCTCGCCGGATGCCTGCGGGTCACCGTGGGGACGCCCGAGGAGAACGGTGTCTTCCTCGGGGCACTCGCCGGGGTTCTCGACCGGGTGCGCGGCTGAGGCCGCGCGAATTGGCGCGCCGAAGCGCCCCGTGAACCGCAAGACTGTGCCCATGTCCCGCACCGCGACCGTGACCCGCACCACCAAGGAGACCTCGATCGAGGTCCGTCTCGACCTCGACGGCTCTGGTGCCTCGCACATCTCGACCGGAATCCCGTTTTACGACCACATGCTCGAGCAGTTGGCGCGCCACGGTGGTTTCGATCTCGAGATCGCCGCGACGGGTGATCTGCACATCGACACCCACCACACGGTCGAGGACGTGGCGCTCGCCGTTGGCGAGGCGCTTCGCACCGCGCTCGGGGACAAGGCCGGGGTGCGTCGGTTCGCGAGCGGGTTGTATCCCCTCGACGAGGCTCTCGTGGAAGTGGCACTCGATCTGTCCGGTCGGCCCCACGTGGAATGGAATGTCCCGATGCCCGAGTGTCTCCCGCTCGGAACCCCACCGTTCGATCCGTCCCTCGCCGAGCACGCGGTGTCGTCGCTCGCCACGAACGCACAGATCACACTGCATGTGAACCTCAAGTCGGGTCGCAACGTGCACCACATCATCGAGGCCACCTTCAAGGGGCTGGCGCGCTGCCTGCGCGACGCGGTGCGGGTCGAGTCGACCGGGGTGCCCTCCACGAAGGGGACCCTGTGAGGCGCGCCGCGTGCGCCCCGGGTCCGCGATGAGTCCGACGACACGATGAGTCCGGCGCCGCGCATTGCCGTCGTCGACTACGGCATCGGCAACCTGCGCTCGGCACAGAAGGCACTGGAGAAGTGCGGAGCGACAGCGACGCTCACCTCCGACCCTTCGACGATCTCTGCGGCCGATGCGGTGGTGTTGCCCGGTGTCGGCGCATTCGGCGCCTGCATGGAGTCGCTGCGTGCCGCCGGACTCGAGGATCCCGTGCGCGGTGCGGCCACCGGTGGCGCCCCGTTCCTCGGCATCTGTGTCGGGATGCAGATGTTGTTCTCGGCGAGTGCCGAGAGCCCCGGCGTGCCCGGGCTCGGCATCATCGCCGGCAACGTCGAATGGCTTTCCGGGTCACTGCCGCGGCCACAGATGCAATGGAATCGCCTGCGACCCACCGCGGATGACCCGATGTTCACGGGGCTCGGAATCGAGCCGTGGATGTACTTCGTGCACTCGTTGCACGGCATTCCCGCGGATCCCGCTGTGGTGGCCGCGACGGTCGACTACGGCGCGACCGTGAATGCGGCATTCCGATCGGGACCGATCTTTGCGGTGCAGTTCCACCCGGAGAAGTCGGGTGCATCCGGTCTCGCGTTGCTCGCGAACTTCGTCTCGCTGGCGGCTCGCTCATGAGGCTGTATCCCGCGATCGATCTCCTCGACGGTGCGGTCGTGCGCCTGCGCCAGGGCGACTACGACGCGGTCACGACCTATGGCGACGATCCCGTGTCGGTCGCGGAGTCGTTCGTGGCGGCCGGGGCCGAGTGGGTCCACTTGGTCGACCTCGACGCGGCACGGACCGGCGCCCCGACCAATCGACCGGTCATCGCGCGCCTCGCACGGCACCTCGAGGGAGCGGCCCGGGTGCAATGCGGAGGCGGCGTGCGCAGCGCTGCCGACGCCGACGAACTCGCCCGGGCGGGAGTCGCCCGGGTGGTGATGGGGTCGGCCGCCGTGCGCGACCCGGGGCTCGTCTCGGTGGTCGCAGACATCGTCGCAGTCGCGGTGGGACTCGATCACCGCGGGGGGATCGCGGCCGTCGACGGCTGGACGGAGTCGTCGGGACGACGTGTCGATGATCTCGTGGGCGAGTTCCCGCGTGCCGCGGCGTTCATCGTCACCGACATCGAGCGCGACGGGATGCTGACGGGGCCCGATGTCGCGGGCCTGCGCGCGTTGGTGGGTGTCGCACCCGCGCCCGTGGTGGCGAGCGGGGGAGTGGGCAGCGAGGATGATCTCGTCGCGCTCGCCTCGGTCGGTGGGCTCGACGGCGTGATCGTGGGTCGGGCGATCTACGAGGGTCGCGTCGATGTCGCGCGCGCCGTGGAGGTGCTGAGGTGACCGGGGTGGTGGCGCGGGTGATCCCGTGTCTGGATGTGACCGGGGGTCGGGTCGTCAAGGGTGTGAACTTCGTCGGTCTGCGCGATGCGGGTGATCCGGTCGAACTCGCCTCGCGCTACGACGCCGAAGGTGCCGACGAATTGGTGTTCCTCGACATCACCGCATCGTCGGATGGTCGCGACACGATGCTCGATGTGGTCGCCCGGACCGCCGAGCAGGTCTTCATCCCGTTTACCGTCGGTGGTGGCATCCGGGAGGTGTCGCAGGCCCGCGCGTTGCTGCGCGCCGGTGCCGACAAGGTGAGTGTCAACACCTCGGCCGTCGAGAGACCGGCCCTCATCGGGGAGATCTCGGCCGAGTTCGGTGCCCAGTGCGTGGTCTGTGCGATCGACGCCAAGTGGGACGAGCCGCGCGGTGCCTGGCTCGTGCACCTGCACGGGGGGCGCACCCCCACCGATATCGATGCGGTCGCATGGGCCGAGCGCGCGGTCGCCGCGGGTGCGGGGGAGATCCTCCTCACATCGATGGACCGCGACGGCACCCGCGACGGGTTCGACATCGCACTCACCTCGGCCGTGTCGGCGGCGGTGGGTGTGCCGGTGATCGCAAGTGGTGGAGTCGGCACGCTCGCGCACCTGTGCGAGGGGGTCCAGCGCGGCGGCGCCACGGGGGTGCTCGCCGCGAGCATCTTCCACTTCGGTGAGTTCACCGTCGGCGATGCCAAGGCCGCGATGGCGGCGGCCGGCATCGACGTGCGCCCCGCGCACTGAGGTGATCGACCACGCTGGCGTCGCGCACCTCGACTGCGATGTCGCACCGGGTGGGGTTGTGCGTCAGTCGAGAAGATCGGCGAGAGCGGCGGTGACGGCTGCTTCGGCGCCGACCGCGAGGAAGTGGTCGACCCCGTGGATCGTCGACACGGTCGTGTTCTCCCATTCTGCGACCACGCGCGCCACGGCCTCGGGGTCGCCGAACTGGTCGTGCTCGGGGGACAGGATGAGTTTCGGGCGCGGGTTGCGCGCCGCGAGCGGACCCCGCTCGATCATCGCCGCCGGTGGTGCGACAACGAGCCATGCCGACACGAGCGGATGCGTCGTGTCGAGTGCCACGGCGGCCCCGAAGGAGTAGCCGGCCATCAGGATCGGCCCGTCGGGTTCGATCATGTCGGCGAGCTCACAGGCCGCGGCGAGGTCGAGTCGCTCGGAGTCCCCGTCATCGTGCATTCCGCCCGAGTTGCCCACCCCGCGGAAGTCGACCGCGATGGAGTGGCATCCGAGCGCGTGGGCGGCGCGCTGCATCGCCGCCACCACATGGTTGTGGCGGTCGCCGCCGTAGAGGGGGTGCGGATGGCCGATCACGAGGGTCGCTCGGACCTGGTCGGCATCGGTGCGCACGAGGTCGGCCTCGATCAACACGCCGTCGATCGTCTCGAGGGAAACGGTTTCGGCCAGCACCGTCCCGACGGTACCGTGCGGTGCGTGCAGGACGAGACCCAGCGACTTCCCATCAAGATGCTGAACGACCGCCTGCTCGTGAGGATCCCCCAGAGCGAGGGTGAGCGCCGCTCGTCGGGTGGAATCCTGATTCCGGCGACCGCGCAGATCTCGAAGCGCCTCGTGTGGGCCGAGGTGGTCGCACTCGGGGCGAATGTGCGCGCCGCCGAGGCCGGTGACCAGGTTCTGTTCAGCCCCGACGACCGCTACGAGGTCGAGGTGGGCGGCACCGATTACATCATGCTGCGTGAGCGCGACATCCACGCCGTGGCCGCCGCCCGCAACGAGGCGAGCACCGGGCTCTACATCTGACGGATCGACCGAGGGAGACGAACTGATGGACCCCCGAGCAGTGCCGATCGCGGCGACCGCCGAGCAACTCGATGCGATCACCTTCGATGCGAACGGCCTCGTGCCCGCGATCGCCCAGGACGCCGAGTCCGGCCAGGTGCTGATGATGGCGTGGATGAACCGCGAATCGCTCCGGATGACCCTGGCAGAGGGCCGCATGGTCTATTGGAGTCGCAGTCGCCGCGAGCTGTGGCGCAAGGGTGACACCAGTGGCGACCGTCAATTCGTCCGGGAGGCGTGGTACGACTGCGACGGCGACACTCTGCTCTTCAAGGTGATCCAAGAGGGCCGCGGTGCGTGCCACACGGGCGAGGTGTCCTGCTTCTATCGCGCTCTCGGTGATTCATGACCGGTGACACGACGGTTAGACCGACCCGGGAGGAGTTCGCCGCTCTCGCGGCAGAGCACACGGTGGTGCCGGTGTGGACCGAGATTCTCGCCGACCTCGAGACGCCGGTCGCTGCGTTCGTGAAGTTGGTCGGCGACGGCGAGGGCTTCCTTCTCGAGTCGGTCGAGCATGGCGAGCGCTGGAGCAGGTGGTCGTTCGTGGGGCGCAACCCACGGGGCACCCTCACCCTGCGCAACGGCCGGATCACGGTGACCGGCGACGTGCCGTCCTCGGTGCCCCTCGATCGCGGGATCCTCGCGGCAATGGAGGAGCTCACCCGCATCTACCGTGCTCCGCTCTTCCCGGACCTGCCGCCGCTGCAGGGTGGGCTGATGGGCCATCTCGGATACGACGTCGTGCGCGAGATCGAGGACCTCCCCGACATTCCCGCCGACGACCGGGGCGTGCCCGACGCCGCGATCAGCATCATCGGATCCCTCGCCGCGTTCGACCACTGGCGTCAGCGCGTGTACCTGCTTGAGAGCGTGCCGGTCGCTGGTCTCGATGCCGCGGGTGTCTCGGCTGCCTACGACGCGGCTGTCGCGCGCGTGCACGCGGCCGTTGCCGATCTGGCCCAGCCCCTCTCGTACGCCGCGGTCGAGCCCCCGATCCCCGGGGAGGATCTGCCCGAGGTGCGATCATCGATGCCCGGCGGTCGGTACCGCGACGCGGTGGAGGTTGCCAAGGAGCACATCCGCGCCGGCGACATCTTCCAGGTGGTGCTCTCGCAGCGGTTCGATCTCGACACCGACGCCGACCCGTTCGACATCTACCGCGTGCTCCGTCAGGTCAACCCCAGCCCCTACATGTACTTCGTGCGTCGACCGGACCTCACGATCGTGGGGGGCTCGCCCGAGCCGATGGTGCAACTGGTGAACGGTCGCATCATCTCGCGACCGATCGCGGGCACGCGCAAGCGCGGAACGAACGACGAGCACGACCGTCGCCTCGCCGCAGAGTTGCGGGAGAACCCCAAGGAGGTCGCCGAGCACGTGATGCTCGTGGACCTGGCGCGCAACGACGTGGGTCGGGTGTCGGATTGGGGCTCGGTGAAGATGGACGAGTTGATGACACTCGAGCGTTACAGCCATGTCATGCACCTCACCTCGCAGGTGTCGGGTGATCTCCGCGACGGGCTCGGCCCGATCGATGTGCTGCGCGCGACGCTCCCCGCCGGCACCGTGAGCGGGGCGCCCAAGGTGCGCGCGATGGAGATCATCGACTCGCTCGAGCCCGTGAAGCGCGGCCCCTATGCGGGCGTGGTGGGCTACGTGGATTTCTCCGGGAATCTCGACACGGCGATCGCGATCCGCACGATGTTCGTGTGGCCAGACGGTGCGAGCCTCCAGGCCGGCGCGGGGATCGTGGCCGACAGCGACCCCGCCGATGAGGACCTCGAGTGCCACAACAAGGCGCGCGCCCTGCTGGCCACGGTCCCTGCCGCCGAGCGCATGACGCGGGCGCGTCGCCGGAGCGGCACCCGCGCATGACCGGGGCCAGTGGGATCGTCGTCGCAGACCGCGACCGGGATGTGATCCTGGTCGAGGGTGCCGACTCGGGCACGTTCCTCCATTCCCAGCTCGCGGTCGATGTCCTCGCTGTTCCGATCGGGGCGAGCGCGCACTCGTTGCTTCTCGAGCCCACCGGTCATGTCGCCGCGCTCGTGAGAGTCGTGCGCCGCGCCGAGACGGTGTGGACCATGGATGTCGAGTCCGGTCACAGTGCCACCGTCATCGATCGGCTCGCGCGGTTCGTCCTGCGCGCCAAGGTCACGATGGCGCCCGTCGAGTGGCGGGTGCGTGGATGGCGCGGACCCGGCGCACGCGACGCCATCGGCGCGGTGATCGGACGTGCCGATCCCGCGTGGGGTTCCGCCGACGAGATCGACGTGGTCGCACCCCCCGAGGATCTGGCGCGGATCGACAGTGATGCGACACCGACCGAGCCGGCCCACCTCGATGTGCTGCGTGTCGACGCGCGGTGGCCCGCCTTCGGGGTGGATCTCCTCGCGGGCGATGTTCCCGCGACCTCGGGCATCCTCGGTGTCGCGGTGAGCTTCACCAAGGGCTGCTATCCCGGTCAGGAACTCGTCGAGCGGATGGATTCCCGGGGTTCGCAGGCCCCCGTCCACTTGCGGGTGTTCCCGCGCGATGGTCTCGGTGTCGGGTCGCGCATCGTGGACGATGGCCGAGATGTGGGCACGGTGACGTCGGTGGGTTCGACATGTGCGATCGCGCGTGTCGCGCGCGGCACGGTGGTGGGGGAGCCGATCGCTCCCGGTGCCGGTCGTCCCTGACGCGCGTCGCCACCGACGTCACTCACTACTGACCGGCGACGATCACCGGTCGCGTGATCAGGCGCGGTGCAGGTTGATCCGCGCGAGGAAGTCGTGCACGCCGGGGTCGTGTGCCACCGGCGCGAGATCGCGCGCGTCGCCGACAGCGGCAGTGAGTTCTCCCGGTGACACCTGGGCGCGTTCGGCGGCCTCGAGCCAGGCCAGGGTCCACCCGGGGAGATCGAGCGATGCGGCCACCCGCGCTGCGTCGACGGCCGCCGATGTGCTCGGCTCCCTGTGCCATTCGGTGACGAGTGCATCCATCATCTGGAACGGGGTCATTCCACCCAGTGTCAGTTGCTGCCACTGCACGAAGGCCAGCAGACCCAGGAACGGAACCACCGAGCGCAGGGGCGTGAACAGGAGCACCACGACGAGGAACAAGGTGGCGCCGAAGCTGAGACGGACCATGACCGCCTTGCCGCGGCCGGGCGCGACCGCATCGATGAGGCTGGCCACGATCGCCCCACCATCGAGGGGAACCAGCGGCAGCAGGTTGAGCACCCCGAGAGCGAGTCCGGCCCACCAGATCGCCGCCGAGGCGTGCGACGAGACGATGTCGTCGCGCGAGAACGGGGAGACCCCCATGACGGCCAGTGCACCGAGGGCGAGCCCCATCTGCGTGGCGGGACCCGCCAGTGCGATTCCCGCGCGCTGCCACCACGCGAGCGGTCGGCGCGACTCGAATGCGGCGTAGGCGACCATGAAGTCGAGTGAGATGCGCGCCTCGCATCCCGATGCTCGTGCGGCCAACGCATGTCCCAGTTCGTGCACGAGTGTGAACACCGCGACGGCGCCGGCGATCCATGCACCGAGAGGGAACGGGTACAAAAGCACCAACAACAACATGAACAACCAGAACCCGGGCCTCACCGATGTGGGGAAGCCGAGAACCCGCAGTGATCCGCTCGCGCGGGCGGCGCGTGTGAGTCGTTCCACGCCGGGAAGTGTACGGAGACCCGAGCCCTAGACTCGCAGACGATGCCGTACGTGTATGCCTTCGATCACAAGCATCGTCGTGCGCCGATGGAGATGAAGGATCTCCTCGGCGGCAAGGGCGCCAATCTCGCCGAGATGATGAGTGTCCTGGGACTCCCCGTGCCCCACGGTTTCACGATCACCACCGATGCGTGCCGTGCCTACATGCACGGCGGGTGGCCGAAGAACCTCGACGACGAGGTGCGGCGCCATGTCGCCACACTCGAGAAGAAGATGGGTCGGCGCCTGGGCGATCCGAGGGATCCGATGCTGGTGTCGGTGCGGTCGGGGGCCAAGTTCTCCATGCCCGGGATGATGGACACCGTCTTGAATCTCGGCCTGAACGACCGCAGTGTCAAGGGTCTTGCCGCCTCGACCGGCAACGACAGATTCGCCTGGGACTCCTACCGCCGGTTCATCGCGATGTTCGGGCGGATCGTGCTCGGCATCGAGGGGCCGGTCTTCGAGCATGCACTCGAGGCCGCACGGGCCGCGACGGGTGCCGCCACCGATGCCGAACTCTCCCCGGAGGCCCTGCAAGCGCTGTGCGAGGACCACAAGCGCGCCGTCGCCGCCGTGACCGGCAAGCCGTTCCCGCAGGATCCGGTAAAGCAACTGCGCGGTGCGATCGAGGCGGTGTTCCGCTCCTGGAACGGCCCCCGGGCGATCGCCTATCGCGTGCGCGAGAAGATCAGCCACGATCTCGGCACCGCCGTCAACGTGCAGGCGATGGTCTTTGGCAACCGCGACGACAACTCCGGAACGGGTGTCGGCTTCACCCGCAACGCCGCCACCGGCGAGGCAGTCCCGTACGGCGACTTCCTCGTGAACGCACAGGGAGAGGATGTCGTGGCCGGCATCCGCAACACCGAGGATCTCGAGGCGTTGCGGAGGAAGTTCCCCGGGATCCACGACGAGTTGCTCTCGATCTTCGAGCGACTCGAGCGCCACTACAAGGACATGTGCGACACCGAGTTCACGATCGAACAGGGCAAGTTGTGGATGCTCCAGACACGTGTCGGGAAGCGCACCGGTGCCGCGGCGCTCCGGATGGCCGTCGAGATGACCTCGCCGACGGGCACCGGCAAGAACGCATGGAAGATCTCCAGGCGCGAGGCGTTGATGCGGGTGACCGCAGAGCACCTGGATCAAGTGCTCCACCCGCAGTTCGCGGCCAGGTCTGATGTTCTCACCACGGGCCTCGGGGCCTCCCCGGGGGCGGCCGTGGGTCGCGTGTGCTTCACGGCCGATGATGCCGAGGCTGCCGCGAGTCGCGGCGAGGATGTGATCCTCGTGCGCAGCGAGACGAGTCCGGAGGACGTGCACGGGATGATGGCCTCGAGGGGCATCCTGACCTCGCGCGGGGGCCTGGTGAGTCACGCAGCTGTCGTCGCACGGGGGTGGGGAACACCGGCTGTCGTGGGTGCAGAGGCCGTCAAGATCGAGGAAGGTGCCCTCATCATCGGGTCGACCCGGGTGGCCGAGGGTGAGTGGATCTCCCTCGACGGCACCACCGGAGAGGTGATGCTGGGTCGTCTCGAGTTGAAGGGGGCCGAACCCCCGCGCGAGTTCCACACAATCCTCGAATGGGCCGATCACGAGCGCAAGGGCCGACTCGCAGTGCGGGCCAACGCCGACACCGCCGACGACGCGCGCAAGGCGCGCGAGTTGGGGGCCGAGGGGATAGGTCTGTGCCGGACCGAGCACATGTTCCTCGCGGCCGACCGTCTGCCGGTCGTGCGCCGGATGATCCTTGCCTCCACCGAGGCCGAGGAGCACGAGGCACTCGAGGAGTTGCGTCGGGTCCAGAAAGAGGACTTCATCGGGTTGTTGATCGAGATGTCCGGTCTGCCGGTGACGGTGCGTCTGCTCGACCCGCCCTTGCACGAGTTCCTTCCCCGTGTCGACGAACTCGAGATCAAGAGGGCAACAGAGGGTCTCACCGCCGACGAGGAACATCTCCTCGAGGCAGCGCGCGAGTGGAGCGAGTTCAACCCGATGCTCGGCACGCGCGGTGTGCGCCTCGGAGTGATCAAGCCGGGTTTGTACGCGATGCAGGTGCGGGCCCTCATGGAGGCCGCCGACGAGGTCGCCTCGCGCGGGTACCAACCCGTGGTCGAGGTGATGATCCCGCTGACGGTCACGCGCGAGGAACTCGGACTCGCGCGCGGATGGGTCGAGGATGTGCTCGCCGACGTGAACTCGCGGCCGGCGCCGCGGGCCAAGAAGGGCACGAAGCTCGCGAAGCGGCCGACCGTGACGATCGGGACGATGATCGAGACGCCTCGTGCCGCACTGCGCGCCGACGAGTTCGCAGAGGTTGCAGACTTCTTCTCGTTCGGGACCAACGACCTGACCCAGATGACGTTCGGCTTCAGTCGTGACGACATCGAGAGCCGGATGATGCCCGCCTACCTTGAGGCCGGTCTCTTGAAGCGCAATCCTTTCGAGACGATCGACCAGACGGGCGTGGGTGAACTCGTGGTGCTCGCTGCCCAGCGGGGTCGCAAGACCAAGCGTGGACTCAAGCTCGGCGTGTGCGGGGAGCACGGTGGCGATCCCGAATCGATCGCACTGTTCCACCGGGCCGGACTCGACTACGTGAGTTGTTCGCCCTATCGCGTGCCGATCGCACGACTCTCGGCCGCCCAGGCCGTGATCAATGGCACCAAGTCCGGCGCCGCAAAGACCGACACGAGGTAGACCACCGGCGTAGTGTCGGGAGAGATGGTTCCTCTCCCCGCAGGTGTGCTCGCAGCCGCTTCATCGTCCGGGGGCAAGGTCGAACTTGTCCTGGCGTTCTGGCACTGGCCGTTCCTGCTCGGGCTGCTCGTTGTGCTCCTGCTCATCGACCTGTTCGTGGTGAACCGCGAGGCGCACGAGATCCACACCGGCGAGGCCGCGGTGACCTCGGCCGCATGGATCGGGATCGGTCTCGCGTTCTCGCTCTTCATGTGGTGGCAGTTCGGGTCCCAGGCGACGGGGGAGTACCTCGGGGGCTATCTCATCGAGAAGAGTCTCTCGGTCGACAACGTGTTCGTGTGGTCGGTGATCTTCACCCACTTCAAGGTGCCCGGTCGGTACCAGCACCGGGTCCTATTCTGGGGCATCTTCGGTGCGCTCGCGATGCGCCTCGGTTTCATCTTCGCCGGTGTCGCGGTGATCAACGCCTTCCGTCCGACTCTGATCCTGTTCGGGGTGTTCCTCCTCTACACCGGGTTCAACCTTCTCCAGACGAAGGACGAGGGTTTCGACCCCGCCGACAGCCGTGCGATGCGCATCTTCCACCGGTTCGTCCCCTCAACAGACCGGATGGATGGCCAGAAGATGTTCACCCTCGAGAACGGCAAGCGACTCGCGACTCCCTTGTTCGCAGTGCTGGTGCTCGTCGAGATCACCGATGTGCTGTTCGCCGTCGACTCTGTGCCCGCCGTTCTGGCCGTCACCCGGGAGCAGTACATCGCGTTCGCCTCGAATGCGTTCGCGATCCTGGGCCTCCGGGCGCTGTACTTCCTCGTGGCCGACATGCGCGACCGGTTCGAATACCTCCAGACGGGCCTCGGGATCATCCTCGTCTATGTCGGCATCAAGATGACCGTGTCGTATTGGTGGCACATCCCCATCGCGATCTCGCTCGCAGTGATCGGATTGATCCTCGCGGTGTCGATCGTGGCATCCCTGCGCGCCGAGTCCGCGCGCACGGCGCCGTCGGAGAGGGACACCCCCCGGCACTAGTGTCGGGATCGTGGGGATCGCCGACGACGACATCGCGCGGGTCCGCTCCGCGACCGTTCTCTCCGACATCGTCGCGCCACACGTGCAGTTGCGCCGCACCGGCCGCAGCCAGGTGGGTTTGTGCCCGTTCCACGGCGAGCGGACACCGTCGTTCAACGTGAACGACGAGACCGGCCGGTACATGTGCTTCGGTTGCGGGGCCAAGGGCGACGTCTTCAACTTCATCCAACAGATGGAGCACCTCGATTTCGTCGGAGCGGTGGAGCGCCTGGCCTCGCGCGCCGGGATCGAGCTGCGCTACACGAGCGGAGGGGACCAGGGTGAGCGCAAGCGCCGCAAGGAGTTGCACGCCCTCGTCGACAAGGCCGTCGAGTGGTACCACCAGCGACTTCTCGATGGCCCGGACGCGCGGGCGGCCCGCGACTACCTGCGGGCCCGGGGGTTGGCGGGCGAGGTGGCGCGCAGCTTCCGACTGGGCTGGGCACCCGATGATTGGGACCAGTTGTGCCGGGCACTCGATGCACCATCGGCGCTGCTGACCGAGGCCGGGCTCGGGTTCGTCAACAAGGCCGGTCGCCTGCAGGACTTCTTCCGTGCGCGCGTGTTGTTCCCGATCTTCGACGACAAGGGTGCGCCCGTCGCCTTCGGCGGTCGGATCCTGCCCGGGTCGACCGATCCGGCCAAGTACAAGAACTCGATCGAGACTCCGATCTATGCCAAGTCGCGGACGCTCTATGGTTTGAACTGGGCGAAGGGGGACATCGTCAGACAGGACCGTGTCATCGTGTGCGAGGGCTACACCGACGTGATCGGGTTCCACCGCAGCGGACTGGCGACCGCGGTCGCCACCTGCGGCACGGCGCTCACCGAGGACCACGTGCGTCTCCTGAAGCGGTTCGCCAAGAACGTGGTGCTCGCATTCGACGCCGATGCCGCCGGTCAGGGAGCGGCTGAGCGCTTCTATGCATGGGAAAAGAAGCACGATGTCTCGGTGGCCGTGGCCCAGTTCCCCGATGGCCGCGACCCGGGTGATCTCGCGGTCTCGGATCCTGCCTCGCTCGCCACCGCCATCGACGAGGCGATGCCGTTCCTCGGGTTCCGCCTGAAGAGGCTGTTCGCCGCCAACCCGTTGCGGTCGCCCGAGGCGCGCGCCCGTGCGGCCCAGAAGGCGATGGAGCTCGTGAACGAGCACCCCGATGTGAACGTGCGGCTCCTCTACGCGGGCGAGGTCGCAACGACCACGGGCGTCTCGGCCGCCGAATTGTCCAAGGTCGCCGAGCGAGGGGGGTCGGGTCCCGTGGTGGTCGCGGCTCCCATTCCCCAAGCGCCCGAGGGTGCGGGGTTCATCGCGATCGCGCTTCTCATCCACAGGTGGGACGAGATCGCGCCATGGCTGATCGAGGAACTCTTCGTCGACGATGCGGCGCGGTCCGCGTTCCGGGCGCTCGCCGAGTGCGAGGGTGATGTCCACGCGGCATTGGCGCGCGTCGAGGGCCAGGCCGCCGACATTGTCGAGAGGGCCGCGGTCTATGACGCCGACGCGGACCCCCAGGTCGAGGCAAGGGTGCTGATCGGGGCGGCGGTGCGCAGGGAACTCGGGCGGAGCAGGCCTGGCGAGGACGTGGACCGGATCCAGCAGGACCGCAGGGTCAGGATCGCACTCGAGGAGCTCTCGAAGGTCGACCGCGCGGCCGGGGCGGCCGTGGAGTTGCTCCAGTGGCTCGCGTCGAGGGCGGCAGAGGTCGCATGATGCGGGCGGGGCCACCTCATCCCGGGATCGACGCCGCGGAGTGGGCGTCGCTCCTCGCCACCCGGAGCCCCGAGGGGACCGTGGACGCCGACGACGTGGCCCACGTGCTGCGGAACGTGGAACTGAATGAGGACTTGATTCGTCAGATCGAGACGGTGCTGAGGGAACTGAACATCGAACAGGTGGCCCACGAGCCGATCGTGGCGGCCACGACCGAGACGAGCCCGGGACGGTCCGGGACCAAGCCGCGCGCCGTGCGCAAGGGGTTGGCGCACACGCCGGTCGGCGACACCGCCGATGCGGTGCGCCTGTATCTCCGCGAGATCGGCCAGATCGAATTGCTGACGGCCGAGGACGAGAGGGTTCTCGGCCGGGCGATCCAGGCCATGCACCGCGCCAAGGTCGAGATGGATGCAGGCGATGCGAGCCCGGCGCGGCGCCGCGAGTTGCGGGCCGCGATCACCGAGGGCACCGAGGCGCTCGATCACCTCATCACGGCGAACCTGCGACTCGTCGTGTCGATCGCGCGTCGTTACGACGGGCGCGATCTGCTGCTCGCCGACCTCATCCAGGAGGGCAACATCGGCCTGATTCGCGCGGCCGAGAAGTACGACTGGGAGAAGGGCTTCAAGTTCTCCACGTATGCCACCTGGTGGATCCGTCAGGCGATGATGCGCGCGATGGCCGATCAGGGGCGCACGATTCGCGTGCCGAGCCACGTGGTCGAGTTGATCAACCGCCTCCACAAGGCCGAGCGCGACCTGGTGGTCGAGTTGAAGCGCGAGCCCACCGTGACCGAGCTCGCCGAGCGCACCCAGATCGACCCGGGGCGCATCGAGGAACTGCGCCAGATCTCGGTCCCGCTGGTGAGCCTCGATGCCCCGATCGGAAGCGACGAGGACAGCGCGACCTGGGGTGACAACGTGAGCCTCGACGACGAGGGCAGCTCACCGGCCGATCTCGCCCAGCGGAGACAGTTGATCGAGGCGATCTCGGCCGAGCTCGATCATCTCCCCGAGCGCGACCGGCGCATCATCGAGCGCAGGTTCGGGATCCACACCGGCGAGCCCCAGACCCTCGACGATGTCGCCAAGCAGGAGGGCGTGACCCGCGAGCGCATCCGCCAGATCGAGCAGAAGACTCTCGCGCGACTACGCCACCCGAACAACAGCCGTCGCCTGCGCGCGTTCCTCGACGATTGACGCCCCGGTTCGATCGGGGTCGCCGCTGGTATCGTGGCGGTTCCTTCCGGGGTAGCTCAGTTGGCAGAGCGACGGACTGTTAATCCGTTGGCCGTGGGTTCGAGCCCCACCCCCGGAGCCAGTGGGCCCCGTTCAGGGTCTCCGCTCGCGGGCCAGTAGCTCAGTTGGTTAGAGCAGGGGACTCATAATCCCTTGGTCGCAGGTTCGAGCCCTGCCTGGCCCAC
>JBJTCB010000001.1:0-22340 GCA_046091605.1 Actinomycetota bacterium | reverse complement strand
CCTGTGGCGCGATGTCCTGCGGGAACTCGACCGGGCACACGACGACGGCCTCTCGATCGTGGCCCAGGTGGCCGGCCGTTCGATCGGAATCCTGATGTGCCTGGAGGGCTCGTTCCAACCACTCGCCTTCCACCCGGCGTGGCCGGCGATCGCCCACCTCCCCCACGACGCGCGCGTGAAGGCACTGCGCGATCCGGTTCTGCGCGCCAAGTTCATGGAGATCCCCCGTGACGGGGGCTTCTTCGAGCGCATCGTGGTGTCGCGATTGTGGAAGATGTTCGCCGTCACCGACGCGAACATCGACTACGAACCTGACCCAAAGAAGGACTCGATCGAGGCGGTGGCCACGCGGGATCGGATCGCGCCGATGGAGATGGTCTACGACCAACTCCTCGCGCGCGAGGGGCGCGGAATGATCTACATGCCGTTCTTCAACTATGCCTACGGTGATCTCTCGATGACCCACGACCTGCTGAGTCATCCCCGCACCCGGAACGGCCTCTCCGACGCTGGCGCCCACTGCGGCGCGATCTGCGACGGTGGCATGCCGACATTCCTCCTCACACACTGGGTCAGGGACCGCGCACGGGGACCCAGGCTCCGACTCGAGGAGATGGTCGCGCGTCAGACTCGACGCACCGCCGAGCTGTACGGATTCAGCGACAGGGGTCTCATCGCGCCCGGGATGCGCGCGGACCTCAACCTGATCGACTTCGAGCGCCTCTCCTTCGACATGCCCGAGATGGTCTATGACTTCCCCGCGAACGGCCGACGCCTCATCCAGAAGGCGAAGGGATACGTCGCCACGTTCTGCAACGGAGTTCAGACAGCCGACGACGACGAGTTCACCGGGGAGTTGCCCGGACGACTCGTCCGCGGCCGCCGCTGATCGTTACGACGCGGCCCTGAACTTCTCGAATCGCTCTGCGAGAAGATCGCGATCTGGTTGACACGACTTCATCGATGGCACTTGACGAAGTTCCTGTCCGTCCATTTCCTTGAGTGCATGCTGCAGAGTGGGTCCATCGAATGTCTCAAGAACTGACTGCCTGATATGGACCGTGAGATCTGGTGAGATTCCAAGAATCTCGGTGTCATAGGCACCATGGTGAATCTTGCACAACGACAGTCCGTTGCTCACTCGAGCGCTACCACCTTCTGCATCGGGCCTGATGTGTGCCGCATCGAGGAGCTCTGCAAAGGGCAATCGACAGACGGCACATCGAGACTCATATGCGCTGATGACTCTGCCTCGAAACTCTGGTTGGTGATGTCGCACTTTGACCACGCGCTCGTTGTATCGCTTTGCTATCTCTAAGGCAGCAGAATCAGCAAGATCAACAATTGGCTTCTGCTCAATCTCATACGCGACTGCGAATTGATGCGCTGTTGGTTCCTCGGCGACAAGGAAGACCGGGAACTGGGCATTGAACCACTGAGTTTGTGTTCCTGGCCGGTACCCCACCCCCACGAAGTAGACGAGGGGCAGCCCGCGTTCCATTGCTCGACGGAGAGCACGATTATCAGAGTGATTGGGGTCGGTTCCTCGCCACTTGTACCGCAAGAGACCATCCGGACCAGAGTCATCTTCGTAGGGTCGACGCTTTCCATCCGGGACAAATGACGTTGAGAACGCGATGGCCGCATCGCTCAACCCGGCAATCTTCCAGATGCCCGTCTGTGGACCAAGAAGACGTACTTGCCTACCTTGCCATGGGAAGTGAGATAGATCGTCACGAGTGAGATACGGCGTGACGAGCGTCTTGGCACGAAGCCACGCAAACACCGACTCTCGGAAGATGAGCTCCTCGCTATCGCCCAACATGGCCGCAGCTTAGGACTTCTCCACTTCTCGCTTGCAGTTCTCATCGAAGCATTGCGACACGCAACGGACATCGTCCGATTAGTCTGACTTCATGAAACATGCGTTGCACGCGGTGGCGACTGTTTCCGGAATCACGGTGGGTGCACTTCTTGCTGTGTTAACCGGGGATCCGGCCGTGACCCTGATGCTGTCCGGCGGTGCAATGGCAGCCGTCGGGTACTGGCTCGGCGGGATCGCCCACCGCAGACATGGCTGACCCCGGCAGGTCCCGGTCGACGAACCGGGCGATCCTTGCGGCCGTGGTCGTTCTCTCGCTGGTTGCGGGCGCAGCCGCGGTGTTCGGTGACCGGAGCACGGAGCCCGGCGCGGTCTCGACGACGACCGCCACGACAACCCCTGATGACGAGGCAACCTCGATGGTGCGACCGGCTGAGACCTCGACGTCGTGGTTCGATCACGCCTTCGGCGTCGAGCAGTACGACTTTGTGATGGATGAGCTCTCCTGCGACTCGGTCGACGAGATCATCACGGTCGACCTCTGCGGCGTCGCAACGACCGATCACGGCAACTTCATGCTGGTCGGCAGCGAGTCGTACTGGGATCCCCGCGAGACCGACAACGACGGCTTTGCCTACATTCCCTTCCAATTGTCAGCACATGTCATGCAGGAATCCCCTCGACGCGCCGTGGGGGTTCTCGACGGCTACGACGACAAGGCCCACACGGCCAATGTCGCCCGGCTGGATCTCTATTCGGCGCGCATTGCCGGCTCGGAAGTGTTGGTTCTCCACAAGCACCTCGCCGACGATGACGCGGACGCCTACTCGTTCTGGGACTCACTGCAGATTCTGTCCATGTCGCCGACCGGAGCTCCCCAGGTGGTTGCGACATACGAAGGTGCGCGTCTGAAAGTTGCGCGCGACGGCGATGCGATCGTGCTCTCGTCGTTGCGCTACAAATCATCGGCGAGCGGGGACACCTCTCCGTGGTACACGAACTTGCGCCTGTCCCCCTCGGAACGTGCGGACGGCTCGTGGGATGAATCACCCGCATCGAGTGGCCGCGAGGCGGTCGACGGCGCCGGCATGCGTCTCCTCGACTCCTACACCTTCCCTGCGACCCGTCGCGGGACACGCGACGAGCCGAGCGACGCCTGAACAACCACCGATAGCGTGACTCCATGGCGCGCTTGAGAGCCCGTTCCCTCGACCTCGAGATCGACCGCCCGATGATCATGGCTGTCGTGAACGCGACGCCGGACTCGTTCTCCGATGCGGGACAGTACGCCACTCTCGAGGCGCGAATGGAGCGCGTCCGCGAGGTGATGAACGAGGGCGCCGACATCGTCGACATCGGCGGCCAGTCCGCGATCACCGGTGTGCCCGAGATCTCCGAGGACGAAGAGATCGAGCGGATCTCTCCTGTCATCGCATGGGTCGTGGCCAACACCGATGCCGTCGTGTCCGTCGACACGTACCGCCCCCGGGTGGCGAGGGCCGCGCTCGAGGCTGGTGCGCACATCATCAACGACATCTCCGGCCTGCTCCACCCCGAAGTCGCAGATGTGGTCGCCGCCACGGGTGCCGGCTACATCCTCATGCACAACCGCGGCCGCCCGAAGGTGCGCCTCACCGACCCGGACCTCTACGAGGACGTGACCGCTGATGTGCTCGAGTTCATGGACGAGCGTCTCGCCACGCTCGAGGCCGCCGGCGTGACGCGCGATCAGGTGATCGTGGACCCCGGACCCGATTTCGCCAAGACCCCGGCCCAAACCGTCGACGTGCTCCGCAACATCGGCGCGCTCGCCGATTACGCGCGGCCGATCCTGTTGCCGGTCTCGCGCAAGGACTTCATCGGCGCGATCACCGGCCGGCCCCCGCGGGAGCGGCTCTCGGGAACCCTCGCTGCGATCGCCCACACGCTCACCGTGACGCGCTCGGGCATCTACCGGGTGCACGACATCCGCGAAGTGCGGAACTTCCTCGACGTGTGGGATGTGCTGCAGGGTCACCGCAGTCTCGACGCCGATGCCCTCCTCGATCGTTCACTCTGGCGGGCCACCACCACCTGACACACCCGTCGGGCAGGATGACGCCGACAGGAAGAGAACCATGGGATTGTTCAGCGCGATCGTCGCATACAAGATCGGGAAGCGGGCGGGACGGAAGCGGGCCGAACGGAAGTCCGAGGGGGACCAATTCGAGGGCCACCCCGACTGCATCAACTTCGAGTCGTTCTGCCGCAACTACGGAAGTTGTGACGGAATGGCATGTGAATTCGAGGACGACGTCTCCTGACCCATCACGTCACGGTGTGCGATTGCGCACCATCGGATGGACGCGACCCGCCTCACCCAGGCCCCTGAGGGACGCCGCCGCGAGCACCTGGTCGCGCACCTCATCGAGCGCCCCATCGGGCTTCCACCGATTCTGGATCTCGCCCATGTCGGCTTCTGCGAGCGCGGTCGCTCCGTGGCGGCGCCACACATCGAGGAGCATCGCGATCTCGACTCCGTACCCGGTCGCGAATTCCAGGGCCCGCGCGACGTCGGCACGGATCGCCACCTGGCCCGAGAGCGGCTGGGAGAACCCGGTGAGAACCGGCGCCGCCATTGCGAGCAATGGTCGCGCGACTTCCTCTGTGACGCGGCCACCCGGGATCTGCCTCCGACGCCCCTCCTCGTCGATGCGCACGAACCCGCCCTTGACGAGGACCACGTCGCCCCGCGCGGCCCTGTCGGTGAGGGCCGCGATGTGTCGGAGACCGATATTGCCGAGGTCGGCGTCGAGAAAGACGTACCAGTCGGCCTCGACCGAGTGCACACCGCGGAACAACGAATCGCCCTTGCCGAGGACCGGCCCGAGATGGGGCATCACTGCGGACACGGCCAACACCTCGATGCCGGCATCACGCGCGATCGATGCTGTCGCATCGGTCGAGCCGCCATCGAGCACGGTCGCACTCGACACGGTCCCGGCATCGACCGCCTCGCGGGCGACACGCGCGGTGCGGGGCATCGACGCGGCCTCGTTCACCGCGGGAATCAGGAGCGCAACGTGCAACGAGAGGCCTAGAGCAGGACGGTGTGGGCGACGAGGCCGTCGATCGGCCCGCGCGGATAGACCCCTGCCGCGGGCAGTCGGTTGCGCCAGTCGACCGGGCAGTGCTCGGGAGCGACCTCGGCGAGCGGCTCGAGCACGAACCTGCGCTCGGCGAAGCGCGGATGCGGAACCGTGAGTTCCTCACTCTCGATCGTGCAGTCGTCGTAGAACAACAGGTCCAAGTCGAGCGTGCGCGGACCCCATCTCACTTTGCGGACCCTCTGGGCCTCGGCTTCGATCTGCAGGAGACGACGCAGCAGCGCATACGGATCGAGATCCGTGTCGACCACGGCGACCATGTTGAGATAGGGCCCCTGGTTCTCGGGACCTCCCACGGGATCGGTCTCGAAGACCTGCGATTGTGCCACCACATTGGAGAGGCGCTCCAGGCCGAACCGGAGGTATGCGGGCCTGTCGCCGAGATTGCTCCCGAGGGCCACGATCGCCCGGTGTCGTGCGGGCACCCGCATGTCCACGCGGGTCCTCACAATGCGCACCGCCGAGGAATCGATGTCCTCGGGGATCGGTGGACGCAGCTTGGTGAGCCGCACATCGACGACTTCGACGTGGTCGAACTGGAGCACACGTTCGGCGATGCGGGTGGCGAGTCGCTCGAGCAGAAGGTCCGTGCTCATGCGCACTGTCTCGGCCACCGCGACCGAGATCGCTCCGTAGTCGGCCGAGTCGACGAGATTGTCGGTGAGACCGGCCTCGAGGAGGTCCACCTCCATGTCGATGTCCACCTGGACCGGTTGGAGAGCCTCTCGCTCGTGAGGGAGGACACCGACGAGTGCCATGAGACGAAGTCCATTGACGTAGATGTGATCACGTGCCACGTGCCATGTCTATCGGGAGAACCGGCCGTTGTCCACGGGCAGCCGACGCTCCCGGGTGGCGCATGATGCAGGCATCGTCACTACGGTGTGGGAATGGTCGAGCGCATCCCCTACGACGAATTCTCGATGTTCCACGAGAACGCCGCCGAGTACGGCATCCCCCACGATGCTCCGCCGGTCGTCTCGCGCGTGTCGGTCGAGGTTGCGCCGGGTCGCCGACTCTCCGCGCTCAAGTGGGGCGACGCATCGCCGCGTCTGGTGTTCCTCCACGGTGGTGCACAGAACGCCCACACCTGGGACACCGTCGCACTCGCACTCGGTGAGCCGCTTCTGTGCGTCGACCTGCCGGGACATGGCCACTCCGATTCAGCCGCGGCCTTCGACCCCACTGCCCTGCCCCTCCAACAGAATGCCGACGACATCGCGACAGTGATCCGCGCACTCGCACCCGATGCCGCGGCGGTCATCGGAATGTCGCTCGGCGGGCTCACCACCCTCGCGCTCGCGCGCGACCACGCCGACATCGTCCGCAAGATGGTGCTCGTCGACATCACCCCGGACATCAACCGCGACAAGGCCAAGCAGATCACCGACTTCGTGAACGGCCCCGCGACGTTCCCCTCGTTCGAGGAACTGCTCGAGCGCACCATCCAGTTCAACCCCACGCGCACCGTGTCGTCCCTCCGCCGGGGAATCCTCCACAACGCGTTGCAACTCGACGATGGCTCGTGGGTGTGGCGCTACCGACGCGACGATGCGCCGCCCCTGCCCGAGATGAAGGGGGCCGAGACCGAGCAGCGACCGGACAACTCCGCTCTGTGGGATGCGATCAGCGGATACGCACAGCCGTTGCTGTTCGTGCGCGGCATGCGCACACAGTCGGTCGTGTCCGACGAGGACGAGGAGGAACTGCGCCGCCGTGCCCCCCATGCCAGGGTGGAACGCATCGAGGATGCGGGACACAGCGTGCAGGGCGACACCCCGCTGGAGCTCGCGGCACTGATCCGCGACTTCGTGCTCTAGTCGCCGCGCAGGTGCGCCATCGCCGCGGTGGTGGGGACCTCCTCGCGGCCGACCACCAGGTGACGAACAGCCGGCGAGGGCTTCCATGTCCATTTGTTGCGCTTGGCCATGGCACGCATGATCGATGCCGGACTCACCGGATCCGATGCCGACCCGGTGACCATCACCGAGGCACCGACGGCAGACGGGTTCTCCTCCACCCCTCCCAACGCACGCGCGGGTGCGGTCGACGAGACGCACATTGCGAGGCGCTCGGCACCCGAGCCGACCGTGAAGTAGGTCGGTCGGGCCGCCTCGTGCAGGGCGACCAACGTGAGGGCCAGGTCGGCGCCGGTGTCGCGGCACAGCGGCCGCACATCGGCCTCCGACGGCGGGCGTCCGGCGAGACCCGCGAGCAGGTCACCGCGACGGTCGGCCGCCTCGGTGATCGCATTCCAGAGACTGTTCGGGCTGCCCGCCGCGAGCGCCGCTTCGGCGGCACGCGCGAGAGACGCGCGGGTGACTCCCTCGGGCGCCGACCCGTCGTCGATGCGGGCATCGAGCAGATCGACGGTGTTCGCCGGAGTGGCATTGACCGGACATGCCAGGTGCGATGCGCACCACTTGACCGCCCAGGTGGCCGCCGCATCCGCGGTGATGATGCGGGCCTCGGTCTGGGTGCGCAGCGACGATGCCGGGTCCGCGGGACTGTCGAGGACCGCCGCCTCGATTCCCGAGGGTCGCCTCATCACCCAGGCGGCGACGGCAGTCGCCCCGTCGCCCCACGCGAGCACACGCACCCGCGGTGATCCGAGTCCCTCGGTTCGCAGCAACTCGAGATCGTCGGCCACATCGAGCGTGCCGACGATTCCCTCTGTGCCCACCGGCATCGGCATCTCTGCCGACCCGCGGAGTGCCACCGAGATGACTTCGAAGCCGCGCACCGCTGTCCCGAGGGTCAGCTCGGCCCGCTCGGCGAGGGCCCTCGCGCCCCATGTGGCATCGACGACGTCCGGGCTGAGTCGATCACCGACCAGGAGCAGGATGGGCGCGTTCGCCGTCGCAGACGGTCGGCGGAACAACTGCAGGCCGAGCACTCCCGCCGACTGCTCCCCTCCCGCGTGGTCGACAGGAACCGTGAAGGTTCCGCACTGGATCGCACCGCACGGTGCCCACTCGACGGGCTCGTCGGCGACGGTCGGATCGGCGATGGTCTCCTCGGGCGGAGCCGAGACGGGTCCGGCACACGCCACCAGTCCGACTGCGAGGGCCGCCAAGAAAAAAGTTGCAGGCCCCCGACGCATCAAGCGTCGATTATCGCAGTCGGGATGATGTCGTGCGCACCACGACCCTTGTCGAGGACACCGAGACCTTGCCCGACTTGGCAACCGCCACGAAACTGTTCACAGAAATGCGGCCAGCGGGGACCGAGAATCGACCCGTCGAGTTCGTGGCGACCTTCTTGCCGTTCCGCCACAGCGTCACGCGTGAACCAGCGGGAGCAGAGACGGTGATCGCGATACGCGCGCCGACTCGCTTGACCCCGACGATCTCCACCGCCAGCGATGCGGGGGCCGCCAACGCGGCAACCGGGGTGTCGACCCTCGGTGCCGGGACGCTCGGCGCACCCGGTGCCACGGGAGCGGGCGTCGACGGCGCGGGTGTCACCGGTGCGATCACCGGCTGCGTGGGCTCATCGACCCGGTCGGCGCCGTAGTCGAACGAGAACACCGAGTCGTCGGCGAACTGCAGGGTCGACTCGGCGGCGTCAGCAACCGCCGACGAGGTCGCCGGCGGTTGTGCATACAGCAGTCGGTTCGGACTGCCCGACGCGGGAGACGAGACGGCATTCGCAGTCGAGGTCGACAGAAGATGAGCCGCGACTTGTGCCGGCGTCAGCGATCGGTTGTTGCCGAGCACCTGCGCGGCGACTCCGGCGACATGCGGCGATGCCATCGAGGTGCCCGAATACGTGGCCGTCGCCGTCGACGACGAGGTGCCGAGCGATGTGATCGAGGAACCGGGCGCGAAGATGTCGAGACAGGTTCCCCAGTTCGAGAACGACGATCGTGCATCGCTCGAGGTCGTCGAGCCGACGGTGAGCGCGCTCGGGGCGCTCGCCGGCGAGTATCCGCAGGAGTCGGCGTTCGAGTTGCCCGCGGCAACCACGACGGTGATGCCGTCATCGACTGCACGCGACACCGCGTCGTTCAGCACCGCGTCGAATCCACCACCGAGGCTCATGTTCAGCACGGCCGGAGTCCCTGCCTGGTGGTGACTGATGGCCCAGTTGATGCCCGACACCACCGTCGAGGTCGAACCCGAGCCCCAGCAGTCGAGCACACGCACCGGCACGACCATCGCGAGATTGGCGAAGCCGTACTGCGTTCCCGCGACGGTCCCGGCGACATGGGTGCCATGGCCGTCACAGTCGTGCGTTCCGAGACCGTCGTTGATGCTCGTGAATCCCGCGGCGACGCGTCCCGACAGGTCGGAGTGTCCGGCATACACACCGGTGTCGACGACATAGACGGTCACGCCCGCGCCCGATCCCATGCGCGTCAGGCGCCCGTCGAGCGGGAGCGCGCGCTGATCGGTGCGGTCAAGACCCCACGAGCGCGCGGTGACCGGGGCAGTCGATCCACTGACCGGCGTGACCGGGTCACTGGCCACCGATGACGGACCTGTTCCCGCAGAATTCGTCGCGGTCACCGTGAAGGTGTAGGCGACGCCATTCGTGAGGCCGGTCACGACGCACATCGTCGTCGCGGACTCGCACGTCGAGGCACCGGGGCTCGCGGTCACTTTGTACGCCGTGATCGAGGCACCACCGTTGGACTCGGGTGCGACCCACGACACGGTCACCGAGGAGTCTCCCGAGGTTCCCGAGACGTTGCGCGGCGCGCTGGGAGCGGTCGGTTCACCACGCGGGATCACAGTCACTGCACCGGAGGCCGGGCCGGTGCCGTAGGAGTTCACCGCCCGGATCCGGATCGAGACCGGGACATCGGGGGTGCGATTGGTCAGTTGCGCCGTGGTCGAGGTGGAGACTCCATCGGGATGCACGGTCCACGTGCCCGAGTAGTTGGTGGACACCTCGACGATGTAGTCGGTCACCGGCGCGAAGCTGCTGGTCACCGCGCGCCACGAGACGTTCACCGTCGTCGCATTCACCGTGGCAACCACGTTCGAGGGAGGGTTCGGCGTCCCGGTGACGCGCGACTCCAGTGCCACCACAGTGCTCGGCGTGCTGACACCCGCGGAGTTGCGTGCCACCACGCGGAACAGATAGGTCGTCCCACCGACCAGCGAGGCGATGCGGGCGCTCCGGACCGGTGCGACGACCGTCGCTGCGATCGACCATGTGGCTCCCGAATCGGTGGACTGGCTCACCTCGTATCCGGTGATGGCCGCACCACCGTTCGAACTCGGGGTCGACCACGAGAGGTACGCCGACGTTCCGCTCAGGAACCCGCCGAAGTCGCGCGGCGTGCTCGGTGCGGTGACCGCCAGGACCGTCACCGCGAAGGGAGCAGTCGGGGCGCTCGCACCGATCGCATTGATCGCAACGACCCTGAAGTGATGCCGCTGCCCGCCCACGAGCGAGTCGATCCGGGTGCTGGTCTGCGTGGGCGCCACGACAGTCGCGTTCGGCCACGTGGCGCCGGCATCGGTTGACCACTCGATTCTGTACCCGGTCACTGCCGAGCCACCGTTCGACGACGGGCGCATCCAATACAGGCTCGCCGAGTTGTACCCGGCGTTCACCCACAGCGAGCGCGGCACCGATGGGACCGACGGCGCGGTTGGCGTCGCACTCACGGTCGCGGCCGGACTCGTGCCGAATCCGTTCGTCGCGCGGACGCGCACGACATGTGCAGTCCCACCAGCGAGCGGCGACAATGTCGTCCACCTGGTGCCACTCGACAACGTGACCAATCCCTGCCAAGTGGTGCCACCATCGACCGACCAGTCGACGAGGTACGCATCGATCGCGGCTCCACCGTCGGAACTGGGAGCGGTCCACGACACGTACAACGCATTCAACTGGGGTGAGGCACCCAGCGACCTGGGCACGCTCGGCGCGTTCGGTGCCCACGGAATGGCGGACGCCGACCCCGAGAAGGTGCCCGTGCCGACCGAGTTGACGGCGGCGACACGGAAGGTGTGCGTCACACCCGGGCTGAGCGGGGAGATCAGAGCCGATGTCGCAGTCGAGACCGCGTCGGCCGCGCGCACCCATGTCGAACCCAGGTTGGTCGACACATCGATCACATAGTCGGTGATCGCCGCCCCGCCATCGGTGAGTGGCGCAGTCCATGTCAGGGTGACACGCTGGGTCCCCGCGGTCGCCACGAGCGATCTCGGAGCACCGGGCACCACGGGCGCGAACGGAGTCGCATTGGCCGTGTTCGAGGCAGCACCAGTGCCGGCCGAGTTCACCGCCTTCACGCGGAACCAGTGCACCGCGCCGTTGACGAGCCCGGTGACTGTCGCCGCGGTGGCCGTCGACACTCCGTCTGCGAACACCGTCCACGAGGCGCCGAAATCAGTGGAGAACTCGACGATGTAGTCCGAGACGACCCCGCTTCCCCACGCCGGTGGTGCAGACCACATCAGCGAGGCGCGCGCGTTGCCGGCAGTGGCCTGCAGATTCGAGGGCGCGGACGGCGCCGAGGGCGGCGCAGCGGCGAAGCTCGCCGAGTACGACAGCAGATTCGGCGATCCCGTTCCGGGGTTCGTCACGATGCCGGGCGTCGCCGCCGCGGACAGGGTGGACGCGACGGTGGCCGGCGTGGCCGAGGGGTTCGTCGACAGGTACAACGCCGCGACACCCGCGACGTGCGGCGATGCCATCGAGGTGCCCGACATGATGCGAGTCGCCGCGGGGTTGAGCACTCCGTTCAGGAGGTGGTACGCGGAGAGGATCGAACTGCCCGGGGCGAACACGTCGAGGCACTCTCCCCAGTTGGAGAAGCTCGCACGGGCATCGGTGGACGTGGTCGCTCCGACGGTGATCGCGCTCGCGGCGCTCGCCGGCGACGCGGTGCACGCGTTCACATTCGAGTTTCCGGCCGCCACCACGACGGTGACTCCGTCGTCGGTCGCGCGACTCACGGCTGCATTGACGGTGCCCGAGAATCCTCCGCCGAGGCTCATGTTCGCCACGGCTGGCGCTCCGGGCTGATGGTGCCCGACGATCCAGTCGAGACCCGCGATCACACCCGAGAACGAACCCGAACCGGTGCACCCCAGCACGCGCACCGGAACAACGGTCGCGCGCTTGGCGACGCCGTACGTGGTGCCCGCGACCGTGCCCGCGACGTGCGTGCCGTGGCCGTGGCAGTCCTCCGTGCCCTTGCCATCGGAGATCGCGGTGTATCCGGCAGACATCCGACCGGTGAACTCGTTGTGCGCCGAATAGACACCGGTGTCGATGATGTAGGCCGTCACGCCCGCACCGGTCTGGTCGAACGTGTAGCGCATGTCGAGCGGCAGGGACCGCTGGTCGATCCGGTCGAGACCCCATGTGGCGTTGCTCTGGGTGTCGTCGACGACAACGACACGATCGGGTTCGATCGACACGACACTCGGGTTCGAGCGCAGCGTGGTGACTTGGCCGTCGGTGAGGTCGGCGACGAAGCCATCGATTGCATCGGTGAACGAGGCGTTGACGCTTCCCGCGAGCGAGGCCGCAGCCGTCGACGCGGCGGTCTCCGAGGAGAACTGCACGATCCAGCGCCCGGGGATCACGTCACCGGCGGATGCGCCATCGGGCGCGGCGAATGGCGGCAGGACCGGATCGTCGAGAAGTCCCATCGGTTGATCCGGCGCCACGATCCGCACGGCGGGATCGATCGAGGTCCTCTCGGCCTGGGCCGGGGTCAGGGTGCGCACGGCGACATCGCCGTCACGCTCGACGATCACATAGTCGTCGGTTGACGCGGCCAGAGACGGAGACGGAATCGCAACGACTCCGACAACGGCCAGTGACGCCACGCCGAAGAACTTCGTGACCCCTCTGCGCACGAGCGTCATCCTAGGGAACCGGTGGTCGGCCGAACAGCCGCCAGTCGCAGCGGCGCGAGCGTTGCGATGCACGTTCCCCGCAGAGGGGCGGAACGGGGATGAATGTCACTCATTGGACACCACAGCGCACGCCGTGGGGTTTCCATGACGGGCTGTGGACAGATTCCGTGGCCCCTTCAGACGGCGAACCAGACCACCAGAAGGGGGGTCACCACAAGGCCCGGCAGCAGCGAACCCAAGCGGATCTTGGTGACTCCAAGGAGGTTCAGCCCGATTGCGAGCACCATGAAACCCCCTGAGGCGAACAGTTCGGTGCGCATCCGGTCGTCGAGGAGGGCATCGAGCCCGGTCCCCGCCAGGGTCAGCAGGCCCTGGACCACGAACACACTCAGTGCCGAGAACGCGGCACCAATCCCGTAGGTGGCCGTGAAGATCATCGACATGAAACCATCGAGTGTCCCCTTGATGATGTAGAGCCGGGGGACGTCGCCGGTCGCGTCCTCGATCGCACCGAGCACCGTCAACGGACCGATGCAGAACAGCAGCGTCGCGGTGACGAACCCCCTCACGAACGATCCATCATCATCGGAGCGCGCGAACCGGCTCTTCAGTCGCTCACCCAGGCGCTCGAGTCGGTCCTCGATGCGCGCCAACTCACCCAGGATCGCACCCACCACTGTTCCCACGAGCGGGAAGACGAGATTGTGGGTGTCGAGAACATTGTCGATCCCCATCACGAGCGTGGCGATCCCGATCACCTGCACGACAGAGGTGCGGATTCGCTCGGGGATCCGCGACCCGATGAGGAGACCGACTCCCCCGCCGGCGATCACCGTCGCGGTGTTGATGAGGGTTCCGAGGCCGCGCACGACACCCGAACCTAGTCCCGACCGACCCCGAGCCGAACGAGGATGAGGTCGACTGCGACATACTGGCGAGGTGCAGCGCATCGTGCTCCGCTCCGGTGATGTGGTTGCCGCCGTGGATGTCCGCCACGGGGCACGACTCGCATCGTTGCGCTTCGGGGGAACCGAGGTGCTCGTCACCGCGGGCTCCGACCCAGTCGCGTGGGGCTCCTATCCGATGGTCCCCTACGCCGGCCGTGTGCGTGATGCAGAGGTCCGGTTCGCGGGGCTCGTCCACGAACTCGAACCCAACGCGGGCCGGCACGCAATGCACGGCACGGTGTTCGCAACTCCATGGGAGATCGACTCGCACGACATCGACAAGGCAACGCTCGTCACGAGCCTCGGGCCTCATTGGCCCTTCGAGGGTCTCGTCGTGCAGCGCGTCGAGGTGTCCGGTGACGGAATCACGATGCGACTCGCAGTCCATGCCGGCGAGGATCAACCGGTTCACGTCGGTTGGCACCCGTGGTTCCTGAAGCCAACGAGAATCGACCACCGGTGCACGTCGATGCACGTGCGCGACCGCACGGGAATTGCGACGGCCGAGGTGATCCCGGTGCCGGATGAACCACTCGATGATTGCCTCGTCTCCGGGGGTGCCGAGCCCGAGTTGACCGTGCGGGGAATCGATCTGCGACTCTCGAGTGATTGCTCGCACTGGGTCGTCTACGACATGCCCGACCATGCGACGTGCGTGGAGCCCCAGTCGGGAGCACCGAACGCGATCAACGACTCGCCCGAGGTCGTTCCCGCAGGTTCGATCCTGTCGCGGTGGTTCAGGATCGCGCGCGTCGGATGATCGCGCCGGCACTGGTGAGGGTCGTTGCGCCGCTCAGGCCGCCCACCGCGCGCGCATCCGCCGCAGTGCTGTCGTTCTGATCTCGCTCCATGTGCCGCCCACGAGGTTGCGCACGGTGCCGAGCGAGGGCACGGAGCCGTCGCCGTTGACCGCCGCTCGCCACGCGTCGAACTGGTGACTCGCACCCCGATGCGCCGGCTCGGCGAGGAACCTCTCGACATGGTCGAGGATCTCATCGCGTGTCCATCGCCGCTCGTAGTTCTTGCGGAGTGGTTCGCCGCTCGCGACTCCCACCTCGGCACACGCCGCGGTCCACGACCCGAACAACTGCACGATGCGCGCCACGCTCGGTCCCTTCACTCGCCCCTCGCGCACGAGTGTCGTGTAGACCTGATGGCTGAGCGGACCGGCGAGCAGACTCGCCGCCTGCAGTGCGGCCTTGGCGCGCTCGCGGGTGGCCGTGATCGCCCCGGATTCGGTGCGCGCGGAGGGCTCGGCGATCTCGGACTCCTCGAGCACCAACCAGTCGACGGGCTTGGCCGACACAGAGACATCGGTGAGGGGCACACCGAGCACCTCGGCGATCTCGGCCAGGGTCGACCCCGGGCACTGACGCAGGTGTTCAGCGATTCGCTGCGTGAGCGCCCCGCGCACCTCGGCCTTGGTCGGACGGGTCCGCTGACGCGTGCGCACGGTGCCCGGCTGAGCCGCGGCATTCTTCGGGGGTCGACCACGGCGAGGCTTGTCGGCCGGAGTCGTCACCACCGCGGGCGACTCGCCACCGGCGCCACCAGGCACCGGGTCGACGACGGGCGACGGCTGTGCGGCCGGCACGAACCGCACCACGAACTCCCCGAGGGTCCTCACGTGTTCGCGATTGACGCGCCCGTTCTCGTCGACGAGGCCGAGGTCGGTGATGACCCGCGCCAGAGCACCCGGGAGATCGGCGACCGACACCTTCGTGGTCACCTCACGCTTGGACACCGTGCACACGGTACCGTTTCACCACAGGATCGGAAGGGGGCCCCGGTGCGGGTGACGATGGAGACGCAGTTCGAGAGTCTGCTGCCCGCCGACGACACGCACCCGTACCGCACGGGCGCGTGGCGGCCCCAGACGCGGGAATGGACCGCGCTCGACATGGAGGTCGAGGGGGAGCTCCCCGCCGACTTGAACGGGGTGTACCTGCGCAACACCGAGAACCCGCTCGTTCCCGCGATGCAGCGCTACCACCCCTTCGATGGCGACGGAATGCTCCATGCGATCTCGTTCCGCGAGGGACACGCCGAGTACCGCAACCGGTTCGTGCGCACGGCGGGACTGGCAGCCGAACTCGAGGCCGGTGGACCGCAGTGGTCGGGGCTCGCCGAGTCCCCGCTCAAGTCGCCCCGTCAGGATGGCTGGGGTGCGCGCACGCGCATGAAGGATGCGTCGTCGACCGATGTCGTGGTCCACAACGGACTCGCCCTCACGAGCTTCTATCAGTGCGGTGATCTCTACCAACTCGATCCGGTCACGCTCGAGGATCGTGGTCGGGCATCGTGGAACGGTGCGTTCCCCGGATGGGGCGTCTCGGCCCACACCAAGGTCGACGAGCGCACCGGCGAGATGCTGTTCTTCAACTACGGCACCGAGGCACCCTTCATGCACTACGGCGTCGTCGACGCCTCCGGAGAGTTGGTGCACCACACGCCGGTGCCCCTGCCCGGCCCCCGCCTGCCCCACGACATGTGCTTCACGGACAACTACGCGATCCTGAACGACTGTCCTCTCTTCTGGGATCCCGACCTCGTCGCCAAGGGGATCTACGCCACCGGCTTCCATCGCGACATGCCCCTGCGCTTCGCGGTGATCCCCCGTCGCGGCACCGAGAGCGACATCAAGTGGTTCGAGTGCGACGCCACCTATGTCCTGCACTGGATCAACGCATGGGAAGACGGCGATGAGATCGTCGTCGACGGCTACTTCCAACACGACCCCTCCCCCTCGCTCCCGCCGGACGCGACGATGGAGCAGCGCCTGTTCCGGTTCCTCGACCTCTATGCGCTCCAGTCGCGGCCCCACCGCTGGCGCCTGAACATGAGGACCGGCACGGTGAAGGAGGGCCCGCTCACCGACACGATCACCGAGTTCGGCATGATCGACTCCTCTCGCATGGGTCGTGCGCACCGCTACGTGTACCAAGTGGTGCCGGCCGAGGGTTGGTTCGGGTTCGAGGGCCTCATCAAGCACGACGTCACGACCGGCAACGAGGAGGTGTTCCGCCTCCCCGACGGCGTCTATTGCTCCGAGACCGTGTTCGCACCGAAGCCCGGCGCCACAGCCGAGGATGACGGCTACCTCGTCACCTTCACGATGGATGTGCCGAATGATCGCAGCGACTGCCAGATCTTCGATGCCCGCAATCTCTCCGATGGCCCCATCGCGCGCATCGCACTCCCCGAGCGGATCAGCTCGGGCACCCATGCGACCTGGGCCGATGCGTCGCGGTTGACGCCGCGCGGCTGACGCCGGGGGATCCGTGACACGCCAGACGCGGGTGGATCCGCACCTCGGGACCGTCGTGCACATCGTCGCCGACCGCCAGGGCCGCCCGAACCTGCCCGTCGACGGCTGCCCGTTCTGCGTCGGGGGCCTCGAGGCGCCGGAGCCCTACGAGGTGCGCGCGTTCAAGAACCGGTGGCCCGCCCTCGAGGGTGGAACCTGCGAGGTGATCCTCTACTCGCCGGATCACGAGGCGACACTCGCCACTCTCCCGGTCGAACATCTCGGCCGCATCGTCGACCTCTGGTGCGAGCGCACCACGGCATTGCGCGACCTGCCGGGTGGTGAGCATGTGGTGGTGTTCGAGAATCGCGGCGCCGAGATCGGTGCGACGATCGCCCACCCGCACGGACAGATCTACGCCTTCGATCATGTCCCCGATCGTCCCGGCCGGATGCTCCGTGCATCGTGGGCACCCGAGCCGAACCCGGGCGACCGGTTCGTCGCCACGATCGACGGCTGGCGCGCCTGGTGCGATGGGGCTCCCGTGTTCCCCGTGTCGGTGCGCCTCGCCCCGATCGAACGGGTCGCCGATCTTCCGGCACTCGAGACCGGCACCCGCGCCGGCCTCGCCCGGGCGCTCTCTGTGATCTTCGGAGCACTCGAGCAACTCTTCGGCGAGCCGCTGCCCTACATGATGTGGATCAACCAATCACCGCGCACATCGTCGCAGTGGCCCGATGCGTGGATGAACATCGAGATCGTCTCACCATGGCGCGCGCCGCGCCTGCCACGCCACATCGCCGGCGTCGAGGTCGCGACCGGCGAGTACTTCGTGCCCGTCGACCCCGCCGACATCGCCGCGCGATTGCGCGATCTCATCGGCTGATGCCCCGCACGACCGCGCCCGGGCGGGTGAACCTGATCGGTGATCACACCGACTACACCGGTGGACTCGTCCTGCCGATGGCGATCGATCTCGCGACCACGATCGAGTGGGAGGAGTCCGACCGCCTGCACCTCGTCTCGGCGGATGATCCCGAGCCGGTCGACATCGATCCTCGCGCACCCTTCGATTCCTCGATGACGCCCCGATGGGGCCGCTATGTCGCCGCGGTCGCCTCTCTGATGGAGTCACCGCGCGGCATCACGGGACGCGTGTCGACCACTCTGCCGGTGGGGGCCGGTCTCTCGTCCTCGGCCGCGCTCGAGATCGCCGCCGCACTCGCAATGGGCTTCAGGGGAGATCCCGTCGCGCTCGCGCGCATGTGCCAGCGGGCCGAACACCTCGCCACCGGCGTGCCGACCGGGATCATGGACCAGATGTGCATCGCCTCGGCACGCGAGGGCGCCGCAACCCTCATCGATTGCTCCACCCTCGCGGTGCGCCATGTCACGGTGCCCGATGACGCAGCGGTCCTCGTGCAGTTCATCGCACGCCGGACCCTCGAGGGATCCGAATACGCCGACCGCGTCGCCGAGTGTGCGCGGGCCGAGTCCGAGATCGGCCCCCTCCGGTCGGCGGGCCTCGACGACACCGCGCGAATCAGCGACCCGGTCGCGAGAACACGCGCCCGGCACGTGATCTCGGAGAACCGCCGGGTCGAGGCGTTCGCAGCCGCTCTCGATGCGGGCGATTGCGCGGGTGCGGGTGCCCTGATGACCGAGAGCCACCGCAGCCTCGCCGGCGATTTCGCCGTGTCGACACCGATCATGGACGCCGCCGTTGCGCGGATGCTCGAGCTGCCCGGGGTGTTCGGTGCCCGGATGACGGGCGGTGGTTTCGGCGGGTGCATCGTGGCGCTCATCGCCCACGACGCGGAAGGACCCGGCTGGAGAGTTCACCCCTCCGCCGGGCCCGACCTCTATCGATGATTGAGTCTGGCTGCTGATCCGATCGTGGATCAGAGGGCAGCGACGTCGACCGTCGGAGGAATGATCACCTTGTCGATGACATGGATGACACCCTTGGAAGTCGCGATGTCCCTGGTGACGACGTTCGCATCGCCCACCGTGACGCCCATGCCGGTCGTGACGGCGAAGGTCGAGCGCTCCGGAAGGAAGCGCCGCGAACGCTGCGTTCGTCGGTGCGAACACGGTGAAGGGTCCCTCACCCGAGAGTGTCTCAGCGAGTCCGACGGACAGGATCTGTCCGGTGAACGGGCGCGACCGTGACCGACCGCGCTCCCCACTCAACCGACTCGACGACCGCGGTTGTCGAGTCGAATGTCCCGCATGGCGGGGATGAATGTCACCGGCCCGAGACCACGTAGCGCATCGTGTGCAAGCCGGCCGGCACGAGGTACTCCCCGAGCGTGTCGGGTCCGCAACTGGCCGTGCCGAGCCCACGGTGCGCCGCGTCGAGGTGCACGACCAACGAGGGTCTCCGCACCAGTTCGGTGAGATCACGCGCCGCGAACAGATCACCCGCGCGGTGCCTCGTCACCGACGCGTGGAACGGCACACCGTCGGCCTCGATGCGCAGCACCTCGCCGGTGCGTGGATCGAGGAACTCGAGTCGTCGGCAGTCGGTGCGCAGACCGAACTCCTGCGGAACGAGGTAGGGAATCTCGTCGGGTTCGCCCTCCCACACCGACACCATCGCCGAGGCGCGACGGTCCGGGTAGTTCTCGTGCGGGCCTCTCGCCCACCATCGCAACTTCGAGAACCGGCGCGGCACCTCGAACCACACCCCCACCCGTGGCAGGTCGGCCAGGTGCTCGGGCACGGTGATCTCGTGCTCCCACAGCACGGACCCATCGCTGCGCTCGGTGCGGCGGGTGGTGCTCGCCACCAGCGCCGCATCATCGAGGGGAATGCCCTGTGCTGTCCAGCGCTCGAGTGAGCGACCGAATCCGCGCCACAGGTGCGGCATCATCTTGAAGCCGTCGTTGTCGGTGGCAGCGCGCCAGATCGTCACTGCGGGCTCCACCTCGACGGGCGGCACTGCGCGCGATCTGCGCACCGGGGCACGGTGCCGTGCGGATTCCCGAAGCGTCACCTGGTCCCACGCCACGACGTGCCCGGCCCCCGCCCACGCCGTCCCCCGACGCAACGACCACTCGATGGTCAGGTGCACCTCGCGCGCTCCCTCGGGAGCAACGGCCGGCAGGGGGATCTTCACCGTGTGCTGCGGCGCGCACACCGGTGGTCGCAGGGTGCCACGGCGCGCGATGCGTCCATCGACGAGCAGCGACCACGTCGCCACGTACGACGACAGGTCGCTGAACCATTGGTGGTTGTGCAGGGCCAGACGGGCGGTCGAGCCGCGGCCCACGAGCGAGGTGCGCACCGGACGGTGCACCCACGCCAACTCGCGCATCGCCGGGTGCGGGACGAGGTCGGCATGCACGAGCCCGTCGGCCACGAAGTTCCCGTCGTTGGGCGCATCGCCGAACTGTCCGCCGTAGGCGAACCGCTCACGCCCGTCCGGGAGCCGCTGGCGGATGCCATGGTCCTTCCACTCCCACACGAAGCCGCCCTGCACACCGGGCGTCGACTCGAACACCTCCCAGTAGTCGGCGAGCGATCCGTTCGAGTTGCCCATCGCGTGGTTGTACTCGCACATGATGAGCGGACGCGTCCCCAGACCCGAGCGTCCGTACTCGGCGACGTCGGCGATTGTCGCATACATCGGGCACACCACATCGCTCGCCTCGAGACCGCCGTCGATCCAGCCCGACCGCGGCCCCCCGGTGTGGAAGACCGCCCCCTCGTAGTGGATCGGCCGTGTCGGGTCGACGCTGCGGATCCATCTCGCCGCCGCATCGTGCACCGCGCCGTACCCGGCCTCGTTGCCGAGCGACCAGGCCACCACACAGGGGTGGTTGCGGTCGCGTTCGACCATGCGCGTGATCCGCGACATCCATGTCTCGCGGTAGCGGGGGTCGCGGTGGAGGCTCTCGTTGTGGGCGTGGGCCTCGGCGTTCGCCTCGTCGACGACATAGAAACCGAGCTCGTCGCACAGATCGAGGAACCGCGGGTCGTTCGGGTAGTGCGCGCATCGGACTGCGTTCACGTTGTGCTGCTTCATCAGCACGAGATCGGCCCGCATGTCCCCGACGGTGACGGCCTTGCCGCGATCGGGGTGATGATCGTGACGGTTGACCCCGCGGATCATCACGCGCTCTCCGTTCACGAGCAGGTCGCGCCCGCGGATCTCGACCGACCGGAACCCGCACCTCACCGCGGCGAACCCGGCGCTCGTGCCGTCGGGGGCGAGCAGCTCCACGATCACCCGGTACAGAGCGGGGCGCTCCGCCGACCACGCATCGACCGCGCCGATGGTCCACTCGAGCCGGGCTCTGTGGCCACCGAAGACATAGGGCATCTCCTGCCACGCGACATCGGCCAGATGACGATTGCCGATCCGCTTCCCCTGCAGTGTCTCGAGATGCGCGGCGACCTTCCAGCCCGGCACGAGGTGCGGCCCCGCATCGACGGTCAACTCGACACATATCGCGCCGGTGACCGGATCGACCGGGCTCTTGCCGCGCTTCTGGATCGACGGCGTCACCGTCACGTCGTGCATGTGCACCGCACCACGCGACTCCAGGAACACCTCGCGGTGCAATCCCGCCATCCACCACTGGTCCTGATCCTCGAGATGGCTCTGCGCCGACCACCTGCAGACTGCGATCGCCACGGTGTTGCGCCCCTCCACGAGTGCCGCACTCACGTCGTACTCGCTCGCGAGTCGGGAATCGGTGCCGTACCCGATGAAGACACCGTTCACCCAGACCATGTGCACGCTCTCGGCACCACCGATGTGCAGGATGGTGCGCCGACGTCTCCACGAGGCCGGCACCGTGAACGACGTGCGATGGACTGCGGTGGGGACCTTGTCGGGGAGGCTCGGTGGCACTCCGGTCCACGGCATCTGCACGTTCGTGTAGTGGGGCACGTCACCGAGACCCGCGAGGGTCCAGTTGCCGGGGACGGAGATCCTCGCCCAGTTGGCATCGTCGACCCTGGTGCCGACGGCGGCGGCGGGAATCTCGTTCACATCGGCCCACCGCTTGATCCGCCACCATCCGTCGAGCGATTTGAACCACGATGACGCGGTGCGATCACCGGAGCGTGCGAGATCGAGCGCCCCGGAGACATGCACCGGCGTGCGCATCGCGAGTCTGTTCAGCGACACGACGGCGGGATCGGCCCACGGGGCGAACGAGGCGACATCGGGCAACGGCACGGATGCATCTTCTCATCTCGCCCCGATGATCGTGCTGGTCGTGCCCGTGGCGCTGCTCGCGTGGTTGATCCTCGATCGCATCGCGGCCCGCGGCGGGTTGTCGGGGTTCGCCGAGGCGGGCTCCATCGCGGGCGCCGTGGTGGCCTCGTCGGTGCTCG